>DATAUD010000056.1:0-39407 GCA_036268455.1 Verrucomicrobiia bacterium
CCCTTCGGGTTGCGCCCAATTTGGCCTGTGGCTTCGTTGCTTCTCAGTCACAGCCCCACGCGGGGATGCTCCTTCGTCGCGCCTCGCCACAGGCCAAATTGGGCGCAACGAATGGCTAGCTATTTATGGGACACTACACTAACAGGCACCGTGACAGACCAGCAACAAAAGCCCATAGTCGGCGCAAAAGTTGACTTCGGGAATTTTTATATGTCGGCCCAGACATCCGTCACCGGGCAAGACGGTTCCTTTGTCCTCAATCACCTTTCTTTCGATGATAGCCACCTCACGATCACGGCGGAAGGTTACGCTCCCGAACGAATCAAGGTCGCCGTTCGCAGCAGCTCAGCCCCCGTTTCCGTGACGCTTTCACCTGGCAACCGGCTTCGCATCCGAGTCGTCGATGACTCGAACCGCCCTGTCAACCGCGCCCGAGTCAGCTTACAAGCCTGGCGCGGCTTCAATACTCTGGGCTGGAATGGCACCTCCGCCGAAGACGGCTCGCTGGAGTGGAACTCCGCCCCGCCGGATGAAATGAATCTGTGCGCGTATGCGAACGGCTACTGCTATACGCGCGACAACTTCATCGCCGCCGATGGCCAGGAGCACGTAATCTCTTTGCACCGGCAGTTCACCGTTTCCGGCCTCGTTAACGACTCGAAAACCGGCCGCCCCGTGTCGAGCTTCAAAGTGATGCCCCAAGACCAAAGAATTGATCTTGTGGAGGCAAGCAACGGAGTTTACGAACTTGCCATGACAAAGTACTCCCCATCTCTCCATCTGCAATTTGAAGCCGAAGGTTACGATGTCACAACTTCCCCGGCTCTTAAACCAACCGGCTCCGACATTGTCTGTAACATATCGCTGCGCCGCGCCAATCCCCATGATCACGTTCAAGGCATCGTCCTTCTGCCCGATGGCACCCCGGCGCCCGGCGTGGAAGTGGGGCTTTGCGTCCCCGGACGATTCACCACGATTGGGCCGGGAAGATTCGTACACGCGCCTCACGGTCTGATCGTGAAAACCGACGGCGACGGGGAGTTTTCCTTCCCTCACGTCTCCGATGCGCGCATCGTCGCGACTGTCAGCGAAAAAGGATTTGGCCGCGCGGTTCTTGGGCGGACTAATCTGGCCGTTTCCATCCTTCTGAAACCATGGGGCCGGCTGGAAGGCCATCTCAAGCTATCCCATGAATCCTCGAATGACAGGAAGGTCGGAGTTACCGGCGGCGGCAGGCTCGGAAGCTTGGGTTTGGAGTTTTACGCCCAAAGCGATGCGCAGGGCCATTTTGTGATCGATCCCGCTCCGACGCTCCCCTGTAAGCTCTATGTTTATCCTATCGGTTGCGTCGGCGCATTGCGGCACGAAACCCTGGTCGAGATTCACCCCGGCTCAACCGTCAACGTGCAGATTGGAGGCATCGGGTGCTCGCTCGCCGACCATTTCATTCTGGAAAAGCCGACTACCTCGATTGATTGGTCACGGCAACTACTGTTCCCGGATCTCGCCACTCAGTACGCAATGCCTCAGCGCGTTCCTAAAGGTTATTGGGATTCCGGAGAGGGAATCGCCCGATCCATTGCCGTGCGTCACTGCACCATGGACGTCAAGCCCGACGCCTCATTCGAGATCGACGAGGTCTTGCCGGGGACCAATATCTTGACAGGCAATCTTTCCAACCTCCCCGTCGATCCGACCGTCCCTAGCGGCATTGGCGCCGCGATGAACAACCTTATCGGCCAGATCAACAAATCGGTCACCGTGCCCGAAGGAGAACCTGCTGACGCGATTTTGGACGGTGGCAACGTACCCGTCAAAGTGTCCGAGAGATAATTAGACAGCCACGAGCTTTCCGCCGCGTAAAATGCGATAGCGTTCGCCACGCCAGACGATCTTGTTGCCCAGAAACGAGGACGCCCACACAAAGACGTCCAAAATGTCTTTTATCGGGACCATCCACCAATAGCCGATATGGCGGTATGATTGGATCACTCTGGCTTGCTGATGCAAAGCGGTGGCGATGCGAAAGATCACGCAAAACCCCGCGGCGCAAATGTACAGCGGATGGGGAAAAACACACGCCAGCAATAATGGCCAGAGAGTTGAGTTGTTCAGGATGCTTAGAAAAAATGGCGCAGGCTGGCAAACTCGAATCGTCCGCGCCCAACGCGATTGGTGCGTCCAGACTTGGGACCAACTCATTGGTGAATCGTAACATTCGGCCACAACCGTCGCGAAGGTGATTCGCTTTTGCTGTTTGGCCACCTGCTGTCCCAATTGGTAATCGTCCGCAAGATAATCGGCCAGGACGGCGAATCCGCCGATCGCTTTGAGTTGGGCGGTGGGAATTGTCATGACCGCGCCGAGGGCAAAATCAACAGGACGCAGGCTGCGTGATTGCAGGACTTGCGTCCAAAAATCGGCGTTGATGGCGACGGCCTCCCATTGCATCGCCACCGTGCTTGGATTGGCGAGGCGATAGAAACAATTGACCAGGCCCACCGATGCGTCTTCGAGACACGGCGTAAGATTGACAGCGAAGTCAGGAGGGATTTTTACATCGGCGTCACTGATCATGACCAACTCGTGGCGGACGTGAGGCTCCAAATGGCGCAGGGTGGAAACTTTGGCGTTGGCGCCCAACTGTTCCCCGCAAATGATCAGCCGGGCATCTGCTTCGGGAAATTCCTCCAGCAACTCGCGCACGATGGCGCGCACCGAGTCGTCGGCGTTCGCGACTCCAAAAAGAATTTGCGTTGGGCCGGGATATTTTTGGAGAAACCAGCTTCGGAGACAGTTCCTGGTTTCGGCATCGCAGCCTTTGAGAGGTTTGAGAAAGGTCACGCCCGGCTGCCCGGTTTGGACAATTGCGCGGCGATGAAGCGGAAAACGCACGCTTGCGGTCCATCGCCACAACGTCAGCGCAAAGCTGATCACGGTCAATATGACGAGACTGGCCGTGAGCACGGTACTTAAATATCTTCGACGGAAATGACGCGCAGAATTTCTTCGAGCGTCGTCTGGCCGGAAAGGACGCGCCGCAAACCACGCGTCCAGAGCGTTTGCATGCCGTGATCGACCGCGACTTGCTGCAACGCGCGGGTCGGCAATTTCTCAAGCACCGCGTCGCGGAGAGGCTGATCGACCGTCATCAATTCACACACCGAGACGCGGCCGGAAAAGCCGGTGTCGTGGCACTGCTCGCAACCGCCGCCTCGGCGGAGACTGGCGTTCTCGCGTTCTTCGAGAGGAATCATTTTCATCAAGGCCGGCTCCGGTTCGTAAGGCTGGGCGCAAAAAGTGCAATTGGTACGGATGAGGCGCATTCCAAGAACGCCGGACAAACTGGAGGAGAGCAGAAAAGGTTCGATGTTCATGTTGATGAGCCGCGCGAAGACTCCGGCGGTGCTCCCGCTGTGAATCGTGCTGATGACGAGGTGCCCAGTGAGGCCCGCTTGCACGGCAATGGCGGCGGTTTCGGGATCGCGAATTTCGCCGACCATGATCACCTGCGGGTCTTGCCGCATCAACGAACGCAACGCCCTGGGATAAGTGAATTCCTGAGCCAGATTCACTTGCGCCTGTGCGACCATCGGAAGGTTGAACTCCACCGGGTCCTCAACAGTGGCGATGCTAATTGCCGGGCCGCTGCGCTGGACCAGAGTGTAAATTGCGGAATAGATGGCGGTGGTTTTCCCAGAGCCGGTGGGGCCGGTCAGAAGGATCAAGCCGCTGGGCTTGGTGATGAGCTTGATGAATTGTTGCTGGACATCGTCATCGAAGCCGAGCGACGCCAAATCAAAACTGCGATGACTCGGGTCAAAAATGCGAACAACAATCTTCTCCCCGCGGACGGTGGGAAAAACGGAAATGCGCTGCTCGCAACCGCCCAATTCCGGGTCGGCGGGCGCATGACCTTCCTGGGGCAAACCAGTTTGGTAAGTCACCATGTTGCCGAGGACTTTGAAGCGGCCCGAAATCTTTTCCATGAGGTCCAGCGGCAGGTGGACGAGTTCCGTGAGGACGCCGTTGAGTCGGAGGCGCACCGCCAGCGTGCTTTCCCATGGTTCGATGTGGATGTCGCTGGCCCTTGCCGCAACGGCATCCATGAGCAGGTATTTGACAAGGGTGCCAATTTCAATTCCAGAAGCGGCGGACTCCGATTGCAAATAACGCAACGTTTCACTCATGATGGAAATGGAGATACGACTTTTTGGGCGGAACTACAATCTTTTTGCCGTTGGGTTCTCCAGCCCATAGCCTGTGGCGGTGACACGCTCTTAAATTTTTCCATCTGACATGAGTTCAAAAACTGGAAGGCAGCCTGTAAACAACATGAGTCTCGCGGCTTTGAGCCTTTCCGCGCTTGGGGTTGTCTTTGGGGATATTGGGACCAGCCCACTCTACACGTTGAAAACCGTGTTGAACCTGACGGGCGGAAAACCGGATCGCGCCGTGATCCTCGGCACGCTGTCGCTTGTCATTTGGACTTTAATCGTCGTAACGACGATCAAGTATGTGTCGTTCGCAATGCGCATCGATAATGACGGCGAGGGCGGCATTCTGGCTTTGATGGCGCTGCTCGGTGTCAAGATGAAACGGCGCCCGGTCATAGTGGCGATCGGGCTGCTGGGCGCGGCGTTGATTTACGGAGATGGCGCCGTGACCCCGGCGATCTCGGTGTTGTCGGCTGTGGAAGGACTGAACATCGTCGCGCCTTCGTTTGGACGATTCGTCCTTCCGACGGCGGTCGTGATTCTGCTGGGGCTTTTTTTAATTCAATCGCAGGGGACGGCGCGTATCGGCAAAGCGTTCGGGCCGATTATGCTGATGTGGTTTGTGGCGATTGCCCTTCTGGGCATTTGGGGGATTGCACGGCATCCATCGGTCCTGCTCGCAATCAACCCGGTTTACGGATTCACCTATCTGTGCGGGGGTGGGTGGAAAGGTTTTCTTGTACTGGGCGGCATTTTCCTCTGTGTGACCGGGGCCGAAGCGCTTTATGCGGACATGGGGCATTTGGGCGCGCAGCCCATTCGCCTGGCATGGCTGGCGTTGGTCTTTCCAAGTTTGCTGCTGAATTACGCGGGCCAGGCGGCGCTTGTGCTCGAGGGCGCGCCGACCTCGGACAATATTTTCTACCGGCTTTGTCCACATGCGTTGCTCATTCCGCTGGTTGCGCTGGCGACCATTGCGACGATCATCGCCAGCCAATCGATCATTACCGGAACTTTTACGATGACACGGCAGGCAATCCAGCTCGGCTGGATGCCGCGGATAAAAGTCACCCAGACCTCGGCGGAGGAATATGGGCAAATCTATGTGGGGCCGATCAACTGGATGTTGATGGTCGTAACGTGCGGCCTCGCGCTGGCATTCCGAAAGTCCGACAACCTCGCGGCGGCCTACGGTATTGCGGTTTCAGCGACGATGCTGGCAACGTCCGTGCTGTTGTTTATCGCGATGCGGGAAATCTGGAAGTGGGGCGTTGCGCGCGCGGGCTTGATAGCGGGTATTTTCATTATAGTTGACGCTTCCTTTTTCACCGCCAATTGCTCAAAGGTGATGTCCGGCGGTTATGTGCCGGTGGTCCTGGCGGCGTTTGTCTATGGTGTAATGTTGATCTGGCACCGCGGCGCCAAAGCGGTCGCGGCCCAGCTTCAAAAGGAAGTGCTTCCCATTGGCGAATTCATGGCGGAAGTCGCAAAGAGGAAAATCCCGCGGGTGAAGGGTACAGGAGTGTACCTGACACGAACCCGAAAAGAGGCCTCACCCGTGATGGCTTGGAACCTGGACCACAATGGGGCGCTTCACCAGCGACTGTTCGCGCTGACTGTCGATATAGGTTCCATTCCGCGAGTGAGCGAAGCCAGGCGCCTAACAATGACAGAAGTGGCCCCGAACTTCTGGCGCGCCTCAGCGATTTATGGATTCATGGAGCCGCCGGATATTCCGGCGTTGCTTAGGCAGGCCCACGAGCGCGGCTGCGGTATCGATCCCTCCGACGTCACCTATTATGTGGGTTTCGAAAGGATTGTTCCACGCGAAGATGGCAAGGGTTTGCCAAAATGGGTTGTTGCGTGTTTTGCGGCGATGCAGCGAAATTCCATGCACTTGAGCGATTATTTCCGGCTGCCATCGGATGCGTTGGTGGAAATAGGGCGGCAAATTGGCATTTAGCGACAGCAAGCCCAGCCTCAGCTTAACGCACGGCGAGATCACAAAGGTTGCGGAAACGTTCGCAGCGTTTTGCGACGGATCGGCTGAGATGCCGCGACAGAACTTCGCCTGGCGCATTCCACAGCCCGTAGTATTCGAAATCTGTCGGCGGGCGCCCGAACCTGACCTCGAACTCGCGCGAACGCCTGTCCATGACCGTCGCGGCGACATAGCGCGCCACCTTGGGCTGGGTAAACGCGCGGGACACCGTCACTGTGCGCCATACAGCGGGACGAACCTGGTAACGGCTTCTCTCGCCGACTTTTCCGACCAAATAATCGTTACCTCCACTTTCGAGCATCCACAGGGCATTCAGCCTATCCATCGCGGATGCCGAAATTGTCATCGTCATCAACATCGACAATAAAACAAACGCCTTCATATCCAGTCCCTGTTTACCATTCGGCGCGTGGACGATCAATCGGGTGTAAAGATGAAAATACCGCCCGGAAAAACGCCTCGGGCGCTCGGGCAACGCCATTAGGGCATTAACCGACCTCTCTGGACAGGTGCCAGTTGCGAAGTTTGCAAAACCGGTTTATTAATACCTGGGGGCACAATGTTTGCACATAGAGGCGCTTACAATTCGTTGCGGGAAATTTTGCTTTGTTTCCGACGGGCTTCCTTTTGCGGAGGCTTGCTCGCGCTTTTTATCATGGCAAATCCGGTTTTTGCCCAGTATGGCAAACCCGCAGTCGCGCCGCCTTCGTCATGGGTAGTCCCGTTGCGGCCGGAAGGGCCGTTCAACCTGCAACCCGCGGACCCGTCGCTCGATGCCCGATGGGTGCTGGTGGAAAGACAAATCAATGCGCAAAACGACGAACAATTTGTGCGACGCATTCGCCAAGTGCTGACGCGTCACGGGGCGGACACGGCTTCGCGTATCTCCATCAATTACGATCCCGGCTACCAAACCATCACACTGCATTGGATCAAAGTCTGGCGCGGGACCAACAGTTTGAACCGGCTTGACCCGGGCAGATTTCAAATCACGGCGCCTGGACCCGACGCGAGCGATTTTCTTTTCAACTCCGAAAAATCCGCGATGCTGTTACTGGACAATCTCCGCCCCGGCGACATTATCGACTACGCTTACAGTCTCGACGGAGCAAACCCCGCCCTCAACGGGATGTTTACCGCCCGCGTGCCACTCCAGTTTAATGAACCCGCGGACCGGATGGTGACGCGCCTGGTCTGGGCGCCGCCTCGCAAACTTTACATTCAAAATCACGGCAGCGCTGTTGTTCCGACGACGGTCCGCAAAACCAATTTGGTCGAATTCACATGGGATTCCATGAACGTGCAGGGCTTGCGCATCCAGACAAAAACACCGAGCTGGTACAACCCGTACCCGTGGGTTGAGTTGAGCGAATTCCAAAACTGGTCCGATGTCAACAGATGGGCGATGGGATTGTTCGGCACAAGCGCGACAAACGCGGGGATTTCGCGGGAACTGCTGGCGAAAATAAGCGAATGGAAAACGTTGCCCGCGCAAGACGCAACAGAGGCGGCGCTTCAATTTGTTCAGCGGCAAATTCGCTACATCGGCCCGGACAGCGGCGTTTCAGATTATCAACCTTCGATGCCTTCGGTCGTTTTCGCCCGGCGTTACGGCGATGGCAAGGACAAGACCACCCTGCTCGTCACAATCTTGCGGGCGATGAATATCGACGCCTCGCCAGTACTGGTCAGCGCGCGTGCCCGGCAAACGCTGACGGATTTTCACCCTTCTCCCGTTTTTTTCGACCGCGCAATAGTTCGCGCGACCGTGAATGGCAGGGAATATTTTTTGGACCCGACCGCCGCTTACGAGTCCGGTCCGCTGGCGGGCCGTTCCTGGCTTAATTACAGTTACGGACTGTCTGTCGCGCCAGAGACCACCGCGTTGCGAGTCATCCCATCCTGCCCGGTTTTGCCAACAACAACCGAGAGCTTCTATTTTAACCTGGGTGGCTTCGATCGGGAAACGACCGTGAACATCGTGACGGTCGCCGAAGGGACCGACGCCGAGGCGTTGCGGGAACGTTTCGCCACCAGCGAACCGGAAGACATCGAGAGACAATATCTGGAAGCACGGGAGAAGGATTATCCGGACATCCGGTCGGCGGCGCATCTGCAATTCAATGACGATGAGCGGACCAATCGGATTCAAATCAACGAGTTTTACACTATCCCAAAAATATGGAGCCACCTGCCAGACGACTACCATTACCACTGCCAATTCTATTCCCCCGATCTGGCGGAAGTGATGACCAAGCCGCTGGACTTAGTCCGCACTCAACCGCTGGCAATCGCCTACCCGGTGCATCGCGTCTCCCGCGTGGAAGCCACTTGGGCGGCCGGTTTGCCCACGCACCCAGACAATCTAACGATCAACAATCCGGCTTTTTCTTTCTCTCGGATGGTAAACATCTTAGGCGCAAAACTTGTGATTGAACAGGAATTTCGATCAACGAGCGACGTCGTGACGCCCGATGCGTTTCCCACGTACGTCCGGCAATTGAACGCGGCCGACGAACTCCTCAGCACATCGGTGGTTTCCTATTCATCCAATTGACCTGGTCTCAAGATAGTTTTTGCGTCGCGCTTGATTTGTTCCGCGTCCTCGGCTATGCACCAAGAGTGGGTAAGATTTTGTCCTATTTTCAACGCGCGCCTTTTTTGGGCCTCTTAATCGCCGCAAACCTGGCGGTGGCCCAGGACATCAAACCCAAAGTCGCGCCCCCGTCGAAGTGGGTTGTCCCCGTGCCGGTCAACGGTCATTTTGACACCGAGGCGGCCGACCCTTCCATCAGCTCGCGATGGCTCCTGATGGACAGGCAAATCAACGCCCAATACGAGGAGGACTTTACGCACCGAGTCCGCCAGGTACTGACACCCGACGGCGTGCAAAGGGATTCGCACATCGTGATCGAGTACGATCCTAGCTACCAAAGTCTCACGATGCACTGGGTGAAACTCTGGCGTGGAACCAATCAACTGGACCGTTTGGGATCCGCGCAAAGTCAAACCAGCCAGCAGGGCCTGGATACGGAGGATTATCTGTTTACTTCCGACCAGTACACCACGCTGGTGCTGGACGACATACGTCCCGGCGACATCATTGATTACGCCTACACCATCGCGGGAAACAACCCGGCTTTTGACGGGAAGTTCGTCTCCGAGGTGCCGCTCCAATATTCCCAGCCAGTTGATCGGCTAATGACACGTCTGTTGTGGCAATCCCCGCGCAAGCTTTACGTGCAAAATCACGGGACAGACCTTGTGCCAGTCACCATTCACAAAGGCACTACGGTAGAGTTCAAATGGGATTGCGCGAAAGTGCCGGGACTGCGTTTGCAGCCGCCGACGCCTGTTTGGTACAACCCACATCCGTGGGTCGAGTTGAGCGAATTCCAAAAATGGTCGGACGTCAACAAGTGGGCTTTGAACCTGTTTACAACGACCAACGCGATTTCACGCGACTTGCTCGCAAAGATCAATGAATGGAGCCGATTGCCCGCGCCAGAGGATCGCCTCCTGGCCGCCTTGCAATTCGTTCAGGAACAGGTCCGTTATCTCGGAGTGGAAAGCGGAGCGAGTGACTTCGAACCGGCGACGCCATCCGTTGTTTTTGCCCGGCGCTACGGCGATTGCAAGGACAAGACGTGGCTGCTGGTGACAATCCTGCGCGCGCTAAAAATCGAAGCGTACCCCCTGCTCGTGAACACCAGTATGCGCCAGACAGTGGCCGATATGCACGCTTCGGCCGTGCTATTCGACCACGCCATTACCCAGGTGATCTTGAATGGCCAGCGCTATTTCCTGGATGCCACAGCGACTTATCAAAGAGGTCCGCTGGCAGACCGTTCCTGGCGCAACTATAGTTACGGCTTGCTCATCCGCCCGGGCACCGCTGCCCTCGCCGAAATCCCAACCTGCCCCGTCCAGCCCAAAACAATGGTCTCATCCTATTTCACAATCCGGGGACTTAACAGCGATTCGGACCTCAAAATCGTGACCGACGCCGAAGGAAGGGACGCCGATGAATTGCGCGCAGAATTCGCCACAACAGCTCGGGACGATATCGAACGCGAGCGCCTGGAGCAGGCGGCAAGGGATTATCCGCAAATCCGGGCCACCGATCATTTGCAATTCAACGACGACCAGCAGAACAATCGCGTCGAAATCACGGAATTCTATGCGATCACTGGAATATGGAAGCGTCCACGAGGCGAAACCTACTATCGCTGCGAATTTTATCCCCGCAATGTGGCCGAGGCGATGCGCAAACCTGCCGTCTCATTTCGCACCCAGCCGTTGGGAATGGATTATCCATCGCACCAAATCTCCCATATCGAGGCCAGCTTGAGCTTCGTCCCCACGTATCCCATTGCCCCCGACACTCAAAACATCGAAAACCCCGCCTTTTATTTTCACCGGAGCATCAACTACACCGGCGGGAGTGTGATAATCGATTACGAATATCATTCGTTAAGCGACGTTGTAATGCCCGAGGAAGTCCCCACCTGCCTCCGGCAATTGAACGCAGGCAGCGACTTACTGGGCTATGACATCTCAACCGATTGAACGTCTGCAGTTGAGCGACCACAGGTGGCGTTTTCCGTAACTAAAAGTAGAAGCAGGGGCCGCCGCCGGTGCGGGGGATAAATTCCTGGAAGCGGCGCCACTCGACGTGGCCGTCGAGCATTCCCACGTTGCCGCCGAACGGAAGCTTGTTGGGCAGGAGATGAGCGCTGGTCAACGGTTTGGTGCCGGGGACATCCGGGTCCAGCGAGTGAGGCAAGCCGGTCCATTGGTAATGGTCCATGACGGCGGGATTGGCGGAGAGGTTCCCGGAGCTGGTAATGGTGACGCAGGCGTCCAGGACGCGGCCCGAAGGCACGATCGGCACGTTATGTCCATTAAATGCCACCGACGTGGCGTTTAATTTTTGATTGACATTGGTGGCGCAACCAAAGATGTTTCCGTCATCTTCCGTGTACTGCGAAATCGATGAAAGCGTCAGGGTGTAGCCGACGTGGCGGAGAGCCTGGGTTTCGCCGTCATACATGGCGGCTTGATTGGTCCAAAAGGCAAGGTCGTCGCTGTCAGTGTAATGCCAGGCGGCGCCCGGGTCGTACCAGATTTTGTAGGTTGCGCCTGCCGCCGCCAGCATGGTTCCGACCTGCTGTTGCAGGTCCCAAGCTTGGTATGCGCCGGTGTCGAGCGGGAAGAACTCCTTGTTCTCGTCGGCGTACATGGTGAAGGCGAGGACCTGTTGGCGCTCGTTGTTCACGCACGAAGTGAGCACGGCCTGGTATTTTGCCTGGCTTAAGCCCGGCAGCAGAAGCGCAGCCAAAATCGCGATGATGGCAATAACAACCAGCAATTCAACCAGCGTAAACCCGCTCGCCTTCCGGCTTTCGGGAGCGGGAGGCCAAATCAATGACCGAAGGTCCTGGAGTTGCGGTTCGCTATTCATGGATTCCGCCTTCCAGCAAAAGTCTATCTCGTTGACAATGCGCTCGGCGGGAATGTGATGCCTTGAAGGCTATCCTCCTGACTGCCAGAAGACAACCTTTATTTTGTTGATTCTCCGATACCCGCTCAGCCGGATACAATTGAAGGCCGTATCACCGCGATGACGGCCCGGTCTGGCGTCAAATATTTTTTGGCCGCATCCTTGATTTGATCGAGGGTCACCGCCTCGTAATGGGCGTCTTCGGCGTCGATGTTTTGGTAGCCGACTCCGTAAAGCTCGTCCAACGCCACCGTCAGGGCCAGGCTGCCGAGGTCCTGGCGGGCGATTTTTTTCTGACCGATCATTTTGGCCTTGCACCGGTCCAACTCCTCCTGGGTAAAGCCTTCAATCCGCAGCAAGCCGGCCTCCTTGAGCAGTTCGCTTTCGACCTGCTCCACTTTTTGAGGCTCAGTGCCCGCGTAAAACGCAAAATAACCGGGAACCAGCCCGGTGAAATGCTGCGCCCCGACGTAGTACGCCAAACCGAGTTTTTCGCGAACCCTTAGGAACAGACGCGAGCCAAGATCGCTGCACCCTTCCTGCAACAGTTCCAACGCGTATCGATCCGGGTCCTTGACCGTTAAACCGGGAAAACCGACCACAATAACAGCCTGCTTTTTGTCGCGGACTTCAAGAACGCGCTTGATCTCGCTCAAAGCGGGGGAAACGGCTTCGGGCGGGCTGATCTCCGTGGTTGTTTTCCATCGTCCGAAAGCCTTTTGGACCGCCGCTTTCAATTGCGCCGTGTGAACGTCACCAAAAATAGCCAGCACACAATTGCGCGGGGCGGTCGTTTTTTTGTAGAACGCGGCCAAATCCGCGACCTTTAGGGAGCCAACGCTGCTCTCCGTGCCGATGGGATCCAGGCCATACGCGGTTTCTCCGAAAAGTTCCTTGCGCATGGCGCGGCTGCAACTTTGCAACAACTGGTCGCGTTGCGCGCGAATCAGTTCCAATTGAATGTCGCGTTCCCGTTCAAACGCAGCGGCGGGAAAAGCCGGGTTTAACAGCACATCAGCAAAAATGTCGAAGCCGATTTTGAAATCACCGCTCAAAACCTCGGCGCTGACTCCGAAACTGTTGTTTCCGCCAAAACTTTCGATGCTTCCGCCGACCGATTCTATCGACACGGCGATTTGCTCCGCGCTCCGGCTACGGGTGCCTTGGAGCAACATTTTAGAGACAAGCTGTGTCAGGCCGTTGTCGTGGGCGGATTCGGCCAGCACGCCGCCTTGAAACACCGCGCGCATTTCCACAAACGGCAAACGATGGTCCTCCTTAACCAGTAGTCGCAACCCGTTGGGAAGCATTATTTTTTGGATTGCCGAGTCAGCGGTGACCAGCGCCGTCTGGGTTGATTTGGGAGCGCCCCCCGGTGGCAGTAGCGCGTACAATGTGCGATTGGCCGCCGTCAAATAAGCGCGGGCGACGCGTTGCAAGGTGGTCGGCGTCACCTCTTGCGCGGCGGCGAGATAACGCTCGGAAAAGTTCAAATCGTTCG
The DNA here is from genome assembly GCA_036268455.1 of Verrucomicrobiia bacterium. GTDB lineage: Bacteria > Verrucomicrobiota > Verrucomicrobiia > Limisphaerales > Palsa-1400 > DATAUD01. The sequence goes on from DATAUD010000056.1 coordinate 13,224, forward strand.
CGGCCATCCAATTGGCGCCGATGTCCTGCGCCTGTCCCTGCATCGTTTTGCGCGTGGCAAGTGTGCCGGCGACGAACTGCTTGATGACCTTGGCCAATTCCTTTTCGGGGATCAAGGCGTCTTTCACGCGTTCCACCTCACGCAGCATCGCGGCGCGCGCGGGTTCGAATTTATCGCCGCTGGTCGCGGCGCTCATTCCAAAAAGCCCCTGCTCTCCCGGACTGTAAGTCCATGCGTCAGCGAATGTGACAAGCCCCTTCTTTTCGCGCACCTCACGGAACAATCGCGAACTGCGTCCGCTGCCGAGCAAAGCGGCCAGAATATCCAGCGCGGGGGCGTCGGGATGCCGGATGCCGGGGATATGCCAGGCAAAATGAAAGTAACCCAATTCAATCGGCGCTTCTTCGATCACTTCGCGCGGGGCCGTCTGCCGTGGCTCGTCTGGAAGAACCATCGGCGGCAAGGCCTTCGATTTATTCTCCGCAAAAGCGCGGCTGATTTGCGCGGTAACATCGTCAGCCTTTACATCGCCCGTAACGACGAAGAAGAGATTATTCGGAACGTATCGCTCCTTGTAATATGTAAGAATATCGGCGGGCTTGAGTGTGTTGAAAATATCGGGATAGCCGATAATGGTAAAGCGATACGGACTTTTGACAAACGCGCTCTCGAAAAGGCGGCGGCCGGAGCGGCGGCCGGGGTCATCCTGATTCATGTCCATTTCGCGGCGGATGACATCCAGTTCCTTTTCCAATTCCTCGGGGGGAAGCGTCGCATTTTGGACGATGTCGCAAAGTATATCGATGGCGACGGTGGCGCCGGTGTTTGGAACGTTGATATGATAGACCGTGCGGTCGAAGGAGGTGTAGGCGTTCATGTAACCGCCGGCGGCCTGGACTTCCTGATCGATGCGGCTACCGGGGCGGGTGGTTGTGCCTTTGAAAAGCATGTGTTCGAGGACGTGCGAGAGACCCGCGCCGAGCCATTTTCCCTCCGAGATGCTCCCAGTCTGGCACCAGGCCTGGGCGGAAACGACCGGGGCGCTGTGGTCTTCGCGAGTGATGACGACGAGCCCGTTTTCGAGAGTAGTCAGGCGGGCGCCGGGCGGCATGGGCGGAATATCCTGGGAAGGTTGAGCCCGCTTTTTCTTTTCAACTTTTCTCATTCTTCAGTCGAAGTTAAAGAATCGCAGGGGTGGACGCAAGAAATGCCGATGGGGGGTCGGCAATAATTGCCAGCCCATCCCCGAATTTCCCGAAATTTCCCAAAAATCCCCGAAATACCCCGTCTTTTGGCCTTTTTTGCCTGCTGGCACATCGGCTGCTAATCCGGCTGGAGAGCTTATGATTAACGCGCTATTTAGCGATTCAAGTTACGTAACGGCGAAAAAGATGCTGGATGTCAGCGTTTTGCGCCAGGAAGCCATTGCCAGCAACCTGGCAAACGTCGAGACGCCCAATTATAAGCGGCTTGATGTCGCTTCGAGTTTTGAAAGCCAGTTGCAAAGCGCGATCAGCAGCGGCAATTCGGCGTCAGTCGCCACCATGCAGCCGGAATTGGCCGTCGATACCTCGGCGGTTTCGGGCCGCGCGGATGGCAATACCGTGCAATTGGAAAGCGAGATGCTGCGGCTCAACGAAAACACCGTCGAGAACGCCGCCGAAACGGAACTGATCAACCAATCCATGGCCAAAATTCGGATGGCCGTCACCGGAAAATCTTGATTTGAATTATGATTAACGTTCTCAGCGGCATCGACAGCACGGCATCCGCCCTGGATGCCGAACGGGTCCGGATGGATGTGATTTCGCAGAACATCGCCAACGTCAACACGACGCGCGGGCTGGATGGGAAGCCTTACCAGCGGCAGGAAGTGGTTTTCGAGAATGTTTTAAAGGCGCAACAATCCTCGCTTGATTCCAATCTGGTTAGCGGCAGCAGCCCGGAAATGGTGCAAATTGCTCGAATCCAAAAAGATAACCGTCCGGCGCGAATGGTTTATAACCCCGGCAGTCCCGATGCGGACGCGCACGGAATGGTTGCCATGCCGGACATTAATATTCACGAGGAAATGGTGGATATGATCGCGTCCTCTCGGTCTTACGAAGCGAACCTGGCTGTGGCCAAAAATGCGCACAGTATTGCAATGCAAGCGTTGTCAATCGGCAAGCACTGATAAATGGACGCGCTTTCGGCATTAAAAATGATGGCAGGCTCCCAAGTGGGAGGCGTCCAGAACGCCGTCAGCGCGACGACCGCGACAACAACGCAGGCCATCCCCGCCATCGAGCTGCAGCAGCTCAATACGGACGTTCCGGTGCAAGCGACGCAGGCCGCGAGCAGCACATCCGGGGCGGGATTCGATAATTTATTGGGAAACCTAGTCAACGAAGTCTCGCAAAAGCAGACGGCGGCGAGCGACACGGTGAGCGGTCTTTTGAGCGGGAAAAACGTTTCGCTCCATCAGGCGATGATTTCGATGGAGGAAGCCAACATTTCCTTTCAGATGATGGTGGAAGTCCGAAACAAACTGCTGGACTCCTACCAGGAACTGATGCGGATGCAAGTTTGAGCAGGTAATTAGACATGAACAAGAATCTCAGCCAGTTAGGAAATCAATTGCTCGGAATCTGGAAGCAGCTCGGGCTGAACCAGCGCATCAGCATCATCATGGCGACCGCGGTGGTGTTTGTAGGGCTTGGGACGATGGCTTTTTGGTCCAGCCGCCCCGATTATTCGCTGCTTTACGGGAAACTCGAAGATGGCGAAGCCGCCAAGGTCGTCGCGGCCCTGGACGAAGCGAAGACTCCCTATCAAGTCCGTGGCGCCGGATCGATTTACGTGCCCTCGGATAAGGTCTATCAAACCCGAATGCAAATGGCCAGCAAGGGCATTCCCAGGAGCGACGGAGTGGGATTTGAAATTTTTGACAAGGCGAACTTCGGGATTTCGGACTTTGTGCAGCGCGCCAATTACACGCGCGCCGTGCAAGGGGAATTGGCCCGGACGATCAGCCAGCTTGACCAGATAGAATCAGCGCGGGTGATGATCGTGATGCCCGAAAACCGGCTCCTGATCGATACCGGGCGCAAACCAACGGCGTCCGTGTTCATCCGGGTGCGCGGCAACGGCCAACTGCCATCGGCGGCGGTCAATTCAATACGTTTTCTTGTGGCCAACAGCGTGGAAGGATTGCAGGTCAACAACGTCTCGGTGGTTGACAACATGGGCAACGTGCTTTCGGAAAATGAAGATTCGGATTCGGTCGCGGGACTGTCGAACAACCAGCTTACGGCGCGACGTAATCTCGAGCAATACCTGACCAAAAAAGCGCAAGGGATGCTCGAACAAGTGCTGGGACAGGGGCAGGCGGTGGTCCGCGTCTCGGCGGATTTGGATTGGGACTCGGTCACGCGCACCGACGAGAAATTTGACCCGGACGGCCAGGTCGTGAGATCGAGCATCATCAACGACGAAAACACCGAGTCCGCAACGGCCAACGCCACCGGCGGAGCGCCAGGCGTCAGCGCCAATGGAACCTCCGACACCAATGCGGCCGCGCCACCGGTGAACAAAAGCCATACGACGAAAAAAGTCACCAACAACAGCTACGAGATCAACAAGAGCACGAGCAACGTCGTCGAGGCGGCGGGAAGCATCAAACGACTATCGACGGCGGTTTTTATCGCGCAACGATTTGAGGGGACGGGAGCGGACCGCAAGGCAACGCCGCGCAGCCCCGAGGAGTTGGAAAAGCTGCGGCACATCGTGCAAAGCGCTCTGGGCATCCGGGACACGGGCGATCCCGACCGGAAAGATGAAATCACGCTGGAAGAGATTCCGTTCAACGACCAGCCGGCAATGGAGATCACGCAACAATTGGACAAGCAGGAAAAGCAGCAATACTGGGTTGAGCTAGCCCAAAAGGCGCTCTATCCGGCCCTCGCGGTGGGAGCGCTTGGTTTGTTCTGGGCTTTATGGCGCAAGACGGCCAAGGATGAAATCCCGATCAACATTCCCCTGCCCGGCGCCAATGGACACGCCAACGGGAACGGGAACGGAAACGGACATGGCCGGGGCCAAAACGGCGGGCTCGTGACCGTCGAAGTGCTCAATCAACTCATCCGCGAAAATCCCGCCAACATGACGCAGGCCGTGAAGAACTGGCTGGCTCGTGGCAAACCCGAGAACTAATTCATATGGAAGCTGAAATTGCCGCAGTCCAAGTCTCCCGGATGACCCGCCACCAAAAACTGGCGACGTTGCTGGTCATCCTTGGGCCGGATTCCGCCGCGCAAATGCTCAAAAGCCTGGACGAGCATGAGGTGGAACTGGTTTCGACGGAGATGGCCAAAATAACGCTTATTACGCAGGAGATGCGGCGCGAAATCCTCCGCGAGTTTTCACAAATGGCGGTGGAGGCAGGCACAGCCACCCTGGGCGGCCCCGCATACACCCGGACGGTCCTTGAAAAATCGGTCGGCCTGTTTCGGGCGTCCGACATCATTGGCCGCGTTTCACCTTCGCAGATGCCGATGGGCGGAATGCGGCAGATCGTGGAAATGGATTTGCGCCAGCTTTTCAATTTATTGAAAGAGGAGAAGCCCCAAACCGTCGCGCTGATCGCCAGTTATCTTTCCGCCGAAAAGGCGTCGCAACTGCTCACACTGTTTTCGGACGCGACGCGGGACCAGATCATCGAACGGCTGGCGACCCTTGGGCCAACGCCGATCGAAGTGGTCGAAAAAATTGTCGAAGTGCTGGGGCAGAAGACGAATGTAAAATCAACCCGCGCGTTAAACCAGACTGGCGGGGTGAAAACGGCGGCGGACCTGCTCAACGCGATGGACAAGACTTTGAGCGACCCGGTGCTGATCGAACTGGAGCGCCGCAATCCGGAATTGGGCCAGGCCATCCGCCACAAAATGTTCACCTTTGAGGACATGATGACGCTGGACAAAACCGCCTTGCAAAAAGTCATGCGCGAAGTCGATATGCGCGACCTGGCGGTCTCCCTCAAGGCGGCCAGCGCCAAGCTCAAGGAAGTCCTTCTTGGCTGCATATCCAAACGCGCGGCCGACACCGTCAACGAGGAAATCAGTTTCCTCGGCTCGGTGAAGAAACGCGATATCGAAGCGGCGCAACTCCGGATAGTGGATTGTGTGCGCCGCCTGGAAAGCGAAGGAGAAATCGAAGTCCGCGGCGCCGCGGGCGCCACCAAAGATGAAGCCCTGGTCTGACACACTTTTATTTCCGAAACCGCTGCGCGAAATCCGCCCCCGGAACGCCGACGCCATCCCCAGCGCCGTTGCCATCGCGCCGGCGCGGGCATCGGAAGAGGAATTGCAAGCCAGCTACGAGCGCGGGCGCAACGACGCGGAAAAGGCCCTTCGCGAGGAACTTTTGCAGCAGCGCGCCGAAGTGCAGGAATTGGTCGCCGGCGCGCTGAAATCAATGCGGGAGTCCGTTCCCCAAATCGTGCGCGACACGGAGACTTCGCTGGTGGCGCTGGCGCTTTCGATCGCCCAAAAGATGGTCGTGGAATTGCCGATTACCACGGAAATGATGGAGGCGGTGGTTCGCGACGCTCTGACGCAGATCGAAGGGACGGCGGAGTTCACAGTGCGGCTCCATCCGGCGGACCTTGAGTTGCTGCAAAAATCCGGCTCGCCGCTGATCGACGCCAAAGACGACTCAAAAGAATTTCGCTTTGTTTCCTCGTCCGATGTCACGCGCGGCGGCTGCCTTGTGCAGACGCGGTTCGGGACCGTTGACGCGCGGCGCGAGACCAAACTCGATTTACTGCAAAGGAGCCTGCTCGAATGACGAACCGAGGCCCCATCTGCGCATCCAATCGCCTGCAAAGCCTCGCCCGGCGGGTGGAACAAACCGAAGTCATTCGCAATCACGGCCGGGTGGTCCAGCTCATTGGGCTGGTGATCGAATCCGAGGGGCCGCTGGCGGCGGTGGGAGAGATTTGCCGCATTGAATCCGCCGGCCACAACGGCGCGACGCTGGCCGAAGTCGTGGGTTTTCGCAATCATCATGTGTTGCTGATGCCGCTGGGTGAACTTCAGGGCATCCATCCGGGCGCCGAAGTCATCGCCCTTGGGACAACGCTTCGGGTGCCGGTCGGCGACGACCTCAAAGGCCGGGTGATCGACGGGCTGGGACAACCATTGGACGATCTAGGGCCAATCCGCGCGAGCGATTCCGTCAGTTTGAACTTGCAACCGCCCCATCCTCTTAAGCGGCAACGCATTCGCGATTGTTTCCGCACCGGAATCAAGGCGATTGACACTTTTATTCCGTGCGGACGGGGACAACGGCTCGGGATTTTTGCGGGTAGCGGCGTTGGCAAATCGACCCTTCTGGGAATGATTGCCAGCCAGGCCGAGGCGGATGTCAACGTGATCGCGCTGATCGGCGAGCGAGGCCGCGAAGTCCGGGAATTCCTGGAAAAGGACCTGGATGAGACGGGACGGCGGAAATCGGTGGTAGTGGTGGTGACATCCAATCAACCGGCCATAGCGCGGCTCAAGGGAGCTTTCGTGGCGATGGCAGTGGCGGAATATTTTCGGGACAAAGGCCAGAACGTTTTGTTGATGATGGATTCGGTCACTCGCTTCGCGATGGCGCAGCGCGAGATTGGCCTGGCGGTTGGCGAACCACCCGCCACACGCGGTTATACGCCGTCGGTGTTTTCGCTGCTGCCGCAATTGCTGGAGCGGGCGGGTTCGGGTCAAACCGGCTCCATCACCGGCCTTTTCACCGTATTGGTGGAGGCCGATGACATGAACGACCCAATCGCGGACGCCGTGCGATCCATTCTCGACGGTCACATCGTTCTGACGCGGGAACTGGCGACTCAGAATCATTACCCGGCAATCGATGTCCTGGAAAGCGTGAGCCGATTGACGCGGGACCTGACAAACCCCCAGCAGCAAGCGCTGGCCGGGCGGGCGCGGGAAACAATGGCGTCTTACCGCAAGAACCAGGATTTGATCAACATCGGGGCCTATCCGGCCGGGACCAACCCCGCGATAGACCTGAGTATCCATTTGCACGAGCCGTTAAAAACATTCCTCCGGCAGGGGATCAACGAGGGCTTCAAGACGGAGCAAAGCTGGTCACTGCTAAACCAAACAATGGCGACACCGATGCCGCCGAAACCGACCCCCATTAAACGATGAAAGCATTTCGATTCACATTGGAAGCCGTCCGAACCGTCCGCCAACGCCGGGAAAACGAGGCGCTGGAGAAATTCGCGCAGGCGCTGCTGGCGCGTCAGGTCGTCCTGGATTTGTTGGAATCAATCGATGAACGGATCGGCCAGAGCCGGGCGCAAATCCGCAAACTGCTGACGGACGGATGCGGGGCGTTGGAGGCCAGCCAGGCTTATGACTGCCAGAGCGCCCTTGAGAAACGCCGGGACGAATGCGTGGCGGCCCTCGGGCAGGCCGAGCGGCGGGTCAATGCCGCCTCGCAAGCGATGCTGGCGGCGCGGCAGCAACGCGAAATCGTGGACATTTATTGCGACAAACAAAAGGCCCTCTACTTGCGGATGGAAATGCGGGAAGAGCAAAAAATTCTCGATGAATTTTCGACGCGTCGAGCGCCAACCCTCCATTTAAGCCCGCCTGTCACCGTCAATGAATAAATTGCTTTCAAATCCATGGCTTTGCGCCCCCATCGGGGTGGTGATCTATCTGGCGGCGACAGTATTGTTCTGGCAAAAGCCGGTGCTGCCGCGCGTGGTGCAGCAGACCTTTCTCGCCGGTCCGGTGCCCTCGTGGGATTTCAGCAATCCCGAGGCGGACGAGTTGATTACGGAACTGAAGAACGAGAAAAAAGCGCTGGCGGCGCGGGAACAGCAGCTCAATGAGCTTCAAACCCGGCTTCAGGCCGAGCGGGCGGAGCTGGGCCAGGTGACCCAATCAGTCCGCCAACTCCAAACTGATTTCGACAAATCGGTCGTGCGTGTGAAGGCCGACGAAGCGGTGAATTTGAAAAAGCTGGCCAAAACGTACGCGGACATGGCCCCGGAATCCGCCGCGGATGTCCTCGCGCAACTGGATAACGAGGCGGTGGTCAGGATTTTCGTGTTTCTCAAAGACAGCGAGGCGGCGGCAATCCTTGAGGCGCTGGCCAAAAGAAGCCCGGCGGACGAGCGGCGGGCGGCTGAAATTACGGAACTATTGAGACTTTCCTCCCACGGCAACACCAAATGACCAGCCAACCACCCGCACCCAAAGCCAGCAGCGCCGCCGCGTTGCTGGCTACCTTACCCACCAATCCTCCAAAAGCCGCCGAACCTGTAAGCGCCGATTTTTTATCGGTAATCTTGCAGGCGCTTTCGCCAAAGACCAAAACCGAAGGCGAGTCCGGCACAAGCAAGGAGCCAGGGGCGCAAAAAGACAAGACGACCGCGACGACCATCAGCACTGGAACGGATGCGACGGATAGCTCCGGCCTTTTGCTGACGTTGCTGGCGATGTCCGCGCCGCCGCTGGCCCCATTGCCCAAATTGCCCAAGTTTGCGGCGCGCAAGGCGGAAGCAGAGCCAGTTAAAGGATTCCAGGCGCCCGCGGCGGGCCTGAATACAAAAGAAGATGTTGCGGCAAAAGATTCCAAAGCCGATTCGCTGGCAAAGACATTGACGCCTGTGGACCCCAAGGCGAAACCTGAAATTTCCCCGGAAACCGTTAGTGGCACGTCCGCTGCTACTAATGGTCAGAGAATGAGTTTTGCAGCGCAAAAGAACGAAGTTGCCGGAGCGGCGGAGCAAAAATTGCCGCTGACCTCCGCAACCTCGGTTGCCGGCGTAACTGCTGTCGAAGCGCCTGCGGCCCCCGGCCAGGACGGCTCCAAAAAGTCCCTTGATTTGTCGTGGCGCGAAACGCCGCCTGAAATGGTGGCCATGGTGAATCTCGCGGCGAAACCGGCCGAAACCGCGGTGGCGGAAGCCGCAACGATTTCGACCGCGGCATCCCCAGCGGATCGCCTCGAAAAAATGATTTCACAGGAAGTCGTAACGATCCGGCAGACGGGCGCCCAAACCCTGGGCGTTTCGCTGAAGGTGGACGACAACACGCAGCTTTTTTTGCAATTGACGACGCAGAACGGGCAAATCCAGGCGTCGTTGCGGTGCGAAAAGGGAAATTTTTCCGCGCTCGATTCGCAATGGTCGCAATTGCAGGAATCGCTGGCGCGGCAGAACGTGCAACTGATGCCGGCGGCCGGCGCCTCTTCATTTAATTTCCAGCAGTCCTCGCAACAGCAGCAACAGCAACGCAACCTTCCGCAGCAGTGGGAGGAATGGCGGCAGGCGAACCCTGGGGTTCCGCCCGCGCAATCACGTCAACAAAAGAATCCAAACACCCGCCGATCCCGGAACGACTGGGAATCGTGGGCCTGAAACTATGTCTAACTCAGTCTCCTCCACCAGTTCGAGTTTGCCGCAGCAAAGTCTGAGTCAAGCCGACTTTTTGAACCTGCTCGTGACTCAAATGAGTTCACAAGACCCGCTGAATCCCGAAAGCGACACCGAGTTCGCCGCGCAGTTGGCGCAATTCAGCGCATTGCAGGCTTCGCAAAACACATCTTCGACGCTCTCCACCATCCAGGCCTCCGGTTTGATTGGCCAGACGGTATCGCTGGCGGCGACCGGCGGCAACGCGGCATCGTCGGGCGTCGTTTCCCAAGTGCAAATTTCCTCCGGCGTGCCGGAGGTCGTGATCAATGGCCAGACATATCAACTGAGCCAGATCACAGCGGTATCACCGACACCAACCACGAGCACAAGCAGTAACTAACTCACTATATGATGACTTCACTCAGTTCGGCCGTCAGCGGTCTGGATGCCTTCCAGCAGCAGATGGATATCATTGGCAACAACATTGCCAACATCAACACCACTGGCTTCAAATCGGGCACGGGCAACCTCGTTGATTCGTTCAGCGATACGCTGCAAGGGGCCACGATCTCGGGCGCCAACGGGACCACCGACGCGATGCAGTTGGGAACCGGTGTGACGACCGCCTCGATTACGAGCGATTGGTCCACAGGCGTGATCAACCCGACGAACAACAACAATGACCTGGCCATCAACGGCAATGGATTTTTTCTGGTGCAGGATTCAAACAGCAACACATACGTGACGCAAGACGGCACGTTCGGATTGGTTCAGACCTCGTCGAGCGCGGCGAATTTGGTCACCACCGGCGGGTTAAATGTGTTGGGTTCAAACGGAAAGCCGATTTCGCTTCCCATAACCAACGCATCGGGATCCCCGATGAGCACCTGGACGGTCAATTCCACCGGCGCAATAACAGTCACATACGCCGATGGCACGACAGCCAACGGAGGCCAGTTGGGCGTGGAGAATTTTACGAACCCGCAGGCGCTGGTGAGCCAGGGCGATAATCTTTACAACAACATGGCCAACGCCGGCCCGGGCGGAGTGGTCAACCCCGGCTCCAACGGAACGGGGACCATCGAACAAGGCGCGCTGGAACTTTCCAACGTCAATCTTTCGTCCGAGATGGCTTCCTTGATCACGGCCCAACGCGGGTTCGAGGCGAATTCCAAAATCGTCACGACCAGCGATGAAGTCCTGCAAGACTCCGTCCAGATGAAACGTTAATAGCTTTTTTCTATGGCCGACAGAATCACAGAAAACCGCAACGGACGCCAGGAAGGGACAGCGACCGAAGGGGCCTCCCCAGCGGCTCCCGCGCCCCAGGCGAGCTTCGCCAAAGCGTGGCTGCCGCTCATCATCACGATCGTGGCGATGCCGGCGCTGGCTTACGCGACGACGCGGTTTGTGCTGGTTCCCGAAATGACGCGCGCGTTGAAACATACCTCCGCGCCTTCGGAGGAGGCCGCGAAAACCGACAAGGACTCCAAAGATTCCAAGGAATCCAAGGACGGGGAAGGCGGTTCCACCGACCTCAAAAACAAGTACACGGTGCCGTTGAGCAAAATATTGGTCAACGTCGCCGGCACCATGGGAACGCGCTACCTGATGACGAGCATCACGCTTGTCAGCTCGGACCCGGATTTGAAACAGAAAGTGGATGACAACCGGGACCAGCTCATGGACCTGGCGACCAGCGCGCTTTGCACCAAGACGATTACCGATCTCGAAAAGCCCGGGGCGCGCAACATCATCCGCTCGGAACTGATCACCATATTCAACAACGCGCTGGGAAGCGCGGTCATCAAAGAGATTTACATCACGGAGTTGGCGATCCAATGAGCGACGCCGCAAAACCCGTCGATTTCCGCGCAACTTCGCTGCTGACCCAGCGGCAATTGCGCAAGCTTCGCGCGCACGAGGAACAATTCCTCACGATGCTGGAAGCCCGAGTCGGGATGTTTTTGCGCTCGGAATTTCCGCTGAAACTGGCGGGGATCGAGATTGTTTCCTATCAAAAACTGACGGAAGGATGGAAAGGGCCGTCTCACCTGACGCTTTTCAAGGCGGAACCGTTGCGCGGGGTTGCGATTTTGGATATCCCCGTGCTTTTCGGGTTGACGATTGTGGACCGCCTGATGGGCGGGGCCGGCAAAGGGGAGGAAACCCCGCGCGAATTGAGCGAAATAGAAAACGCGCTCCTCGGCCAGATTGTTCAAATCATCCTTGAGGAATGGTGCGGAAACTGGGCGCGTCTCAAAGCGCTTAAGCCGTCCCAACTGGGCTGCGAAACGAACGGACGCTTTTTACAAACCGCCTCGGCGGACACCAATATGCTGGTGCTTTGCGTGGACGCCCGCAACGGCGAATCCACGGGACAATTGAAGCTGGCGTTTCAATATTCCGCGCTGGAAACGTTGCTGCGGCAACTGGCGCCCGAGGCTGATGGACCTTCCGAGGCTCCCCCACCCCCGGCGCCAACGGCGCCAAAATGGAACCGGAATCTCGACGATGTCGAACTTCCGGTGACGGCGGTCTGGCAGGCGGCGGACCTCACCGCGCGCGATGTTTTGCACCTTCAAGTCGGAGATGTTCTTCCCATTGGCCCGCAGTCGATCCAAGTTTCCTTGCGCCTGGGTGATCTCTCAAAATTTCAAGGACGCCTCGGCACCGCCGGAGGCCACTGGGCGGTTGAATTAACGCGGCCCGCGCCACTCTGATTTTATGGATTCGAAAGCAACTCCTCCCCAAAACCTCGAACTGCTCCTGGACGTACGGGTGAAGCTGACGATTGAACTTGGCTCGTGCCAGATGCCGTTGCGCGAAGTGCTGCAACTGGCGCCCGGCTCGGTGGTGAAGCTCGATCAAGCGGCGCAACACCCTGTGAGCCTCTACGCCAACCAGAAACAAATCGCGCGCGGGGAAGTCGTTGTGGTCAACGATTGTTACGGCGTGAAAATCACCGAACTTTTTGGAGCGGCGTGACGAACGTTCCCGCCATTTCCAGCGCCGTCCCCGATATGGGCGCTTCACTGCTCCGCGTTTTTGGCGCGCTGGGCCTGGTCATTGCTCTTTTCTTAGGCGGGGTATGGATGTTCAAAAACTGGCAGCGGCTGGCGCTTCGCAAGGGGGCGTTGCCAAAGCTGAACGTGCTCGAAGTAAAATCTCTCGGCCAGCGGCAGGCGCTTTACGTCGTCGGTTACGAGCAGCAACGAATGCTGATTGCGTCGTCGCCCGCCGGGGTGACACTCGTCAGCCACCTGCCGGAAGCCGACGCAACAACACCGGCGGCCGCTCCCGCGCCAAGCATGACATTTGTCGAGGCGTTTCAACAGGTTATCTCGCGCAAATCATGAAGGCCGTTCTGATTTCCATTTTGATGTTTTGCCTGCTCGCGGGCGCGACGACGGCCCACGCGCAAACGAATACCGGCGGAATGACTTTGAACATTGGCGTAAGCGGATTGAACCAGCCAGTCGATGTGGACAGCGCGATGAAGGTGCTGGCGGTGATGACGTTGTTGACGCTGGCGCCGTCCATCATCCTGCTGATGACTTGCTTTACGCGGATTGTAATTGTGCTTTCGTTCGTGAGATCGGCGCTATCGGTGCAGGGAGCGCCATCAAACCAAATCATTATCGGGCTTTCTCTCTTCCTGACGTTTTTCATCATGGCGCCGGTGTGGGAAAAGATCGACCACGACGCGCTGGAGCCGTATCGCGCCAAGCAAATCAGCACGCAGGAAGCGCTGGACCGGGCGTCGGGGCCCATTCGAACATTTATGCTCAAACAGGCGAGGCCGAAGGACGTGGAACTGTTTGCGACGCTGGCGCGAATTGGGCCGACCGCGGTGGACAAGCTACCGTTGAAGGTGGTCATACCAGGATTCATCATCAGTGAATTGCGGACGGCGTTTCAGATGGGGTTCCTGCTGTTTCTCCCATTTATTCTTATTGACCTGATTGTCGCGACCGTCCTGATGAGCATGGGGATGATGATGATGCCGCCCATGACGATTTCGCTGCCGTTGAAAATTTTGCTGTTTGTTTTGGTGGATGGCTGGCGGCTGGTCGTCAGTTCCATCATCCAGAGTTTTGCCACTTGATAAGAATATGAATCCCGCGTTTGCCACCGATTTATTGAAAACATTGATTCTCCAGGCCGTAACGCTTGCGGCCCCCATTTTGCTGACCGCAATGGTCATTGGGCTGGCGGTTAGTTTGTTTCAGTCCGTCACGTCGATCCAGGAACAAACGCTCACATTCGTTCCGAAGGCGCTGGCGATTGTCGCGCTGCTGATTGTGCTGATGCCGTGGATGTTGCGGACGATGATCGAATTCACCGCGACCATGATCGGCAAGATGCCGCAAATGGTCCAATGAGAGCGTCATGGGCGATATCTCGAATTGGCTGATGGTGTTTTTGCGCGCCAGCTCGATGCTGGCGGTGTTTCCAGTTTTTTCGGCGCGCAATTTCCCCGTGCAACTTCGCCTGGCGCTCGGAGCGCTTCTGGCCGGGATGGTGGGCGCCACGCTGCCGGCCAACGCCGCTCCCGCCACGGATATGTGGGGATTGGTGGGCCAGATGGCCTCCGAAATTGGCATCGGGCTGACGATCGGCTTTGCCAGCCGCATGATTTTTTTCGCCCTTGAAATCGCAGGGGCTTTGATGAGCAGTGAGATTGGGCTGCAAATCCCCCCGGGCCTTAATCCTCTTGCGGACATGCCCATGACCGCGCCGGCATCGCTCCTCTACTACCTTGCAGCCGTGATTTGGTTCAGCCTGGATTTGCACCATTGGATGCTGCTCGGGTTCCAGAAAACCTACACCTTTCTGCCGATTGGTTCGGCGCATCTTTCGCAGGCGTTTTTGTTGGATTTTGTGGGCCGCACGAGCGACATCTTTGGAATCGCCCTCCAACTGGCCGCGCCTCTGCTCGCGGTGTCCTTTATCATCTCGCTGATTTTTGCCGTGCTGGGCCGCGCTGTGCCGCAGATGAACGTTTTCGCGGAGAGCTTTGCTGTTCGCCCGCTTGTGGGTTTGACCGTCTTTGGGCTTTCGCTCGAATTGATGTCCGAACACATTATTAACTACCTTCGTCGTTTGCCGGAGGACATGTTGCGCGTTTCGCAACTTTTGCACTCATGAGCGAAGAATCGGGTGGGGAAAAGACAGAGAAGCCGACAGCAAGACGGCTGGAAGAAGCCTTCAAAAAAGGCCAGATCGCCCACAGCAAGGAAGTGCAAACCGTATTCGTCCTGGGCGGCGCGCTCCTGGCCCTCGATTTCACGGGCGGCGAAATGTGGCGCATCATGGCGGATTCGCTGGCGTCCATGCTGAGTCATTTGCATGACACCGCAGTCACGCTGGATGCGATGCAAAGCTACGCCATCACCGCCGCGCTGATTTTCGGACATTGCGTGTGGCCAATCCTGGCGGCAACAATGATTGCGGGCTTGCTGGCGGGAGGAATCCAAACCCGCTTTCGCACTGCTTCGGAGGCCCTCACCGTCAATTGGGAGCGGCTCAACCCCGTCGAAGGATTCAAACGGCTTTTCTCGATGCGTTCCTCCGTCACGACTGGTTTGGGGATTGTAAAACTCTCCATTGTCGTTGTGCTCTGTTACAGCGTCATTCGTGGGATATTGGCGGACCCGATTTTTCACTCCTCGGTCAACGTGGAAAGGATTGCCGGATTCATGGCAGAATCTTCCTTCAAAATCATCATCCAGGTCGGCATGGCGCTGGTTATTTTGGCTGCCGCCGATTACAGCTACCAGTTTTGGCAGACCAACAAGGACCTGATGATGACCAAAGAGGAGGTAAAGGATGAATCCAAAAACACCGAAGGCAACCCCCAGGTCAAAGCCCAGCAACGACGCCGGCGGCAATCCATGAGCAAGCGCAAAATGCTTGCACAAGTCCCTAAAGCTGATGTCGTTGTGACGAATCCAACCCACATTGCGATTGCCCTCCGGTATGACCGAAAGACCATGAAGGCCCCCAAAATCGTGGCCAAGGGCATCCGCCTTAACGCCAAGCAGATCCGCGAAATTGCCCAGCAGCACCAGGTGCCGATCGTCGAGAATAAACCCCTGGCGCGCTTAATGTTCAAATATGGACGGGTGGATGGCGAGATTCCTGCTCAGTTGTATGCGGCCGTGGCCGAAATTTTGGCCTGGGTCTATCGCGTCAATGCCTATCGGTATTATCGCGAGCAAAGTTTGTAATTTAAGAAAATGAGTCCAAAGCAGGGACAACGCAAATCAGGTATCGCGCGCCTTTTCAAAAACGGCGACGTATTCGTCATCGCCGGAATATTCGGGACAATCCTCCTGATGATTCTTCCGGTCAATCCGATAATCCTGGACTGCTTTTTGGCCATGAGCATCGCGCTGTCGCTCCTCATTTTGCTTTCGATCCTTTATGTCAAGGAGCCGGCCGACTTTACCGGGTTCCCCACCCTGCTGTTGTTCATCACTCTTTACCGGCTTTCACTCAACATTGCCTCGACCCGTTTGATTCTGCTGGACGGCTACGCGGGGCATATCATTGAAACATTTGGCAATTTTGTCGTTCGAGGAAATTACGTCGTCGGGCTGGTGATCTTTTTGATCCTCGTCCTTATCAATTTCATCGTCATCACAAAGGGCGCGGGGCGCATCGCGGAAGTGGCGGCGCGCTTCACATTGGACGCGATGCCCGGCAAGCAAATGGCCATCGACGCCGAACTCAACGCAGGCATCATCAACGAAACCGAAGCCCGCAACCGCCGCCGCAAGGTGGAACAGGAAGCCGACTTTTACGGCGCGATGGACGGCGCGAGCAAATTCGTCCGTGGGGACGCCATTGCGGCCATCTTGATCACGCTGATCAATGTCCTCGGCGGTTTTGCCATCGGCATCGCTCAGCGCGGCATGACCGTCAATGAATCGTTGCAGCGTTTTACTTTGCTTTCCATCGGTGACGGACTTGTTTCGCAAATCCCGGCACTGATCACCTCGACCGCGGCGGGCATCCTCGTGACGCGCGCGGCGTCGAAGGAAGATTTGGGCAACGAACTGGCGAAACAACTTCTCTCCTATCCCAAGGTAATGGCGATTCTCACGGTGATGCTTTCCGTTTTCGCCCTCGTGCCGGGTTTGCCGCTGTTTCCGTTCCTATTCCTGGCTTTGCTGACCGGCTTCCTTGCCTACAACCTTCGCGGCCATACGCCGGAAACCCTCAAGGCCGGCGAAACCGCGGGCGCTCCCGCCGCCAAAGGAGCCGCCGCCACCGCCGCCGCTTCGCCGGACAAATTGGAAACCCTCCTCAATCTCGACGCGCTCCAAATCGAATTGGGCTACGGCCTTGTTAACATGGCCGACGCCCGCAAAGGCGGTGACTTGCTCGAACGCGTCACCGGCGTGCGAAAGACTTTCGCCCAGGAAATGGGCGTGATCATTCCTCCCATTCGGTTGCGCGACAATTTGCAATTGGAATCCAACCAATATCGTTTTCTGCTCAAGGGTAATCCCATCATGCAGGGCGAATTGATGCCCGGCCATTGGCTCGCGATGAACGCGTCCAATAGCAAAGTGGTTTTGAAAGGAATGCCCACTGTAGAGCCGGTTTTCAAGCTGCCGGCCACCTGGATCGCCGAAAATGAACGGAAAAACGCCGAAATCAGCGGATTTACCGTCGTCGATGCCCCCTCCGTGTTAGTCACGCATCTTTCAGAAACGGTCAAACGTCATTGCCACGAAATTCTTAGCCGGCAGGATGTCCAGAACCTCCTCGACAATCTCAAACAAAACAACTCGACCGTGGTCACCGAATTAATTCCGTCGCAATTAAACGTCGGCCAGGTCCAACGTATCCTTCAAAACCTTTTGGCCGAGGGCATCTCGATTCGCAATCTCGCCGGCATCCTCGAAAAAGTCAGCGATTACACCAGCGTTACAAAGAATCCCGACGAACTGTCCGAACACGCCCGGCGCGCGTTGGGCGCCCAGATCGTCAAGCCGTTTCAAAGCGACAAAGGAGGACTCCAGGCGATCACGCTTGATCCGCGCCTCGAACAACAAATCGCCCAGGGCCTGCGCCAAACGCCATCCGAAATCTCCGTGATGATGGAACCGAAACTCGCCCGTCACATCGTCGATTCCCTGTCGCAGCGCATCCAGCAATTGTTGAGCGCCGGCCAGCCGCCGGTAATTATGTGCGCCCCGCAAATCCGGCTCGCCTTCCGCCGCTTTTTTGAAACCACCTTTGCCGAACTCACGGTGTTGTCTTACGCCGAAGTTCCCCCGCGCGTCGATATTCAGAGCGCCGCAATCATCCCGTGCCCGGAATAAAGTAAATGAATTCGCCGGCCCACTCACCCACTAATTCCGAGCCGATCCCCTTTATCGCCGCTTCCGCCGAGGAAGCCGTCGCGAAAATCCGCGCCCGCCTTGGTTCGGACGCCGTGGTTCTAAACGTTCGTCCGATAAAACCGCCGGGCCTCTCGCGACTTTGGCAAAAGCCGATGATCGAAGTGGTGGCTTGCCGTCCCCAGCCTCCGCCCCCTCCTCCCGCTCCGATTCCCGAACCTTCCATTTCCGAAGCGCTGGCGGGATTTCGCCAGGAATTGGACGAGATCAAGCGTCAAGCCGAACTTAACGAAAGCGGATGGCGCGCCGCTCCCCTGCTGCAAAAAACCGGGCTTCTCCCGCTGCACGCCAAACATATTCTTGACGCTGTAAAATCCGCCCACGGCGACATCCCTCCTTCGACTCTCGCCGGGGAAATCGCCCTGATCGCCGCGCAACTGTCCAAATCATGGCGGGCGCCGCACTCCTGCGATGCCCACTCGCTGCACGTCCTCGTTGGCCCGGCTGGTTCCGGCAAAACGACCGCATTGTGCAAATGGCTTTCCCAAATTTCCCTTGTCGAAGGCCGCCTGCCTCGGGTCTGGCGTCTGGACGGGTTGACCGCCAACACCGCCGAAACGTTGAGTGTTTATTGCGATATTTTGACCGTCCCGGCCGAGCGTTCGTGGAACGTCCTTTGCCGCTCGATTTCCGAAGACATCGGTTTCATCGATCTTCCCGGAGTGGATTGGCGCAACCCCGTGGCGATTCAAGAATTGACCGCGCAATTGAGTCAATACGGCACCCCTCATCTTCACCTGGTTTTGAATGGCGCTTACGACATCTCCGTCCTGCTTGCGCAAGCCCGAGCCTTTGCCACATTGCCCATCGAAGATTTGATCATCACGCACTTGGATGAAGAGCCGCACTGGGGGAAACTTTGGAATTTGTCATTGGGCGCCGGCCGTCCGATCCGTCATTTGAGCAGCGGGCCGAACATTCCCGGTGGTTTTATTCCGGCCACCCCTGAAACCATCTTAGCCCGGCAGTTCCCCGGCATTTGAGATTAGTTAAATCGGGCGAATCACGGCTGGCGGTGTGACCAATAAAACGGTCTGCGATGGAGGTGAATAACGGCTTGGATATACACTACGTCGAAACGCGCTCTGTAAACGATGGCGTACGGAAAACGGTGGAAGTTCAGTTTGCGGCTTTCTCCTCGGATTTTACTCCAGCGTTCCGGCTCGGCCGCAATACGACCGAACGTTTGTTCAAACTCGTCAAGAAAATCTTTGCCTAAACCAGGCTGGCGATTCTCGTACCACAACGCCGCGGCTTCCAGTTCCACCTCGGCTTCAGGATGGCTGACGACGTGCATCGAGCTTTTCGCGGAGGTCCTGAACGACCTGTTCAACCGGGCGACAAACGACTTTCCCCTCATCAATTTCACGAGAACGCCGGTCGATGACATCGTGCCACTGCATCTCGGCGTCAACGTCCACAGTATCGTCCAAGCTGGCGATGAGTTGATGGGCGAGAAACGCGCGATCCGCTTCTGGCAGGGCCAATACTTCGGCTACTTTTTCAGCAGCAATACTCATGCGGTTAAACTATCGGCCAACCGCTCCAGGCAAACAAGTTCAATAATTTGTCCAGACGCCCGTTTCGGCATTTGTCAAACCTGGGAATGGGGAAGGCGGTAGGATTCGGTGAGAAATATGCGCAACATCAAGGCCGTAAATAGATTCCAAACCAAAACATAAATGACATACAAATAGCGTTTCTTGCGCGCGGACTTGACCAGCCATTCGATCAAGCAGACGCCTATCGTTCCCGAAACGGAGAGCGGAATCAAGTATCTGTCACATATAACTTCGGCCCACATTTCCGGCCGTGTCACCATATGGCTTCCGAAGGGAATCGAGGCGTTGAAAAGGTCGCACGCTCCGGAAATCGCGTAAACCTGGACCCACGAAACCACGACGCACATGAAACACAACGCCACTGCCAGGACACGGGGCCACAAAGTTTTGTATCGCATACCCCGTATTATACACAACGTCTTAAATAATTGCGCATGTCGTTGTTCAGGAAATGGCCCGATGATCACGGCAACGCCAGGAGCGCGTCAGGCGTTCCATGCCCAATTCTTTTTCGTAGAGAGGGCGCCTTCCTCCCAAAATTGCCTTTTGGCGTTGGACAAATCCCAATTGCCGATTCCACCCCGGATTCAACGTTATGTGATACGTCCTGATGACCTCAGCAAGGAATTCCTTCAGATCTTGCATGTTCCCGATAAAACGCGCTTCCGTCTGGCCTGAGATGAAGGCAATGACATCCAGTTCGACGTCAGTCAAACACGGCCGGGCCGCTTCATCGCTGTGCTGCACCATATCCCCCCCGCGATAACCCGCGGCTCTAATGGCGACGTTAAGTTGATCCTTGATCGCCGCCACGCGAGCGCTGATATTGCCTATGCCATGGACTTCCGTCGCGGCGAAAGTTTTCATGGGCACCTTGAAACGAGTGGAGCCTGGAACCGGACGATAATCCGGCGGCCGAAAGTCCTTCGCCTTCGTAACAGGCGTACCGGGTCGAACCGGCGGACCGATCCGCGGAGGCCGGTCATTAAATTCCGCGGCGCGCGGGAAAACACCCCAAAGATCGTAGTCGCCCGTCATAACCGCCCGGTAAGTGTTCGCCATACTCGAATGCGGATTCGGATGAACCATTCACATGACGGGCGCAAGCGGCCCTCCTTTTGGCCCAAGACTGCCTGTTAAAGGGGTTTCATCCGGATGGTAATACACGGCCCACAACTGTTGTCCCTCTCCACCAGGCGCGACTTCCCGGCGCAGCACAAACTTCATTGCCTTGCCTCCGGTTGGAGTCGCGGAATAAATCATTTCGTTGACGCTGCCGCCAACGCGGGTCATGCGATCCAAACCATCAGGCCCGCGCTGCTCCAGGACTTTGCGGCGGGCATCGGTGATAAACAACGGCCTTTCCGTGGCTCCATGAGCAAATCCTTCCGTTATGGCCCCACGTTGCTGTTCCATGGCTTCGTGGGTTTTGACTTTGCTCATGCGGGCATCGCTTAACACAAACCCCGCCATAGGCCCCCAATCGCACGACTTGGCTTTCACCCAGAATCCTTTTGACGCGTAATTTTCCCGAATCAAGCCGGTGGAATAAATTCCGACGGAGCGACTGGAGATGACGCATCTGGTGGAATCCGCCACTTGCTGAAAGCAACGCGCGTGTTCGACCAGCATTCCGGTTTTCGCGCAGGCGTATGAAGTGCTTTTGAACATTGCTAGCTTTCCTTTCCCTTACCACCGTGCCGCGCGATATTATGCGGCCAAGCTGCACGCTTGCAAGCAAATACGATGAAACAGCAAGCGCCCGCGGGGACGAAATTATCCCACCGCAGGCGCTTTATCCCTTTAATTCCAGTTGACAGTTGTTACTCCGCGATCGTGTACGTTCCAGACGCCGCGCCTACGATTGTTCCTTGGATATTTGAAGGCGTATTACGGATGGAGCCGTAACCAACTCCGTGCACGGTAAAGCTTCCGGATTCCTTTCCTTTAACGACGAAGTTGGTTGAAGTCGTTGAGGATCCCGAGTCTGTGAACGCACTCTCGCCGACAAACGTAAACGTGGTCTTTGTGCCATCCGTGGTGGTCGTTCCCGAATCATCGTAATTCACGATAATGATCTGCTTTCCAGTATCGTTGCCCTTGGAACTGCTGGTAGTCCCCGACGCTTTGCTCGTCGTCACCGTGGAATCCAAGCCGAACCTGATTGGGTCCATCGTGGTCGCGGTTACAACGGAGGAAATGTCGATGAAGTTCGTGCCTTCTACGACGAACAAGGTGCTTCCGTCTGTTTCCAGTTTGGTGCCCGCCGGAAAATTCGTATTCAACGAATTTGCAAGGAGAGACAGGATTTGGACGTTTTTGTAGTTGACGCTTGTAAATGTAAATTTATAGTTCTGGAGAACGTTGGTCTCCCGGTTCTTGCCGGAGCCAAGGTAGTTTGTTTTGCCGGCTCCCGGATATTGCGCCGCATCGTCCAGCTTTTGCTGCTCAACCGTCCAATTGATGGTCACAGGACCGTGGACGAGGGGAAGCGGAGTCGCCTTCGCATTGAATCCAACCAGCGCAAAAGTTGAGAACATTGTCGATAATAGGATTTTCTTCATAGTTTTAAAGCGCCGTTTTCCAGGCGCGGTAGTCGTTGTCTATTTTTATGTTGATAACCCGTCAAAGGCGCACTCCAACACATTCGCGCATGGGGCGCAAGCACTTTCTAAGAAGCCGAAGACGAAAGACAAGAGTTTGACACGACTCTGGGTCTTTTTTAGGCAACTGCCTGATAACTTGTGTAGGATTTGGCCTAGTAGCTTGTGTAATACCGCCAAAGAAGAGTGACGAGGGCCGTCATGTTCGCGTGTTCCGCAGTCAAGGCTGGTCAAGGAAAGTCAAGGCTACCAAGAGTCATCAATTACTGGCTGGTAACCTTGTATAGTATATTATTCAGCTCCTGTATCCGCGGCGGCTTGCTTAGAACGGCGTCCACTTCAGGGGCTGTTTCCCCTTCCGCCTTCATAATCGTCCCCCACCCAGTCAGCATGATGATTGGTGTGTGTGGCGATTCCAATTTAATGGCGCGCGCCAGATGGTGCCCGTCCATCTCCGGCATTCCCAAATCAGTAATAACAACCTCATATGGCTCCGCGCCACGAAGATTGGACCTGAACATTTCAAGTCCTTCTTTTCCGCCGGGCGCGACGCTGACTTTGTGGTTTTGGACTTCGAGAACGTCGTGCATGAGCTGCCTGAGTTCTGGTTCGTCGTCGATGCACAAGATGCGCAGGGACCGGCACGGCTCCGATGCCTCCACTTGCGGCCGGGACACCAGTGTCTCGCGCTCTCGAATTGGAAAAACAAGCCGCATGCAAGTGCCCCGATTCGGCGCGCTCTCAATCTCAATGGTGCCCTCGTGCCGCTTCACCATTCCATAAACCATCGCCAATCCAAGCCCCGTGCCGCCACTGTGGATTTTTGTGGAGAAAAAGGGTTCCAGGCAATGCTGGCGCACGTTTTCTTCCATGCCGATTCCGTTGTCTCGCACTTCGATTTGAAGTTCAGGTTCAGCGCGAGTGACCGAGCGAGTGACAATAGTAATATCACCGCCTCGCGGGAGGGCGTCCACCGCATTGAAGACAATATTCGTGAGCGCTTCGCGAAGTTCGCTGGCGCTGCAAACAAGGGGGGGAGCATCCGCCTCAAGGTCATATCTAACGTGAATAGAAATTCCCTGGCGCTGGGGCAGATCACGCCAGCGCGGACGAGTCAGCTCGATCACACCTTCGATCGCCTCGTTGACGTTCACCTTTTCCAATTGATCCGCATCGACGTCGCGACGGTAGAATTCACGCATTCGCGCGACGATTTGGGCGACATCCTCGGCCGCCTGGCTGATTTGGTGCAGACGCTGCCTGGGGATGTCCCCCAAATCCGGCAGCGTGCTGAGCAGTAGTTCCGAATAGGCGGTGATCGGTGAAAGCGCGTTATTGATATCGTGGGCCACGCCGCTTGCCATCTGGCCAAGCGCCCGCAGCCGTTCCTGCTGGACAACGGCCTGTTGAGTTTGGCGCAACTCATCATAGGCTTTTTGTGTCCCTTCTGTCAGGCGCACCCGGTTATAGAGGTTTTGACATTGTTCTTCGGCGGTGATGACTTTGATTTGTAACGCTTCCTTCTCCAGGCGGACGGCGGCGATTTCCTCGTGAACCTTTTCCGCATTGTACCGGACCTCCTCGAGGACGAGCACGATCATGCTCACGGCAATGAAGAGTTGCAGCACCGCGGCGACGAAGAAACCGGCGCTGTAAAGATTGCCATACTCCTGGGAAAATGGATAACTCCCGAGATAAAGCCCCCACAGCAAAAAGCCCAGGGACAACATTCCGGCGCCGACGAACGCCTTTTGTTTTCGCAACCGGAAAAAGCACACCCCGGCAAATACGCTGCTCAAACCAAGCAAAATGAACACCGGCAACTCCACTTGCAGCACGCCGGTGATGACCTCGGGACTGACCGCCGTCCAGACCACCAAAAACAACATAAAGACGCCGAACAGGCGCTGCGGAACTGGAAGGCCCAGGAAACGAAGACTCCCCCATAGAAGAAAGACCCCCGACACGGACACGCAGCATTGCTTAATTGTGAAGATGAGGCTGCCGGCGCCAGGATCTCCAACGCGCAAGCACAGCGTCAGCCATAACGCATAAAATAACCACGCCGCGGTCCAGATGGTAAAATACTCGCGCCGCGTATAACGGTTCAGGTAAAAGAAAAGCCCAACCAAAACCCACACGCTCAGCAAGGAAACCATCAAGGCCGCTCGCAGATATTCTTGGGAAAATTCCAGGCCCCCCAGGCCTAAAGCTTCAAGTCTCATCGTCGCTATCTATATATCGGCAGGATTCCAAAAAACTTCATCAGGAAATCCCTGATTTCTTTTCGCGGAATCTCCCCCCATTGCCATCTGCATTCCGATTCTATAGGGTATGTTCCCCATGGCCACAGCGGCCGGGGACGAAAATGCCTGATCCAAGGATAGATACGCCATCCAGGCGCAAAGAGATCAGCCGCAAAATGGCGGCGTCGGTCAGTCGCGGACCAATATTGATCGTGGACGATAACCCGGACGACGCGAAACTTGCCCAACGCGCCTTTGAACGGTTGAACCCGCAGTTCCCGATAAACTTCGTGTGTTCGGGACGCGACCTTCTTAATTACCTTGAGGGCGTAAAAACATCTTCCGGCGCCGCGGCATCAACTATTCCTTCGGTAATCTTGCTCGATTTGAAAATGCCGGAAATGGACGGCTTCGCGATCCTGGAATGGATGGCCAAGCGGCCACAATTCGCCGGCATCCCCGTTATAATTCTGAGCACGTTCGATGATTTGTTGCACATCAAGCAGGCCTATTCGCTGGGGGCTCGCTCGTATCTGCTCAAACCCATTACGGGAGATGCCCTTCGCGACGCCCTTTCGAGCTTGAACATTGCCGTTTGAGCTTGTGAAGTATCTGCTCGTTCTTTTGGCCGTTTCCTTTTCCTTCCGCGCATCGGCGCAGGAAAAATTTCAAAATCCGATCAATGGCGGCGCGGACCCGTGGCTGGTTTATTTTGACGGACAATACTACTTAACCACGACGCAGGGAGATGCCATCCGGATGTGGAAAGCTCCATCGCTGGGCGGTTTGAAAAAAGCGCGTCCAATCACCGTTTGGGAGGACCCCGATCCATCCCGGTCCAGAGGTATATGGGCTCCCGAATTTCATTTCTTTGGCGGCCGTTGGTATCTATATTACACGGCAACTTCCAGTGACGGCGCGGACGATAATCACAGACTGTTCGTTTTGGAAAGTCGAGGCCGCGATCCGACAGGGCCCTACACGTATAAAGCCAGACTTTTTAATCCAACGAACGATCATTACGCCATCGACCCGACTGTGTTTAAAAACCAGGCCGACTCAAAACTTTATTTTCTGTGGGCGGCGCGGCCGGGCCACGTTCTGTATATCGCTCGCATGAAAAATCCCTGCGCGCTCGATGGCAATGGTGTCTATCTTCCCGCAGACGGCTTCGGATGCGCAATGGTCCGCGAAGGCCCCGAAATTTTGCAACGCAACGGCAGGATATTTCTCGTCTATTCCATGTGCGGCGCCGACACGCCTGATTACAAACTCGGAATGTTAATTGCCGATGCGCGATCAAACCTTCTCGATCCGGCTTCGTGGAAACAATATCCGCGTCCCGTATTCGAGCGCGCCGACGCCAACGGCGTTTATGGACCCGGTCACAACGGATTTTTCCAATCGCCCGACGGAACGGAGGATTGGATCGTCTATCACGCCAAGTCCGGGATGGCCAAATCATATAGCGACCGGACCACGCGCGCGCAGAAATTCACCTGGAACGCGGATGGCACGCCCAATTTTGGGATCCCGTTCCCGACCGGGATGGAATTGGACGAGCCGTCATCAAACGTTTTGGCGCATCCGTGATCCGTAAGGCGGACGGCGAAACTGCTTGCCTCAATTTTTGGACGGCGCATAGTGTGCGCTGGCAACGGAGCGTAGCTCAGCCTGGTAGAGCACTTGGTTTGGGAGCAAATTCGGTCATTTTTTGCCATTTTTGGACATTGTTGCAAAGCGTTGATTTTCATTGCAACTTCCTCGGGCGCAAATCAGCTTTTGAAGGGGTGGGAAGGCGGCTAGTGTAGTGTCTCATAAATAACTGGAGTTATATGGGATTTATGGTTATTCTTCCTCCATGTCGCGACAGGCTACGCCCGTAATTTTGAACGACACCGATCGCCAGGAGTTGGAGCAATGGGTCCGCGCCCACCGCAC
>DATAUD010000057.1:0-29554 GCA_036268455.1 Verrucomicrobiia bacterium
CGCAGGCGAGGCGCGAGCGACGAGCATATCCGAATGGATCTGTGAGGAACGAGCAACGAAGCCTGCGTCAAAAAGACCTGCCGCCCTTCGGGTTGCGTCCAATTTGGCCTGTGGCTTCGTTGCTTCTCAGTCACAGCCCCAGGCGGGGATGCTCCTTCGTCGCGCCTCGCCACAGGCCAAATTGGGCGCAACGACTGGCTAGCTATTTATGGGACACTACACTAGTGGTTCAGCGGCCTCCGAAAAGCTTCATTGGCAGAAACCAGACGTTGTGCGAGGCGCTGGACGTTTCTTGCGTTGGCACGATTCAAGACAATTCCGGGATTATGTCGAAGGTTTAGACTGGACATGGCTCAAATGCGACAGCTTCAACCTGCCACCAGGAACCGAATCCGCCCATCAGCCCTTGAGGTGAAAGCAGACAATTAGCAAGCCGATGGCCACAAATCCCGCGGTGAAAAAGCCGAGCACAACGCCTTTGTGGTGCCTCCAAATTTCACCAAGAATTGCATGAACGGCGAGAAATAGAAATCCGCCGCCTGCGTTTCCCAGCGCGGCTCCGAGCCAAAATTCGGAAACTCCATGGAGAACAGAATAGCCGAGGAACCCGCCTAAAATGGTGGTGGCTTCGACGCCTGCAACCAGCCACATCATTTTTGTGGGATTGAAGCCGGCTCCGAGGAGAAGAGCGCCAAGCGCCATTCCTTCCGGGGCTTTGTGCACACAAATGGCGAACATCATCGCTGCATCCAACATGTGGGCGTTTGAGCCGGTCTCCTCATGTCCCGCCGCGAGCGCTAATCCATCCACAGTGCAATGGATGGCCAACGCTACCATCATGCCCAATGCGATCTCGCTGAAGCGATGCGTGGTCGCCTCGTCGAAATGGCTTGCCGCGCAAGCCGGGCAGACGTGGAAAACATACTTCGTAATCAACGCGAAGAGGGCATAACCGCTGGCCGCCGCCAGCGCGAACTGCCAGAGCCGCAGTTCTTCCATGCACTCCGGCGCAATCGCAAACACTGTTACGCCCAGCAATGTTCCCGCCCCGAGACTGATGAGAGCGCACAGCCTTTTGTGCGTTCTGGCCATCAAGGCACTGGCTGCGCCGCCGGCAAGCGCGATTAAAAATGCGGCGCCAGTACGAAATAGAATGGCAAGGATGGGGTTCACGGAGTTTTTTGGCCTTTCAACACATTGATCCAATGTTGAACGGCTTGCGGAGTTGTCGAGACTTTCTCCAAACGTTCCAGCCAGCCGATGGCATCATTGGGATGGCGTTCGGTTTCCGCCTGGTGCGCCAATGCGGCAAGTATCTGTTCGGTGATAAACTTATTTTGGTCGGTATCCTTATCCGGCAGGCTTGCCAGATTGCGCAAGCCCGCCTGCCAAACGTTGCGGGCGGCGACGGGATTGTGGCGCGCTTCAGAAAAAAGCCGGCCCAAATCAAAAAGCAACTGCGGATTGCCTGGATTTTCCTTCAATCCTTCGCGCAGTTCTTGTTCGCTTTCGTTTATCTTGTCCATCCGGCGCAACCAATACGCGGTCACCGTATAGACTTCCACCCTCTTCGGGTCCAACTCCGTGGAAAGTTTTAGCCACGGGAGAATTTCCCCGACGGTTCCCTCTTCCTCTTTGCCGTTGGCGCCGCCTTCGCTCAGATGGGTGTGAACCGACGGGTAAAATTGCCTTCCGAAGGCGTCAATCCAATTGCGCGGCGGCCCGAGAAAGTTTGCCTCATCGCCCGTGTTTTTCCCTTTCATGGCTCCGGAATCCTCGGCGATGTGGGGCGTCTGGAATGATTGGCGATTATCGTAAATCGATGGGTACATTCCGCTATGGAAATAGGCATCGGCCTTTACGAAGAACGCATCGGCAAACAGACGGCGCGCGTCGCCCATGGCCACCGTCATAGCGTTCGCGGATTCGGCGCGGTTGCCCGGCCAGCTCTGAAACCAGAGGCTTAAATTCGTCGCCAGACAAAACGCGCAGACCAACAACAGAGGCAGGCAAAGTACCGCGACGAGAGGCCTTTTTTTCCACTGTGCGGCGTTGACGTCTATTGAAGTCATGGTTTGCCTCTTGTCAGTTCAGAGCGCGCCGGCGGAAACACAAGCAGGCCGCTAACAGAAAGAAGGCTCCGTATACAGCGCCGTAGGCTGTCGCTTTCACGCAGACCGACCAATGTATGGAAGGCCAATTATGAATGACAAGGTCACGCACATCGAAGAATTCCAAATGCGGTATCGCGTAAAACAGCCCCATCAACAGACTGTGCGCCGGTTCGCCCAGTCGCACGGCCACTTGGTCCAAATGGCGGCCGACCAAGAGGATGAACGTGACCGCCATGAAGGAAATTGTGACGTTGGCCGAAACGGCGCTAAAGACCAGCGAGCCAAGGACCGTCATCGCGATGATCACGCCCAGCATGGTCCAGTGCAGCCATATGGCCTGAAAATAATTCGCCACAGGCCAATGATGTTCCTTCGACATCGCCATCAGCCCAAAAAACGCGTAGAAAACAATCAAAGTGATGGCCGTCGCTAACCAGCAACCCAGGAATTTGCCCAGGAGGACTTCCGTCCGCGAAATCGGTTTGGCCAGCAAAGGATAAATCGTGCGGCTCTCTTTTTCGGCGGGAATCTGTCGCGCCGCCATGGTGATGGTGATCACAAGAGAAGAAATCCAGATCAACAGGAGGCAGATTTCCTTGAGATAACGGTCAATCTGGCTGTCGTGGAAGAAATTGACTGAACCCATCATTAAAGTAATCACCGCGGTGACTACGAACAGGACATAAAAGTCCTTGCGGCGAACGCTCTCTTTAAGAACGACAGTCGATAAAGCGAAAATGTTTTTCATATTCGGTCAGGGGTGGTAGCCAATCACGCGCAAGAAAACTTGCTCGAGATTGCAATTGTATTTCTCAACAAGTTCTTTCACGCTGCCCCCTTCCCTAAGCTCCCCTTCGTGCAGAATCACAACTCGGTCGCACACCGTTTCCACTTCGCCCAATTCATGGGAAGAAAAGAAAACAGTTTTGCCTTCATTCTTGAGACGTTGAATGATCTCCCGCACTTTCATGCGGCCAAGAGGGTCAAGACCGCTGGTCGGCTCGTCGAGGATCAGCAAATCAGGATCATTGACAAGCGCTTGGGCCAACCCAACCCGCTGCTGCATTCCCTTTGAATACGTCTTGATAAGGCGCTTTCGAGCGTGCTCCAAATCCACCAGTTTCAAGGCGGCATCCACAAGGTGTTCCACCTTTTTGCGAGGAATCTTAAAAATTGTGGCGTATAGCCGGAGCAATTCCTCAGCGTTGAGGAATTTGTAATAGTAAGTCAGTTCCGGCAAATAACCGATGCGCTGGCGCGCGATGGGTTCCCTCACATTGGTGCCAAACAAGTAGGCGTCTCCACGTGTCGCGCGGGTGAAGCCCAGCAGGACATTCATCGTCGTAGTCTTGCCGGCGCCGTTGGGTCCGAGAAAACCGAATACTTCACCTTGGCGCACCTGAAACGTCAGGTCTTTAACCGCGACCTTTACCTCTTGCCTTAATTCCCGGTTGGGATATTCGACTCTCAAGCCTTCAACGAGCAACACGGGCGCCGCGCGGCAAGCTGCGATTTGCGGCGATTCTTCAGTGACTTTCATAAATTAGTAAAATCGTTAATTGTTATGAGCATGCGGTACAACGGACCGCGCTATCTGAATTTGATTCGACCAAGGTGTTTCAAAATTGCTGAGGGCAGCAACCGAGCGCAATTTTGAGACCCGCGAAATAAACCGGCGAGAGCCGGAATCAGGAGGCGAGAACCGGAGGGGCGCGACCGGGCAGGAGAAAATAATCGGTTGAGGGAAGGATCGCCTGCGGAAAGACCGCAGAGAACCGAAACTCACGAAACACAGGAGACCCTAAAATGGGATTACCAACCGTCAAATCCGCATGTCCGAGGGCAAATAGGGTAATTGCGCAGTGATGATGCTCATTATTGGCATCGGGATGGATGGCTTCATGGAGATTCGGGCTGCTCGACAACAGGCCGCAAAAAAGCACGATGAAAATCATGGCGGCAGCAAAGGTCAAACGGAACGTTGGACCTCGCATAGCCGGAATTGTTGTCCTGCCTATTTGCAAATCATTCGCAATAGAGCACAAAATATGCCGGAACGCAACAATTAAATACTTTATTTCCTGATCTCTGCTGGATGTCATCGGCTGGAATTGGGAAGGCGGTACGAATATTAAGGACTTCGATCACGTAACGCTCTACCTGGGGCGCGGCTTGCTGTTTCCAGGGCTTGTTTTTGACTGGTAATTGCTCGCGCGGACGGTATCCTCGTTGGCTGATTGGCCAAGCTCGTCTTCGATATTGAAACCACAGCGCAGCCGTTGGAGCATTTCGACGCGGTGCAGCAGGAATATCTCTTTCGCGAGGCCGAGAACATCCCCGATCCCGACGCCCGCGCGGCCCGCCGCCTGGAAATTCACCGTCAATTCAGCCTTTGGCCATTAACCGGACACGTCGTGTGCATTGCGATGCTCAACGCGGAAAGTTGCCGGGGAAAAGTCCTGTTTGTGGCCGACGATCACGAGGAACGCCGCTCGATTCCCGGGGGCGTCGAATTTGTCCCGTGCGCGGACGAAGCGGAATTGCTGGACGAATTCTGGGAAGTCGCCGTCCATTACGATTCGATTGTGACTTTCAACGGGCGCGGGTTTGATGTGCCGTTTATTTATTTGCGTTCGGCCATTCTCAACGTCCAGGTTTCGCGCAAGGATTGGCTGGGCTACCGCTATCAAATCGAACCGCATTGCGACTTGATCGAGCAATTGACATTTTACGGCATCAGCGGACGGGACGGGGCGGCGCGGCGGTTTAATTTGGATTTTTACTGCAAGGTTTTCGGAATCGAATCTCCCAAAAGCAAGGGTGTGACAGGGATGGACATCAATCGTATGGTTGAGGAGGGAAAAACTTTGGAAATCGCGCAATATTGCCTGCGGGACGTGGAGGCGACGGTTGCGCTTTATAGGATTTGGAAAGAGCGTTTGTCCGCGATAAAATAAGCCCCGATTATGGCGCTGCACAACAACGGATATGGTCCGGCAGGCCGGTTGGTTAAACCGCCCGTCGATCTGCTGATCTGTTTTGCGGTGAAGGAGGAGATGAAGTTTTTTCGCAATGAATCGTGGAAGGGCGGGAGCATCCAGGTTTGGGTAACGGGCATCGGGCGCAGAAACGCGGCGGAAAATATTCGCGAGGCGATCAGGCGGGTGCAGCCGGAACGGGTGATCACCGCGGGCTTTGCGGGCGGGCTGAATCCGGCTTTGAAATTTGGGACGGTGGTGTACGAGCAGGATTTTGACGCGGGATTTGGGCGGGAATTGGAGGAATTGGGCGCGGCGCCGGCGAAGTTTTATTGTCATCGCCGTGTCGCGATTACCACCGCCGAAAAGAGCGCGCTCTGGAAGGAGACCGCGGCGGATGCGGTCGAGATGGAATCTTCGGTGATCCGCACGATTTGCCGCGAGTTCAAGATTCCGAGCGCGACGGTGCGGGTGATTTCGGATGACGCGGGGCAGGACCTTCCTTTGGATTTCAACGCGCTGATGACGTCCGAGGACCGAATCAATTATCTGAAGCTGATGTGGGCGGTGTTGAGCCGTCCGAGCAGGATTCCCAAATTGATCGCGTTTCAGCACCAAACGCTCGATGCGGCGCGGAAACTTGGCGCGGTGCTCGAGGATTTATTGCGGGCCGAGCGATGTTGAATGTTGCGGCGGCGCCTCCGGGAGTTTCTGCTGTTTCAAGGCTTCGCTGTAACTGGAAAGACAGGCCCCCAAGGCGATCAACACGACTCCCGCCCAGCGCCAGGCATCGACCTTCTCCTTTAAGAGAAATTGCGCGGCAAGGGTCGTGACGATAAAACCGATCGACGTCAGCGGCCAAATGAAACTCATATCGCGCACAGACATCATGTAAAGCAAACAGCCGAAAAAGCCGGCCTCGAACGCGATGCCAACGAGAATGTTGCCGTTGGTCGCGCCGCTTTTGAGGACCCGGGCGATTTCGCTGACTGTAATTTCTTTTGCGCCTTTGACTTCCTTAAGACCACGGGCGAGGAGGGCCACGCCAATCGATTCGATGATGGCCGCGATGATGAGAATGGTGATAATTTTGGTCATAGTTACAGGTCCTGGTAGCGAATCAATTGGATGTTATTTTGCTCAATCAAGTTCCGGATTGCCGGGTTGATGAGGGCATCAAATTCGTTCTTAAAATGATTGAGCGAGGGATGCGAGTAAAGCTCCGAATCGCCCGGCGGCAGGCGCGGCAGCAATTTTTTCATGTAATCTGAATCCACCCGCGCGTTTTGCAATAAGCCGAATACCGCGTGGGTATGCCGGATATTTGCTTTCGCAAATTTTGGTTTCGCCCAAGCGGAGAGAATCCGAAATATGAGCGCGTGAATTGTCCGATAGACCCATCGTCCGGCGGCAATCCGGGCGTTTAAAAAAAATCGGTCGGACGTCAGGCGCGCGGCGCGAATTTTCCACCTATTGGAGTTTTCCGTCAAAATTCCAAGAATCACCGGGTGCAAATGCACATTGAGATGACCGTTCACGTGGTCCAGCGGCAAGCCGGTCGCGTGGAATCTCTCGATTTGCGCGCCAATTTCGTCGCGCAGTTGCGCGCGGCATCGCGATGAAAAAAAATAACTCATCCCCGTCCCGACGGCATTCTCCGAGAATTGGCCGTCTTGATTCGCGAGGCTCGGAATTTTTTCGGGAGGCAGCGCCGCGCGGCCGCACACCAACGCGAGATGAAGTCCGACTCCGAGGCGGGGATTTTGTCGGGCGAAGTCAACGGCCTGCGCAGCCGCGGTTTCGTTGACCATAAGGCTGGCGGTGGTGAGGATGCCTTCGTTGTGGGCGCGGACGACCGCTTGATTGATGGATTCAGAGCGCCCAAAATCATCGGCGTTGACGATCAGGCGGCGTTGTGCGGCGCTATCACTCATGCGGCGGCGAAACTGTCGAGTGTTCACCCCTCAAGGGTCAAGCCCTTTGACGCTTGCGTTTTGATTTTTAATGTTTGAACGGGGAGCATTCGGGCGTAATTTTCAAACTACATGTTCAAATCCGATGAATTGTTCGATTTGAAGCAGACGGAGCACGCGGCAATTTTTGAGGGCTGCACGTATGCCTGGGAGGCGTTGTCGAAAATTGGCGCGTATCTCAACGGGCGCGTTCGCAGCGGTCTGCACAATCGCTGCCACGGCACGGCCTACATCGGCGAGAATGTTTGCATTGGCGAAGGGACGATTCTTGAGGACGGGGTCATGATCACGGGGCCGGCGGTGATCGGCCGGAATTGCCAGATTCGGCATAACGCCTACATTCGCCAGGACGTGATCATCGGCGACAATTGCGTGGTGGGGAATTCGTCCGAACTCAAGAACGCGATGCTTTTTAACAACGCCCAGGCACCGCATTTCAATTACATTGGCGATTCGATCCTTGGGCACAAGGCGCATTTGGGCGCGGGCGTTAAAATCTCCAATTTCAAGGTTTTCCCGGGAAACGTCATGGTGGAGATCGACGGCGCGCCGTTTGACACCGGCTTGCGAAAATTCGGCGCGCTTTTGGGCGATGGCTGTGAGATCGGCTGCAACGCAGTTCTCAGCCCGGGCAGCATCATTGGCCGGCAATCGGTCATTTACCCGAATGTGACGTGGCGGGGGATTCTTCCGGCAAACAGGGTTGTCAAGAATAAGGCCGCGCGGGACATTGTTGTTCGCCGCGCGCGGGCCGGATAGGGAAGCATGATCAGCCTGGCCGACGTCCATCCCGCCGGAGAGCCTTCCAATCTGGTTTCACGGATCGAGGAAATATTCTCTCCCACGGGGCGTTTGTCGCAATCTCGCAATTTTGAATACCGGCCGCAACAGCAGCAAATGGCCGTTGCCGTGGCGCGAGCTTTGGAGCAAAAGGAACATCTGATTGTCGAGGCGGGAACGGGCGTCGGCAAAAGCCTGGCGTATTTGATCCCTTCGATTTTCCACGCTGTCGCCCAAAAGAAAAAGGCGATCATTTCCACGCACACGATCAATTTGCAGGAGCAACTGATCCTCAAAGACCTGCCGATGCTCGCCAAGGCCCTGCCGGTGGAATTCAAGTTCACGATGCTCAAGGGACGGCACAATTATCTTTGCACGCGAAGGCTTCAGAAAGCCTTGCTGCAAGGGCAGCAGCTTTTCGCGTCGCCGGGAGTTGAGGAATTGAAACGTATCTTTGAATGGTCCACGAAAACCGCCGACGGGAGTTTGTCGGATTTTGAAACCGAGCCGGACCCGCACGTCTGGCAGACGGTTTGTTCCGAACGAGGCTTGTGCAGTCCGGCGTTGTGCGGACGGCAATCGCCCTTTGTAAAAGACGGCGGCATTCCTTGTTTTTTCCAGGAGGCGCGAAGCCGGATACTCGCGGCGGACGTTCTCATTGTCAATCATACCTTATTCTTTACGCTGCTGGGTGTCGCGGAGGAGGACACGGCGGGCGGCGTTCTTTTCAAGAATGATTTCGTGGTGTTTGATGAGGCGCACACGGTGGAACGCGTGGCTTCCGGCCATATCGGTTTGAGCGTCTCCAACGCCCAGTTGCGGTTCGGCCTTCAGCGTTTGTGGAACCCGCATACAAAGAAGGGGTTGCTGACGGTGCTCCGCCGCGGAAAGGAAAATTTGGTGGAGGATGCGCTCAAACAAACGGACAAATTCTTTGCCGCGGCGGAAGCGGCCTGCGAGCAGATCGCCGCCAGCCGCGAGCGCAATCAATCTTCCAATTGGTGGAATGTGTTGCGCATTCGTCATTGCGATCTTGTGACAGACACGATTACGACGCCGATCGAACGGGTGCGCGAGGAAGTCAGCGCGTTGATCAAGACGGTGAATGATCGGGATACAGCGCAGGAATTGTCCGAGTGCAACCGGCGCCTGGCGGAAATGCGCGAGGAGCTTTCCATTTTTCTTGGTCAATCCGCGCGGGAACACGTTTATTGGGTGGAGCGCACCGGTAAAAGCCAGCGCAATATCGCGCTGAACGCCT
This sequence comes from Verrucomicrobiia bacterium, assembly GCA_036268455.1. Lineage (GTDB taxonomy): Bacteria > Verrucomicrobiota > Verrucomicrobiia > Limisphaerales > Palsa-1400 > DATAUD01. The sequence goes on from DATAUD010000057.1 coordinate 9,107, forward strand.
CGCCGATCGACGTCGCGGATTTTCTGCGGCAGCGACTTTATGGATCGGACACATCGGTGATTATGACGAGCGCGACGCTGGCAGTGCGGGAGGCGGATGCCGGCGATACGGCTCCGCCGTTGCGCTATTTTGCCAGGCAGGTCGGGGGCGAAAAAGCAACACTGGTTCAGGCGGGGTCTCCTTTTGATTACGAGAAGCAGATGAAGGTTTATCTCGCCGCAAAAATGCCTGACCCGCGTGATCCGGATTATCGCACGAAGCTGGTGCATTGGATCAAACATTTCATCCGCATGACAGGAGGGAAGGCGTTTGTCCTATTCACGAATTTTAAGCTGATGCTCGAAGTCGGGGAGGAAATGGAACCGTTTTTTGACGAACTCGGCATCGAGTGCATCGTGCAAGGCACTGGCACGCCGCGTTCGCTCATGCTGGAACGATTTAAAAAAGACGTCCATTCCGTGCTTTTCGGCGCGGACAGCTTTTGGCAGGGCGTCGATGTTCCCGGCGAATCGCTTTCCAATGTCATCATCACGCGGCTGCCTTTCGCTGTGCCGGACCATCCGTTGATCGAAGCGCGGATCGAGGAGATCGAGGCGCGGGGCGGGAATTCTTTCAAGGAATTTTCCCTGCCCGAGGCCATTTTGAAATTCCGCCAGGGCGTTGGCCGTTTAATCCGGTCCAAGGCGGACACGGGAATCGTTGTTGTGCTTGACAATCGTCTCCTGACCAAAAACTACGGTAAAACTTTCCTGGCTTCAATTCCGAAGTGCCCGGTGGAAGTCGTATGAACTCATGAACGCGAACGATCTGTTGCGCCAAAAGCCGGGCATCGCGCCGCCACTGGATCCGGATTTTCGTCCGGCGGCGCTTGGGCATCGCGCCTTTGCGGCGGAAGCGGATACGGCGGACGCGTCACAAGTGCGAATCGCGCTGGAGCAAACCGACGGATCGGTATTTCGGTTTGATAGGCGGATTCTTCCTCACAGCCATCCCGCCACGGGCGCGAATTTTTTGTACGTGGAGCGTTTGGTCAAATTTCTATTGTGGTCGCGGGGAGGCTTTCGCGTTTATTTCGACGGGCCCGCCGAAATTGGCGCGCGTCTTCAGGCGCGCTTTCGGGAAACCGAGACGGGACGGTTCGACGCCGGCATCATGGGGGAGAAAATTTACGGGCGTCCCTTTGAAATTGTCGCCACGAAGGACATTCCGCAAGCGCGCGCCGCGAGTCAGCCGTTGGGCCGCCATCTCAACGGCTGCCGAATCGGTTTCGATTTGGGCGCAAGCGACCGCAAAGCGGCCGCCGTTATCGATGGGCGCGTCGTGTTTTCCGGCGAAACCCTTTGGAATCCAGTCCAGCAATCCGACCCGCAATGGCATTTCGACCAAATCATGGACTCGCTCAATCAGGCCGCCGCCCACTTGCCGCGAGTCGATGCGATTGGCGGCAGTTCAGCGGGCGTTTATGTCAATAATCGGGTGCGGGTCGCATCGCTTTTTCGGGGCGTTTCCGCTGATGTATTTGACAAACGCGCGCGCAATCTGTTTGTCGAGTTGAAGGCCGCATGGGGAGATATTCCGTTTGAAGTTGTAAACGATGGCGAGGTCACGGCGCTGGCCGGTTCGATGGCGCTTGGAAAAAACGGCGTGTTGGGAATTGCGATGGGATCGAGCCAGGCGGCTGGCTTTGTCACGCCGGAAGGCGGAATCACAACCTGGCTCAACGAACTGGCCTTCGCGCCGATCGACTACGGAGTTGCGGCGCCGGCGGACGAGTGGTCCAAAGACCGGGGATGCGGCGTGCAATATTTTTCGCAACAATGCGCCGGACGCCTGATGCGGGTGGCGGGAATCGAAACGCCAGACGGCCAGCCGTTGCCGGAAAAATTGAAACATCTTCAGGCGCTGATGGAGAAAAACGATCCGCGCGCGGAAAAGATTTATCAAACCATCGGCGTTTATTTCGGTTACGCCGTGGCGCATTACGCCGAGTTTTACGATTTTGAGCACTTGCTGGTCCTTGGACGCGTCACCAGCGGCGCGGGCGGCGAAGTTATTGTCCAGTGCGCGCGGGAGATTTTGCGAAAGGAATTTCCCGGCGTCTCCCAAAAAATCGCGTTCCACATTCCGGATGAAACGGAAAAACGCCACGGCCAGGCCATCGCCGCGGCGAGCCTCCCCGCCATTTAGCTTTCTATGAATCCGTATTCCAAACTTGTCGCTGACTTCGCTCGAATTGTTGCCGAAGGACGGTCGCTTCCACTCGGCGGTTTCAAGGGGACACCGCGGCCGGAAATTGCTCCGGACGCTCCGAAGGCGCTTTTCTTCGCGCCGCATCCGGACGACGAAACGATCCAGGGCGGGCTGGCGTTGCGATTGTTGCGCGAGGCAAAGTGGAATGTGATTGACATCGCGGTCACGCTTGGCAGCAACGTCGAACGCAAGGCGCCGCGCTGGCAGGAATTGCGCGCGGCGTGCGATTATCTTGGTTTTGGATTGGAAGCCGCGGCGCCGGACGGCCTTGCGAACGTTCGGCCCGCTACGCGCGGCAAAGACCAGCAGGCGTGGGGGCAGATGGTGGAAATCATTGCGGCCCTTCTGAAAAAACACCAGCCCAGGGCGATATTTTTTCCGCACGAATTGGATTGGAACGGGACGCACATCGGGGTCCATTTGCTCGTGATGGACGCGCTCAAGGCCGCGCCGGTCGCTCATTGCTATCTTATCGAAACCGAATTCTGGGGCCAGATGCAAACGCCCAATCTTGTAGTGGAATACTCAGACGAAGTTGTCGCGGATTTGGCGGCGGCGACTTCGTTTCACGCCGGGGAGGTCAGGCGCAATCCCTATCATCTTCTGATTCCCGCGTGGATGCAGGATAACGTTCGGCGTGGCGCGGAACTGGTTGGCGGACAGGGTGGCGCGGCGCCCCAATTCATGTTTGCGCAGATCTATCGCGCGCGAGAGTGGGACGGAAGCCAGTCGCGGGAATATTTTGCCGGCGGGCGATTTCTTCCCGCGTCCGAGAATCCCGCGACTCTGTTTCCGTAGAGTCTGGTTACTGCGACCTGCCGAATTTTTTTTCCAGTTCCTGGAAGTTCATCTCGATCAGCGTCGGGCGGCCGTGCGGACAGGTGTAGGGCATTGCGCAGTGGCGCAAGTCCTCAACCAAATTTTCCAGCTCCGGCCCTGTCAGCAAATCGTTCGCCTTGACAGAGTGGCGGCAGACTGTTTTGGCGATCACGTGTTCTCCGAGCCGAAGCGTGTTGACGGATTGTCCCACCGCCTTCAGTTCATCCACCAATTCCAAAATGAAACGGCGCGGATTGCTCACACTCACAAACGGCGGCAGCGCGTCCAGCAGAAATGTGCGCTCCCCGAACTCCGCCAATCCCACTCCCAGGCGCGTCAGCACAGGCAACTGCTCCCGTAGAAATTGCGCGTCGCGCGCGTTGAGTTCAACCGTCTCCGGCAAAAGCAACCGTTGCGATGGCGCGGACCCGCTTCCTTCCAGCCGGCGCACCATCTGCTCGAAAAGGATTCGTTCGTGCGCGGCATGCTGGTCCAGCAGCACCAGCCCGCGGTCCGACTCCAGCACCACGTACAATCTGCCAACGACTCCCACCAACCGCAGCGGTACTTGCAACAGAGCCGGCGGCGGCGTGATCGCCGGTAGAGGCGCGGGCGCGACCGGCGGCAACGGCGGTGTGGGCGGAGGCTGCGCAACTGGCGGAGACGGAGCGGGAGCCGGCCAATTGACAACCGGTTTGGAAAGTCTGGGAAAATCCGGCAGGTCCGCCGGTTCCGGCCGCGGCGCGACAGCCAGCGGCAGTGGCTCTGGTTTGAGAAGGACCGGCGCCGCGTGAAATTTGAGCAATGTCTCGCGCACGGCATGAGACACCAATTGGCGGACCGTTTTCTCCCGGTGAAATTTTATTTCCCGTTTCGACGGGTGAATATTGACGTCCACCTCTCCCGGGTTGATCTCGATGAACAGGCAGCACACCGGATAGCGCCCCTTCATCAACGCCGTGTGGTAACCTTCCAGGAGCGCAAAATTGATGCCGCGATTTTCCACGGGCCGGCGATTCACAAAAACGCGCTGGTCCTCGCGCGTCGCCCGCGAGACCCCCGGCGCTCCAATAAATCCCCATACCGCAAATCGGGCGGCGGACGGCGCTGGCGCAGCCGTTTCCTCCTCGTCGGTCGCGATTTCCGGAAGTTCCACCGAGAAATCCACCGGCAGCAATTTTTCATCCGAGCCTGTCAGCGCGCGCAAACGTTCGCGCAACGCGCCGAATTTGTCCGCCGTTTTGACAGCCGGCAATTGCCACACCGCGCGAGCGTCCTTGAAAAACTCAAACGCCACGGCGGGAAACGCCAGCGCCGCCACCATCACATAATGTTGGATGTGCGCCGATTCCGTTTCCTCCGCCCGCAAAAATTTCCTGCGCGCCGGCAAGTTGAAAAAGAGCTGGCGCGCTTCCACGCTTGTGCCTGGCGCGCTTCCGTGGGCCTTGACCGACGCTATCTTGCCGCCGTTGACGATGATCTGCGTTCCTTCCGGCGATTCGCTTCCTCGTTCCCGAGTGGTGAGGGTAAAACGCGAGACGCTGGCGATGCTCGGCAAAGCTTCCCCGCGAAATCCCATCGTCGCCACCGAACTCAAATCTTCCGCGCGCGCAATTTTGCTCGTGGCGTGCCGTTCAAGGCAAAGAAGCGCGTCGTCGCGGCTCATTCCAAGCCCGTCGTCCGTCACGCGGATCAGGCTGCGCCCTCCCGCCTGGATTTCGACGGTCAGCCGCGTCGCCTGCGCGTCCAGCGAATTTTCCACCAACTCTTTGACAACGCTTGCCGGCCGTTCCACGACTTCACCGGCGGCGATTTGATTCGCGACCTGTTCCGATAACAATCGAATGCGGTTCATCTTCCGCGCGCCGGTGGCCTATTCCGGTTTCGTTTCCCCATTTGGCGCGACAGGAAGCGTAAAACCAAAAAGCGCGCCGCCTTGCGGAATGTTCCGGGCATAGATTCTTCCCTTGTGGTCGTGCACGATTTTCTTGCAGATGGAAAGCCCCAACCCTGTTCCGTTCGCCTTGCCGTACGTCGCGAATGCCTGGAAAAGTTTGTCCAAAACCTGCGGCGCGATGCCTTTGCCGGAGTCCTGCATCTCCGTGACGATTTCCTTGTCGTTTTCCGCGAATTGGACCCGCACAGTCCCGCCGCCCGGCATCGCATCCGCCGCGTTGCCGATCAAATTGTGAAAAACGCGCGAGAGGCGCTGCGGATTGATTCGCACCTGGATCGCGGGAGGCCTGTTCATGTATTCGATCTTCACCGATTTCAACGCGACCTCGGGCCGGATTTCCTCAACCAATTGTTCCGCAAACGTCCTGTAATCCATCGGTGCGAGCACGAACCTGTTGTGCGCGCCTTGCGCAAACTCGAGCAGTTCATTGACCATGTTGCTGATGCGGTCCACCTGTTTGCGGATGCGAACCTTGGCCGTTTGCCGCGACTCGGCGGTCGCGGTGGACATGCACAGCATGTCCGACGAAATGCCGATAATGTTCAGCGGATTTTTCAAATCATGAACAATGGAACTGGCAAACCGCCCGACCAGCGCCAGCCGTTCCGCCTCGAAAACCTCTCGGATATACTGGTCGTTGAACACGCGCATGCGCCGGATGACTTCCTTGATCAGCGCGGACGCCAGGCGGGGTGAACGCGCCAAAATCTCCATCAGCTCCGTCCGCCCGATAAAATAAACCGTCGTCGATTGCTCGGCGATGGCGTTGGCGGAACGCGCGCCGTTGTCCAGCATCGCCATTTCCCCGAATAATTCCCCGGGCGGAATTCTCGACAAAACCTTCGTGTCTCCGGTGCCGACCATCACAGAAATCTGAACAAGCCCATCCTTCACAAAATAAATCCCATCGCCCGCATCCCCCTGATTAAAAATGGGTTGGTTGGGCGCAAAAGAGAGTTCGCGTGTCGATTTTTTTAAATGCTCCAACTCCGCGCCCGAAAGCTCATGGAAGAGGGTATGGGATTCTATCGGCACCATCCCGCGAGTTTAGGCCAAATTCGCGGGGCGTAAAGGAAAACGATTAATTGCCCTCCTTCGCTAGTCTTTGGACGTTGCGGTTTTCACATGGAGGGACGTCTCTTTCAACTTAACCGGCATGAGCAAATTCAACGAGCACAACCGAGCAAGCCTCAATTATTCCCGTATCCATTGCATGGCCTTGTCCGCGAGCTTGTCAAATGCGCGCACGCACAATTCAAGATGCTCTTCGCGCGTGTCCTCGATCTTATTATGGCTGATCCCGTGCAGGCTTTGCACAAACATCATCACCGTCGGCACCCCCGTGCGCGCCACTTCCGCGGCGTCGTGCAATGGGCCCGATGGCAGCCGATGGCTTTTGCCGCAAGTCTCCGCAATCGCCTGATCGCAAAATTCAATCAGATGCGGATTGAACAGCACAGGCTGGATATTCCAAAGCCGTTCCCAGGAAACGAGAACGCCGCCTTCGACCGCAAACCGTTCCGCAGCCGAACGCGCGTCCGCGAACATCGCCGCCAGCGCCGAAGCATCCAAATGCCGCAGATCCAGCGTGATCCGGCATTCCTCCACCACGCTCGTGACAATCCCCGGCTTGGTCGTGCACGAACCGATTGTGCAAACCCCGCCGTGACGCCGCGCGATCTGATAAATTTCCGGACTCATTTTCGCCGCCGCCAGGAAAGCATCCTTCCGGCGGTTCATCGGCGTGCTGCCCGAATGCGCCGCCTGCCCGTGAAAAGTAATCGCATGGCGCTCGACCCCGAACGTGCCAAGCACCGCGCCGAGTGGCAGATCGAGGTCCAGCAAAACCGGCCCCTGCTCGATGTGCAACTCCAGGTAAGCCTCCGCGTTTTCCAGTTCCTTCCCGGACTCATTCGCGTGATCCAATTCCACGCCAATTGCTTTGAGCGCGTCCGGCAGCATCGCGCCATCCTTGTCCTTAAGACCTCGCGCTTCCTCCAGATTCAGATTCCCGGAGCAAGCCGACGACCCGAAAAGACTTTTTCCAAACCGCGCTCCCTCCTCATCGGCCCAATCAACGAGACGAACCGTCACCGGTGGCTTGTCCGGAAACTGCGCGTGAATCCGCCGGAGAATCTCGACCCCGGCCAAGACATTCAGACACCCATCCAGCCAACCTCCATTCGGCACTGAATCCATATGCCCCCCGATAAGCAGCGCGCGCTCCGAGGCGCCGGCAAGTGTAGTCCAGGTATTTCCCGCCGCATCATTGTGGATTTCGACGGGCAATTCCTCAAGCCGCTTGCGAAGCCACGCCCGCGCGGCGAGCCAGGTGGGGGTGAAAGCCACCCGTTGCGCGCCGTTTTCGTCGCCGGTAAGGCTGCGAAGCTCCTTCAACTCCGCAACGGTGCGTTTAGGATTCAGAAACGAACTCATAGGCCTGCGCGCTTCGGTTTAGCAGGCCTATGGTAGTTCGCCGAGCGAAAATCACAATCAGATTCAATCCAGATCGAACAGCAACGCTTGAGACGGCTTCTCCGCCGACAATTCGAGCGTTGATTCGTCACTGACCGCCACGGCGTCGCCGCTGACAAGCCTTTGGCCGTTCAAAACAACCTCGCCTTCCGCGACGTGAAGCCAGCCATGCCGATTCTTAGCAAACGCGTGCGCGACGCGTTGGCCCGGCTCAAGCTTCGCCAGCCAAAGATCCGCGTCCTGGCGAATCGGGATGGAACTATCACGACCGCTCTTGCTCGTCATCAAATGCCATTTTCCAGCGGCCTCGCTGGCCAGCGATTTTTCCGCGTAACGCGGCTTGGCGCCTTTGACGTCGGGCATGATCCAGATTTGCAGCAGGCGCACCTCTTCCTTCGCGGAGGGATTGAACTCGCTGTGCTGCACGCCGCTGCCCGCGGACATGTATTGGAGTTCGCCAGCGCGAATGACCCGGCCGTTACCCATCGAATCCTTGTGCTGAAGCTGCCCGCTCAGGATGTAAGTCACTATTTCCATGTCGCGGTGCGGATGCGCGCCGAAGCCCTGGCCCGGCATCACCAAATCGTCGTTGATCACCCGCAGGCTGCGAAACCCCATCCATTGCGGGTCGTAATAATCCGCGAAGCTGAACGTGTGATACGTATCCAGCCAGCCGTGTTCGGCGTGGCCCCTTTCATTTGCTTTTCGAATTTTCATCATGACTCACCATAAGGGGCCGCTCGGATTTCCGGAAATATCATCTTTCTTGACTCGTTATAACTATAGGTTATACTCGTTCGCGCAATGGAACTCCGCCACCTTCGTTATTTCATCGCCGCCGCCGAGGAGGAAAATGTCTCACGGGCCGCCCTGAAATTGCGCGTGTCGCAGCCAGGGGTAAGCCGGCAAATTCGGGACCTGGAAGACGAAGTCGGTTTTCAATTATTCCGGCGGAGCGCCAAATCAATCAAGTTGACCGACGCCGGAAAAACATTCCTGGCGGAAGCGCGCGCTATCTTGCGGCGCGCGGACGACGCTGTGAAAAAGGCCCGCGCCGTTGCGGGCAAAAAGGATGTCGAATTGCGCGTCGGCTATGCGCCGTCACTGGCGGTCAGAATTTTGCCGCCCGCCCTTCGGCGATTTCAGGAAAAACATCCAAAGGCGCGCGTGATTTTACACGATCTGTCCACCCAGGAAATATTGGCCGGCTTGCGCCAGGGAAAATTGCAGATTGCGCTCACGGTTCAGCCGCAAAAAAAATTGCCGCCCACGTTGATTTTCAAACCGCTGGCGCGCTTTTCAATGTGCGTCGCCGTCGCTCCGAAACATCCGTTCGCCAGTCTAAAATCCGTCACGCTGGCGCAAGTCGCGGACCAGCCTCTCATCGGCTACAGCCGCGCCGATTATCCCGACTACCACGAACGTCTCGAAAGAACTTTTGCGCCCATTGGCCGCGCTCCTCGTCTCGCCGAGGAGCACGACGGCATCGCCAGCATCATCGCCGCCGTCGAGTCGGGACGCGGTGTCGCATTGGCCGCCGATTCATTGGATTGCCTGGCCGGACCGCGATTGAAAATGATTCCCCTAAAACCGCCGGCGGATCCGATCATTGTCGGCGCAATTTGGAATAAGGGATCAGTGTCCCTTGTGGAAGATTTTATCGCAGCGGCGGGTGAGGAGTTGTTGCATTGACGCGAAGGTCAATTCGCCGGGCGCGGGCGCGCTTTGGTCGCTTGTTCTTTGCCGGTCGCGCGAACTGGAGCCGAACCGTCAAGCTTCGTCGCCATATCCCGATTCACCACTCCCTTGGCAATCGCGTATCTGGTCAAACCCGCGACGTCATGAATGCGCAGCTTGTTCATGACTTGTTGCCGGTGCTTTTCCACCGTCTTGATGCTAATCCCCAGTTCCCCGGCGATTTGCTTGTTCGCCAATCCTTCGGCGATGAGTTGCAATACCTCCGCCTCGCGTGACGTTAGCTCGGCTTCTCGCTTCACTGGCTGGCCCTCCGCAAACGCTTGATGAAGCTGGTCCCGAAAACGTTTTGCGACGGCCGGACTGAAAAAAACATTTCCCTTTTGCACTTCCCGAATTGCCTGCACCAAATCGTCCCCCGCAGTTTGCTTGATCAAATAACCGGACGCGCCACTTTCCGTCAATTGTTGCACGTAATCATCATCGCTGTACGAAGTGAGCACCAGCACCTTGGCGGACGGGAAATTTTTTATAATCTGCCGCGTTCCCTCCAATCCATTCATGAGCGGCATCATCACGTCCATAATGACAACATCCGGTGTGCTCGCCGCGACCATCTGCACCGCCTGGCGGCCGTTCGCCGCTTCGCCGATCACTTCCATGTCTTCCTCCTGGCTCAATAAGGCGCGCAAGCCTTGCCGGACAACAGTGTGGTCATCAACGATTAACAGGGAGATTTTTTTGTTGGACATAATAATTTGGAATAATTTTCTATATTCGTTCCTTCAGTATGCGCCATGTGGAGTCATTCCACAGTAGGTGTAACCCTTAAACTCGACACCGGGCATCCCACCCCATACTCGCGTTCTTCACAGTCGCGTAGATTTCGCCATGAACCTGATTCTTATTCTGATCATTCTTCTCCTTTTACTCGGCGGCGGCGGGTTTTATTGGGGCGGCCCGGTTTACGGCGGAAGTGGGATCGGCCTTGTTTTGTTGATTTGTCTTATCGTCTTTTTGGCGGGTGGTTTTCGCAGATAAATCGAAATCGCAATTTTGGAACCGCTTGGTTCCCGCGCGATTTCGTTTATCTTGTTTCCGTGACGTCGCTCGCTGAACAGTTGGAAAACCATCCCAGCCTCCATCGCGTCACCATTCCCGATCTTTGGCAGCAGGAAGCTGTCACCGCCTTGCGCCAAGGGCGCGACGTCGTTGTCCAGGCCCCAACCGGCGCTGGGAAAACTTTGATCTTCGAGCTTTGGTCCAACCAGGGGCGCAATCGCGGCCAGGCCATTTATACCGTGCCCACCCGCGCGCTGGCCAATGACAAGCTGGCCGAATGGCGCGCGCGCGGCTGGAATGTCGGCATCGCCACGGGCGATTTGTCCGAGAATCTTTCCGCCCCTGTGATCGTGGCAACGCTCGAAACGCAAAAGAGCCGGCTCGTCAAAGGCGAAGGCCCCGCCTTGCTCGTAGTGGATGAATACCAAATGATCGGCGACCCCGATCGCGGCCTCAATTACGAACTGGCCCTCGCGCTCGCCCCGCCCCACACGCAACTGCTGCTTCTCAGTGGCAGCGTGGCCAATCCCCAAAGCGTCGTGCAATGGCTGCAACGGCTGGGACGCAACGCCGTGCTCATTCGACACGAATTGCGCCCCGTCCCATTGGAAGAAGTCCACGCCAACAATCTCAATTACCACGTGCCCTCGGAGATTCGCGGTTATTGGCCGCGGCTTGTCGCCAAGGCGCTCGCCGAAGATTTGGGCCCAATCTTGATTTTCGCGCCGCGCCGCCAGGCCGCCGAATCGATGGCCGCCGAATTGTCCCGAATGTTGCCGACGCCAAATCCACTCAGCCTGAGCGCCGACCAAAAAGCCCTCGCCGGCGAGGCATTGTCCAAAATGCTCAAAAGCCGTATCGCCTGTCATCACAGCGGTTTGAGCTATGCGGCGCGGGCCGGCATCGTCGAACCGCTCGCCAAAGCCGGCCAGTTGCGCGTCGTCGTCGCCACGATGGGCCTCGCCGCCGGAATTAATTTTTCCCTCCGTAGCGTCGCTCTCGCCGGCGAATCCTATCGCCGCGACAACCAGGAACACTTGCTCCGCTCGGACGAAATCCTCCAAATGTTCGGTCGCGCCGGACGTCGCGGACTTGATGAAACCGGTTTCATTCTCATCACCGCCAATCAGCTTCGTTTGCTCGACGCCCGTTCCGGTCATTTGTCCCGCGGGGGATTGGTCGATTGGAACGCGTTGCTCGGTTTGATGGATGCTGCCGCCGAGCAGGGCCGCGACCCCTTTCGTCAGGCCGTGCACATCCAGGGCCGCCTTTTCACCACAAAACCGATTGCCCTCGGCGTCGAGGAATCGATCCTTCATCCCGATGTTCCGTGCAATCTCCACACCGACGCCGAACGCGCCCGCCATGTTCGCTACCGCGTCCGCCAAATGCTCAACAGCAAAGGCGAATGGACCGATTATCCCGTCCCTGTGGATCGTCCGGCCCACGAAGTCCAAGTGATGGAGAGCGCCGAAACGTTGAAACTGCACTCCGCCCTTTCTGACCCCGCCGCGCTGGAAAAAATCGGCGGCGGACATCTTTGTGTGTTGCAAGACGATGAGCGCGGAAAAATTTTCGGCCGCGCCGCCACCGTTGCCGACCTTCTCAACGACGATCGCGTTTTCCTCACCAAATGGGTTCGTCGCCTGATAAATTGGAACGGTCGCCAGATTCCCCGCGCCGTTTGGGAGCAAAAAGTTGTTCCCCTGCTCGAACAAAAATTGGCCAGCCAAAAGACCTCGCTCGTCCGACTCGTCCAGGAAGATCGCCGCATCGTTGCGCACTTGAGCCTTGCGGAATCGCTCCTCCGCGTTCCAGTCGATCCACACGGAGTCGCCCTTTGGCGGCCGATCGAACGGCTGGTCTTGCCGCCCGATTGTTCCATTTGTCCGCTAGTCCCTGTGTGCGAAGCACTTCCTACCGCCACGGGCGTCGCCCTTCTCTGGCGCAGATTGGGTTTGATCAATGCCGCAGGCGTCCCCACCCGCCGTGGAAAGATCGCCAGTTTTTTTTCACAGGGCGATGGGCTTGCGATTGCGGCGGCATTGGAAGAGGAGGCTTATCCACTAGAAGAATTGATTTACGATCTCGCCGATCTCGACGGCGGCTTTCGTTTTTGCGGTGACGACCATCGTTGGGCTGGCCGCCTGGCGTCCGTCTGTCAAAAAATTTACGGCCTTCAATCCATCCCCGGCTATCTCGAAACCGGCGTGCCGCCCAAATACGGCGCTGGCGCGGAGCAAGTCGTCGCCTCCGTTCACAAAGACCCCTTGAGCAAACATGCCTGGGTAACGGATTTGCTCGGCCTCGGCGACATCGACCGCGTCATCATCGAATGGCGCAGCACGCTTCGCCAAATCTCACACGCGCCCGATGTCGATTGGCCCCGCTGGCGCGAATTGCAGCGGCATGCGAAGGAAATTCTCAACGAAACCGAATCACCGACAATTACGGCGCTTCCGCCGTTGGAGTATCATCAAACCAAAAGGGTCGATCACCGCCTGATCCTGCGGCGGCGCTAACCTGAATTACTTCGCGCCTTGGTCGATCCACGCGCGGATAAGTCCAACTTGCTCGGCTGTCAGGGGAGGAATGTGCGCCTTGTTTTTGGGCGGTGGCATATAATCATCCGGATCCCCCACATGCGCGACATTCGCCACCAGCGGGCTTTTCACGCTGTCGCCAGCCACCACTGCCGGGCCGTCTTCGCCGCCCTTCATCACCGCGTCAAGGCTGTCCAGGCGCAATTTCCCTTTCGGCTTCGGATTTTTGGCGCTGTGGCAGGGGTAGCACGCTTTTTCGAAAATCGGCTGGATATCCGCCGCGTACGTCACTCCCTGCTTCGCGGAAACGGGCGGAAGCAGTTTGGGATCGATTGGCGCTGGTTTATCTTTGTCGTCCGCGAAGGCGCAAACCGCCGCGGCAATACAACCCGAAAGCAAAATGCGGAAAAATGACTTTGACAACATGCGGGGTACTTACCAAAAACATGTCCGCCGTCAAAGTCAATTTTCACCCCGTTTTTTCCAACTCCCCCAGCCACCGGTCCAAATCTTTTTTGAACCGCCCGGGCTTTTCCGCATAAATCCCCCGGCCTATCTTGAACGCTTTTTTTTGCAGCTTTCGGCGCCGCTCGCGGATTCTTTTCGCCAGCGCCCGGTAATCCGGCGCCTCGCGGGCGGCCTGATCGCTCTCCAGCGCCGTCGCAACCATAAATAAGTCGTGATCATCCCCTAAAGCGTCCGTCATCGCCTCAACCCATTTGATCATTTTGGAACTCTTTGGCGGCCCAACCTTTTCGATCAGTTCAAAACCGTAGCCCAGCAACTTCCCCTTCTTCCGCCATTCGTGGAGGCATTCAGGCGAACCGCTCTTGCGCGCCGCCCTGAACGCGACCCGCCCCTGTTTATAGATCCGCTTCAAACTCTCCGCCAGGTCGTGCGGCGTCGCCTTTTCCAACGGCCATGTCGCGATGTTTTGGCTCGAGTCTCGCAGCATCTTTTTCACCGTCCTGCGCAATGCGGGCGTCCTCCGCCGGAATTGAGATTGACGCTCCAGCAAAACCCGCCGCGTCCGCTCCCCGGCGCTGCCGCGCGAACCGAGCGCATCAAGCGCCCGCAATTGCACATGGATGTCCCTCAACGGTGAAATCTTCCGTCCCGCCCTCGCGATGTGCTGGTTCTCCTCCCGGAACTTCGTCGGAAAAGCCACCTTCAGCGAACTCAACAAAGCGCGCAGCCGTTTGAGCGCCTTGCGCGAATTATGGATTCCGTCCCCGCGACTCTTCCGGTCCAGTTCCGACATTGCGAGGTCGATCTCTTCCGAGGCAATGCGACCGAAAGCGATGGCGAGACGCTCGCCTTTCTCGATGCGATAACTCATAGAGTCGCGAACGGCTCTAACATAGTTCACCGTAAAACCAAAGTCACGTTTGTGTGACGGCGACTCCGCTTGACCATTTCCGCTGGTCGAGCATCATTGTAAGACGAATGTTTTGGTGTGACCAATTAGTTGAGAAGATTGAAGGACCTCAGACGATAAACGATTCGAAGACACCGTCTGGGCGCGCCCATGTCGGCGCTCTTCGCGGACCGCTGATTCACGACGCAATCTATCGAACCCTCAAGGCCAAAGGCGTCCCCGTGAAATACCTCTTTGGCGTGGACGATTACGATCCTGTCGATGAAATTCCCTACGGCCAGGGTGAGCACTTCGAGAAATACCTCGGCGCTCCACTTTGCAACACACCGCCCCCGCCCGGCTCGAAATCGCCGGACATGGCCGAGCATTATATCTGGGAATTTTTCAGCGTCTTCGGCGAACTCGGCATCCGTCCCGAATTCTACCGGATGCGCGACATCTACCGTTCCGGCAAATTCAACGACGCCATCGACGCCATTCTTCGCAAGGCCGATGTCGTGCGCCGCATCTACAAAAAAGTCAGCGGTTCGGAGCGCGCCGATGACTGGCATCCATTTCAAACCATCTGCGAAAACTGCGGACGGATCGGAACAACCATCGTGACCGCATACGACGGCAAGGAAGTCACCTATGAGTGCAAGCCCGATTTGGTGAAGTGGGCCAAAGGCTGCGGCCACCGCGGAAAAGTCTCGCCGTTCGATGGCAAAGGCAAACTCCCGTGGAAGCTCGAATGGTGCGCCAAGTGGCGGACCTTCCCGGTCACAATCGAGGGCGCCGGCCAGGACCACAGCACCAAAGGGGGTTCGCGGGATGTTGCGATGGCCTGCCTGCGCGAAATTTTTGGCCAGCAACCGCCCCTCAACTGTCCCTACGATTTCTTTCTCGTCGGCGGCGCAAAAATGAGTTCCAGCAAAGGCGTCGGCGTGACGTCCCGCGACATGGCCGATTTTCTTCCGCCGCAACTTCTGCGGTTCCTGCTCATTCGTCCGCCTCCGCGGCAGCCCGTCAACTTCGAGCCATCTGAAGTCTATATCATAAAACTTTTCAACGAATTCGACCGCGCCAAGCACAAATATTTCCATGACGAGAACCCGCAGCCCGGCGAAAAGCGCATCTACGAACTTTCCGAAGTAAGTCCCGAGACTGACTATTGGACCGCCGATTTCCAAATCGTCACCGCCCTCACGCAAATGCCCCATCTCGACGTCGTTCGCGAGTTGGAAAAGCGCAAAGGCTCGCCCTTCACCGACCTGGAGCGCAAGCATCTCGAACTGCGGATTCGAGCCGCCCACTACTGGGTCGAGCGCTACGCCACCGAAGAGGAAAAAACCCGTTTGCAGGAAAGCCTGCCATTGCGAGCCGAAACACTTACAGCCACGCAACGCGGTTTTCTCCACATATTGGCCAAACTGCTTCCAGAGACAAAGTGGGAAGGCGAAGCCTTGCAGGTCTGTGTGTTCACCGCCGCGCGTTTGACGCCGATTGACCAGCCCAGCGCCTTCAAAGCTTTATATCGCGTCCTTCTCGATCGTGAAAACGGCCCCAAAGCAGGAAATTTTCTCTCGTTTTTGACGCCGGACTTTGTGATCCGCCGTTGTCAGGAAGTTCCATTGGACAAAGACCAATTCCTGAAAGAAACCGCCGTTGACAAAGCGGCCTTCGAGCAATGGCTGGCAAAAGAAAAGCCCAACATCACCGCATTGTCCGCCCGCTTCGACTCGCCTGCGCTCGAATTCCTCGCCACATTCTCCGATGGCAAAACCTACTGCAAACGAGTGCTGATCGCCCATGGAGAAATGCCGCCCTGGCTCGCCCAGTTGGAGAATCTATCCGGCCTCAAAATCTCCCAGCCATGAGTCAACCGCTTTTCTCCCGCGACCAATACCTGTAATTGATGTCCGGGAAAATATTGTCCGCCTGCTCGATTCGGGCCAGAGACGCCTCGTCGATTTTTTTGGTGGTCAATTGCTTGTGCAAGGAGAGGAATCGCTGCAGATGCTCCTTGACCCGCGTGGCCGCGTAATCAGGACTTGTTCCGGTGCGAAGGATAAACGGCCAGTCGCTCGATTGCGCGAGCAGCAACTCGCGGGCGGCTTGTTTGAGCGCGCGTTCCTGGATGCTTTTGACGCCGGAAAATCGCTCGGCCAATTCGGTCATCCGTGTTTGGGCTATGCGGAGGTGTGGATAAATCCATTGATTTGTGTCGTTTAGCCAGACTCGCCAGTAACCCTCTTCACCCCAGCTTGACGCCGCCGGCATGGCGACTTGTTGCGTTGGATAGCGGCGCAAATATTCCGTCGGCGTGATCAGCGTGAAAGCCTTCTGGTCGTAGTAGGCCTTGCGCATGAAGTAATTCAAAAATTCCGGCCCCTCATACCACCAATGCCCGAAAAGCTCCGCGTCATACGGCGAAAGCACCAGCGGCGGGCGATCCAATATCGCCCCCAGCTTGCTGATTTGATCGACGCGCGAGTGGAGAAAATGCCCGGCGTGCTCATCGGCCAGTCGCAAGGCGGCCTCGCGGTCATAAATCTGTTTCTCCTGCGCCTCGCCCGTGATCCGATGATACTTGATACCAGTGAAACCGCGCACGTCGGTGGCCGGCAAATAAGGTTTAACGTAATCGAAATCCAAATCGAACCCGATGTCCCGGTAAAAATCCCGATAACGGCCGTCGCCGGGGTAGCCTTGCTGTTTGCTCCAAACCTGGCGGGCGGACTCAAAGTCCCTCCCAAACGCCGCCACACCGTTGGGCGTGAAAATCGGCGCGAAAACCCCGTAACGCGGACGCGGCTTCGCGTGAAACAGTCCATGCGCCTCCGTGACAAACCACCGAATATTCGCTTCCTGGAGCACGCGTTCGATCCCTTCGACAAACGCGCATTCCGGCAGCCAGATGCCGCGCGGATCTCGTCCAAACCATGCCCGATGGGCGTCGCGGGCCACAAATATTTGCGCGCGCAGTGATGGTGGATCGTCCGCCAGCAAAGGCAGCAAGGCGTGTGTGGCCGCGCACGTCGCAATTTCGAGCAACCCGTCATCCTGGAACCTGCGGAAAGCGCCGACGAGATTGCGCCCGTAATCAAAATACGTCTCCCGAATGCTCGTGAAACGCTGGTGATACATCCAAGCCAGGTTTCGGTATTGGACATCCCAATGCGTGCGGTGAATTTCGTTTTCCGCAAGTTGGATCAGCCCGTCCAAATGCCGCGTGTAACGGTCCTGCAACATCGGATCCATCAGCATCGAGCAGAGCGGCGGGGAGATCGACATCGTCAGGCGGCTTTGCATCCCGTCGCGCTGCCAGCCTTCGAGGATTTGGACAAGGGGAACGTAAGTTTCAGTGATCGCCTCGAAAAGCCAGCTTTCCTCCAAAAATCTCTCGTGTTCGGGATGCCGGACGAACGGCAGGTGCGCGTGCAACATCAGGGCGAAATGTCCTTGCATGAAATTACTCCAAGTCCCTCGTCAAACGCAACGCCCACGGCCGCGCCTTCCAGTAAATGATCACTCCGGCAAGAAAGGGGACACCCTTAAGCGCCAGTCGCCCCGTCCCAGATAGGGAGCGATGCGCCAGGAACAAAAAATAATCGCTTGAATACAGTGCCAGGCTTAGGATGATGCAGCCAAAAGCAATTAAACGCAAGACGGAGAGCGCGGCTTTGGCATAAGGACTCATCGGGCGGAGAACGCGAGGCCGGGCCACCCCGGCTCGTCTGCCTTTATGCCACTGCGCTGACCAACGGCGGTTTCAGGCTCTTGTCTTGCGAATGCGCGCCAACGTCCCCCTGATAACGCGTGCTCCGGCTGAATTTCAACCGCGCTTCCCGAGTCTCTTCCCCATCAGCCGATTCCGCCGCCGCGGGCAACGGATATTCCCCGTCCGGCAACGCGAAACGAAAACTGAATGTTCCGTCCGGACGCAACTTGATCCGCCGGTCGCCTATGGTCACTTTCGCATCCGGTTCGGTCGCGCCGTAAATAATCAGTTCTGCATTGACGTTAAACCAGAATCCGCGCCGGCGTTCGCCTCCGCCAAACGCGCTGGAAACACTCGAAAGCCCAATCGAGGAGGGCAGACTGAATTGGGACGAAACCATTGACGAAATTTGTTGCTGAAGCTGGCGTCGGATCAATTCCGTAATTTCCAACGAGCCAATCCAAACGCGCCGGACTTGATCCATCGAAACGATCTCCGCCAGCGCCCTGTCCTGGGCGGGCGTCCATGTGGACTTAACCTGCTCAGGCGCAGGAAGATTCCTGAAGCCTTCTGTGCGCATCTGCTGGATGGCTTCGACAAGCGGGACGTGCTCGCGAAGAGCGGTCTTCACCATCGCAAGCAATTGGGCAAAAGGAACTTCTGGCGGAATGGTGGCAAACCGCACAGACATATCGTCAGACAGATCATCCGGCGGTGTCAAAGTCGCGGCGGAATGAGCGATGCTGACCCACTGCCGTTTTGCATTGTGATAACCGAGATCGGCCAGATATTTCGCACCGGCGGCGGGCACCGGAACGAACCAATCGCGGGATTCCGGGTGGACATGTATTTGCCCCAGCGGTTCGCCCGCAATCGCATCGCGATAAACGCGAAGGACCAAATGGCGGTCAGCGGAAAGGCCGTTGTATTTCTTTAGCTGTTCGTGGGTCAGGTCCCAATACGCAAAAAGCCAGTGCGGGTCGCGCGCGGTTAAAAAGAGTTGCTGCGTCCCATAGGCGTCGGGCAATTCCGCGGCGGGCGCGGGCGCGGGCTGAACAGGCGGCGTCGGTCCCAGCGCGTAACGCTTGCCCGGTCCGCTGGCGGCGGGCGCCGGCGACGCGTCTCCTTCCAGGAGAATGGGCGGAATTTTCAATTTTGTCGCGCGCGCGCTCTTTTTTTCCTTTGCGGCGGCCGCGCGGACCGGCGGAGCCTTGCTTGCTTTGGAAGCCGGGGCGGAAGCGGGGGAGGCGGCGGAGACACTTTTACGCGCGGATTTTCGCGCTGATTCAGAGTTTTTTGCTTTCATAGCTCAAAACGTGCGGAGGACGTGTAAAACCTTACAACAAGCCCAATATGAAGGAGCAAGGTTCCAGGTGCAAATAGAAAAAAGGAGCAAAATCGCGAAAACGCCTTCGCTAAAATAAATCTTGCATTAGCCATTCAAATTATGATAAGGAGTAACGATAACCATTTTCGTGGCGGCGTGTTTGTCACCGCCACGTAGTTTTTCGCCCAAACTAGCTGGAACTGTAAAACCTGAAAGTTTATGAAAAACCATTTCTCTTATCCATTCTGGTTACGCTGGTTGCTTCTTGCCTTTACTTTGGCCCCCCGGGCTTTGCACGCCCAGAGCGGTAGCGGCGCTACAAACTGTCTCGTTGTGGATTGCCCGGCGGACAAGGCTGTGCAATGCGGGACGCCGTGGTCTTTCGATCAACCGACGGCCACCTCCTGTTGCACCAACCCGTTCGCCGCCGGCGGCGTTGCCACAAACGTGCTCATCACGCCTCTGGGCTTCTCCACCAACGGCGCCTGCCCGCAACTTGAAATCACCGAGTATTGGTCCATCGCCGACGCCTGCGGCAACAAGGCGGTCTGCAAGCAGACGGTGACCGTTTTCGGCTGTTGCGCCTACTGTTTGGAAGTCGAATGCCCGCCCGACAAACGCGTCCAATGCGGCGCCGCCTGGACCTTTGACCAGCCCATCGTCCGCACCTGCTGCACCAATCAATTTATTTCACCGGCTGGACTTCCAACCAACGTCATGGTCATCCCCGCCGGTTTCGTCACAAATGGCGCATGTCCTCTGCTCGAAATCACCGAAAACTGGGTCATTCAGGACGCCTGCGGCAATGCCACCAATTGCAGCCAGACCGTGACCGTCGTCGGCTGCTGCACCAGCAAACCCTGTCTGCAAGTCATTTGCTCTGCCGACAAAGCCGTCCAATGCGGCGCCCCCTGGAGGTTTGACCCGCCAACGGTTTATTCCTGCTGCACCAACGAGTTTTTCTCGAGTGCCGCGGTGCCGACCAACGTTCTCATCACATCCGCCGGCTTCATCACTAATGGCGCTTGCCCGCACGTTGAAATCACCGAGACTTGGTCCATCGCCGATGCCTGCGGCGACACGACCAACTGCAGCCAAACAGTCACCGTTTTGGGCTGTTGCACCAACAATCCGCCTTGCTTGATTGTCGATTGCTCCAGCAACAAAACGGTGCAATGCGGCACCCAGTGGACATTTGACCCGCCAAAGGCTTACTCCTGCTGCACCAATGAATTTGTGTCC
>DATAUD010000058.1:0-36729 GCA_036268455.1 Verrucomicrobiia bacterium
CGCAGGCGAGGCGCGAGCGACGAGCATATCCGAATGGATCTGTGAGGAACGAGCAACGAAGCCTGCGTCAAAAAGACCTGCCGCCCTTCGGGTTGCGTCCAATTTGGCCTGTGGCTTCGTTGCTTCTCAGTCACAGCCCCACGCGGGGATGCTCCTTCGTCGCGCCTCGCCACAGGCCAAATTGGGCGCAACGAATGGCTAGCTATTTATGGGACACTACACTAGCGGTTGCCGCAATCGGCTGCCGTGTAAAGCGCGAGGATGTTGTTGGAACGTATATGAAGAATTGTGGCGGAGTGAAAGAAATGTTGTATTTGAAAGCGGACGGTACGTTTGAACAAAACATAAGTTATATTGATGGGTGATCCTGGACCCTGCCGGATTCCTGGTCGACAGTGGAACGGGCTGTGCAATTGACTCGATACTATGTTTCATATAACTCTGAAAGCAACTCAATGGTGGAACCTCCCGATCTCATGTGGATGTGTACGTTCGTCAGTAAAAGGGGCAAACTTGTTTTGGATGTGATGGAAACATGTTCATTGGACAAGGTAAAAAAATAATAAAGATTTTCAATTTCTTCACGCGGCAGGGGATATATATCAGGAGGACTGATACAAACAGAATGACTTTCGGCGTCTTTGGCAATTCCGTGCGGGCCAATAGTGCCGATTTTCAGGGAAAATTCAACGTTGACAAAAGAATGGAATTATGCGATTTCTGTATTAACAGAAGTAAAGGAAACATGAATCGGATGAGACGAGTTGATAACCGGGAATCGAGAAAGAGGGCGATTAGTGGGCTGGATAAAGACTTGTGGCTTTTTTTATACATATAATTCGGTGAATACAGAAATTACAGAACTACTAAGAATGCCAGGTTGGGAGATTATGTGGCTCCTCGCGGCGTCGATTTTTGTGGGGGCTAAATGGCTCACTGTCGCGGACGCCGGGCTTCGGAGCGGATTGCCGAGGGGACGCGTTGGGGCTTATCTCCTGCTTTGGCCGGGGTTGGATTTTCGCGGGTTTGTCTCGGACACCCGCCCTGCCCGTCCGAGTTTTGCGGAATGGTTTATGGCGGTGGCGAACATGGCGTTCGGGGCGGCGATTGTTTGGGGCGGGGTTCGGTTGGTTCCTTCGCGCTATCCGCTTTTGACCGGGTGGGTGGGAATGGTGGGGATTGTGTTTGTTCTGCACTTCGGGATTTTCCACCTGTTTTCGAATGTTTGGCGGGCGGCGGGGGTTAATGCTCCGCCGTTGATGGCGAATCCGATTGGGGCGACTTCGCTAGCTGGGTTTTGGGGCGGAAAGTGGAACAAAGCTTTCAATGATTTGATGGCGCCACATGTTTTTGCGCCTATCGCGAGGCGGTTTGGAACTACCGTTGCGGTGTTTGCCGTTTTTCTGGTTTCGGGTTTGTTGCACGAGATTGTTATTTCGCTTCCGGCTTGGGGCGGGTTCGGATTGCCAACGCTTTATTTCGCGATCCAAGGAGCGGGGCTATTGCTGGAGCGAAGCGCTTATGGGCGGAAGTTTGGTTTGGGACGGGGATTTCGCGGGTGGGCCTTCACGGCAATTGTTACGGGAGGTCCGGCTTTCTGGCTTTTTCATCCGATTTTTGTCCGCCACGTCATATTGCCGATGCTGCGGGCCATCGGCGCATTGTAGGAGAATCATTATGAAAACAAATACGCTGGCTCTGCTCCTGGAAATCGCGGGGGCGCTGCACCTGGGATTGATCGCGGCGGGTCTTGTCATGCCGCGCGCGGTGAATTTGCGGTCGCACCTGGCAACGTTGCCGCCGTTCATTCGGCGTCTGTATTGGGTTTATTATTCATTCATTGGTTTGTGCCTGGTGGGTTTTGGCTCATTAAGCGTCGGAATGGCGGGTGCTTTGGCGGCGGGCGGGCCGCTGGCTCGCGCGATGTGCGTTTTTCTGGCGGCGTTTTGGACGTTGCGGCTCGTCGCGGCGACGTTCGTGTTTGATGTGCGGCCATACTTGACTTCGTTGTGGCTGCGGCTTGGTTATCACGCGACGAACATTGCGTTTATTTATTTGCCTGTGGTTTACGCGCTGGCGGCATGGGAAGGAGGGGCACGATGAAAATTGCGATTACCGGCGGGACGGGCTTCCTTGGACGCAATGTGGCGCGTGCGTTGGTCAACGATGGGCATGAAGTCGCCTTGATCGCGCGTGGGTTCGACCGGACGGACACTGGCATCCGTCAATTGGCTAATTCCAAATTTGTGGCGATTGGATTGGATGACGCGGCAGCTCTCGCCACCGCTTTTGCGGGCGCGAATGTTGTTGTGCATTGCGCGGGGATCAATCGCGAGGTGGGAGATCAAACGTATCAACGCGTTCACATCGACGGAACGCGGCATGTAGTGGAAGCGGCGCGGCGGGCTGGCGTTGGCAAAATCATACTGATCAGTTTTCTGCGCGCGCGGCCGAATTGCGGCTCGGGGTATCACGAATCAAAGTGGGCGGCGGAAGAGATTGTTCGCGGGAGCGGCCTGAATTACACGGTGCTCAAATGCGGGGTGATTTACGGGAAGGGCGATCATATGCTGGATCATCTCAGCCACGGTTTTTACACGTTCCCATTTTTTGCGTTTGTGGGATTTCGGGACAAACCGATCCGGCCAAACGCGGTGGAGGACGTGGCGCGAATCATCAGGGCGGCGGCGGCGGACAACGCTCTCTCGCGGAAAACTGTGGCCGTTCTTGGGCCGGAACCCCTGACGTTGCGGGAGGCCGTGCGCCGCGTCGCGCGCGTCGTGGGGAAACATCCGCTGATGTTTCCGATGCCGGTTTGGTTTCATTACATCCTTGGCTGGTTTGTGGAACGGCTGATGACCGTCCCGCTGGCATCCACAGCACAAGTGCAAATGCTTTCGGAAGGGCTGGCCGAACCCGAGCCCCCGTGTGAACCGCTCCCGGATGATCTGGCTCCGCGCACTCCGTTCAGCGAGGAACAAATTCGCAAGGGATTGCCAGCGCCAGGGTCGTTCGGCTGGCGCGACCTGCGCTGGTTTCATCGTCCCACTTCAACGCACACGACGATTGTTTTCCTGGAAATGCCATGAAACGAATCATTTTAGCCGGCGGGTCGGGATTTCTTGGACAGGCGCTGGCGGAGCACTTTCTCAAGAACAAATGGGAGGTCGTTATCTTGACGCGTTCCCCGAGGGAGCGGACGGATGTCGCTCGGGAAGTTCAATGGGATGGTTGTCAGGTTGGTTCCTGGCAACGGGAATTGGAACGGGCGGTGGCAGTCATCAACTTGACAGGAAAGTCCGTGAATTGCCGGTACACCGCGCGAAATCGGAAGGAGATTTTGGAGTCGCGGGTGTTTTCAACGCGGGTGATCGGGGAGGCGATCGGGCGGTGCGCTGATCCGCCGCCGGTGTGGCTAAACGCGGGCACGGCGACTGTCTATAAACACACGTTTGGGCCGGCATGGGATGAAACGGGTGCGATGGACTCGGTGGCGGAAGCGAAGGACGCCTTTTCGGTGGAGGTCGCAAAGGCATGGGAGGCGGCTTTGGATGCGGCGCAGGCTCCGCGGACGCGCAAAGTCGCGATGCGCATGGCGATGGTTTTTGGGCGGGGACGGAATAGCGTTTTCCCGGTGCTGCGGCGACTGGCGCGGTTTGGCTTGGGAGGGAAGATGGGGAGCGGCAAACAGTTTGTCTCGTGGATTCACGTCGAGGATTACTGCCGGGTTGTGGAGTGGATTCTTGGCAACGATGAATTGGTCGGGCCAGTGAATGTGACCGCACCGGGGCCGGTTCCCAACGCGGAGATGATGAGGATTCTGAGGAAGGCTTGCGGAGTTCCGTTCGGGTTGCCAGCGACGGAATGGATGCTGGAAGTGGGGGCTTTCTTTTTAAGGACGGAAACGGAACTTTTGATCAAGAGCAGACGAGTTGTACCGGGCCGGTTACTGAAGTCGGGGTTTGGGTTTCAGTTTCCGACAATTGAGGAGGCGTTTGGGGAGTTGATCACTGCTTAGTCTGACTGGAGTCGCGAAAAGGGAGGTGCTGCTCGTGAAGGGCGATTTGGGCCTGAAGACTGGCTGCCAAGTGGGTATTGCCTTGCGCATTCGCCAATGACAGGGCGGATTGCGCGGTTTTAACGGCTTCCGCAAACTTTCCTGTCTCGGCACAGGCCGCAGCCAGTGTGCGGAGAATAATTGGGTTGCTGGGGCTGAGTTGATCTGCTCGTTGAGCAAATGCGAGCGCTTTCGCGCCATCCCGCAATTGATCGAGCGGAGCGGTTGCCAGGACCCAGGCCAGATTGTTGAGCGCGCCGGGATTATCCGGCTCCAGTTCGACGGCTTTTTGCCATTCCACGACGGCCCCGGAAAGGTCACGCAACTGGAAGAGGGCGTATCCAAGGTTGCTATGCGCTTCGGCATAATCGGGTTTAAGTTCGACCGCTTTGCGGTACTCAGCGATAGCGATCTCAAGACCCCCGGTTTGCCGATAGGCGTTGGCGAGGTTGAAGTGGACTTCCGCCATCGCCGGGTCCAAAGCTTCGGCTTGCTTGTATTCGTCTATGGCTTGGCCGATGTCACCCTTTTGGGAGAACGCATTTGCGAGATTGTTGTGATTTTCCGCGAGATTTGGTTCGAGTTCCAAGGCATGGGTGAACTGGGCCAGAGCCAGATCCGTATCGCCCTGTTGCAACAAGTCGTTGCCAAGGTTGTTGCACGCGAGCCAGGAGTCAGGATTTTTGGAGAGTGTGTTGCCCCAGAGCGTCTCGTCATCGTGATAAATGCGTCCCTGCCTCCACGTCAGCAGGCCGAGCGCAAGCAAAAGGATGCCGACGCCGTAAAAAATAAAGCGCCGTTGCTTTTGGAATAACTCCGCCGACTTCGCCACTCCCGCGCCAGCCAGGGCCGCCGGGCCGATGCACGCCAGATATTGGTAGTGATCGGCCACAAAGGTGTAACGAAACGTGTAAAGCATAATAAAACCGAGGACAGGACCGAGCGTTGCCACAAAAAACAACGCGGCGAGGGCGATGCTATTGCCAACGGTCCGGCGTGTCATCCAGATGGCCGCGATTACAGCCGCCGTTGGCAGCAACCAGAGATAGGCCGATGGATTGGAGGCGGAAATCGTCCAGCGCGGGTAGCTGAACGTCAGATTGGCGGGCCAAAGCAGTTTGCCGAGATAAAACCAAATCGCGCGGCTTGCGATGAGAAGGCGTTCGAGCGGACCAATGGCAAAAATAGCGCCGCGTGTTCCCTGGTGATAACGCTCCCACCAGATTGTGAGAAATCCCATTCCCGCGGCGAGAGCGGCGAAAGGGACGATTTGCCCGAGGCGCCGCCAATTGATGGGGATTCGTTTCAGCCACAAAATCAAAATGAGGGCCGCCGGCAGTGTACAGGCGGTTGTTTTGGCGGCGAGCGCCAGCGCGTAAAGGATTAACGCCGCAACGTAAAATCGCCACCGGCGAGGGTTTTTGGTATCGATGAATTCAACCCATGCGCGAAGCGTCAATAAAAAGAACAGGCCCATCAGCACGTTTTTGCGCTCGGTTATCCAGGCGACGGATTCGACTTGGACGGGGTGCAGCGCGAAGATGGCCGCGGCGAGCCACGCGCCGGGCAATCGCAACCGGGCGAGTAAGCGCCAGAGCACAAGCGCGTTGGCCGCATGCAGAATGATGTTGACCCAATGGAACCCGGCGGGCCGAAATCCCCACAATGCGCGTTCGAGATAAAAGGAGGTATAAGTCAGGGGAAAATATTGCGATGGGGAATCGAACGAAAACCAGATGCGCTGCAAGCCGTCCGAGGCGGTCAACAATGGGTTGTCCGTGACATAGACATCGTCGTCCCAGATGAAGCCGGCGTGCCAGACCGATTGGTAAGCCAGCACGGTGGCTGCAACGAGGATGATGCCCAAAACCCAAGACCCATCTGCTTTTCGGTTCACTCAGCTTGGGAAGTCGATCACGTTACATCAGAGGCTGGGTATTCAGGGCATTGGTGCCAAACTTCCAATTGACTGTTTGGACGTGGCCATCAACAAGCCCGACGTTGGCATTGCCGTCGTGCCGCGTGGTCAGCCAGTTTCCTCCGTCGCCGGGACCGATTTGCGGCACCCAACGGCCGTCATCGATCATCGCGCTGTCCTGATCCGGCGGCGGTGCGTCCCCTGGGTTTGCGGGCAAGGTATCTTCTTCTGCAAAATTGATAATGGACGCCGGGCGGCGGACCGCCGTGTTTTTGAAAGGGTACCATTGAGTGCCGTTGTTTTCCATGACGGAAGTCAATCCCAGGTTGACATTCGCCCCGTTCAAACCATTGCCGTTCATGCTATAGCTGTACCAGTAAATTGGCCCTCCTTCCTGGTTCTCGGCCACGGCATGTCGATCCCGGTCGTTAATATCCGCCGGGCAGCGGAAGAGATTGGTGCTGGTTTTCGTGCCGAGATAGGCGACAACGGGGCTTTTATCGATGGTTTCCGAAACTCCGTTATAAACGGGGGTGGCGGTGCCTGACCTCCAATAAATCCAATCCATCGGCTGAAAGGCATAGGTGCTGCGCGAACCGTCGGCAGGATAAACGTCCTGAAATTCATTAAGATACATCGACATTCCAAGGGCCAGCTCTTTGATATCACTTCTACACTTGGCCTGTTGCGCCTGATCTTTGGCTTTTGCCAGGGCGGGCAAAAGCATGGCGGCCAGGATGGCGATTATCGCGATGACGACCAAGAGCTCGATCAAGGTGAAGGCGCCGCGAACGAATGGTTTTTGTTCGTTTGATTTTCTCATGACAGCTTCCGGGAACCGCAAAACCATAAACCTGCGACCAGAGAATAGTCAATTCAATTGTAAAAAGTACTTGCGCGTTGGATGGGAATTCGTGTAAATCATTCCAGTTCCCAGTATCATGCGAATAAAAAAACCGCCGGAGGCGCCGGCGACCATGAATTTCTAAGCACACTGCTTTGCCAACGAAATCCAAGCCTATAATGAAAAACTATAATCACACAGTTTCTCGCGGAACCTCGTTTTTGTGGGGCGCTGCCATGTTTCTGTTCGCCACGCTTTGTCAGGCGCAGGTAACGACCAACTGGTGGACCTATAACGGCAACCAAAGCGGAAGCCCCGGGACAAATTGGGCCGGCACGGGGGTCACGGCCTATTGGAAATTGAACGGGGCGGGCACCGCCGCGACTCCCGCCGCGGGAACGGTCACAGCGACCGCCACGAACTATAACTTTTACAGTCTGACGAACAACGGCACCCAATTGGGAAATGGAACGGCGACCGCGCTCGTTCGCAATCCATACACAGGCACGCCGAACGTAATTTCCTTCCCGGGCGATACGTTGATTCTCCAGACCAATGCGCAACTGCGGTTCAAAAACCTGGGCGGCGTCGGCACCTTCGTGAGCGGGGTGAACTATGCGACGCCCACGAATGTTTTTCCCGGCAACTTCGGTTTTCCAGGGCTGATTCTCAACGGCGGAGTTTTGAACAACGGAACGAGCGGAACGGCGTTTGTCATTCAGGGAACGATGTATGCAAACCCCGGAAGCCAGTCGTATCTTAACCCCGCCGACACGTTCAATCAGGACACTGTGTCTCGCGGCCTGATTTTTCAGGCGCAATTGATGGGCAGCGGCACATTAGCATTGCTCAACGGAAACTCCGGGCCGGCGGTTCCGGTGCCTACTCCGTTTACGGGGACGAGCAACAACTTCACAGGTCTTTGGATCGTCAAATCCGGCTGGCTGCAAGGGGTCGGCGATGGCACATCGGACGGCTATAATTCGCTGGGCACCAATCCGGCGGTGAGTTTCGATATCGACCCGCAGTGGGCGCCGCCGCAGGGTCCGGGCCTGGTGTTTACCAATGGCAGCACCTATTTCTATAACGGGCCGGCCGTGCTCGATATGGGTCCGTCGCTTGCCAACAGCGGCGGTTCGCTTTTCCTGACCAACGGTGGCCAGTTGTACCTGCATGGGAACGTCGTCTTCAGCAACGTGACTGTTGAAGGCACATCTCTGGCTCGGGGAACATATACCTATTCCTACCTGGCCGCCACTTATCCGAATAATTTCGCGCCTTCGGTCGGTCTCTATCCCAATCAGGGCGGCACGTTGACGATTCAGGGCTACGGCCCGGCGGCGATTCCGGCGCAAATCATAAACCAGCCATTGTCAGAAATCCTCTACCCCACTCGCAATGCCGTGTTTACCGTGGGGGCAGGCGGCTCGCCGCCTTTGACATATCAGTGGTACAAGAATTCCAGCGCTTTGAGCGATAGCGGAAACATTTCAGGGTCGGCTACATCCACTCTTACCGTCAGCGGTGTGGCCGGGTCAGATGACGCGACCTTCAGCGTGGTGGTTAGCAATGCGTTCGGCGCGGTGACCAGTTCGAACGCGACGCTTCTTGTCGTGACACCCGTGCAACCGTACGAGGCCGCGGTCTCGAATCTCAATCCTTTGGCTTACTATCAGTTCGATGAAACCAACAATCCCGCGACAGGCGCCGTCCGCGCTTACGATTACGCGGGGGGTTTTAATGGCACTTACGGCACCAGCGCGCAGAATGGCTTCGACGGAATTACCGGCCCGGATCCCGCCGCGGGATTCCCGGGCTTCGCGGCGACGAACGACGCTATTATCTTGTCCCCTGTAGCGGGGAATTTTGTCAGCGCGCCTGCGTGGAATCTCAACGGCAATACCGTGACAATGGTCGCATGGCTCAACCCAGCCGGAGTCGAGGAGCCTGCCGCCGGTGTTATTGTGTGTCGCGGCGCCAACACGGTCGCCGGTCTTGATTACACCGGCACGCTCAATACAACGATCGGACAATACGACCTTGGCTATATTTGGAACAACGACGCGGGAACGTATAGTTGGGACTCCGGGTTGACAGCGCCAGCGGGCCAATGGTCAATGGTCACTTTGGTCGTCTCCCCTACGGATGCAACGATCTATGTCATGAATATCGGCGGATTGACCTCGTCAACTCATGTTTATCCTCATGTGCTGCAGGCGTTTGACACCAACAACACGACACTGATCGGAGAGGACAGCTTCGACGGCGGCAATGGGACGCGGTCATTTTTGGGGCAGATGGATGAGGTGGCCATATTCAACTACGATTTGACGAAGGACCAAATCGCGAATCTTTTCTATGCCGCCACAACCGTTACCAACTACGCGCCCGTTATAGGAGTGCAACCAGTGTCCTCCGTTGTGTATGTTGGCCAAACCTATCAATTGAGTGTGGGCGCCGACGGTTCGGAGCCGCTGACTTATCAATGGGCTGCTGGCACGACAGCCAGTGGAGGGCCTTACACGAACTTGACCGATGGCAATGGCATCACCGGTTCCACCACGCCGACGTTGACATTCCAAAGCATCACACTTGCGGATGCGCTTGATTATATTTGCATCGTGAGCAACACGGCGGGGCATGTCGAAAGCACGCCGGCCACCCTGACAGTCCAGCCTGTCGGAGCGCCTGTCTTCAACATTACGATGTCCCAGCAGGAAGCGACGGGGGCCGATTGGAATACGGTGCCCAATTGGAGCGATAATAATCCCGCTTCGGTTTCCGCCATCAGTGAACCGGGCAGCATCTACGAGGTGCTGCCGGGGGCGCGATTGCGCACGCCGGCCACCATTACCTACGCCGTTTTTCCCGGCAACGAATTGCTTCTGGATGGGACGGGCGTTTGGATCAACAATCCCGCCGCCGGCACGACACAAGGGGAAATTCGCATGAAGCAGACTATTCCGACGATTGGCCTGGCTTCGGTGACCTTCCCGCTGCTTGTCATGAACGGCGGCCAGCTTGACCTCGGCAATGACGGCGTCTGCATAATCGACGGCGTCATCAACGTTTTGAGCAATGGGATATTTTACAGCGATTCGCCCGATGATCGCGGCTACATTGTCAACGCGCAATTGACGGGCACCAACAGCATCCAGTATTTTGGCGACAGTGCCGCCTATCCGGCGGGTTATACGAACAGCCTCGATATCGCGGGAACCAATAATACTTTCAGCGGTCCGTGGCTCGTCGGGGCCGGAATGTTGCTGGGATCAGCCAGTAATTCCCTGGGCACGAACAATATTGCGGTCAGCAATAACGCCGTGTTCGAAACCCTCTATAACATCAATGACAGCCAAGCCACCTTGACTCTATCGGGTCAAATGCTTCTGACTCAAACCGACACTTTCCGCAGCGTCTTTTTGGGGAGTGCTCCATTGCAGGTGGGGACTTATACGGCGGCTTATCTATGCTCCAATTATCCCGCTTACTTCCCATCCAACTGGATTCCGCGCGACGACGCCGCGACGCCCACCAATGCCGTTGGCAGCATCACGGTGCTCTTTACGCCGGGACCCTCGTTTTTGCAGCAACCGGCATCGCTCAGCCTGTATCCCTCGCAGACGGCTGTTTTCACGGCCAGCGCGGGAGGCACGCCGCCACTGGGTTATCGTTGGTATTCAAACAACGTTGCCCTGACGGATGGCGGCGCCGTCTCTGGTTCAACCACGCCGACTTTGACGATTGAAAACGTCGTTCCAGCGGATGCGGCAAGCTACACCCTCATGGTTACCAATGCGCTGGCCGGCGATACCAGCGATGTGGCGACGTTAACTGTGTTGCCGACACTTCCAGCGATCATACCGATTACGATGAGCGTGGTTGAGCCTGCCGGCGACGATTGGAACACTCCGGCTGAATGGACCGATGGCCAGGGCGGCCTTCCCGCATCGATTTCCGCCGTTGAGTTCCCCGGCAGCACCTATGAAGTCCTGTCAAGCGGATTGCTGCGAACGCCTGGAGAAACGACGATTACTTATACCAATTTCCCCGGCATTCAATTGCAGGTCGATGGACAGGGTATATTCGCTCCCGCCGGCGGAGGGAATGGAGTTGAGGGTGAACTGCGTTTCAAACCGGGCCAGCCGGGCATCTCCAACTATTTCCCGCTCCTGATCCTCGCGGGCGGACAACTGGACAATGGCTCTTCGCCGTCCACGCTGGCCGAAATATCTGGAGAAATGGATGCCACCAGCAATTCGTTTATCTATGTTGACAGCGGCGGCGGGGAGGGACGTCCCTTCCAGTTGGATTGTTACCTGACGGGCAGCGGCGGAATCTTTTTCCACGACTTTGACGCCACCCTGAGCGGCGGAATCGACTTGACCTGCGCTTCCAATACTTACACGGGGGCGTGGTTTGTGGATCAAGGGCCGCTGTTCGGCGCCGGGGTGAACTCCCTTGGGACGGGAAGCATCGAGGTCAACACCAACGGCGTGCTGGAAACTCTCTATGATATTCATGACCCGAATTCCAGCCTTTCCCTATCCAACGGCGCGAGAATTTACTTGCACCAGAATGACGTTTTCCAAGCCGTGGACATCGACGGAATTCAGCTTGCGCCCGGGACATATACGTTCGCGCAATTGACAAGCCAGTTCCCGGCGAACTTCCCGGCCACGTGGAGTCCCCTATTCAATTCACCTTACAACGCGGGTTCCGGCAGCATTACGGTGGGAGCGCCGGTGATGCTGGACTTCCTGTTCTCGGCCAAGACCCTCACGTTGACGTGGTCGCAAGGTTCGTTATTGCAGACCACCAACCTGGCGGGGCCGTGGACTACCAACGAGACCGCCACGTCGCCATTTGTCGTCAGCCCGACCAACGCGCAGGAGTTTTATAAACTGCAGTTGCCGTGAGCCGGGTTCAAAGCCCGGGCCATAGATACTGAATCCGGAAATAGCCGGGTTCAGTCCGCGCGGGGAAATTTGCCCGCAGCAACCAGTCATCGCCGAGGTCGGAAACATTTGTGACCGACTGCGGTTGGAGAACGCTCCAGTTTAAAAGATTGGAGGAATTCTCCAGGACAGCGATGACGTCGGCAAGGTCCTTACGCTGGCGGTACTCGATGGCAAATTCCCCGGACGCAACAGGAACCGCCTGGAGTTGCGCGAAGCCGGCGTCGGGGACCAATGGATTTCCGCCGACGGCGAATTCGACAATATTCGGAACGCCGTCGCCGTCCGGGTCGGCAAGCGGCCCCTCATAAACCGAGTTGGTCAATTCCGCGCTGGTGAAGATTTGCATTTCCCAATCGGCATAAGTGCCCGGTTGCGCCCGTTCGAAGAAAGTCATTTCCACGACTTGCACGTTCCGGGAGTCGGTCGGATAGCTTGGGTCGTAGGAACTGGTGATGTACAACTCCGCATTGGTCGCATAGACGGGGGGGTAGAGGTTGACATCCAGCGTGGAGGTCGCGGCCATCGTGCCGGAATAAACTGGCGCGCCATTCAACCACATCTGCATTGCTTTTGGGCCGTAACCGCCATTTTGCGTACGAGGCGCGACTTGAAACTCCGCAACCGCCACTTGACGTGGAAAAGTGACGGCGAGCCATTCCGGATGAGCGGTCGTCGGCCCCTGCCCTGCTGCCGTGCCGCTTGAAACCCAGAAAGTCGAGGTGTTGCCATCGACGGCGTTGGTTGGCGGATAGCCAGTCTGAGAAGACGAGGCGGTGACGTTGCTGATCGGCGCCGCGTACGGCGGATAAAGCTCCAGTGGCGGAACAACGGCGACGATTTGCGCCGTTGCGCCGTCCATGCCGGGAAAACTGAGCGTCACGTTCGAGCCTTTGACAGACCAGGAGATTTGCGCGGCGTTGCTGGCGGTCTGCGCGGGCGAATTGCCGGGGAACCAGACCGCGTAGCGGGCGGTGGCGTTATTGGTGGGCATGTATTGTAAAGTGTCCTCCGCGACGCCGGATTCGTTCAATCCGCCCACCTCGTTGAGGCGCGTATAACCGCCGGCCGTTTGGTAGTTGAAATAACCGCCCGGCCCGGCCGCGACGCCATACCGGCCCGCGACACACACCCAATTGTTCGTCATGTTGACAGATGCGCCGCTTCGGTTTGTGACGGTTGCCGAACCGCCCGACCACTGCAACAGCCGCGTGCCGCCGGACAACGGATCATTCTGTATGCCGACACAGAAACTGCCGGCGGCGGTTGTCAGACTTCCGATTGGAAAAGGCGCCTCCACAATGCCCACGCTTGTGCCGGTGCTGTTGATATAGACTTCGGTGGTTCCGAAGGCTCCATTCGTCAGGCGCAATTCCGCGGTGAACCCGTCCGCGTTTGTCACCAGGCTGACGAGGCCGCCAGAGGTGGGATAACCCATCGCGCCCAGCCCGATGATGCCCGGCTCGCGCGGCGTTGTGAGATAGACGTTCGTGAGCGCCGAGATGAACGGCGGATCGATGATGGCCATGATTTTGGCCGGTGAACCGTTGGTTTGCGGCCCGTAGGAAATCGAGCAGAAATAGTTGCCGCAACGCTGCGCGATGACATCCACATCGGGCAGCCATTCAAAGGAAACCGGAGGCGGCGCGACGGCGCTGGACTGATAATCGGCCGCCTGCCATTGCAGCCACGCCATGCCGGAACGATAGGCCTGCACGGCCTCGCGATAGAAACCGCCGCCGCTCGGCCCGATAAATTGGCCGTTGCCATTGACGCTCTGCCGGTAGCGTTCGAGTTGGGAAATATTGTTGTCGGCGAACCATCCGATGGGATCGTTGAAATGCGCGGCCAGCCACGCCATGTAGGAGTTTTCACCGTAACTGTGCAAGGCCCAATCTTCGCCGTCCGGGTAGGCCAATTCACCCCAGCCGAAGATGGAGCGGTTGAGACTGGACCATTCGTTGAGGACATTGTGAGTGGCGAACGGCTCAAGTTGCGCGGAGACGTTGGTGTTCATCCAGCGCGCCATCAACCAGGAATCGCCCATTTCTTCGCCGGCCACCATGGCGTATTCCGGATGGAAAAAACCGTGGTTCTCGATGGCCCAATCGGGATAGGCGGTGGTGGTCGTGACCCAGGACGCCAGCGGGTCCCCTGCTGCGCTGTCAATCGTATAAGTGTTCGCGAGGTACTCTTTGGAGGACTCCAGCCAGTTGGCGAAGTTGGTATTGCTGGAAAGCCAGGCGGCGGCGCAAACGACAACGTTGCCGTCCCAGCCGTTTTCCTCGGCCTTCGTGTCGCCGACCCAACCGGAGCAAGGCGCGACCGTTGCGCGGTGATTGGCTTCGGAGATCAACATTGTTTGCACGGCCTGGATGGTCGCAGTGGGAAGATTGGATTGCTGGAGGGCGCAGGCGAATGCCGTCGGGGCCGCCCACAACGCCGTTTGCCAATCCGACCCGGAATCCGCGCAGGTGCCGACGAAACCGCTGTTCCACCCCCACTTGAGGCCATCCTCGGCGACGTAAGCGCCGGTGGTATGAGTGTCGGCGTTGTAATTGAGAGCCTGACGAATGTGATTGAGCCGGGTGGTGTTGCGTGGGCTTGTGGGTTGCGCCATGACCATGACGGCGTAAGCCAACGCCACGCCTGCATTGCCGCGAACGCCGCCGTTGCCAGTGGTTGCGCCGTCGCCCCAATAACCGGCGTCGGGCGGCGCGCCGGAATAACTTGCGGAATGCCAAATCGTTTCCCCGTAGGATTCAAAATTCGTGAGTGATTGGAGATAGAGATCCTGCGATCCGGCCCGCGCGATCATCGGCAGACCGGCGCAAACCAGACAGCCTGCGCTCCACCAAACCAAGGAAAAAAACTTCCTGCTCAATTGCTTCATAATTCAGGCCTCCTTGCCGGCCAATTGCCGGAATCGGATGTCAAAAAACGGCGACCAGCGGTTCACCCACGTGAACGCTGGTCGCGTTGATCGACGGCCGATGTTATCGGACTATCGTGTTTAACTAATTTCTAAGGACATTCGTGTAACCGAAATCCTCGCGGTAGAATTTCAAAGGCGGTTGCTGGGGGAAAACGGCCTCTTCAATCGAGATCGTCCCGCGATTGGTCACCACATTGATCTCCGTGGGAGTCACATTTGTCCAAGTGATCAAGTCCGGCGAAGCCTCGAACTGCAACGAGACGTCGCCAAGGTTATTCGTCACCTGGTACTGCACGCCAACCTGGTTTCCAGGAAGGATAAACGCCTTCATGAGCGCGTTGGTGGCGTCTTTAACCAATGGATTGCCACCCACGGCGAATTCCTGAAGGTTCAAGACGCCGTCGCCATCCGGATCGGCATAGGGCGAAGTCAGGGCGGCGTTGTTGAGTTGAGCGGCGGTGAATTCCCTCAATTCCCAATCGCCGTAGGAGCCCGGCGCCGACCGTTCATTGAAGACCAGTTGCACGACCTGAACATTCTCAGTGCTATACGAACTGGTAATGTAAAGCTGGGCGTTGGTGGCATATGCCGGTTTGGACAAGACGACATCCAGTGGCGCGGCGGTATTAGCCATCGTGCCGGTGTAGATTGTCGTGCCGTTTGTCGGGATGCCGTTTGTTTCCGTGCCGTTGGTCGGCATTCCCGGGGCCAATTGGCTGTTGATGATCAATTGAATGTTGTCGGGACCGTAGCCGGCTCTGGGATAAACCAGAAACTCGGATATGGCGATTTGACGCGGAAATTCAACGAAAAGCCATTCGGGACTGGTGGTAGTCGGTTCCTGACCGGCGGCCGTGCCGTACGAAACCCAGTAGTCGACGAACGTGCCATCCACCGCGTTGGTGGCCGGATAACCGCCTTGCTCTGATGAGTCAAAGATGGTTGAAACGGGCAAGGAGTATGGCGCAAACGCCTCGATGGTCAAGTCGGCCGCCGAGCTTGGCCATTGGACCCCGGTAGGGTCCGTGGCGAGCAATACATAAGCGCCGGAGTTTGCGGCCTGGGCGTTTGAAATGGTCAGCACACCGGTGGTCGCGCCAGAGATATTCGCCCCGTTAAACTGCCATTGGAATGTATAACCAGAAGGCGGATTGGTCACTCCGACATTATAACTGACCGTTGAGCTCAGCGGCAACACTTGGGAAGCCGGGAGCGGATTCAAAAGATTTTCTATATCGACATATCCTGTGGTCGTGTCGCCCAGGGAATCTGAAACCGTGTAGTTGTATTGGTCCTCGCCCACCTGCCCTTCGCTAGGACTATAAACCAACATCTCGTTGTTTTGCGAGACTGGATTGCCATTCGTGCTGGCGCCAAAGGTGCCGTCAAACGTCAATTGCCCGCCGGAAGGATCGTAATCCAACAACAAAACCAAGTCAGATATCTCCACGTTGTTTGGCAGGCTTCCATACGTAACCTGGTAGAGTGTCGGAGCAACCGGGGGTTGATTCGTCGGAATAACCGCCAGAACAGCAACCTGGCTCGTGACGGAACCTGAAGCGTTGGCGATCACGACGGAAAAATTGGTGCCTTGATAGCCATTGGTGGGATTGTAGAAATCCAGCACGCGGTTGGTATCGCCGATCAATTCATTGCCGTCGGCATACCACTGATACGAAAGCGGGGAACGTCCCGTCGCAACGACGGAAAATTGAGCTAAGCTGCCGGGACCGGTGAGGCTGGCGTCGCGAACAGTCTGATTGGTTGGTTGATTCACAATTACCGGCACTCCGGGCGGGAGTGCTTGGCCGATGGCGGTCGGGTCTTCCACATAAATTGCTGAAGCGCCCGAAGTTATAGTCTCCACAATATCAAACGTATTGAGGCCGGGGAGGAACCAGCCGGTGGAGTTGGTGACGGCAAAGGATGGACTGGGTGAAATTGTGGTCCCAGTCGTCGTAGCAGTGGCGGCAACGTATAAAACGTTGTTAAAGTTGCTCATCGAGAAAGCCTCCGTGTATAGGGGAGCGGTTCCCGAAATTGAAAGTCCGGTGCTCCGGCCGTTGATAAGAATATTTGAAATATTCCCATCAAAGGCGAACAGCGATTGCAATGTAATGCTGGAGGGGTTGGCTTGATCCAACAGGAACGTCGTCCGGTAAATATAAGTTCCAGCAATAGAACCGATCAAATTGCCGCCCGGGTTGCCCTGGTCGCCGAT
Source organism: Verrucomicrobiia bacterium (assembly GCA_036268455.1). Taxonomy (GTDB): domain Bacteria; phylum Verrucomicrobiota; class Verrucomicrobiia; order Limisphaerales; family Palsa-1400; genus DATAUD01. The sequence goes on from DATAUD010000058.1 coordinate 16,934, forward strand.
CCACTCCGAATAACCGTTGGTGGGAGAATAACCGCCGCCCGTTCCGGGAGACAGACCAACAGGATTGGCCCATTCGAAAATCATCGCGTACGGTCCAAGATAGGGAGCAGGATCCTGGCTTTCAATAAGTTCCCAATGGCCGTCCGGAACATCTGCTGTCACCTGGTCGTTGGTATCGAGGCCGGTGGCATAAAGGCCGGTGGCGGAGGCGCCGATCGTCACCGCCGCCACAGCGGAGGTGGCCACGTTCAAGGAATTGCTGACAACCAACACGTATGAACCGCCTTGGGCGAAGGTAATGTTTGGAATGCTTAAAGAACTGTTAGTCTGGTTTAGTACGACGTTGGTCGAGTTAGTCGTGTATTGATACCACTGAAGGGTCGGACTTGAAGCGGAGACGCCGACGTTAATGCTCAAAGTTCCGCCGTAGGGGGCCAGTGTGACTGCCGGAGGCTGCTGTGGAAACGCCGGCGGGAATGCCTGTCCATTGTTCGTAAACGCCATTTGGTACGGTTTCAGGGCGAGATCACTTACACGAACCTCGTCGATGCTGCCGATGCCTCCTTCGTTGTTGCCGGGATTGCCAGTCGTAGCGCGTCCGCTTCCCCAGATTCCCAAGGCGGGCCCAGAAGTGCCTGAGGGGCTTCCATCCAGGGGGCGTGAGGCTGTTAAATTAGTGAGAACGTCGGCGTTCGTCCGGGAACCGTCCAGAAGCGTCCAATACATCGTGAGTATGTTCGCGGTGTCACCGTTGGTGGGGCTTTGGCCGGTATAACTGATGGCCGCGTGGTACCAGACGTTGGTCAAGATTGCATCAGGCCCAGTGCTGGGAAGCCCCGCTTTGAAATCATTATCCGATCCATTGCCAGCCAAAAGGTTCCATTCCATGGTTCCGTTGGATAACCGCCATTGCCATCCGCGTGTGGTGATGCCGCCCGGGTTGTCACCGGCGAGGATCTCCATATCGGCGGTTGAGAAGGGGGCATTGACTTTGATGATTGCCTCAAACGTAAACGCTCCGCTGGTGGGATTGCGAAACTGCGATACATCAGGGAAAGTGCCGCCATAGAGCACGTGCACTTTGGTCGTGGCCGTGTAAGAAGTGTTCAGCGAGGGAGCAAAGGATTCGGCCCCAAAGAACGCGTTGGTGTAAGGAAGCGTGAGTTGGACTGGCTCGGCAAAATTGGTGAGCGTGATAGGAATGGCGTTTGGGCTAAAAATAGGATCGGTGGCGATCGCGTCCACTCCATACAACTGGTTGGTGGGGTCGTCCAGATGCCAGAGATGCATTGTGTCAAAATCCGATGTGTAGGGGATTTGCAATCCTGCGTGAACCGAAATTGCCGCAGCCAGGGCGCTGGCGGCGATCAAAGCTCGAGACAGGAATTTTGAGAACGAGGTGGTAAGTTTCATAGTTGGGTCGTTGCTTGCTGAGTCGGTTTATAGGTTCATTTTACTTTAACAGGAGTGCTTTGCTTATTTTTCATCAAAATTTTTATTGAGGTTCCCCGGGTTCAATACTGGCTTGCATCTTGAACAAGTCCGCTTTGTCGCCAGCGGTGGAGGTGCCCGTAAGGCCAACCTCGGACGTATAATAATCATTCGCCGGAAGCGACAAATCCAACACGACAGTGCCCCTCCATCGCCAATACTCGGCGTGGCCATCAAAAAAGGACATGCAGCAGCCGCGATCATGGACACTCGTCGGCAAGTTCCACCAACTGTCGTTTCCATAAGGCCAGATGCCAAAGGAGCCATTGTCAATGCTTCGCGCGTCCTCGTGCCAGAAAACGGAATGTTGGGCAGGGCCCGGATTCTTGTTAATCTGGCTGTCCTTTTGCACGTTGTACTGAGCGTAGTTGACGTTGGTGCTTCCAAGGTTGTAATCAAGCGAATAGGTCAATTGCCGCGTCGTTACCGGCAGCGCTGGAGTGTTGCCGGTGTCCGAGTTCATCACCCGGGCGGTTTCCGCCGGACAAACGTATATTTTTGGCGACTTGTTGTAAGGATAAAGAAAACCGGTTTCTATGTAGTAGGCGTTGGTCATCGTCCGGGCGTTGCCTATCATCCAGGAATCGGCGTCCTCGCCGGTCGAGACGGCATTGTTGTGCACCAACCTTCCGTTGTAATCCTGATAATACATGATGTAGCACAACTGAAGTTGCTTGAGGTTGTTGACGCACGAGGTTTTCAAGCCTTCCTGTTTGGCGCGCGCCAGGGCCGGCAACAGCATCGCAGCCAGAATCGCAATAATAGCGATGACAACCAAAAGCTCGATGAGAGTAAAGCCGGAGGAATCGGCGGCTTTTCTCGCATTCCTGGTATTCTCATTCATGATATTCAATGGGTCCAGTCACTCGTCGCCAGGTTCTGATTCTCCGGCTTTCGTCTTTCCATCAAGACGCGCCGGAGACGCCTCACCAAAGCGCTCTGGAGTAGGTCAGTTATATGAGATGTCCGACGGTTGCGTCCATACCCTCTTTTGAGGGTAGCGACCCCTAAAGGGACTTGGAATTGACGTAGCGCACCGCGGCTTCCGTGCGAGAGCGGACGTGCATTTTCTCGTAGATATGCTTGAGATAGCTGCGCACGGTCTCGAAACTCAGTTGCGTCTGGTCGGCAATTTCCTTGTTGGAATATCCTTTGGAAAGGAAGTCCAGCAATTCCTCTTCGCGAGGGGAGAGAAGAATTGCGCCGGAACGGCCCGGCGAACTCCGGCGGAAAGACTCCACCACCCGCCGCGCGATGGCGCTGGTCATCGGCGCCCCTCCATGAAGAACATCGAGCAGGGCGGCGCGCATGTCCGCGGGTTTGGTTCGCTTGAGCAAATAACCGTCGGCCCCGGCTTCCAAGGCGCGGAAGATCAATTTATCGTCATCCAGGGCCGTCAGGATGATGGTTTGCGTTTGCGGCAAAAGCTCCTTCAATCGCATGGTGCATTCGATGCCCGAGATCCCCGGCAGCAACACATCCATCAAAATCACATCGGGCTGGATTCCCGGCACCACACGCAACGCCTCTTCCCCGGATTCACAGCAGCAGACGCACTTAAAATCGGGAAACGAATCAATCAGGCGCGACCAACTTTCGCGAATTTTCGCTTCATCCTCGACCAACGCCACCCGCAGCGGCGGACGGGGGGGAGGTTTGGTTGGAATGATCGTCGTGTTGCGCTTCATACAGGTTTATAACGGGGAATGCTGACGTTCTCACGGGAAAAGTCCATACCCTCAATCGGGGGCGGCGTCATCTCGAATGAATCAAGGGTTAATAGAGCTTGCCCCCAAAAGAGCTTCGCGCACTTTTCTCGATGGATCGGCTGTTTGGGGAACTGGAGATCTCCGGCGAAACAGGCGCCACGGACGCAATCTCGTCGAGGGCAGCGGAATCTCAAATTCAATCCGGCAACCCACCCCAGGCGAACTTTGCACCCGGCAATGCCCTCCCAGATCGTTCATCCGCGCCATCATGTTTTTCAGGCCGTGGCGCGCGGGATTAACCTGCGTCTCATCAAACCCCCGTCCATTGTCCTCGACGATCGCGATCAGCGCGTTGCCTTTCAACCGTATGGACACCGCGACCTCATCGGCGCCGGAATGTTTGACGGCATTGCTCAACGCCTCTTTAACGGTCAGCAGAAGATTACGCCGGAAAGGCATGTCCAGCGAGTTATCCGGCAATTCGCGTTGAATGTCGAACCGGCATCGCACCAACGCCGAACGAAGGAAGGTTTCCGCATACTTGCAGATGTAAATGACAAAATCGCCCAAGGTGTCGCGTTGCGAATTGACCACCCAGACCACTTCGTCAATCGCGCCCAGGACATTTCGCGCTCCGTCGCACATCTGGCCGAATTGATCGCGCGTTTCCGACTCCGTCGGCAACTTGCTTTGCGCCTCTTCGCCTGTCAATAATAGTTGAGTCAGCCGGGTTCCCAGGTCGTCATGAATGTCGCGCGCGATTCGCACGCGCTCCAGGCTCAGAAGCCGGTGCGCTTTGGATTGCACAGCCAGCCGCATCGTCAGGTAGAACGATGTCAGTCCGGCAATGCCGCACGCGGCCAGAAGGGCGATTTGAAACCAGCCCGTTTGCCAAAAATGGACCAAAATCGGAAGGAATGGCGGCAAATTGACAAATTGTGTCGGATACTTCCACCACGGCTCCACGCCGAGCGCTCCCACGATCGTAACAGGCTCCCAGTCATCGGGCGCGGTCCGGCGGGTTTGCCAACGGCTGTCATTTATCGGAACCAGCCGCCACGTATTGTCGGAAGCGACCTCCACGCTCTGACCATCGGCCAGGCTGACGTGCAAGCCCATGATTACCCCCGCCTTGTCGTTGTCGTTGAAACCTTCCACGGCCAGCACGTGCGCCCCGGGCGAGAGCAGATAAGTCAAATCATACACGGTGACCGTGCGCCAATCGCTGCCCCTTCCCAATTCGCGGCCGTCCAGGAACAAGGTATAGGCGTTGTCCGCGGCAATGCGGAGCTGGGCGTGTTCGACGCGGGCGCCCTTGGGAATGTCAAATCTCTTCCAAAAGTGGCAGGTTTGTTTGTCCAGGGTTTCCCTGTCCCACATCCATTGCCCGAGATAATTCGTCGCGGCGCGCAACGTCGCCACCGGACTGGCCGACGGGTCCGCGGCATGAGAAGCAAGACCCAAACCCAAAAACACGAGGCAAAGCAACAGAGCAAGATTCGGACGTTTCATGATGGAACAATCTAAACCCATTGAAGCCGATTTTATGGGCCAAAAGCAAGACAGCTTTTACAAATCATTTCCGCTGATTCCATCAGCGGGAAATGGCGCCCCCGCCCGGAATTGAACCGGGATCTACCGCTTAGGAGGCGGTAGCTCTATCCATTTGAGCTACGGGAGCAAGCCGTCATTCGCCCTCAGGGTAACAATCCCGGCGGCTTTGACAAGCGTCGCCTGGAAGCCGCTCGCCAGCCGCCCACAATCACTGCTGGAAAAAAATGCGCGAATGCGTCAAAGTGGTTTGGGAAGGAAATTGAATAATCTTATGCTTAAAATTGCAGTCATCCTCGGAAGCACACGGCCTGGTCGCAACGGCGAGGCAGTCGCCAAATGGGTTTTCAAAAATGCCCAAAAACGGAACGATGCGGAGTTTGAACTCGTGGACATCAAAGACTTCAACTTGCCGCTCCTCGACGAGCCGGCGCCGCCGTCAATGGGTCAATATAGCAAACCTCACACCAAAGCGTGGGCCGCCAAAATCAGTTCTTTTGACGGTTTTGTCTTCGTCACCGCCGAGTATAACCACGGCATTCCCGGCGCGCTCAAGAACGCGATCGATTTTCTATTCGCCGAGTGGAACAACAAGGCGGCGGGCTTTGTCAGCTATGGCGGCGCCGGCGGATCGCGCGCGGTTGAGCAACTGCGCCTTGTGATGGCCGAGTTGCAAATCGCCACGGTCCGCAATCAAGTCATGCTTTCCTTGTTCACCGACTTCGAGAACTTCAGCGTCTTCAAGCCTGATCCTCGGCGCGAGAAATCTGTCAACGAACTATTCGACCAGGTCATTGCCTGGAGCAACGCGTTGAAGACGTTGCGATAGCAAGGTCATTACAGGCGGTCTGGCCCTTGGCGAATGATCCCGCCAATGTCCGACCAGACAAGCAAAAGTCATATCGAGGGCGTACAAAACTGCCAGGAAACTGACAGTTTTTCTTGCGGAGGATTTTCCTTGACTGCAAAACCGCCTTTCCCTAGCCTCCACATATCCCAGGACGGTTCAACCAGGAATTACGGGCGAAAATCAACTGACAGAAAACTCAAATGCTATGAAAACTCTTCTGATCACTGCCGCGTGTATCGCCGCCATCACAGCCAGCGCATTGCCAACTTACGAACCATTCACCGAATACAACTCGCTGGTCGCCGCGAACCCGACCAACAGCATTGACCTCTGCACTTCCGGCCTGATCGCCCCCAGCGGCGAACCGTGGCTCAATCAGAGTTTTAGCGGGACCATTGGCACCGACATCCAGGGATTGGACGTCCAGGTGACCAACTGGGCCTCCAGCGTTTTTACTTACGACAATCTCCAATCCATTCTGCCGTCCAGCTTTCCGGGGCTCCCTTCATCGGGCAATTCCATCACCACGCTGGTGGTCAATCCGGCGCAACCTCTGGTAGCCGGAGCGCCAAGCCCGAATATTGTGGGCAACAGCGCGGCCCTTCAATTCGCGCAGGACATCACCCGTCCCACCACCGGCACAAAAACACTTTTCGTCTCTTATCTCTTTGCTGTCGCGCAGCAAGGCCAAACGGGAGCGGGAAATATCGGACGTTACCTCGATTTCCTGGCGTCGAGCAATGTTGTCGAGGGAAAAGGATCAAGCGGCTTTTATCAAACCTGGCAAAGCATGTATAACACCTACGCAGTCAATACCGGGCCGAGGTATTTCGGGCATGGCGTCTTCGCTCCCAGCACTTTTGACCTTGAGCCGCAGGATTCCTCAGCCGGAAAGACCGCTCTGGCAAACTATACGGCAACCCCGGTTTCCTTTAATACCCCATGCTTCGTCGTTGGAGAATTTGTGTTCGTTTCAGCGGCGGCCTCGGCGACCGGAACAAAGGACACGAATATAATTTGGGTCAACCCGTCCACAACCGCTTTCGGCGGGCAAACGCCGACAACCCTGACGGAAAATGTGGACCCAATGCTGATCACCATGAGTGACGTCGGAGGAATGGTGCTTTCGGACCGGCCCGGTTCCGGCCAGCTTGGCGGCGTGGGCACCAACTACATCGCCAACCTGATGCTCGGCGGCACTTGGAGCTACGTGACGGGCGGACCGGAGTTTACCAACCAGCCCGCCAACGTATTGACCAACTCGGGATCCACCGTCACCTTCTCCGCCAGCGCCACCGCCGCGGGACAATCCGTCACCTACCAATGGCAGCGCATCAGCAACGGCGCGACCAATGACGTTGTCGATGGCGCGGACGGCACTGGCGGTTCGGCCACGGTCATCGGTTCAGCCACCTCCAGTTTGACTCTCGCGGGCGTTGGAGCGGGAGATGTTGGCTCCTACCAACTTGTGGCTACCGCAAGCGGAACTGGTTTCGCGCTGGCCAGCTCACCCGTCGCATTGCTCGCTGACCCGGCCATCGTGACTCAGCCTCAATCCGTCCAGGTGAATTACGGCTCTAATGCAACCTTTACCGTCTCCGTCGTCACTTCGGAACCTTCTGTCAGCTACTTCTGGTACAACGGAACGACGCTCCTGACCAACGGCCTGCAAGCCGACGGCAGCGTCCTCACCGGGGCGCAGGGAACCAATGGCACCGGCGCCTCGGCGATCACTCTGACTCTTTCCAATGTCTCTTATCTGGATGATGGCGGTTACACGGTGCTCGTATCGAACAATGTGAACAACTCCACCACCAGCCTTCCGGGGACCCTCACGGTCATTGATCCCTATATCGTCACCGAGCCGCCATCCAGCGTGGTGGCGCCAGTGGGAGGCAACCAGTCGATTTCGGTTGTGGCCGCTGGATCAGGCCTGACTTATCAGTGGTATGGCAGCGACCAGGGGCAATTACAAAATGGCGCGAACTTTTCCGGCGTGACAAACTCCACGTTGACAATTCTCAACGCGCAGGATGTCAACGCGGACTCTTATTACGTCGTTGTCAACGGCGCAAGCGGGTTGTCCGTGCAAAGTTCGCCCGCGACGCTCCTTATTGGAAACACAAACGCAGGGCCGTTCAGCCCCGAAAATTGGCCCGGCAGCATCGTCTATAGCCAGGGGATCGAGGTCGATTATTGCATTTTCGATCCCAACGCCAATTTTGTCTCTCCCGGGAACTGGAATAACTCACTGTCCATGGCCGCGAACAGCGGCGATCAGACCTACGAGGGAATTACTTTGGGCGGGCTTTTCGGTGATGAAGTCAACAACGAAAATGGCTTCCTCAACGTCGCCGACTCCAACTTCGCCTACTGGGAGGATGTTCCCGTCATCGACATTTTGATGCAAGTGTATGGGGACGCCAACGTTTATAATAACAACCCCATCACCGCGCTCGAAGGCGAAATATCACCGGCAAACACACTGGCGGCATTTAACATTGGCGTTCCTCTCGGCCAAAACAACGGCCAATGGAACTGGGTCTTGCTCGAGGTCACCAACCCTGTCGATGCGCATGGCTTTCGCACTGTCGGCGACAATTCCGTCACCTCCGGACGCGGTGAAAACAGCGGCGTCAACGACGGCACGATCCGATTCCAAAGTTGCAACGGCTGGGCCGTCCGCGCGATTGCCTTCGGTCCGCAAGGGGCGTTCGGAACCTCCAACCAGGTCAACGTTTTCCCCGCTCCCCTTCCCTGCCCTCCGGAGCCGTCGAACAACCTCGCCTATGTTGACTTTGACTTGCGCCAGACCAACAACTTGACGGTTATCAGCAACGCCAGCCTCGGTGAAACCTACATTGTTCAAAGCGGCGTAGGCCCGCCCGGAGACCTTCGCACCGCCATTCAATCCACCAGCGGCCTGATGAATTTCGGCATTCTCAGCAATTATCTGGGCCAGCCCTGCAATACGCCTCTGGATATGGAACTGGGCGTTGAATTCTACGACGATCCGGTGCTGGCCGGAAACTCCTTCGCCCCTTCGCAGTACGCAACGGACTCCGAAGGCGATTTAACCGCCTATACCGGACCCAGTTATACAATGACCGGAACCGGCCAATGGTTGAAAGTCGGTTTTACCATCCCAACTGTCGATTTGGAAGGAGTCAACACGTCGCCCCTCACAGGTGGCCCGACCCTGGCGTTTAATGGAACCGCTCCCTTTATCGACCGCGTCGAGTTGGGCGTCTATCAAACGGGAACAAACGCCATGGCCGGCCAGACGCCCGATTCCTCCTATCAAATCGATCCCTTCATCTGCGCAACCAATTATGGTTATTACGCGGAATGGAATCCAAGCGCAGGTATCATTGAGAACCTCGATACTGGCGGCTATCCGACCACCAACGCCGGGCCTCCCAGCGACCAACGAATCGCAGCCCTGGCGCAATTCGAATCCGCCGGTGTTTACTACATGCAATTTGGCTTGCTCAACTCGGTATTCGGCCCCGAGCAGCAGGGCAACCTCGACCTGGCCATGACGTTGACTTATTACGATGACCCGGCGCTTATTGGCGACACCATGGTCCTCAGCATCTATTCGACTTCGATCAACGGGGTCAACGACCTGATCCTCCCCACCGCTCCGTACAGTGATGCCCTGGTTCTTCAGGGAACCGGCCAATGGCGAAACGCCACCTTTGAGCTTCCAAATGCCAGCTTATATGGAATCTACGGCTCCATCACGGGCGACGCCACTTTCCGCTGGCAGGCAAGCGGCCCGGTTTGCGTCTCTGAAGCCCAGATTAACGCGATCCGCCCGTGCGGTCCCTTTGTGGGCGTTGACTATCTTCAGACCCCCAGCCTGACTACCTCCTCAAACCAGCAAATCACCATCAGTTGGCGTGGACAAGCATCCGTGCAAAGCGCGCCGACGATACAGGGAATTTGGAGCAACGTGCTGACAACCGCCAACATCCTGACGAACGTTTATAACGTCAACGCGCCAGCGATGACGAACACCGCCGACTTCTTCCGCCTTGAGATCCCTGGCTATCCGGCTTATCTCGGCGCGCCGTATAACGAAGGTTTGATCCAAAATGGCGATTTCCTCGCGAACGCTTCATTGTTCACCCAGTGGCCCGGTTATGTCGGCTACGGCACTCCTCCAAACCCCTCAGGCATTACGGATTGGACGGTCAATACCGGCAATACCGGCATTAATGGCGCGGGCGTTAATATCGCCACAGGCAGTCCTTTTGGCCCGACTGACGCCAGCCAGTACACCTACGTTTTCATGCAAGGGACGGGCGCTCTCACCCAAAATCTGTCTCTGGCCGCGAATACGACGTATCAGTTGACCTTCGAGGCGGCGGCCCGATCGACGGACAGCGGTGTCACCTTTCAAGTCCAGGTCGGAGATTCGAGCCAGGTCTATACGAACACTGGCAGCTTAAATGGGAACAGCGCTGCGTTCACCAGTTACAGTTTCACATTCACCACGCCTTCGAGCATCTCCGGCACGCCTTCGATCCAGTTGCAAAATGTCAGCGCCACGGAAGGCATCACCGTTGATTTTGCGGATGTGGGATTGACAGAGGTTAGTCCATAAACCCGGAGTCCAGCCTCAAGTTGACGCAGTTCGCACGGTCATGAAGAGAACAGCCCGATGGCTTGGAGTGGCCGTCGCCCTCACCGGCTTGACGCTGGCGGCCAGGTCACAGGTTCCGCAAATCATCAGCTATCAAGGCGCGATTAGCGCGTCCGGCTCCAATTTTAACGGCCTTGGCCAATTCAAGTTCGCCCTGGTCAACAGCAACGGAACGGTCACGTTTTGGAGCAATGACGGCTCCAGCACCGGTGGTTCCGAACCGGACCAAGCCGTCACCAATCCCGTCAACCAGGGCCTTTTCTCCGTCATGCTCGGCGATACTTCCCTGTCCAACATGACACCCGTAGGATTGAGCGTGTTCACGAATTCCGATGTTCGCTTTCGCATCTGGTTTAGCGGCGGGACGAACTCGCCGGTTCTATTGAGTCCCGATCAACGGTTAACTTCCGTCGGTTTTGCAATGATGGCGGCGAATCTTCCCAATGGCGCGGTGGGCAGCTCCCAGTTGGTCACCAGCGCGCAACTCGCCATCAACTCCGTGACGACTCCCGCCATTCTCAACGGCTCTGTCACCAGCGCAAAACTGGCCTCGCAAGCCGTCACTACCTCGGCCCTGGCGGAGGGCGCCGTAACAGCCGCGAACCTGGCCTCCCAGTCCGTCACGTCGGCCGCTTTGGCGCCCGGCGCAGTAACCTCCGCGGCAATCGCCGCCGGGGCGGTGAGCCTCTCCCAGGTCAATTTCCAACTCGGTTATATCAATGCCCAAAACCAACCTTACGGCGCAAAGGGCAACGGGACCAATGACGATGCTGCCGCGATCCAGGCCGCGCTCAACACCGCAGGCAACAACGGCGGAGGAGTTGTCTTTCTCCCGCGCGGAAACTATTTGATCAGCAGCAATCTTGTCGTGCCCGCCGAAACGAGTCTGGTTGGAATTTGGCGGTCGCCCACGGCCTGGTCGCAGAATCTGGGCACGACGTTGCTTGCCGTGGGTGGCGCGGGCACAACCACAGCCGCTCCTTTTATCACCCTCCAAGGCCCCAATTCCGTATTAGACGGCGTCACTGTCTATTACCCGAACCAGGTGGCGAATAACCCTCCAACTCCATATCCCTGGTGCATTCAAGCCGGAGGCGGGGACAATGTGACAATCCAAAATGTCCTGCTCGTAAACCCCTATATGGGAATTGATTTGGCAACACACACATCAGGCCGCCACATGGTCCGTTATGTCTATGGCCAGCCCCTTTTAACGGGCATTCAAGTTGACCAGTGCTACGATATTGGCCGGATCATGGACATTCATTTCTGGCCTTTCTGGAATGAGAGTTCCAGCATCCAGGCCTTCCAGTCCGCAAACGCGGTTTCCTTTGATTTCCTGCGCGCCGATTGGGAAGTCGTCCAGGATATTTTTTCCTATGGCTACGGCATTGGCGCGCGATTTCGCGCCTCTTCCAACGGGGCAATGAGCGGGCAAATGAGCAACGTCAATTTTGACAACGTGGACATCGGCCTGCAATTCTCCGCGACCGCATCAGACGGCATGAACGTTCAAATCGCCAATTTGAACATAGCCAATGATGGCGGCGGCACGAACCATATCGGCATTCAGGGGACGCCCGGCGTCGCCGAGCTGAATATCGACGGCGCCTGTTTTGGGGGCCAGCTTTACCAGCCAATCTCCTGGAACAACAGCGGCCTGCTGACCTTGTCCGGCGCCCGATTTCTGAACTGGCAGCCCTCCCTCCAAGCCATCAACATCATCAGCGGCCAGGGCATCCTCCAGGGAAACTGGTTCTCAAACAGTATTGGAGTGGCCATGCGCATCGGAACCGGCACTCAACGCGTGATGATCGAGAACAACATGCTGTGGGGAAACACTGTCTCGCAATCAGGCCCCAATACGTTGAGCGCCAATAACCAGCCGTAATCTCTCCCTTCAAAACAAAGCCCCCTTGTCGTTTTCAAATAGGACTTTATGATGTTGCCATCGACTGTCTGGTTTCCATTTGCATTCCGACGTATAACCGGCCCGATTACCTCCGCCGCGCGGTGGAATCGTGCCTGGCCCAAACCTATTCGAACTTTGAAATCGTCATCACCGATAACAGCACCAATGACGACACCGCGAAAATGGCGGGCAGATGGCTCGACCAACGAATCCGCTATTACAAAAACGACGGAAACATCGGCCCGGTAGGCAGTTGCAATCGCGGGGTGGCTCTTGCGCAGGGCAAATATATCAAGTTTTTGATGGATGACGATCTGCTGAAGCCGCGCTGCCTCGAATTGATGGTCAAGGGGATGGAGGCAAATCCCTCGGCGGCCGTCGCGATGGCGCCGATGGATTTGATCGATGAAGATGACCGGCGGATTTTCCCGCGCTTTTACGTTTTCCGCACGATGCGCTATCGCTATCGCTATCAACTCGGCGACGGCCTGGTGGATCGCCGACGCGCGATGAAGGATTTTCTGACGCGCGATTACCCCTGCACTGTCCCCAGCGGCATCATGTTCCGGACGGACGCGTTTCGGGCCGCCGGAGAGTTCGTTGAGGAAGCGGAGTTCGCGGGCGACCTCGATATGTGCATGAGGCTGGGGGCGACCTGGGATTTTTATTACGTTGATGAGGTGCTTTCGTCATGGCGATTCATGACAGCCTGTCACACCGCGAACCTGCATCAGACCGGCTTGAACGTGAACATTTTTTATTATGTGACACGCAAAGCGCTGGACAACAAATTCGTCCGGGAAATGTTTCGCGACGAATGGAAAAAGACTGTTCGCAACAGTTTGCACTTTTGTTCCTGCCGCGCGTTGTTGAATGGGCTTGCCGGAGTGCGCGCGCGCGATCCCAAATTAATCTTCAGCACGATTAGAACCATCATGCGTGAAGACCGCGACCCGATCAATTGGCTGCGGCTGCCGGTCTTTGTTTTCCAGCAAATCTGGGTCTCGATCTTCCCGCCAAAAATGCCCCCGCCGCGGGAATGAGCTAAACCCAAAGGAAACCAGGGAACTTTTTTTGCAACGCCGGCTTGAGTTTGGGATAGGCGTTCGCCTTGAACGCCGGCCAGTTGAACGTTGACTCAAGACGTTTGCCATCCGGCGTGGCAAGCCAGAGCTTGACGGGTAATTTTCCTTCGCAAATATGCGGGTGCTCCTTCAACGCAAAACATTCGTGCAGTTTGACCTGCAATTCAGGCGAATTGGGTTCGCCGTCGTCATCGCGCGGCTCCTCGGGATAAAGAAGTTTGAGCTTTCGGCCGTCCGGCCACGTCACGGTCAAGGGCGCCAGTTCGTTCAGCCATTCGAGACGTTCCTTGCCGTAGTGCTGGGTAAATAAATCGAGCAAAGGCGTGGCTTGCGCCTCTTTCACCAAAGTAAGACCGGCAAATGCGCGAGCCAGGAAGCCGGTGACGTATGGACGATCCGCGGGCGCCAATTCCAACTCCGGAAGCACGGCGGAAACGAGATTGATGCGGGCGATGGTTTGTTTGAGTTCGTGATTGAACAGCGGCAACTCGAAGTATTGGCGACCGTAGGCTTCCGCCAGGCAATTGCCGGAAGCCGGCGGGTCCACTTCACGCTGATGCTCGTGGTGGAGCAGCAAATCGTGGAACCGCTCCAGTTTGATGGCGCTCACCCTTTTGTGCGTGCGATCAAAAAGATGCTCGATGCTGATGGAGATTTGGTCGGGAAACATTTCCTGGATCCATTCACGCTTCACCGCCGTCGCCAGCCCCAGCAATGTCAGATTTCCCATGCGGCCCGACACTTCGCGAATGCTCGCCGCCACGAACAAAGCCGTGTTTTGCGCGACGCTCTCACGCGCCAAAGTGCCGGTCCGGCCGCCGACGACATCGCAATCCAGCGTCCCCTGGTCGCGGCGGCGGCAAAGCTGGTCGATAAAACCGGCGGTAAGACAGCGCGCCAGCGCGTCGTCCGCAGGTGGAGGCGCGTTTTTCTCGCCGCCAGCGACCTGAACGATTTGTTCAAACGTCTGCTGCACCTGCCGCGCTATTTGGGCGTGGACGCCGTAACGGCGGCATTGCTCGGTGTTGAAATGGTTATTGCGGGCAAATTGATGAGCGCGCATCAACGTGTAAAAGTCCGACTCCGCGCTTGCCTCGAATAATTCGCGGGCCTCGGCAATATGTTTGTCATCCCGTCCCAGCCGCGCGAGCAAGTCCCGCCCGCTGACCAGGGCGGCGCACAACGCCGCCGCCGGAACGCAGTTGCGCCGGGCGGCCTCCACAAGCATCCGCGAATATCGCGGGTGCATCGGCAACCGCAGCATCTCCCACCCAATGGGCGTCATGTCCGAACGCTCTTGACCGGCGGGATTGGAACGAAGAGCGCCGAGGGTGCGCAGCAGTTGCTCCGAGCGCTCGACGGCTTGCGGGTCCGGGCGATCCAGCCAATCGAAACGCGCGGCGTCGGTGATGCCAAGGGAATGAAGGAGCAAAACCACTTCCGCCAGATCACTGCGTTGAATCTCCGGCGTATTGCGTGCAGGACGGTTCAAATGGCCGCTTTCCGTCCAAAGCCGGTGGCAGACACCGGGGGCGGTACGCCCTGCCCTGCCCGCGCGCTGATCGGCGGAAGCGCGGCTGATCGGCTCGATGAACAAGGTCCCAATCCCGCGCTCCGGATCGTATCGGGCCACTCGCGCCTGTCCACTGTCAATGACATGGACAATGCCGTCAATCGTCACGGATGTCTCCGCGACGTTTGTGGCGACGACAATTTTGCGAAATGGATTCGGAGCAAACGCGCGGTCCTGTTCCTCGGGGGGCAATTCGCCGTGCAGTGGAATCAACGCAAGCCGATCCGAACCGGCCGCCGCGCGCGTGGCGTTGATGGTGGCGTTGATTTCTCCCATGCCCGGCATGAAAATCAAGATGTCGCCAGGATCGCCGGAACGAACAATTTGCGCGGCGATATCGGCGGCCTGATCGGACACCGGGCGTTCATCCTGACAAGCAATGTGGCGAATATCGACCGGGAACGCTTTCCCTTCGGAAATCAAAACGGGGCAATCCCCGAGATACTTTGCGACTGGTTCCGCTTCCAAGGTGGCCGACATGACAATCAATCGAAGATCGGGACGGCGGGTTTCCTGCAATCGTTTGGCCAGGGCCAAGGCAACGTCGCTTAACAGGTTTCGCTCGTGGAATTCATCGAAGAGGATGGCGTCGATGCCTTGAAGATTGGAATCGTCCTGGAGCCAGCGCAGTAAAATCCCCTCCGTAACGTAGCAAATGCGTGTGCCCAGGCTTGTGCGGTCTTCAAAGCGGATTTGGTAACCCACCTCCCCGCCGAGTTGCGCGTGGCGTTCCCAGGCCACACGCGCCGCCACAGTCCGCGCGGCCACGCGGCGGGGTTGCAGCACAACGATCCGTCCCCGAAAAATGCCGCTGTCCAAAAGCATTTGTGGGACTTGGGTGGTTTTTCCCGAGCCGGTGGGCGCCACGAGAACCAGGCGGCTTCCGTCCCGCATCGCTTTCACGATTGGTTCGTGTATCTGCCAGATCGGAAGCGACATTTGCTTACTTAACCAGCAACAACACAACCAGTACGATTGCCGATAAAGCCAGCATGAGGCCCGAGGGCATGAATTTCCGCCCCTTGGCAAAACGCACGCCAAAGACGACCAAAAGGAGTGCAATTAGCACGTCCGCGATCCAAAAAGGCCGGATGATCGCCAGCGCGCACAGCGCCAGCAACACCGCGAAAATCGATGAGGTAATGAGCGAGATTCTGCTTCCCGCCTTGAAGAATCCCATCAGGCCGCCGGCCACCAGCAGCACAATGTAAACCCACAAAACCATTTCAGGTATATTTGAAGTCATATCATTATCAGTTCATCAGTTCGCGAGCACGTCCGCGCTTAGGATTTCTCCGTCCTCGCATTCAACCGCGATTTCCAGCGGTCTGCAACAAATCTCGCAATCGACAATAAAACGCTGCGACGGCTGGGATGTGTCGATGGCCAGTTCAAAGCTCTGTCCACAAAACGGGCAGCTAATTTGCTCGGAGGGTTGCATTTTTTGAAAAGTCTTGCAAATTTATATCAGGGTCGGTTGCGATTGACGCCTTGTCATACCATGGCACAATCGCTGCTGGGTTTAAAGAGGAGAAAATCATGAAAAGGGATTCGGGTGATATTCCTCAATCGGGCCAAAAGCGATCCCTTCGGGTGTTGCTGGTTGAGGATTCTGAATTTGACGCGGAGTTGTTAGTCCGTTATTTGGACAGCCACGACTGGACGGCGGCTCATGCTCGCGTCTCAAGTCAGACCACTATGGAACAGGCGCTGGATCGCCAGGAATGGGACGTGGTCCTCTGCGATTACCAAATGCCTGGGTTCGGAGTAAAGCCCGCGTTGGAAATCCTGCGCAATCGAGGCCTGGATTTGCCGTTTATTGTGGTTTCCGGCGCCATTGGAGAGGAATTGGCGGTCGATCTGATGAAAGCCGGCGCGCACGACTTTATTGTCAAGGGCCGGCTGTCCCGGTTGATCCCGGCGATCGAGCGGGAACTCAGAGAGGCAGATGCCCGGCGGGAACAGAGGCTTTCACGCGAAAAACTTTCCTACCTCGCGGCTATCGTTGATTCCGCCGAAGAGGCCATCATCGGCCAGACGATGGACGGAACAATCACGACTTGGAACTCCGGAGCGGAACGGCTTTACGGCTACACAGAGGCGGAGGCAGCGGGTCAACCCGCCTCAATCATCGTGCCGGAGGCTGAGCGTGAGCAGGCGGCCGCCCTTTTTTCCAAACTCCAACAGGGCGAAGGAGTGGAACAATTTGAATCGGTGCGTCGCCGCAAGGACGGCTTGCCGGTGGATGTCTCGCTCACGCTTTCGGCCATCCGGGATGGCGCGGGGAACATCATTGGCGCCTCCTCCATCGCCTACGACGTTACCGAACGCAAAAGAATGGAAGAGGAGCGGACCCATCTGATCGCGCACCTCAACGAGATGCTCTCCAAGGTGAAGACATTGAGCGGTTTGCTGCCCATTTGCGCGTCGTGCAAGAAGATCCGGGATGACAAGGGGTATTGGCAACAATTGGAGACATTTGTCCGGGAACATTCCGGCGCGGAATTCTCCCACTCCATCTGCCCTGAGTGCATGAAGCGCCTTTATCCTCAATACGCCCACCATATCGGAACAGGCCACCGCGAGTAACGGGCGGCTAAAGTTTCATCTGAAAGGTTCCGATACTTATCGGGGCAGTCCAATGTTTGGTATTTGTGCATTGAGCCATTGGAAGCCCTTTGAGTATTGCGATGATTATCAGAATAGGGATCCTTCTCCTGGCATTGAGCGCTTCGGGCCTGGCCGATGTTGCCTGCGAACCCCACGTCTATCCCAACGGCTTCAGCGTTGTAATTAAGCTGGCCGGAGAACTTTACGCCGCGCTTCCGCCCCGTTACGGCGACCAATTGGACGCCCAAACGGTCGCGCTGCAACCGCAGGAATTGCCAGTCGTCACGCCCATTTCGACGACCGACGATAACCACGTGCTCCGACAAGTTTGTCTTTCAGCGGGGTTCATCGATGTGGCCAACCATATCTGCCACGCAAAAGCCATTGATCGCATCGAGCCAGGATACTTCGATCGCTACGTAAAAACGCTGTCCGGGCTGTACACCACGAATCCCCTCGCCTCCCCTCCGAATATCGTTGAATCGCGCTTTTGGACTGACGACGTGATGAACGACCAGATCAGCTATTTCAACCAGGTGATCGGCCTTTTGACGGCGATCAACCTTTCCCATCATTACCTTGGCCATTACGCCAAATACTCCGCCCGACTCGCCGGCCCCGGGGACATCGCCACCCCAATCAACAATTATTTGACATCCAGCGAATGGGAACACGCCGTCAAAGCCGGCACCCTGGACGCCCTTGACTGCGCCCTCGCCACCGACGGTCCGCGCGCGCTTTTTGAAGCCATCGACCGCATGCCGCACAAGCCCATCTGGGCCGCCTACATTCTACCGCCGGGGCAGGACGTCAAAAAGTTGAACAAAGAACTTGTCGCCTACGAAACCGATTTCTTCCACGGCCGGTTGAAATAACTACCCGGATATTCAATTCAGAACTGACCGGGCATTGCGTCATCCACCCAAACTTCGATTTTCCGGTCAAATATCAAAAGTTAGACCCGACACAGAGAAAAAAGTCAAATGACCGTCCCGTGTCAAAAGTTGAGGCTGACACCGGCTCCGGACGCGGCGTCCCACAGTGTGTCTTATACTTATACTCCGGGGGGCCGTCTGGCTTCACGGACATGGGCTCGCGGCACGAATGCAACATATGCTTACAATACGGCCGGAAGCGTGGCATCGGTGGTTTATTCGGATTCGACCCCGGGGCTGACCAACACGTATGACCGGTTTGGACGAAAGGTTTCCGTTTTGTGCGGGGCAACGACAACGAGTTTTGCGTATAACCTGGCCAACGAGGTTTTAAGCGAGTCGTATTCGGGAGGGGTTTTGGGAGGATTGTCCGTGACCAATGGCTATGACACCCTTCTGCGGCGGACCAACCTGACGGCCTTGCACTCGGGAGTATTGGCGAGGACACTTTACGGGTACGACAACGCCTCGCGGCTGGCGTCGGTCACGGACGGGACCAACAGCGCGGCCTATGCGTATCTTGCAAACTCGTCGCTGGTGGGGCAGATTACATTTGCCCCGAGCAGCACGACGCGGATGACGACGGCAAAACAGTATGATTACCTTAACCGGTTAAGCTCCATTTCCTCAACGCCGTCCAATTCCTTTGCTTACGAATACAACTCCGCCAACCAGCGGACGATGGATCGGCTGGCCGATGGAAGCTATTGGCGGTACGGATATGACTCTTTGGGCCAGGTAATTTCGGGGAACAAATATTGGAACGATGAGACTCCGGTTGCTGGGCAGCAGTTTGATTATGGCTTCGATACGATAGGAAACCGCCTGGAGACCGAAGCGGGCGGGGACCAGAACGGGGAAAATTTGCGTTTGGCCAGTTACACCAACAACTCGTTGAATCAGATCACCAGCCGAAGCGTGCCTGCATATGTGGACGTGATGGGTGATGGGATTGCGACCAACCCGGTGACGGTCAACGGCACGACGGCGTATCGGAAGAACGAATATTTTAGGGAGCAGGTGAGCGTGGTGAATACATCTCCGGTATGGGAGAGCGTCACGGTGGCAGCACCGGGGCAAACGAGTGTCACAAGGCATGAGTATGTGGCGCAGACGCCGGAGAATTACACGTATGACGCGGATGGAAATCTATTGAGCGACGGACGGTGGAATTACACATGGGACGGCGAGAACCGGCTGTTGAGCATGACGAGTTTGAGCGGAGGACCAAGCGGATCACAGTTGGAGCTGCATTTTGCGTATGATTACCGGGGGCGGAGGATTCAGAAGGTTGCTTTGACGAACATTGGCGGCACCTATACTGGGGAATATACGAACAACTATGTTTACGACCGTTGGAACTGTGTGGCGTTGCTGGGGCCGACGTTGAACTTGTCCAACTCGTTCATGTGGGGATTGGATTTGAGCG
>DATAUD010000059.1:0-18717 GCA_036268455.1 Verrucomicrobiia bacterium
TTATGAAACATCGCCGACTGGTGCGCCACTATGAAGTCAAAACCACCCACGCCGAGTCTTGGCTCCACATCAGTATGATCGGAATTATGCTGCGCAGACTGGCTTGATCCTATGGACATGATTATTCAGACACGCTCTAAGCTTTATGAACTGGGCATCGCTTCTAATCATGTGTGTCCCCGCTTGCGCAGTGGTTCTGTGGCGCATTCGCGCGGTGCCGGTTCGATTCCCTTAACCCGCTCCATCTATTATCAATCCTACGCGGTTCAGAGCGCTAAATAAATGATCCCAGTATTGCGTGGATGCGATTGACTTTGATGCAGTGATGTAATAGCATCACTTCATTGAGAACAACTCTGGATATTGACGATGATGTGCTCCAAGCGGCCAAGGAATTGGCGGAACGGGAAGAGAGCACGGCGGGGCGCGTTATTTCCGCATTGGCGCGCCGCGGGTTGACGGCCCCCCGGAAGAAAACAAAAGCGGCCCAACCCACACGAGGGGGCGTGCCGCTCCTGCCTTCGCGCGGGGAGGTTGTGACGCTTGATCATTTGCGAGAATTGATGGAGCAAGAAGGCATCTAAAGTGCGCGCTTTGCTCGACATCAATGTCCTGATTGCCTTGCTCGACCCGGACCATGTCTTTCATGATCGCGCCCACACTTGGTGGAAGGGACAGGCTAGGAGCGGATGGGCCAGTTGTCCGCTGACAGAAAATGGCTTGGTGCGAATCATGTCCAACCCCGCCTACAGCAGGGCGGAGAAATTCGGGCCAGGCGATTTGATTGAACGTGTGGACCTCTTCGCGAGCCAAAGCAACCACGAGTTTTGGCCTGACGAATTATCACTGCGCGATAAAACAGTATTTGCGCGGGATCGCCTGCACAGTTCACGTACGACTACGGATATTTACCTGTTGGCGCTCGCCGTGAAACATCGGGGATTTTTGGCCACCTTTGACCCGGCCATTCCTGTCTCGGCTGTCCGGGGAGCGGCGACGGAGAGCCTATTTGCGATTTGAATGGCTTTAACGGCTCGCTGATTTTCTTCCCTGCACGCAACGATTACTTTCATTGGATTTATGCGATGTTCGACGCGAGATTTAGGGGGTTGAACGAACGGAAATGACCTTATCGCGCGCCGTCAAAATCGTTGCTTCCACGCTGCTGCTTGTCCAGCACGGCTGGCGTCTGGATGGCCAAACTGTTTCGATTGACACCTCGCCAGCGGGCCGGCGCCAGGTAATTGATGGGTTTGGGACTTGCCTTTCGGGGACGGAGGCGAGCCAAACAACGTGGTGGACCAACTTATATTACGGCGATTTGCGGGCCTCGATGCTGCGGATGGATTTGACGCCCAATTTCAATCCTCCCTACTCGGACAATAACTACAACTCGCCCAGTTACGGCAATCCAGGCCCCGCTGGCAATTACGTTCGCACCTACACCAATGCGACCACTTACACCAACCTGTTTGAGGGGAGCCAGACGCCAATCGCTGTGATGGGGCCGGACATCGATTCCAACGTCGCTTACTTTAATTTCACTGGAGCGGAAAGTGGCCAGCAGGTGGCGGGCTTGACCGCCAAAACCGGCAAAGCGCTGATTACCAACCTGGGCGATTTCAAACTGTTCGCTTCGCTCTGGTCTCCCATGCCTTGGGTGAAACTGGTTGACGGCAATACCTACGAGAGCGGCGGCGCTGATCTTCCGGCGAACGGAACTCCGTTTCCATTCGTCTGGCTTGGCAATTTCGCCGGCGGCTCGCTTGATGTTTCCGGCATACCGCGACCCGAGTTTGATGACTCCGCGCTTGGTGGGACTGGACCTACCAGCGCTCTGACACAGTTTGCGCGTTGCATGGCCGCCTATCTGCGCGGATTTCAAAACACGTACGGAGTCTCGTTTTACGCGATCAGCATTCAAAATGAGTTGGACTTCGATGAGTTTTACAATAGCTGCTATTACCCTCTTACCAACGGCTATAATGCCGCGCTCACGGCAGTCCGGTCCGAGCTAAACCAATACCCGGATCTCGCGGGCATCAAAATCATGGGGCCTGAAGATGTGCTGGGCGGCGATGCCTATGGGATGTGGCAGTACGGCAGCGGCAACACTGCCTCCGCCAAGAACCTCCAATTTCTGCAAGGCGTGGGCGCCAATCCCTCCTCCGCCGCCGCCGAGGCGTACTTCTGCATTCATGGGTATGACAGCGACGGCGTTTCGGCGGCTGCCGCCACGCCGACTCAATGGCTTTGGTGGGTCAACGGCTGGACCGCAAGTCCCGCCGCGGGAATTCCGCCCAAAGTCGCCGGATTTGCTTCGTACGGGAAAAAATCCTGGATGACTGAAACTTCGGGCGAAAATCCAGCATGGTTGTATCCCACCAACGGTTTTCCGGGTGGAGGCGCCTGGAGCATCGCGCTGCGGATCCAGCAGGCGCTCACCGCCGGACGGGAGAGCGGCTGGGCTTACTGGCAAATGACCGATGGAAGCCCTGTCGGCGCCGAGACTCTTACGGATGCGTCCCTGCTCCAGAATTCGCCCAAATACGTCGCCGCGAAGCATTTCTTTCGTTACATCAGGCCCAATTCGATTTGCGTGAATGCGGCGGTCAGCGGCGATCCCGCGCTCACGGCCGCCGCCTTTTTGCACATCACCAACGGCACGATGACAATCGTGCTCATCAACGCGACCAACACGCCGGTTCAAGCGATTGTCAATTCACCCGCGCAGCCCACTGGAATAACATCGTGGCAGACGTTCTCTTCCGGCGACGGAAGCTATTGGCAAGTCTCGACCAACACGATCACCAACGGCCAGGCGAACGTAAATGTCCCCGATTATGGCGTGGTGACGCTTTACGGCATGGCGCCGCCTCTGCTAAACGCCTCGCTCCTTGCAGGCGGGCAGTTAAGCCTGGCGTGGCCTCCCAGTGCCAACGGCTTTCAACTTCAGACGACAACGAACCTGAACTCACCTTGGATCAACGTCGGCACCGGCCAAGTGACAATCAATGGACTTTCCAATGGATTGGTCAGCGCGACATTCCTTCCAACAAACACTCCGTCGTTCTTTCGCCTCATGCAGCGGTGAATGTAATTCGCGGAATTCACCGGTTCAGGAATTTCAAAACGGCCTCGGTGCGCGAATGGACATGCAGCTTGTTGTAAACCCCTCGGATGTGAAAGCGAATGCCATCGAGGCTGATTCCAAGTTTGTCGCTGATTTCCTTGTAGCGGTTGCCCAAGGCCAGTTGCTCGAGCACTTCGCGTTCTCGAGGCGTAAGGCTTTCCACGTTCGCCGGCTCTGGATCGCCCTTGCGGAAACGCTGGACAATCCGCCGCGCAATTTGTGGCGTCATCGGCGAGCCGCCTTGGCAAACTTCTTCAATCGCTTCGACAATGCGCGATGGCACCGTGTCCTTAAGCAGGAAACCATCGGCCCCGGCGAGGATGGAATTGAAGAGCGAATCGTTGTCATCATGGATCGTCAACATAATGACAAGCACTTGCGGCAGTTCGTTCTTGAGCAGCCGCACGCACTCGACGCCGTCCATCTTCGGGAGCTTGACATCCATTAACACCACGTCTGGTTTGTGTTTGGGCAGGTCGGCCAGTGCGGACTCGGCGTCGGAATAATCGGCGACGACGCGCAGGCGGGCGGAGCGTTTGAGCAGGCTTTTCATGCTCATGCGCAGGTCGTTGTTGTCCTCTACCAATGCAACGTGAATGCTCATAACTTGGGACCGCAATTAAATTGATTTCATGCCGGGGCGAAATCCGCGCAGTGAACACGGCAACCGCGCGTGAATGGAAGTTCCGGCGCCCGGGTGGCTTTCAATGCTCAGAACCGCGCCAATTGCCTCGGCGCGGTAGCGCATATTGGTCAGACCGCTGCGTTGGCTGGCGGCTGCGAGGTTCAGTTCAAAGCCCCGCCCATTGTCCTGGATTGAAAGTTCCAGAACGTCGTCCTGGAGTCTCAATCCCAAGCGGACCTCAGTCGCTTCGGCATGCTTAAGAACGTTATGGAGCGCTTCCTTGACCACCATGAACAAATTGTGCCGCACCTCGGCGGGCAACGGCATGGCTGGCACTTCTGTCGGCAAATCCAGATGACACGAAACCGGCGTGGCTTGAAAAAAACTGTCCGAGTATTGGGTGATGTACTGGACCAAACTATCGAGCGTATCATTGCGTGGATTCGCAGCCCAAATAATCGTGCCCAGGTCGCGAACGGCGTTGCGGGCGGTCTGGCCGATCATTGTCGCGTACGTTTCGACCTCGCCGGGATGAGCTTTGTCGCTCTTGACCAGTTCGCTTAGCACAATCACATGAGTCAGGCGCGCGCCGACGTCGTCATGGAAGTCCCGGGCGATGCGCGCGCGTTCCAATTCCACCAAATGCGCGTGGTGCTGGCGTTCGAGGCGGCGCTGGGCCTTGACTTTTTCCACGCGGCGGGCCGTCAGTGCAATCACGGCGCCGCTGCTGAACAATGCCGCGCCCAGGAACCACCATGTCTGCCAGAAGCGCGGGGGAATGACGAGTTGAAAACTGGCGGGCTGGGGACTCCAGACGCCGTCGTTGTTGCAGGCCTGCACCTGGAATTCGTAACGTCCGTGCGGGAGATAGGAATAATCGACGCTTCGGTTCGCGCCGCCATCGACCCAGGCGGAATCCAGTCCCTCCATCCGGTATTTGAAACGCACCTTTTCCGGCGCGGAATAACTCAGAGCCGTGTAGTGGATTTCCAGCCGCGTTTTTCCCGCCGGAGCGGTCAATATTGGCGCGAGGGACACGTCGCGAGATTTGCCGTCCACAATGACATCTTCGATCACCACCGGAGGAGGCGGAGGTTTGGCTGTGACAGCATCCGTGCGCACGACGACTACGCCCTTTAAAGTTGGCACGAGCAAGCGGCCATCCGGCGTCATGCATGCGGAGGGTTGAAAAGCACAGGTGCAAGCGGCTGAAAGCATGCCGTCGGATTGATCGTAGCTGGCGCAGGCGAAGCTTTCGGTTTCATGCCGCGCGAACGCTTCGAGGGCTGTTTTTTCAGCGGAGAAGATACCGTGAGGCGAAGTGAACCACAACCGTCCGAGATGATCTTCGGCAATGTGACAAACTGTTTCGTCAGCCAGGCCATCGCGGCTGCTGAAGTTGGCGAATTGGCCGTCGCGCATTCGGCTCAGGCCGCCGTCCGCCATTCCGATCCACAGGGTATCCTCTTTATCCACGAAAAGCGCCCAAGCCAGGTTGCTCGGGAGCCCGTTGGCAGTGGTGTAGGAGGTAAACTTGCCATCCTTCATGCAGAACAAGCCGGCGCCTTTGGTGCCCAACCAGAGGCGGTCCTGGTTGTCGTCCGCAATGGCCACCACCTCGTAATCATCGGAGGACCACGGCATTGGCATTTTGGTCAGCCGGCCATCCGCATAACAGGCCAGGCCGCTCCAATGTCCAAACCAGAGGCGTTTCTTGCGGTCTTCATAGATGGCGTCCACGCGGTCGGAAATCCGAGTTCTGTCAAACATCGGAATAAAATGGTCGCCGCGAAATTGATAGACGCCGTGGGAGGAGGTGCCGACCCAAAGGTTGGACTGGCTGTCCTCGAGGAGCGACCAAATATCCGTCAGCGGCAAGTCACTGGCGCCGTAGCGGACCATATTGCTGCCCTCGAACCGATAAACTCCTCCAAAACTGCTGCCAACCCAAATCTCGCCTTCATGGTCCTGGCAAATCGAATAAACCGGGATGGTCAAGGAGGAGCCGCCCAGGATGCTAAAGCGCCTGATTTGGAGCCGGACTAATCCGCCGTCAAACAAGCCCAACCATTCGTTGCCCTCGCGGTCGGCCAAATAGCAGGAGACCGTTGCGCCTGGGAGGCCGTTGGCGGAATCTAACCTGGCGACGCTTCCGTTCGCGGCGACGGTGACGAAGCCTTCGGGGTATCGCCCGAGTGCCAGACGTCCCCAACGGTCTTCGCCCAAAGGTTCGAGCGAGGTTTGGACACCAGTCACCTGGCTCTGGGCTCCGATCCATCTTCCGTCCTTGTATTTTCGGTGGCGGCAATTAGCCCAGCCGACCCACAAGCCGCCATCGCGACACGGGGTCAGGCTTTTGATATTGGGAGCGCCGGTTGAATCCGGCAGTTCGACCGGTTGAAATTGGCCACCATCCCGCACGGCCAACCCGCGTGAGGTGCCAAGCCAGACGCGTCCCGCGGCGTCGCTGGCAATGGTTTGAATCTGTGCGCGCGCCAGAGTTGGGCCGGGTGCGACGGTTTCGAGTTGATTGGAAGCAAAACGTAGCAGGCGGCCCGCTTCCTCGACCCGGCTGAGCATCCAAATGCCGCCTTGCCCATCTTGACAGACGTTGTCGGGCAAAACCGGATAGAAGGCGCGATTGGTCGAGAGCGCGGTCAGCTTGTCGCTCGACCACGCCCACAATGCGCCAGAGCGGGCCGCAAAGATCAGATCGCTCGATGACCCGCGCAAACAAGCGATAATTTCGTCCTGCTCGTTGCCGGAGCCGAGTAATTGTTCGAAGCGGCCTCCGCGAAAAAGCACGAGGCCGCCGCCGCGCTCAGTCGTGATGAAAAGCGTGTTGTCCGGCCCCTTGAAAAGCCGGCCAATGCGGCTTTTGGGCAGCTCCGGACAGTTTTGCGGAGTGAACACTTTGAAGCTGACGCCATCGAAGCGGGCCAATCCCGCCAGGGTGCCTACCCAGATATAGCCGTCGCTGGTTTGCGCCAGAGACGTGACGGACAAGTGGGGCAGGCCATCCGCCATGGACCAACTCTTGAGCAGGAAATCGCTTGGCGGAATACCATTCTCGGCGTCGATCCAGGGAGCAATTCCGCAAAAGAGACACATCGCCGCGACCCAAACGCAATTGGCCAACGCACCCATTCTAAAGGTGAGGGTGGCGTTTTGCATTCGACTCTTGAGGATACGCGCCGTGACGGACTGGAACAAGCGTTTTTAAACTACATCATTGTGCAGGTGGTAAAGACAGGTTGTTTATGACAAGGTGGCTCGAAGCATGACTAAACATTGGTCCCGCAAAGGGTTTACCTTGATTGAGCTGCTGGTGGTCGTGGCAATCATTGCCATTCTCGCCTCGCTGCTGTTGCCGGCCCTCTCCCTGGCAAAAGCGAACGCCAAGGATACTCAATGCCTGAGCAATCTCAAACAACTCGCCGTGGCGCATACGATGTATCTCGGGGACTTCAACAATTCCTTTGAATACACCTACGATGAGAACCTTTGGATGGACACGCTTCAGAGTTATTACTCGAAGGTCAGTCTCGCGCGGGTTTGTCCCACTGCGAGCGTGGAGACAACACGAAATGTTTTTAGCGCGCAATATTCCCTTGGAGCGGCCGATCAAATGTGGAAATGGTATCCCTTTCAGACAAACTTCATGGGCAGTTACGGGTTTAATGGATGGCTCTATTCGGGAAACTACTCAGTCAGCGGCCTGATTATCGGCGCCTCGGACAATTGGAAATTCACCTCCGAGGCCAGCGTCAGCCAAACGGCTAACACGCCGTTGTTCTGCGATGAAATCTGGGTCGATGGATGGCCCTTGGAGACGGAGGGACCGGCCAAAAATTTATACGATGGCAGCGAAAGCACTTTTATGGGACGCTATACGGTCGCGCGGCACCATATCAATGCTCCGGGCTCGGCGCCTCAAAGCATAACGTCCAGCTCACAACTGACCGGCGGCGTGGAAATGGTTTTTTTTGACGGGCACGCCACAGCGGAGCCGTTAAGGAATTTTTGGAACCTTTATTGGCATAACAATTGGGTCGTCCCCGCAGCCATTCCGGCCCCTGAACCGTGATTGCTTGTTTAAAATCGATGGTATCCGCATTCCTGGCAACGACCCGGTTGGTTGCGAAGCTATGGCTTATCGCCGCGACTTCGGCGTTCGGGGCCACGAATGTTTACACGCTTGCCTATTCGACTTCAGTCACGAACAACCCGCTTAAAGGTTTCATGCCCTATTCCGGAAGCTACACTACATTTCCTTATAGCATGGAGTGGAGTTACCTTTCGCTGCGTTCATTGATGACCGGCCCTACTAACTTTGATTGGTCCAGCCTGGATAATCTCCTAAGCAGCGACGCCAAGCGCGGGCACCAGACCGTGTTCCGGGTCTATTTGGA
Organism: Verrucomicrobiia bacterium; assembly: GCA_036268455.1. GTDB lineage: Bacteria > Verrucomicrobiota > Verrucomicrobiia > Limisphaerales > Palsa-1400 > DATAUD01. Next base: position 8,171 of record DATAUD010000059.1, read on the forward strand.
TTACCCCACGTTGTCCACCGGCATTCCGCAATATCTGCTGAATGCGGGCCTGGTCACTTATAGCTACGAAGACTATGGCAACAACGGGATCAGTGTTTGTCCGGATTATAGCAACGCCCTTCTGCAAGTGGCGCTGACCAATTTCATCGCCGCGCTTGGGGCGCGTTACGACGGCGATCCGAGGATAGGATTCATCACTGTGGGCCTGCTCGGCTTTTGGGGCGAATGGCATACCTATCCTCATACCAATTGGTTCGCCTCGACCGCAGTTCAAGATGAAGTGCTTAACGCCTACGGGGCGGCCTTTTCCCGGACCAAACTGCTGGTGCGCTGGCCGTCGGGGACCAATCCTACCTCACGGCGGATTGGCTATCATGACGATTCGTTCGCCTATCAGACCATCGATCCCCCAAGTTATATGTTTTTGGGATTATTAAAAGCCGCGGGCGAAACCAACAAATGGATGACACAACCCATCGGCGGCGAACTTTACCCGCCGGAACAGCTTTGCACTTGGAATACGGAATCGAACTGTGTGCCCGCTGGCCAGGAGTTCACCAATTGTGTCGCGCAGACCCACGCGTCGTGGATGCTGAACCAGGGGGTTTTCGATCCCGGCTTTAGCGGAGCGGAACAAACCCTCGCCCTCGCCGGCGGTAAAAGCCTGGGTTACGAACTTTATGTTTCAAACGCGGTTGTGACAGATGCTAGTGTAACCGGCCCTTTGAACGTGGGCGCGCAATTGCTTAACACCGGCGTGGCGCCATTCTATTATAACTGGACTGTGTTCCTGGGAGCTTTCAATTCGAGCAATCAACTCGTGAAGACCTGGCAAACCACTTGGAACCTGGCGGCAATACTTCCCGGGCCGACGAATACGCTCTGGACTTGGAGCCAGGCCAATCACGGACTTACACCCGGACAATATAAACTCCTTCTTGGCGTTCAGAATCCGATGACCAACGGGATGCCTCTCCGTTTCGCCGACACCGCGCAGGATGCCGATCTGCCGGGCTGGTTGACTTTGGGGCGGTTCTCCGTCGCGGCCGCCTCGGGCCGGCCGACATTGCACGCCTCGGCGTTGCCATCCGCGATTGAGATAGCGATCAGTAACGCCGCGCCGGGAGACTGGGCGTTGGAGAGGACTCCGGATTTATTTCAATGGAGCGTGGTCGTAATGACCAACGCAAGCGCCACCACATGGAGCGTGACCGATGGTTCGGCGGCCAAAATGCAATTTTATCGTCTTGTCAGTCAACCGTGAACAGAAAGGTAAATCCAATGAAGACACAATCCGTCACTCAAAAATCAATCAGGCCGCGAGGCCTTTTATCGGCTTTGGCCAGTTGCGTGTTCGTCGCGATACTCTTCGCGATGCGCGCGGCGCTGGCCCAAGATCTCATCGTCGATTCCTTTCCCACCGCCTCCAGCGTACAGGAAGGAAGTGATCCCGGCCTGGACTGGGTCAATTACAGGGGCTATAACGTCACTGTAACCTGGGATACGAACCAAGCTTCCCCGGGCAACCCCAATCCGGGGGCGATGTACGTGACAGTCGATTGGCCGGGAACGAACGATCCCGGCTACACTACTTCCTGGACCGATATGCAGTTTGGCTTTTCCACGGGAGGAAGTTTTGATTCGTCAAACTATATTGCCTTCGATTGTGACATCATGGTCGATGTCACCAACTCGTCGCTCGCCCTGGACGGAACCGATTACGGCGCCATTGAGTTGATCGTGAATGATCCGTGGCAAAATGTCGTGGGCTGGGCGCAATTGCTGGCGACCGGCGGCTGGCAGCATTTCACGGGATACTTTTCCAGCATTCCCGCTGGAGACTACAATGAAGCCATTGTGGGCTTGATCTCTCAAGGCAGCGATACACTTACCAATAGTGTCTCGTATTGGATCGATAACATCCGCTTCACCGCCTTGCCCGCAGTCAATACTAACCAGCCGCCCATTGGCATCACAAAGGCGGCGCCACCCGGATTGACCTGCATTTGCAGCCAGGGCGGAGGCACGTATCAGCGGCAAATGATCCGTACCGCTAATAGCGGCTACTCGTGGAATACCGCGACGGCCAGCTCGCCGGCAAGCACTTATTCCATGACCATTGCGTCCTATCCCGGGCCGGGCTATTCCGGCTTCGAAGATCAAATGTTCCTCATTCCCCAAGCCGGCATGATTGGCAATCCTCAGGACGACGATATCGACTGGGATTCATCGGACGTGGTCGATCTCGAAGTGGGCGTTAATCCTGACGGCTCCGCGACGGGGACCTTCCAGTATAAAGTCAACCAACCGAGCAGTTGGAATGCTTCTCTAATTGTGACCAACCACTGCAAGACCGGACCCTTGGGGACATGGAGCCTGACCTTTAACAATAATACCAACGTCATCGTAACGGCCCCGGATGGAACGAGCACCAACTTCGCCATAGTCACGGCGGATGCGGATATTTTCCAAAATCCGTTATTCGTCTATTTGGGCGACCAGCCCAATGCGAACGCCAACATCGGCCAGTCCTCGACTTTCAGTCAATTCTCCATCAGCGGTGGCGCCGGGCCGCTCACCGACACCTTCGTGACCAACGGTTCGCCCGGTGGACCTTACACGCTTGACTCGAACTGGGCCAACGACACTGCTTCGGACGCGAACGGCATTTTCATCACCGCTCCCGATGCCAAATTCTGGCTGACCTGGCCCACGCCCGATGGTGGATTCACCAACGTGTTCGCCACGGACAATCTGACAAATCAACTCGGCCAGGGCCAGTGGAAGGCGTTGCCCAGCGCCTTGACCGGTTGGGTTTTAGTCGGCGGCACTCAACGTCTCACCGTCATCAACCAATCCACCTTGAACACAGCCTTTGGCTACCAGCCGACGAACTGCTTCTTTGGATTGTTCCAACAGTAAAGGTTAAACAGGGGCGCCGGCCTGGACCGGCGCCCCGGCCGCTCTATCCGTGGCGGCAATGAGTTATCAGATAAGAATGAAGCAACGGCTGCATTTCGTTTTCGCGCTCACCGTCCTCGTGCTCCCATCGTTGGCAAAGGCGGAGGTCTCGCGCGTTTCGATTTCCTCCCCGCAAGATACCTGCTGGTGGGCTGGCGTGATCGATCAGGGCTTCCAAATGCCGCTGCCTATAGGTTATGAGGCGGACTTGTGCGGCGATACCTACGGAAACCAGAGCCAGCCGCTGCTGTTGTCCAATCAGGGGGACATCATCTGGTCCGAAGGCCCGTTTGCATTCCAACTTTCCGGTAATGGATTGACGGTGGAAAGCAAGGGCCAGCCGGTGCGCCGGGTCAAACACGGCGATTCCTTGCGCGACGCCTTTCTCTTTGCCAGCAAGACCTATTTCCCGCCGTCCGGTAAAACGCCGGATGAACTGCTGTTTTCGGCGCCTCAGTACAACACGTGGATCGAGCTGATGTACGATCAGAATCAAGACGGCATTTTGAAATACGCTCAAGGCATAGAGCAGAATGGGTTCCCCCCCGGAGTCTTGATGATCGACGACAACTGGCAGCAGAACTACGGGCAATGGGATTTTAAAAAAGCAAAGTTCGCCGAGCCCAGGGCAATGGTCGCGACGCTGCACGCCAGGGGATTCAAGGTCATGCTCTGGGTATGTCCATTCGTCAATACTAACTGCGATGTCTATGCCGGGCTGGCCGAAGCCAATCTGCTGTTGAAGGATTCCTCTGGCTCCGTTGCGATGGTCAAATGGTGGAACGGCGAAAGCGCCCTCCTTGACTTTACCAACCCGCAAGCCCGCGCCTGGTTTTGTTCCCGGCTGGACTACCTGCAATCCACTTACGGCGTCGATGGCTTTAAGTTCGACGCCGGTGACAGTTCATTCTACAAAGGGGCCGTCGCCTGCAAAGATGGCTCGCCCAATACCCAGTCCGAACTTTATGGGCGAATCGGTCTGGGCTATCCCCTTAATGAATATCGCGCCATGTGGAAAATGGGCGGCCAGCCATTGGCCGAACGGTTGCGGGACAAAGACCACTCCTGGGCCGATCTTAAAAAACTCGTGCCCAATATGCTATTGGAGGGATTGATGGGTTATCCCTTTTCCTGCCCCGACATGATCGGCGGCGGCGAATACAAATCATTCCAAACCGGCTCGGTGATCGATCAGGAGTTGGTCGTCCGCTCCGCGCAATGCCACGCGCTCATGCCAATGATGCAGTTCTCGGTCGCTCCCTGGCGGATTCTCGACCGCCCTCACCTTCAGGCGGTCTTGAAGGCCGTAAAGATTAGACAGGCGCACAAGGATTGTATCCTGACTTTGGCGCGGCAATCCGCCTCCACTGGCGAACCGGTGGTCCGTTCGATCGAATACGTTTTTCCTCACCAGGGATATGAACGGATCAATGACGAATTCCTTTTGGGGAACGATATTCTCGTCGCCCCGGTATTGGAAAAGGACGCCCAAGATCGGGAAGTCACTTTTCCTCCCGGCAGGTGGAAAGGATTTGACGGCAAACAATACTCCGGCCCAGCCCGGATCTCCGTATCCATCCCTTACGACGATCTCGGCTATTTCGAAAAGGTCGATTGATCGTCTTCTCCGCGCGCTCCGCGTTTCTCTGCGCGAGCCTTCAGTGCGATCTGTCCCGCTGTCGCGGTTCATCGGTGAACGCAGCTTCCGCTAACGAGCGTCAGCCATCAAGTCCGAAATGCTGACGTTCGGAGCCGCCGGGCTGTCGGTCTGGAGTGTGGTGGTATGACCGCTTCGCGCCGCCAGAAATACGCCCAAATAGATCTCAAGCCCCAAGACGGTGGCCACACCCGCAGCCCACACGATTTCTCGAAGTTTCACGAGGTGCCATGCCGACCTGTTTGTTTTCATGGCTTCACCGTAGTCCTCCGCCGCTCGGAGGTGTTAATCGAAAAAATTTACTGATTCATTGATGAAAACGATGGAGGCCGATGTTCCTGCTTCCCGCTGTTGTGGGCATCGGCGGCCCGGCGTTGCGCCCCGACCCTTCCCATTGTGAATAACTTATTATTGCATTGTGCCTCCTTGTGCAAATAACCTGCCGGTCTGTCGGGTTCAATGGATGATCGCCAGTCAGGATGTGCTGCAGTCCTAATGGGCGATTACGGATTGGAAGAAAAAACCTTATGGCGCATACGAATGTGCTGCTGCTGAATCTGAACGCAGGAGAGGACTTGCTGCGTTCGGTTCGGGCCATGCTGGGAGAACCAGCGTCATTCGGCTTTTGCTTGAGCGAAATGGCGTTTGTGAACACTTCCGGCCGGGCCGGTGTGTGGACAATTGCCATCAACAGCGTGTGCGTGCAGCCCGACGTTATTCTTCTGTGCCTTGTTCAAAAATCGTTGAATGAAGCGGAATCCGCATGCAATGCCCTCCAGGAAAAATTCAACGGCGTTCCGCTCGTGCTGATAATCGAATCAACCGAACCGTTGAAACTTTGTTATTTGCTCGACCGCGGCGCTTCCGATTTCATTTTGCCTCCATTGCGCGCGGACGATGCAATTCCCCGCCTGATGCGCCTCGCCGACCAGGCACGCCGGGCCCGCTCCCCGATCCAAAACTTAAAGGACAAGCTCGGCCTCCAACAGTTCATCGGTGAAAGCGAGGTTCTCATGCAGGAGGTCGCTAAAATTCCCAAAGTCGCCCAAAGCGACGCAAGCGTCCTCATCACCGGCGAAACAGGCACCGGAAAAGAAATGGTCGCTCGCGCCATTCACTATCTCAGCCCTCGCGGCAAGCAGGCCTTTATTCCGGTCAACTGCGGCGCAATACCGGTTGACCTCATGGAAAATGAATTATTCGGCCACGAAGCGGGCGCGTTTACCGGCGCGACTTCTTCCATTCCCGGCATGATTCACGATTCCGACGGAGGAACGTTGTTTTTGGACGAAATTGACAGCCTCACACCGGCCGCGCAGGTGAAAGTCCTTCGCTTCCTTCAGGACAAGGAATATCGACCGCTCGGGTCCCGAAAAACTTGCAGGGCCGACGTCCGGATCGTCGCCGCTTCGAATGCCGATTTCGAGGATGCCGTCCGCTTCGGTCGATTTCGATCAGACCTTTATTACAGGTTAAACGTGATTCCCATTTGCCTTCCGCCACTGCGCAAGCGCAAAGAGGACATTCCATCCCTGGCCCGCCATTTATTGGCCAAATACCGGCCAGGCTCGCCGGCCGCGAGCAAGCGTTTCTCACAAGGCGCCGTGGAAAAACTGATGTCCTACGATTGGCCGGGAAACGTCCGCGAATTGGAAAACGTCATTCAGCGCGCGGCCATTCTATCCACTCAAAACTCGATCAACGGCGAAGACATCTGTCTGCCGGACTCCTCATCGATTGTTCCCGATGTCTCCTTCAAGAGCCTGAAGGCGCGGGCGGTGGCCGAATTTGAAGTTTCCTATATTCGCCAACTCCTGGCGACCAGCGGCGGCAATATCACCAAGGCCGCTTCTTCGGCGAAAAAAAATCGGCGCGCCTTCTGGCAACTGATGCGCAAACATCAAATTATATCTCCTCGGGAAGTTTCCGCCAGAACCAGCCGGTAACCATCACACTGTCGAATTAAATGTCCCGCTGGAATTTTGCGGAGGAATCCGGACCGCAAATCTTTGTTAACTTTCCGCACCGGACATAGGACAAATGCCTGCGTTCAGGCGGACAAATTTGTCATAGCCAAAACCTTAGTGAAATCGTGCCTTAATCTTCGATCACGCGCGGAGCCATGGACAATTTGAGCCTGCCGACTTTCCCGAATCAGGGGAAATGCGGGGCAATTTTCCCGTGGTACAGCCCATGCTCAGAGGCCTCTCAAATCGTAGCACCCGAAGCCTTTGAAAAGCGACACCGCAATCAGAAAGGAAATTTTGGACTACCTTGCGGTGAATCCAACGGCGCAGGACACCTTGGAAGGCATTGTGGAATGGTGGCTTTTGGAACAACAGATTGAAAAAGCGGCTTCTGCCGTTAAAACCGCGCTGACCAGATTGGTCAATGAAAAGAAGGTGACCGTAATAAAGGGCGCGGATGGGCGCGTTCATTATCGGCTTAGCCGTGTCAATTCAGTCAGGTCGGTAGTGATTGCGCCGGGGATTTTTGCGCAAGGCGGAGACCAATCAAACTGAATTGACACGGCTTGGGAACTGATTCCTTGGGCCGAACGATTTCTGAAAACAAATAGGCTCCGCCGTCAAGTGCGGAGCCTGCCCAGATTCAATCTCAAACGACAAATCGCAAAACAAAACCTAAAACTCCACTGAAATGAAGGATCCACTATGCCTGCAACTTTGAGCTATCCCGGCGTCTATATCGAGGAACTCCCCAGCGGCGTCCATACAATTACTGGAGTCGCGACATCCATCACCGCCTTTGTCGGCTGGGCGGGCCAGGGCCCCACCGATCAAGCCACGTTGGTCGAAAGTTTTTCGGACTTTCAAAGGCTTTTCGGCGGCCTCGATTCTCGCAGTTACCTTGGATACGCCGTCAATCAATTCTTCGCAAACGGCGGCCAGCAGGCTTATATCGTCCGCCTCGTCTGGGACGGCACATTGGTTTCCCCTCCAAGCAATCCTTCCGCCTGCGCCGTCGCCACTGCCGCAGGGATTGGGGGTGCCTTGACCGTTTTCGCCGCCAACGCCGGCGGATGGGGCAATGACCTTCAAATCGCCGTGACCACAACATCCGCCAATCCGGGCCGCTTCGGGCTTCAGGTCCAGTTGAGCGGCCAGATCGTGGAGAACTTTGTCAACCTCTCGATCAATCCCGTCGATCCTCAGGGCAATTATGTTGTTTCTGTAATTGACAACGATTCCAATTACATCACATTCATCGACCCTTCAACAAGCGCGGCGGTCGTTCCCACCGTCGTACCGACCGCAACGGCATCGCCGGTCGCGCTCACTGGCGGCGATGACGGCTCGCCGTTGTCGCCGAATTCGGATGGCAGCTTTGAATTGGCGATGACCTCCGACCCGGACGGGGGCGTTTATCTTCTCGATCGAATCCCTATTTTTAACCTGCTCTGCGTGCCGGGAGAAACCGACGGCCCCACCATCCAAACCTTGCAGGCTTATTGCGCGCTCAAACGGGCTTTTTATATCGTTGACTCTCCACAGTTGGCGACGACCTCCGGCCTGACTTCTACCGGTCCCGTCGGCACCGCCCTCGGCGGAGGCTCGCCGGTCAGCGTCACGACCGCGCCCAACGCGGCAAATTCGGCATATTATTTTCCGTGGGTCTCCGCGCCTGACCCTCTTTTCGGCAACCGTCCAACACTGGTGCCTCCCTCCGGCTTCGTGGCGGGTATTTATGCGGCGACCGACGCCAGCCGCGGCGTATGGAAGGCCCCCGCCGGAATCGACGCCGGCCTTACTGGCGTTTTGGGATTGCAATACACCCTCACCGACGCTGAAAACGGCGACCTCAATACCCAGGGGATTAACTGCCTGCGTCAATTCCGGGTTTACGGCAATGTGGTTTGGGGCGCTCGTACGTTGTTGGGCAATGACCAGGCCGGATCGCAATGGAAATACGTTCCCATTCGGCGCCTGGCGCTCTACCTCGAATCCAGTTTGTATGAAGGCACGCAATGGGTTGTTTTCGAGCCGAACGACGAGCCGCTATGGGGGCAAATCCGGCTCAACGTCGGCGCTTTTATGCAAGGGCTATTCCTTCAGGGCGCCTTCCAGGGAAGCGCTCCCCAGCAGGCTTATTTCGTCAAGTGCGATTCCGAAAACAATCCGCAATCCAGCATCGATCAGGGTATCGTGAATATTCTGGTCGGCTTCGCTCCGCTTTATCCGGCGGAATTTGTTGTCATTCAAATTCAGCAAATGGCCGGTCAACTTCAATCCTAAGGAGAAATTCCCATGCCTACATTCCCAGCAAATCCAAAACGGTTGGATCCCTATAAAAACTTTAAATTCCGCCTCAAATGGGACGGAAAGTATGTCGCGGGCATCAGCAAAGTCAGCAGTTTCAAACGCACGACCGAAGTCGTTGAACACCGCGAAGGCGGCGATCCCTCGACGGCGCACAAATCTCCCGGCCGCAATAAATTCGAGGCCATCACGCTGGAACGCGGCCTCACTCAGGACCTCAACTTCCATGACTGGGCCGGCTTGGTCTGGAATTTCGGCGCCGCCCTCGGCTCCGAAGTCTCTCTGGCCAATTTCCGCAAGGACATTTATTTGGAATTTTACAATGAGGCCGGCCAATTGGTGATCGCCTACAAAATCTACCGATGCTGGGTCTCCGAATATCAGGCGTTGCCGGACCTGGACGCCAACGCCAATGCCGTCGCCATCGAGCACATCAAACTTGAAAACGAAGGCTGGGAACGCGACACCAGCGTCACTGAACCCGTTGAACCCACGTTGACAACTGTGGCGGCCTAATGTGGTGTAACAGTTAATACTTTACAATAGGCAGTTGTCTGCTATGATCGGGACATGTGGCAACCAGCGGACTTGCTTCCCATGACCGCCGAACAAAAGAACCAGCTCGAAAATTGGGTTCGAGCGCCCTCGACTCCCCAGAAGATTGTGCTGCGGGCGCGCATTTGTCTTTTGGCGCATGCGGGTCTGGCCAACCGTCGCATCGCTCAAGATCTTCAAACCAGTCGACCAACCGTGATTCTCTGGCGCCATCATTTCCAGAAGAGCGGAGCAGCGGGGCTGGAGCACGAACCCCCTCGGAAGATCAGCTCACAACGCACCGAAGGCAACCAGATCAAAGCGATCGTCGAAGCAACTCTTCATACCAAACCCGACGATGCCACGCACTGGAGTTGCCGGACTTTGGCCCAAGAGTTTGGAGTCAGTCACATGACGGTGGCCCGGATTTGGGACAGCCACGGTTTGCAACCTCATCGCGTTCGCAATTTCAAGCTGTCCCGCGACAAACAGTTTGTGGAAAAACTCACGGACGTGGTCGGCTTGTATCTGAATCCACCAGATAAGGCGCTGGTTTTGTGCGTGGACGAAAAATCTCAGATTCAAGCGTTGGATCGAACCCAACCCGGTCTGCCGATGAAAAAAGGCCGATGTGGAACGATGACTCACGATTATGTTCGGCACGGAACCACGACGCTCTTTGCCGCCCTCAATGTGCTCGATGGCACTGTGATCGGCTCGTGCTTTGATCGCCATCGGCATGAGGAATTTTTAAAATTTCTCCGCCAGGTGGACCGGGATACCCCGGAAGGGATGGACCTGCATTTGATCGTCGATAACTATTCCACGCACAAGCATCCGAAGGTCAAGCAATGGATTCAACGGCATAAGAGATTTCACCTGCATTTCATTCCAACCAGTTCTTCCTGGCTTAATCTGGTCGAGCGATGGTTTGGTGAAATCACCCGCAAACAGATTCGTCGCGGCGCTTTCAAAAGCGTCGCGGAATTGATCGCAGTCATCCAGAATTACGTCAAAATCAACAATCAAAACCCGAAGCCGTTTGTCTGGACCAAGCGCGTCGACGAAATCTTAGAAAAAGTGAACCATTGTAAAGCCAGCACTGTTACAGCACACTA
>DATAUD010000060.1:0-50026 GCA_036268455.1 Verrucomicrobiia bacterium
GAATTGCGCGCGAACCCATTGCCCGAGTTGGTTTCGATCGGTTTCGGACAGGTTTACAACACTGGCAACTTTTGGCATCGCCACCGATTTTGACCAGATCTTCCAATATGTCTAGCTAATTATGAAATAATACACTAGGGAATCGCCATACGGAAGAAGCGGCCAGGTACGTTGGCGGCGTTGGTATCGGTGAAATACCAGTTTCCAGAGGCACCGGCGGCGTTGGTGATGACGGGCTGCCATTGGAAAGGCGGGGAAAGGTTGGTGGTGTATTCGAGGACGTAATTGGAGCCGGTTGTGCCGTTGAATTGGAATTGGACGGCAAGCGATGTGTTGGTCGCAGTCAGAGGCACAACGCTGGCGCTCAACGGCGGCAATGTCACAGTCAAGAATGCCACCTGGCTTGTCGCGCCGCCATATGTATTGGTGATAACCACACTATAGCTGCCGGAGTTGGTGGCCTGGACGTCAAATAGGATGAGAGTTGATTTTGTGCCGCCCGCCAGATTTGTTCCGTCAAAGGACCATTGGTACTTGATAGGCGCTGTGCCAAGGGCGCTAACTGTAAACAGCGCGTTGGAGGCTTCGATGACCGAGATGCTTACGGGCTGGGCTGTGATTACAGGAGCCGGCGAATAGTCCACGTTCAAAGTTGCCACACTGCTGGTGACGCTGCCATAAGGGTTGGATATGATGACGTAATAGCTGCCGGCGTTGTTGGAACCGACATCTTTCAGCGAGACAGTTGGAGTGTTGGGTTCCGTTACTTTGCGGATGCGGGAGTTTTGCTCATCACCAATGTACAGATTGCCGATACTGTCCGCCGCAATGCCGTAGGGATAGTTTAGTTCAGCATTGGTCGCGATTCCGCCGTCGCCGGAATAGCCCTGAGTGCCGTCTCCAGCCACAGTCGTTATAATTCCGTTTGTGTCAACTTTGCGAATGCGCTGGTTGATTGTATCGGCAATGAACAAGTCGCCTATGCTGTCCACCGCCACGCCGTAGGCGTAGTCCAATTCAGCATTGGTGGCGGGGCCGCCGTCACCAAGCCCATTGGTGCCGCCTCCAACGACGGTTGTAATAATTCCGTTTGTTCCTGTTTTGCGGATGCGCTGGTTGTAGGTATCGGCAATGAACAGGTTGCCGATAGCGTCCACCGCCACGCAGTCGGAATCCATAGTGCTGCATTGGTCGCTGGACCGCCGTCGCCGGAATAACTATTATTTCCATTTCCAGCTACGGTGGTCATGATTCCGTTTGTGTCCACCTTGCGGATTCTCTGGTTAAAAGTGTCGCCAATGTACACATTGCCCGAATTGTCCACTGCTACGCCGTTAACATAATCAAGCTGCGCGTTGACAGCCGCGCTGCCATCACCCGAGTAACCGCCGGTATTGGTTCCGGCAATCGTGGTGATGATTCCGTTTGTGCCGACTTTTCGGATGCGGTTGCTGCCATCGGCAATAAACAAGTTGCCGATACTGTCCAATGCCACGCCTGGGGGATAAGAGATTTCGGCGTTTGTCGCGGAGCCGCCGTCGCCGGAAAAGCCGAGAGTGCCGTTTCCTGCCACAGTCTTAATGATTCCGTCTGGGTTCACTTCGCGGATGCGGTAGTTATAGTCATCCGCGATAAACAGATTGCCGATACTGTCCACTGCCACGCCCCAAGGAACGTGCAGTTCGGCGCTGGTCGCGGGACCGTTATCGCCCGAATAACCGGCATAGCCGTTTCCTGCCACAGTGGTAATCAAGCTGATCGGCGCGCCGTTAAAAAACCATTGATATGTAAATGGCCCGGCGCCAGTGACGCCAATCGAAAATGTGGACGGGCCGCCCGCCATCACCGTCACATTCGTAAGGTCATTTGTTATGGACGGAGGAGATTGGGCGTTGACTGCCGCCGAAGCGGTTATAAGCACCGAAACGAAAAGAAGATATAACGTTTTTTTCATACTGCGATCAACAATTTCCATGCAGGCAAGATTGCGGTTTTTTCTCGAGAAATTTTTGCAAGCGCCTCCCGGCTCAAATTCAAATGCTCCATTACAAGCTCCGGCGGAATATGCGTGACCCATTCCGATAAAGACAAATCTTCAAAACGATTCGCCTTGAACATTTCCAGGAAAATCAAATCGGTCTCTCCTGTGTTCTCAACATAATGGCCCATCGTCTTCGGCACGCAACCCACATCGCCCGGCTTGAAATCAGCGGTCCGGGCTTTCCCACCGTTGAAGAACACCGTCATCCGCCCTCGTCCCTGCACATAATACTGCCATTCATCCGCGTTCGGATGCCAGTGCAACTCCCGTAACCCGCCTGGATGCACAACGACATATGCGGCCGCGATGGTAGTCGCGACGGGAAAATTTCGCGAATCGATGATGCGCACCTCTCCAGATTTCGAAGAAATCGTCGGCGCGATCGAATGCATCGCAAAATCAAACGCCACCTTCGAGAGCGGCCCTGAATCGCTGATTGCCTTGGAATCGTCCTCCAGCTTGGGTGGCGGCGGCGCTTGGAAAATATAACGCCCATCCGGCGGCACTTGATAGATTCCCTCAATCGAGTTCTCATCCAGCCCCCAATTCTTTGCCAGCACCTCCTTCGGCGTATGCCGCAGCCAGTCCAAAATCAACGTCGTATTCCCTTCCGAAAAATGGGCATCGTCAAAAACCAAAAGAAACTCGCACCCACCCGGCCCCAGCCCCTGGATCGAATGCGGAATCCCCGTCGGAAAAAACCAAAGATCGTTCTTTCCAACATCTTTCACATACCCGTGCCCCTCGTTATCAATCGCCGTAATTCGCGCATTCCCGTTCAGCATGAGCGCCCATTCCGACGCGGCGTGCCGATGAAGTTCGCGAATGCCACCGGCCACCAGGCGCATATTGACACCCGCGATAGCGGTTGAAATCGGAAAATCCTCCACCGTCACCTGCCGGCTCCAGCCGCCCTCCTGGATTCGCCGACGCGCAGTCGAAAACGTATTCCAGAAAGTCGGCGCCTCGCCGTGGTCCGTTATCGGCGGATCAAACGTATTTGGGTTTGCGTCCCGAAGCGGAGTGTTTTCAGGTCCCGGATCCGAACTGCTCCGGTCATGATGCGCAGCGTTGAGACTCTCCAGGCTCTGGCCGTCGGCTTGAGCAACAAACGCCGCCGCCACGGCTGTCGATCCCGCCGCTAGAAATTTCCGCCGATTAACCTGACTCGGCCCTTCACTATCCTTCATATTTTCGCCGTCCTTGCGGCGAGCCAATTTATTTGCAATTCCCCATGATTTCCTCGCACTTCTGATGCGTCACCCCTTCGTAAAACGCGTCGTTGACCATCACCACCGGCGGGGTCCCGCAACTGGCGAGGCATTCGACAAATTCGACGGTAAATTCGCCGTCCGCAGTGGTCTGTAAGCCGTGGTTCGCGGAGTCCAAACCAAGTTTTTTGCAGACGAAATCCCGCAGTTCATGGCTCCCTCCCAATGCGCAACTCAACGTCCTGCAAACCTTTATCTGGAATTTGCCCGGCTTCTCCTGCCGGAACATCGGGTAAAATGTGACCAATTCGTAAATATTGATCGGTTGGAGGTCCAGTTTCTTCGCCGTCCACTCGATGGCTTCCCCAGAAATCCACCCCGTATGTTCTTGAATCGCATGGAGCACCATAAGCGACGCGCTCCGCTTGACCGGGTAATGAGTGATCACCTCGTCAATCTCCGCCTCGACATTGCCTGGAAGTGAAAAAGCCATATTGCTCAGGAAAAAATGGAATGCTTCGTCATCGGTCACACTCACCCAGCACAAAATCCAGCGAACCAAAAATCGCCACAGTGTCGCTCATCATGTGTCCCGGCATCAAATGCGGCAGGATGCTCAGATTCACAAACGACGGCGCGCGAATCTTCAACCGGTGCGGCGTTCCCCCTCCCTTGCTGTGGATGTAAAATCCCAGTTCGCCCTTCGGATTTTCCGCGCTGAAATAAACCTCGCCCGGCGGCGCATTGACTCCTTCGGTCACAAGTATGAATTGGTGGATCAATTCCTCCATGCTTGTCAATACTTTAAACTTCGAGGGCAGCGTGACCTTCCCGTCCGCCACGTTGATCGGCTCCTTCGCCGCGTTGTCCGCCCCGCCCGGAATTTTATCCAGGCACTGCGCCAAAATCCGCACGCTCTGCCGCATCTCCTCGATCCGCACCAGATAACGGTCATAAGCGTCCCCCACCGAACCAACGGGAATCTCAAATTCCAACTGGTCATAGACCATGTACGGATGCGCCTTTCGCAAATCGTATTCCATCCCGCTCCCTCGAAGATTCGGCCCGGTCAAACCATAATCGATCGCCACTTCGAGAGGAATGATCCCAATGTCGCGAGTGCGATCGACAAAAATTTTGTTCCGCGACAGCAGCTTTTCCGTCTCGTCTATGTTGCGCACGACTTCGCCCAGAAATTTCCGGCACTGGGCAACCCATCCCGGCGGAAGATCGCGCGACAATCCGCCGATTCGCGTGTAACTGGTGGTGAATCGCGCGCCGGTGAGCGCCTCAATCAAATCGTATATTTTCTCCCGCTCAGTAAACGTAAACAAGAAAACCGTCAGCGCTCCAACATCCATCGCAAAAGACCCAAGTCCGAGCAAGTGCGCCGAAATCCGCGCCAGTTCACAGCATATCACACGGATGTATTGACATCGGACAGGAATCGCTTTTTCGATGCCGAGCAATTTTTCCACCGCCATCGCGTACGCGACGTTGTTGGAAAGCGGCGCCAAGTAATCCAGCCGGTCCGTGTAAGGGATGAACTGGTTGTAAGTCATGTTCTCGGCGATTTTTTCGTCGCCGCGATGCAGGTATCCGATGTCGGGAACCGCCTTGGTAATGATTTCCCCGTCCAGTTCCAGCACAATCCTGAGCACGCCGTGAGTGGCGGGATGGGACGGCCCCATGTTCAGGATCATTTTCTGGCCGTGAATGTCCTGCAACTCCTCCGAAGCCGCCGCTGCACGGGCGACGGAATCGCCAACTTGAATTTCCTGGGTTTGTGCCATCTTAATTCTCTGGCTGATCCTTGACCGGTCCGGGGCCGTAAGAGTGGCCGTGGGTTTCTTTAATGTCGTGCCGCCGTTCCAGCCGCGCATTGAGTTCAACGTCATTCGTCTCCGGCAATCGAACACGCGGTTCCCGCGCCGTGGAACTGTTGCCCCCGGCAATGGTCACAAATGGCCCGCCCTCCAGCGGCGCCGGCTCCGTAAATGCAACTTCGGGAATGCTCGTCGGTTTTCCCGACAGCGGAAAATCTTTTCGCAATGGATAGTATGGATATCCGTCCCACATCAAAATCCGCCGCAAATCGGGATGCCCCCGAAATTTGATCCCCATCATGTCGAATATCTCTCGCTCGTGCCAGTCGGCCGTTCGCCAAACAGACGTCACAGTCGGCAACTCGGATTTTTCCTCGCTTACATCGGTCTTAAGCCGCAATGCGCACCGATGCCCGTAGCCGTACAAATGATAAATAATTGTCCAGCGCGGGTCCGTCCCGTAATTATCGACGCTGCTGATGTCCACCAAGTAATCGAATTTCAACTGCTTCTTCGCAAAATCGCACACTTCCGCGATGCAATCCGCATCGGTGAGCCGAACCGTCATTTCGCCGCGAAATTCCACCGGGTCGGAGATCAAATCTCCAAACCGTGCCTTCAACTGTTGCGCAAGTTCGCTTGCCGACATGGGATCAATTCTCCGGTGGGTCGATCAGGCAACCTGCCTTTGCAGCGCAAGAAACGGTTCTTTGGCGACCTTGCCTTGCAGTTTTATCAATGCGTCAAGCAGCGCCTCCGGGCGCGGGGGGCAGCCGGCAACATACACATCAACCGGTATGATTCCATCAACCCCTTGCAAAACCGCGTAGCTGCGATACATCCCGCCGGTCGAGGCGCAAGCTCCCATGGCAATGACCCATTTCGGTTCGGCCATTTGTTCGTAAATCCTCCGCACCGCGGTCGCCATCTTATAAGTGACCGTTCCCGCCACGATCATGACATCGGATTGTCGCGGAGAAAAACGCATGACTTCCGCGCCGAATCGGGCGATGTCGAAACGGCTTGCGCCGGCGGCCATCAGTTCAATGGCGCAGCAAGCCAGCCCCATCGGCATCGGCCAAAGTGAATTTTTGCGGAACCAATTAATGGCGGAGTCGAGGCGCGTGTGAACCACATCGCCTTCAACCTTAGAATTATAGCCGATTTCTGTTTTGGTCTGCATGGTGCGTCTCCGAAACCTGCCGGTTCAATAAACATCCGAACTGAAAGTGAGGCAAGAACTTTGTGATTTTTTCACAAGCCCTCTTTTTTCGCGGGGCCGCCCGCCCAGCGTCCGTTGATCATGCAAGCGGAAACGTCGCCCCGGTGATGGACGATTGCTCCCCAAGCCTCCTCGGTTTTGCCCGCAAATGGGATGGTCATCAAATCGGCCAGAGCGCCCTCAAAAATGCCGCCGATACGGTCCTCCATTCCCAACGCCCGCGCCCCGCCTTCCGTTGCCATCCGCACGATCTTTTCCTCGGCAACATCGGGAAAAGCCGTTGCGAAGGCTCGCATCTCGGCAAACATATTTAATTCCACTTTCCCTCGCCGTGGAGGAGTGATGCTGGCCACGCTGTCAGTGCCAAGGCACACGTTCACGCCCTCCGCGGTCAGGTCCTTTTGCCGAAAGGGAGGGTGCTGAAAGTAGGCATGGCTTTGCGGGCAATGAACCACGCTGGACCCTGATTCGGCCAGCGCTTTGATGTCATCGTCCTCAAGGCAATTGGCGTGAACGGCCAGAAAATTTTTCCCCAACAAACCGCACCGGCGCACTTGCTGCACGGGCGTCCCGTTGCCGCAATCTGACATTTCGCGCTGATTCCTCAGCCACTCAAACAACGAACCGGTTCGATGAACGTACATCTCATATTCCGCCGCGGATTCAGCGACATGCATGGCGATCCGCCAGCGATGCCAGCCCGCCAATCGAGCCGTCTGCTTCAACAAAGCCGGCATTGTGGAATAAAGCGCATGGGGCGAAAGTCCGGCCAATCCTCCCGCAGCCGTAACCGCGCGGATTTTCCCGGAAGCTTCCCGTAGGATTTCAGAAGGCTTGCGTTTGCTTTTCACCCCAGTCAGCTCCAAAAAAGAAAACGCCCGTAATGGCGTCGAAGAAGAAACTTCCGGCAACAATTCCGGCACCGCCTCAATATCGCCAACGGTGGTCGTGCCGGTGCGAACCAGCATTTGCGCGCCTCGCAGCCAGGCGGCCGCATACTCGGTATAGCTGGCTCCCGCCTTCAGCGCCACCAGGCCTTTGATCCAATCGGGAAAGTGTTTCTGCGGCGGCAGCCCAATCATGTCGGTGTAATCGAGATGACAATGCGCGTTGACCAATCCCGGGAGAAGAATCGAATCGCCCAAGTCAACTACAGACTCATTGGTTCCGCGAGGCGCGTCCTGCCACCGTCCGGCGAATGTGACGCGGTTTGCGGAAATGGCGACGGCGCCGTTTTCCACAGGATCCCCGCGGATCGGCAAAATAATACGCGCGCGCGCCAGCATGGAGCGAACGCTAACTTTCGGCGCCCGCCCGCGCTTCTTTGCCGCGCGAACCGAGGGCGTGTTTGCGCGCTTTATATTTATTATGGCGCTTGCGCAATTGCTGTTCGATCTTTTTGCACACCAAGTCGATCGCCGCGTAAAGATCGCTTTCGCAATCTTCGGCGAACAGGTCCGGCCCCGGCACCGCCAGGCGCACCGAGCAGGAAAACTGACCCTCCGGGCCTTTAAGATGGTTGTGTTCCAGCGTGACTCGCGCACTTGTCACAAAACGATCCATGTGTTCCAGTTTCTCAATTCGGGCAAGGATATGGTCTTCAATGGATTTTGTGAGGGTGACGTTATGAGTCGAAAGAATGAACTTCATGTACATAAGTTCGCCTATCCCAATCCCAAAATCCAGCCACTAATTTCAAACTCGCAAATTCCTTTCCCACAGCGCCGATTTGCGATTTAATCCGCCCGTGCCGACCAAAGTCATCGCTGTGGCCAATCAAAAAGGTGGTGTCGGAAAAACGACGACCACGATCAATCTTTCCGCCTGCCTGGCGTTGGTGGGGCGGCGCGTATTATTGCTCGATTTCGACCCGCAGGCCAATGCCACCAGCGGTCTCGGCCTCGAAAAAATCGAGGGCGCCAGCGCCTACCGGCCTCTTTTGGGCGAAGGTAACCTGCTCGACAAAATCCGGCCCACCGCCTTCGAACGCCTGGAAATCATCCCGAGCGAAGTCGATATGTGCGGCGCGGAAGTCGAAATCGCCAGAGCCGAAGACCACTTGCAGCGCCTTTCGCGCCTCTTGCGGCCGATTGCGGACGAGGGCCGCTTCGATTTTATTTTGATTGACTGTCCGCCCTCCCTCGGTTTGCTGACACTCAATGCCTTTGCCGCGTCGGATTATCTGATAATTCCCCTGCAATGCGAATATTTCGCGCTGGAGGGCATCTCAATGAGCCATAAAGTCTTGGGACAGGTCCGCGACACCGGAATCAACCCCCGGCTGGAGCTGCTGGGCGTTGTGATGACCATGTTCGACGCCCGGACCCGTCTTTCCGCGCAAGTCGTCGGCGAGGTGCGCCAGCATTTTGGGGATACTGTGTTTGACACTGTGATTCCGCGCACGACGCGTCTCGCCGAGGCGCCCAGTTTCGGAAAGCCAATCATCCACTACGATAAATACAACCCCGGCTCGGCCGCCTACGAAGTGCTCACCGGCGAATTGCTTCAGCGCCTCGAGCCGGCCTAATCGTCTTTGTCGCCTTCCTCCCATTCCGGGTAAACGTCCGCGCTCAACTGTCCCCGGCGAATCAGTTCCTGCAAGTCCCGAATAATCGTGCGGCGCGCAACTCCGAATTGCCGCGCGAGTTCCGAAATGTTCGGACGCGATTTAAATCCGCCGATCAATTCGCGAATGCGATTCTGCCGGGCGAGGCGATCAGTGGAACGGCTGAACAAATCGAGCGCATCGACGCGCTTGGAACGTTCAAGCGCCTCGAATTGTCGGACGGCCTCTTGCTGGCCGCATTCGGCAAGCGCCACTTCCACTGTGCGTTTCAACTCATGAATATCCACGGGCTTTGGCAGGCAGTAATGCGCGCGGCGCGGCCCTTGCAGCGCCTTCATCTGTTGATGCACCTCCAGCGCCCCGGACACGACGATAATGGGGACAAACGGAAGCAGCTCCTTGAATTCCGGCAAAAAGTCCAGCCCCAGCTCGCCATCGGAAAGCACATGGTCCAGGATGACCAAGTCCGGCGGCTGATGGGAAAGCTGCGTCAGCGCCTCGCTGCCGTTTGTCACACGGAATAATTTGTACTTGGCAAGCGCCTCTTCGTAAATTTCAAACTGAAAGTCGTCGTCCTCAATGATGAGAATCTGTGGTTCGTTCATAACGCAGTCGAAGGTTTGGTTTGCTCCGGTGAAGCGGCCGGAAGAATCAGGCTAAACACGCTGCCCTGGCCGACTGCCGATTCCAAAGCCAGCCCCGCCTCCATCTTCTTTGCCAATTCATACACAATGGAAAGCCCCAGCCCGGTTCCGCGCCGGGTGGAAAAAGCTTTGGTCGTAAAAAACGGTTCGAAAACGCGCGAAATGTTTTCCGGCGGAACGCCGCAACCGAAATCGCGAACCGAGACCGCGACATACGCCGGCGCCGGCCCCGGCTGCAAAGCCATTCCGCCCGGCAGCGAGCCTTGCGGCGACGTGGCGATAACAATGCGTTTGCGGCCGTTCATGGATTCGGCGGCGTTGAAAATGAAGTTTAGCAAAATCTGCTGGACCAGGCTTTGCGAGGCCCGGATGCGCGGCAAATCGGAAGCGCACTCGAAGCGCATATCCACCTCCCGCAGAAAGCGGTCGCCCAAAAGTTTTAGAGTATTGTCAACCACTGGATTCAATTCACACGGTTCCCGCATGTCATCGGAACCGCGGCTGAAACCCAGCATTGCCTGCACAACACTCGAACCTTGATCGACCACCGTTTTAATGCGATCGGTTCGCGTGCGAATTTTTTCCGCGTCGCCCAGGTTGTCCTCGATGATTTGGGCGGAGCCTTTGACGATAGACAGAATGTTATTGAAATCATGCGCGATCCCGGCGGCCAGCGTGCCCATCGCGCGCATTTTTTCGCTTTGCAGCAACTCCTGGTTTGCCAGCCCCAATTCGCGAGTGCGTTCGGCCACCTGCTTTTCCACCTGCGCATAACTGAGAAGCAACTGCCGGTGCCGCTTGTATGCCAGCAACGCGAAAAAAACAGCCACAACCGCGCCGGCCGAGGCAATCAACACAAGCCGCTTTTCTTCGTACCACGGCAGGACGACGGCGAATTCCAAATGCGCGGGGTCGGGATCAACATTCCCGGCGCGGTTCATGGAACATGCTTGAAAATAATGTTTTCCCGCCGGCAAATCGCTAAACGAAACACGCGCGCCATCCTCAAACGGCGACCATTCCCCTTCATCCAGCCGATGGGAAAAAAGCAAACGGCGCGGCGGCGTCCCGTGCCATTTGTCGTCGCCGCTAAAGCCGATATTGATCGCGCCGTCCTCGGGAACGCTTTTTTGTTTGTCGGTCATCTTGGCGATGAACGTCCGTGGCGGGTCGGAATCGGCCTCGGGATGGAACAATTCAGGGCCATCGGAGGTGGCCGCCCAAATGCCGCCGCGCTGGTCCTCGGCGACGGAACGAACCACCTCGCCGCTCAAGCCTTCATCCGGACCGTTTTCGATCCAATTGCCCCGGAAAAACCGCTGCGCGCCGCCATCGGTCGCGACCCATACGCTGCCGTCGCGCTCGCAGATCATCCCGTTAATGTGATTGATGCCGCCGCGAACGGCGCTCCAGTTTTTTCCATCGAAGCTCCAGATTTTCTCGCGGGACGCGCACCAAATCCGGCCCGTCGGCAATTCCATCAGGCGCCGGACATCCCTCGGCGCCCCGGTTTCCGACGCGGGAAACACGGTCCATTTGTCGTGCCGCCAAGCCGTGCCGAAATTCCCGCCGAGCCACAGATCGCCTGTTTCCGTGGCCAGCGAGCACGCAATCTCGCCGTTGGTCCCAATGTCCGGCATCGGGCCTGAAAGATGATTGACATCGACTGTCTCCGGAGCGGCGTCCAAATTTGCCTTTGTCTTGGAGTCCGGTTCGCCGAGCCGCCACAGGAGCAAGTGAAACCGAACCAGCCCCTCGGATGTGGCCAGCGAGCAGATTCCCCGCGAATCCACCGCCGCGTCAAAGTATTCGCGCGAGGAAATTTCCCGGTTGGTGATCAATTCCGCTCCGTGAATTTCCAGCAAGGCATTCGCTGTCGCCGCCCGGTAAATATTGTCCGGCCCGCGCCATGCCACGCGGATTTTTTTCCCTCCGCACGGCCATGTTTCCCATTGTGCGCCGTCAAAATGCGCGACCGTTTTTCCACCGTCAGAATCCGCCACGGTCGTTATCCCCGTTTTGTCGGCTTCCGGTTTTTGAAAGTGGTGAAGCCCCAAATTGGCGGGGGGCAAAAACGCGTTCCATTGGCTCGTGGCGCTCAGACTGCGGTATGGCCCGGAAGCGCGCGCCAGCCCCTGTTCTCCGGCTATCCACAATTCGTCCGCCGCGCTGATGGTCATGCCGGCAAACACGCCGATATTTACGTGGTTTGAGGAAAGCAATGGTTGCAAGCGCGGGTGCGCTGAATCTTCCACATTGGCCTCGACCAATCGATCCGGCAACAGGCACAGAACAACATTCTGTCGCACTGGACACAGCGGGAACTTGCCCGAAAGCACTGAAGACAACGTCCATGTTCCTTCCTTCATGGTCCACAATCCACGCGGGGAAATTGTCCAAAGTTGCCCGGCCGGGCTTTGATAAACTCGTTGGGCGGCGGGGTCAGGCAGCGGAAACGATTTAGCCTCATATCCGTCAAACACCCAAAAGGAAGACGTCGCGGAACTGACCGCCAGAATGTTTCCGTTTTCAGAAACGGTGAGCGAATTGAAGCCCGATTCCGGCCACCCCTCCGCTTCCCGATAAACACGCCAATGGCCCGCCGGCTCGAAGCCGCCCCTGGCCGAGAGAGTCAGAAAGAGAGCTTGGAACAGCGCGTAAGCCTTCAATTTGCTCACACGTGTATTATCTTTGAGCGTGGAGGCAGTGCAACCAAAAGCGCGGGTGTGCGTCCAAACGCACACTTCCCCAATCACCCTTTGAGGAGGTATTTAGGCAGGAGTAATGCGTCAGAAAGCTCCAAAATGTTGCCGGCAAGGGGGAATGACGTTGATCGAGTTGCTCGTGGTCATCGCGATCATCGCGCTGCTTGCTTCTTTGCTGCTGCCGGTTTTGGGAAGCGCCAAGGCCAAAGGCAAACAGACCTCCTGCCTGAACAATTTGATGCAATTGCAACTGGCTTTTCAAATGTACGCGGCGGACAATGGCGGCAAATTGCCGCAAAACATCGCGCTCGTTGACCCCGTCATCGTAACAGTCACCAATAGCTGGGCTTACGGAAATATGAAAAACCCCGCCCAGGCAACGAACATGCAGTTCCTTGTGCAAGGAGAACTTTATCCCTACCTTTCGCAACCGGCCGTCTATCATTGCCCGGCGGACACCACGACCGACAACGGCAAGCCGCGCGCGCGAAGCTACGCCATGAACTCCTGGATTGGCAGCGCGGAGATGGAGGAGGGAGATTTCACTGGAGAGGGGTATCGTGTTTTTCTTAAGGAAAGCGACATCGCCGCCGTTGCTCCCGCGTCGCTTTTTGTGTTTATCGATGAACATCCCATGACGCTTGCCGACGGCTGGTTTGAGGTGACAATGACTGATATTGCCCCATTCGTCCGCTTCCCGGCTTCCCGTCATCAGAACGCCTACAACCTGAGTTTCGCCGACGGCCACGTCGAAACCTACCGCCTGCGCGATCCCGCCAGCCGGGTGCCGGAGACCGAAGCGGAGGCCTTCGCTGAACCGACTCAACTGAACATCAAGCCGCAGAACCCCGACTGGATCAAACTCAAACAAGTCACAACAAGGCGTTGATCATTGGACTAAAAATGTGCCGTCGTCGGATTGCAACTTTATGAACTCCGGCAGCTTGTCCGCTTGCAAGCGAAGGGCGATCGTGTGTTCGCCCGCGTCAAGTTCTGTCGCGGCGGAACTCTCCTTTCCGTCGATCACCAGCGCGGCGTCTCCGGGCGGCGAAACGTTGAAGTGAACAGGGCCGGTTTTTACAGTGCGAAATCGCGCCGCCGCCAGAATCACGCCATTCGAAACACCGGCGGCGTTCCCCAAATCCTCGCGCAATAGCCGCCCATCAACCAGCGAATATGCCTTGTGCCAAATATCGCTGCCTTCGGACGCAACTTTCCAAAGCCGCGCCACATCGCCCCTCGAAGCGTCGAACGGTCCCGGTTTGCCAAGCTCGGACAAGAACCGAAACAAGTCCAACTGTTCCTGATGATTCAAATTGTCCGCCAATCCGGAGGGCATCAGTGAACCGCCGGGTTTCCGCGAGACGATCTGGTTACGGGCAATTGAAACTTCCTGGTCCGCCGCCGTGTGGAGGACCAATTCCTGGTCGTTTTCGCGGATTGGAATTCCGGACACTGCGTCGCCGTCCTTGGTGTCAATCAAAAATGCCTGAAAACCCTCCTTGATGTCTTTGTTCGGATACAAAACGGAATCGATCAAATAATCAGGTTGCGCGCTCGCCCCAACCGAAGTCAGGTCCGGGCCGACGTGGCCGCCCACGCCGCCGATGGCGTGACAACTCAGGCAATTCTGTTGCGGACGGCGAAAAATTCGTTCGCCTCGCGCCGGATCGCCGTGTTTCGCGACAGCTTGGACCAACCGCGCCATTTCCAATTTGGTCAATTCGGTTTCGCGACCTTGCAATCCGGCGGAGCGCGTCAACGCCAGGACCAACTCCGGCTCGGCGGCGCCGCTTCCGCGCACCGCGCTTATGCCAGCCGCGCCAAGCATTTCCGGAAAACCTGCGCGTGGGATCGCCGATGCAAGCACCGGTCCAATTTTTGCGATTCCCAATAACGACTTCCACGTTGATAAAGCCGACTCCTTATTCGTCGAATCCATCAGCAGCAAAATAGCCGGGCCGCCGGCGTTGGTCACGTCGATTGCCGCCAAAGCCAGGACCGCCGGACGGCGGATTTTCATCGGCTCATCTTTTAAGGTCAGAGGTTCCAAGGCGGTCACCGTGCCCCTGCCGCCAATATGGCGCAACGATTCAAAAACGACCTCTCTCACAGCGGGCGGCGTATTGGTGTCGGCGGCCATCGAAAAGAGGTTTGACAGGCATTCCCCCCGGATGTTCCACCGGCCAGCCAGCCGGATTGCCGCGATGCGGGTTTTCTCGTCGCTATCCCCAAAGAAACCGCAAACTTTTTCCCTTTCGGCGCCGGGCACGACGTTGCGGGTGGCCGCATCGTCCAACGCCGTCCAGACGCCTTGGATGGCGGATTTGTCAAAGCCGCCGGAGAGCATTTTGTCGTACAACGTTTGGACCGCATCGGCCCCGCCGGAATGGCCGATCAATTCGATCCACGGCCCAGATAGCGACACCGACTGACGCTTGAGGAGGGCAATCAAAACCGGTTCGACGAGAGTGGGATCAATCGCGTCCATCGCAAACTTAAATTGGTCTTCGTGGCCGGCGATGTTCCACGTTCCCGCTTGCACCGCTTCCAGCCAGGGCGCGGCGAGGTCATTCATCGTGAGCCATAGCGCGTAATTTTCAAACGGGTCCATTTTCGGCTTAAGCGTGTTCAACGCCGCTTCGGCGGAAGCCAGCGTGGGAACGCGCGCGATTGCCCGCAACGCCTCGACGCGCACTCGCGGAAATGGGTCCTGGAGCGCGCGCAAATAAACGTCCGCCGGCCCGCCCGCCTCATCCGTGCGGGGCCACGCTCCAAGCACAAGCGCCGCGGCGGCGCGGATGTGCCCGTCGCGCGCCTCGAGAAGACGATCCAGAAGCGGATAATTTCTGACATCAAGCGATTGATACATCCACAATGCCTGGAGCAAAGCCCTTTCGTCGGACTGCCTTTCCGTCCATTTTTTCAATGCCGGCAGGACGCGCTTGCCGCGCTCGGTCAGAACGCGCCGCGATTGCTGGACGTCGTAACTATTTGTTGACAGCAATTCGGCGAGCAATGCCGGATTTCCCGCTCGCGTCCAGTCATGGCGCTGGTTCAGCGGACGCCCGATTGCCGTAATCCGCCAGATGCGTCCGTGGTCATGATCGCGGCGCGGATCGCGAAAATCCACTTCGCCGTGATTGATAATCGGGTTGCACCAGTCCGCGATGTACAACGCGCCGTCAGGACCAAACTTCAAGTCAATCGGCCGAAAGGTATCGTTGGTCGTTCGCAAAAAATCCGGCAACTCTTTGGTCACGTAACCCGCGCCATCCTCCGCGACGGCGAACCGCGCCACACGATGCGCCCGAAAATCCGCCGTCAGAAAAGTCCCCTGCCAATCGTCCGGGAACTGGCTGTCCGCGATCATTTCCAGTCCGCAGAATTTTGGATATTGCCCCGGGCTGATGCTCGGAAGTTCGCGACGCATCCCGGCATAGGTAAAGTAGGTGGCTCCGGGAATTCCCCAACTTAGGCCCTGAAAGCCCGCGCCGTCGGTGACAAAAGATTGGCCAAAGTTGTCAAACACATGTCCCCAAGGGTTGCAGAACCCGCGCAAAAAAACGTCCAACTGCATTGTCGGCGGGCGCAATTGGAAAATTCCGCCGCTGTTGAGATGGACGACGCCGTTGGGAGTTTCGATGTGCGTGTGAATATAAATGGATTGGTCGAAGTAAAGCATCCCGTCCGGCCCCCAGCAAAGCGTATGCACCAAGTGATGAGTGTCCTCCGTGCCAAAGCCCGACAGCACAACCCGCCGCCGCCCATCGGGCGTTAAATGCAGCAATTCCGTGCCTTGGCCGACATAGCAGCCGCCATCGCCGGGCTGCACCGCGGTTGGAATGAAAAGATTGCTGGCAAACACCGTCGATTTATCGGCTTTGCCAAGGCCGCGAGTATCTTCAAGCACGATGATTTTGTCGTCCGCTTTCTGCCCCGGGGCGATCTGCGGATAAATCGAGGAAGTGGCAACCCACAGGCGTCCCTTCGGATCAAAATTCATTTGTGTCGGTTTGGCCAGCATCGGATCAGATGCCCAAAGAGTGACCTCAAACCCCGGCGCCACTTCAAAATCCGGCATCGCGAGAAACTCGTGAGGTCTTTTCGGTTGGGGCAGAATCAGTGGCGGGAGGTTTCGTTTTTTCAAGTCCCGCAACTCGAAAATTCGTTTGTCCAGGTCATCGACCAACGGATCGAACTCGGGGATTTCGTGCGCATTTTGCCCCTGTTCATGTTTGCGGAAGCCGAACAAATACGTTTCGTTCTCCGGCCTCCAGCGGTCGAAGAATAACTGGTTCTTTCGGATGACGGCCCGCCGCAATTCCTCCACAGCCTGTTTATGGCCGGACTTAACGCGAACTTTCCAACCCAATTGACGTCCCACTTCGAGCGCCATCAGCCGGTAGCCGTCCGGGACGAGATGAATTCCGTCGTCGCTGAAATCCTGCGCGCGTCTCGCCGGCTTCCAGTCAAACAAATCCACAAAAGGCATCCCGCGCTCCCGCGCAATGTCGCGCAACGCTTCGGTGTATTGCGAGAGGCTGGCGTTGTGTCGTGTCGGGTCCGGCAGCGGCGGCGGCATTAGGTAGTGGTGGAGCGGACTAAGCACGACAAACCGAATCTGTTGGGTCGAATCGCGCTGGATCGTATCGATGAGTCGATTGAGGTCGCGCTTGAATTTGTCCAACCCCTCCGCTCCGCCAAATGAACTCGCCATGCCGTAGCCGATAAACACCACGGATGGTTTGGCTTTGGCCACTTGCCGCGTAAGCATATCGAAGCCTTTTTGCGGGTCCGCAAAGTCAAACGATGCCCGGCTTTCCCCCGCCGGGGTATCGGCGCTCCACCCGAGGTTGCGAACGATGAAGCGTCTGTCAGGAAACGAACTGTCCATCACCGTCTCCAGCCAGCCTGATTCCTGTTCGCGTTCGATCAACGTGTCGCCCACCAACACGATCCGGTCGCCGTCATGCGGTTCGAATTGCGCCTGCGCCCGCGTGATTGCCGCCAGCCCAAGCATTGTAATAAAGATAAGGTTTTTCATTTGTTGTTGGGATAGGGAAACTTGGTATGGCGCTTCATCACGAGATGATTATAGTCACAGTGCGTGGATTGGATCGTCAATTCTATAAAATTTTCGATGGCCAAAACGGTTTTGTCATTGAAATAGTGAACCGGACGGACTAAAATAAATTCAAGGTTAATGTGAGCCCGGCTGACATCAAGGAAATGGCGTGGCTCCTGATGCTGATTCCATTCGGAATCGTCTTGGGAATCGGGGTATTTTTCATATATTGCGCCTGGCGCCGGGCCTCACGCCTGAATTCCAAGTCGCCCGCAAATGAATTTCCCGCCTCAACCGCCCCCGGCATCGAGAGTTTTCGCTCCTCGCCTTTCGAGCAGCCGAGCCGGTGGCTCGCGGTCAAAGCCAATAACCCCGCCGTTGTGCAGGCCGCCCTCCACCTCAATCGCCCAACCTCCTGCTCGTGGGAGGAAGGCCTGGCCGAAGCGCGCGACGACAAACTGTTCATTTCGCCCCCGATTTCCGGATGGGTCCTGGTCGTCGGGTCCGGATTGCCGGAACCGGCGGAGGATGTCGATTTCTGCTACCGGTTTTTGACCGAACTGAGCCGCAAACTGGGCCATGTTCAATTCTTCAGCGTCAGCCGCGTCGTCAATTATCATTGTTGGGCGCTCGTGGAAAGAGGCCACATCTACCGCGGATATGCCTGGGCGGGCGAGACGTTGTGGAACCAAGGACCATTAACCGCGGCGGAACGCGATTTGGGAATGGTTTGCTTCGGCTATGGAAGCGAACAGAACCCGTTTGCCATTCGGGAGGTGCTCACCGCCAATACGGATAGCGTCAATCAGCTTGCGGCGCGCTGGAGCGTGGACCCTTGCGCCTATTCCCCTGCCATGTCGAACGGACGCGGAATCGTCGGCGAATTCTCCCAATCGAAACCGCATTGAACTCCCGGACGCCCGAAACCTGTCCTTTGTGTGGTGCCGAGGTCCCCAAGGGCTCAAAGGCTTGCCCGGAATGCGGCGCGGATGAAAATACCGGATGGTCGGAAGAGGCTTATGCAAGCAGCTTGGGGTTGCCCGATGAAGACTTTGATTACGACGATTTCGTCAAACGGGAATTCGACAAAAAACCTTCGTCCATTCCGCACGGAATACACTGGGGCTGGTGGATCGTCGCTATTGCCATCCTGATCGTCTTCGCGGCGGGCTACTTTTTCAGATCGTCGAAGTAATCTTTGACGGCGCCCTGGTAGGCGCGCGGGACTTGGTCCTGATTTAATGCGCTTTGGGCGTCGCTCTGCGCGGCTGTCGCGGCTTCCTGATAGCTCACGGAACTTGTCCCTTTGATGCTCACCCCTTTCAGGGTAATGCTTGGCATCGGGCCGCCGGGGCTGATTTGCCCGTGCAATTTCGTCGGTGAAAGATTGTCCGCCAATTGCGGGTCGCCCCGATCTGTCAGACCGCGCGGGTCTCGGTCGGGCCGGTCAATGCCGGTGTTGTCCCACAACCCGCTCATCTTGGGATACAACTGCGAATCGTCATCCGTCCAAGTGCCCACGCCCCGTCCGCCAGGTCCCTTGCCAAGTCCCAGACAATGACCGGCCGCAAGGCAACGTCCGCTGCAATCCCCACACGTTGGGCACTCACCAAATCGCGAATGCGAAGCGATGGCCATTTCCGCCTTGTTCAGCGCGTCCAACGAACCTTGCAGGTCCTTCGCGTCCTGCATTTGCGCCATGACCGCGTCCAATTCCTTCGCCGCGGCGGCCAGCGAATCCGCCGAGCCGGATTTGTCTCCCGAATGAAGCTGTTGCGCCGCCTGATGAAGGTCATGCGCGGCATCGCCATAGGGAGAGGCCGGTGAAACGGCCCGGGAAACTTCATCGAGCATTTTGGCGACTTGCTCATCGGTCATTTTGCCCGACCGCAATTGGTTGATCATTCCTTGCAGCGTCTTGCCCGCGAGTTCAGGCTGCCCAAATTTCAATTGCTCCGGCAGGTCCTTGCCGTCGCGGTCGGCCTGCTTTTGCATTTCCTGGAGGGTCTTGGACATCTTCTGAACTTTCTCCAAATCGGTCGTCGCGAGGTCCATGTCCTTCTGGAAATTGTCCGCTTTGTTGGCTTCGAGCGCGGCGATGGCGTCGTCAAGATTCGGCAGCGGCTGGCCAAGTTCCTTGGCCTGCTTGGCAAGGTCCGCAAGATTTTGGGCCAATTTTTGGCGCTCGCCGGCGGCTTCGGGGGTATCGGCTTTGGCCAAACCGGCGGCCGCCTGCCGCAATTTCTGCAATTGCTCCGATAACTTGTCCAGCGCGGCGGGGTTCTCCCCTGCCTTGCCGAGAGATTTTTGGAGGTCCTCCATCTGTTTTTGATTCGCCGAACTGCTGCTGTTGGGGCTGGTCGAAGGTGTCCGGGCGTCGCGTTCGAGCGCCTTGAACTCCGGGTTCTTCTTCCCCAATTCCTGCAACTGCGACTTGAGCTTTTCGGCGACGTTCGCCAGGTCTTTCAACGCGTCGTTGCGCGTCAAATTGGCTTTGTCCAGGCGCATGCCCAATTCCTGCACGTTTTCCAGGCTTTTCCGCGTCGGCTCCAGCGCCGGAGGACGATGGTCGAGGGTGTGCCGGGTGATTTCGACAATCTTTTTTCCCGCCTCCTTGATCGATTCGGCATCCTGCTTTTTGGCAAGGTAGTCTTTGCTTCGATATTCCGGCACGAAACCCAAACCGGCGGCGAGCGCCAGCGCAAGCACCGACCAAACTCCCACACGCGGCAGCCTATACGGAAAAATCTTGCGGGCGTCCAACTTTCCCGCGACCCGCGCCGCCTCCGACACAAGCAACGCCCGCCAATTCGCATCCGGCCCGGATGACGCAAGTTCCAGCGCCGTGCTGATTCGTTCTTCCAACCCCTGCCGCTGATCGAGGCGCCGTGCGGTTTGTTCCAAGGTGGGTTTGCGCAGCCAGCCGCGAATAAATCCCGCCGCCATGAAAACGCACGCCAGAACAGCCGCCACACCAAGAATCGATTCCGGAACAGGCACGAGCTTGTAGGTAACGAGAGCGGCAAGCCAAATCAGCGCTCCGGCAAAGAGGCCGAGCCACAACCCATTCAAGGCGTGCTCCCGGCGTCGGCGACTAGCCGCGCGGCCAAGGAGTTGCTGAATGGCATCCAGATCGCTCATCCGGCCCTCACGTTGGCATATTGATCGCATCTTGGCGAGTCCTCTTTTTCGCATCGGGACTGGGCCTTGGCCTGGCCCCAACCGGAAAAAGTGGTTTGACCCGCCTTGACCAAGTTTGACCGTCCACGACTCTAAAGACTCAATCGTCATATTCACCTTTATAAGTATTCCCATATTATCATGCAATATGCAAGCGCTTTTTGTATTTTAATATGGAACTCAGAAAATCAGGAAGTGAGTTTTGCGCAACGGCCTGGCCTCATGATTTGGTTATCCCAGCGTCAAAATCTCCACACCGGACTTGGCTTCCCTCAAATCCCCTTCCTGAGTTTCTGAGTTCCATATTCAGAAGCCGTCCCTCCGCTTTTTTCTCAGCGTCCCTGCATTTCTTTTATTTCACAGAGAAAAGCTTGCGCCGCCAGCTTCCAACGGTCGAAGAACCCGAATTCGTCGTGAACGCGGTGAAAGAAGCGGTGGAATTTGCCCATTCCTCCTGACGGCATTTAATTCCGGAGAGACCACGGTCAGAGCAGGCTCAACTTTACAGAGCGTGTTGGCTTCGCGCGCTTGATCCGGGTGAACGGCGAATTCTGAGACGTTTAGCGGTTTGCCGGGGCACAAGTCCTCGCGAGCCGTCACTACCGTGTACCACGGCTTGAGAGGATTACCACCGGAAATTTCACTCAATCCCGCTTGTAATCGGGCGGGAGTTCGTCCCCCGGCATCGGCGGCACTTTGGGAACTTTCGCCATAACCCTATCAAATGCGGCAAAGTCGGCTCGCTTCGCCCTCGACTCAATCGATTCTGTCGCCCGCCATGCAGAGACTTGAGCTGCCAATGCAATAGCCACTAACTGGTCCGCAGTCGTGTGTTCTTGCTGGGCTAATGCGATCATTTGCCATCAGGGAATCTGGAATCTGGGCATTTAAGGTCGTCATAGATTGTTCAAGCACGAATCATCGAAGCGGTGCTTCATCAGCTTAAGCTGTGAAACACTTCTAAGCCAGCCCGGCTTTCGTCAAACCCAGCATCTCGTCCGCGGAGCCGGGGACGCTCTTAAAACTGATGCTAAGGCGGTTCCACGCATTGATTACCGCGATTGCAAACGTTAATTCCGAAATCTGCTTCTCGCTCAAATGCGAGCGGACGCGATTATACACCTCATCGGAAACGCCGTGCTCAGACAGTTTCGTAACGGCCTCCGTCCACTCCAGCGCGGCGCGTTCCGTTTCGGAAAACAATGTCGATTCCCGCCATATCGGTATGTGGTAAATCCGCAACTCCCGTTCGTTGTGGATTTTTGCCTCCTTGCTGTGCATATCGAGGCAGAAGGCGCACCCGTTGAGTTGAGACGCCCGTATGTTAACGAGGTCCAACAAGGTATTCCCAAGCGAGCTGTTCTTTGAAGCCTGACTCAGATCGAGAAGTTTTTTTGTCAGTTCAGGCGATTGCTGATAAAAGTTCAAACGTTGGCTCATAATACTCCTTTCCTATGCGACACTATTCGTGGCGCGACCAATAATAAACTCCCGCCATGATGGCAACACTCAGGACGCTCATCCAAACCGCCGAAGCAAAATAAGAAGCCACGATCATCGTGATCCCTCCCGCAAACGCCGGACCCGATCGCTGTTTCTTCCCATAAATCATGTAACCGACGCCGATCGATCCCCAAATCAGCGACGCAAAGAGCGTCCCGGAATCCAAATGAAATCCAGGCGGAAGCAACGGCGTTTGTGTGGGTTCCTCCATCATGCTGAAGCCGATATATTTTTTAAATCCGCGCGCACTTGTTCATACGACGTGTTGTAGGCCAGCACGGCCGGGTCAGGCGCGATCCCCCAGTTTTCGCAGGCGGCGCGATAACAATCCGGCCACCAATTGCGATGTTCCGTCAACCCTTCATCGCGCCACTGCCGCCAGCCGACGAGCACCTTGGACCAGCATTTGTCGCCGTAGCGGATTCCGTCCGACGCCTGTTTGAACTCCTTCAAATACCAATCCCGTCCGATCCGCGCGTGAAGCACTTCATCCGCCCAATCGTAGTCCTGGAACAACGCGCTCAACGGATGGTGCGATCTTGCGCCGACCTCCCATTCGTAGCGTTTTCCATTTTTTGGCATCAGGCCCTGCTCAATGAAATAGAGGACACCGTGCCGTTCCATCGGAGTCAATTGCGTGTTCAGGCCCAGCGACCACGTAAAGTTGATCATCACGTTTTTGGGCCAATCCACTCCGACACTGGCAAAACCGACCTCGCCCATCATCGCATGGCGAGCCTCGTCCCAAAGCTGCCGCGTCATATCGCGATAATAACCCCACGGCTTGCCGGGAGTTTCCGCGATGATGCTCGCCATCATTTCCGGCACATCGATCTCTCGAAGCCGTTTGTAAAACATCATCAGCACCTTCGCGTCGGCTGGCATGGATTCGTCGTAAAGAAAAACCTCCGCGTTGACGCCCATGTTGTAGGGATCGGGAAACCGTTCGTCACGCCGCGGAATTCCGTCAAATTTATACGGCTTCCGCGAATGAACGCGCGCAATCTCTTTTCTCGCCGGTTCCAGCGAACCATCCAACCCTCCCGCCTCCGCCAGGCAATCATCGAGAAATTGCAGCCATTCGCCGGCAACCTTGCCGGGAATATTCGCGACGCACTGCTCCCCAAACCGGAGCATGTCCTCCAATTCCAGCAGCGCGAAACGGCAAAGGCGCACACTCGGAGCATCCGCCAGAGGATTCGTCGCCTGGATATGCCCTTGCATCGCGGCTTTCAAGGCGGGAATGGCCTTGGTGTAAAGCCCCGCCAGCAATTCCGCCGTCGTAGGCGCGGCAAGAATTTCATCAAAAAATATTTCGAGGTTCTTGTCGGGAACAACGTCCAGGCCAAGCGGTGGTTCGCGCATTTCGCCAACCCGTTTGCGAAGCGCATCGACGTGTTCCGCGCAAAGATGGGCGTGCAAACTAAACCCCATTTTAAGCTCGTATATCGCCTCGGCGGTCAGGCGCGCGTTGAAAATCTGGTGCAGCCGTTTGAACGCATAATGGTAGCGCTTAAGCCGGGCGACGCATCCTTCGATGGACAGTCCCGGAGCCATCGCCTCTTCCATTGTGCAAAGTCCCGCCAGCGGCGGCAGGTTGCAATAGGACCGGTATTCTTTCATGGCGTCCCCCCTTCCGGCCTAGGAATGACGATTTTTTGGCCAACCCGCAGACGGTTCCAATCGACGCTCGGGTTCGCGTCCATCGCCTGCCTCAATGAAATCGTCTTCATTCCCTTGGACTTAAAATCCGTATTGTAAGCGTGGATGATGGCCGAAAGGCTGTCCCCCTCCTGGACTTTGTAAACGAATCCTTTATCAGTATCCGGCGACGCTTCCGCGGTCGCCACCGGTTTGGGTGAACTGACACGGGTGGGCGCGGGACTTCCCGCCAGGGCGTGCTTCAATTCGCCGATCGACTTCTGAATTTCATCCGAGATGGCCTGTTTATCCTCCTCCCGCTTCCTGTCCACCTCCTCGATTTTCTCGGCAAGCCGTTTCAAGTCGTCTGGCGTGCTCGAATTGGCGGCGGCTTGGGACTGTTGGGACTGTTGACTCCGCAAATCCTGGAGTTGTTGCTGGACGGCCGTCAATTTTGTCTGCAAAGCGTCGTTTGCCGCCTGCAATGCCTGAATATCGGCGGACATGCGCTCATAGCGTTCGTCGGCCCCTTGTTTGGCGGCAATTTCCGCCGCGGCGGAGGGGGCTGGCGCCGTGTCCTGCGCCCCTGCGGCAAGCGCGAAGAAAGAAATCATCACGGGAACGAAGAATCGTTTCATGCTCTAAGAATGCCCAATTTGGCGCCCGGAATCCAGAATTAAGAATCGCGTTATTGCCCCGTATTGGCTCAAACCGCCAAATTTGCCCAAAAATTTTAACTTTCCACATCCCTTCTTCCTATGTATGAACAACGCGTGGAATATTCCACAGAAGCGACAGTGGACCGTCGCCGGCTCGAAAATGCGCCTAAAACCGCAAGGTTTGGGAGTGTCGCCGGATGGCGGTTTTCTTTGACAGGTTGCCCCCCAGAGGGCAACTTGTCCGGCATGTTTTTGCAGCCGGTGTCCATTGTCTCATTAGTACAATCGAGATTGAATCCTCTACGCATCTTATGAGCACGCAATCCCTTCAGTTTAAAGTGGCATCCGAGGACTGGGAAATTGAACAGATTCATGAACTGAATTACAAAACATTCGTCGAGGAAATCCCTCAGCATCAGCCCTCCACCACCCCCCGGCTGGTCGATAAATTCCACCTCGAAAACACGTATCTTATTTGCCTCTCGGGCAAAAGGGTCGTCGGCATGATCGCCGCCCGGGGACGCCGCCCATTTTCCCTCGATCAAAAAATCCAGAACCTCGATTCCTACCTGCCTCCGGGCCGCCGCGTTTGCGAAATCCGCCTGCTCTCCGTCGAAAGGCAGTTCCGCAACACCCAGGTCTTTCGCGGTCTGACGGCTCTCATGTGGCAATACGGACTCGAGCACGGTTACGATCTCGCCGTCATTTCAGGTACCACACGCCAGCAGAAACTTTACCGTCACCTTGGCTTTATTCCCTTTGGCCCGCAGGTCGGCGTCGGCGATGCGATGTTCCAACCCATGTACCTCACGCTGGAAAACTTTGAGAAAAAAGCAGAAGACTTCCTCCGCGAGCCTATTCGCTCCCGCGGTCCGGCCAGTTTCCTGCCAGGCCCCGTCGCGATTCATTCGCAAGTCCGCGCCGCTTTCGAGCGCGTTCCAGAATCCCATCGTTCTGACCATTTCATTTCCGAATTCCAAAGCGTCCGGCAGCGCCTTTGCCAACTGGTCCGCGCCCGCGATGTTCAAATCCTTCTCGGTTCCGGAACCCTCGCCAACGACGCCGTCGCCGGCCAGCTTTCGCTCGAAAAAAAGCCCGGTTTGATTCTCAGTAACGGCGAGTTCGGCGAACGGCTCATCGATCATGCCACAAGAATGGGCCTGACGTTCGACACCTTGAAATTCCGATGGGGTGAACCATTTAACATTTCCGCCATCGAGCAATATCTTTTCCGCTCCCCCGCTGTCGGTTGGCTCTGGTGCGTCCATTCGGAAACCTCCACCGGTTTGCTCAATCCCCTGTCCTCCCTGCAATCCGTTTGCGCCGGCGCGGAAGTCCGGTTGTGCGTCGATTGCATCAGTTCCATTGGCCTCGTTCCCGTGAACCTCGAGGGCATTTACCTCGCTTCGGGCGCCAGCGGCAAGGGGTTGGCCGGCTATCCCGGCCTTTGCATGGTTTTTCATAATCACGCGCTTTCCTCCTCGAAGGCCCTTCCCCGTTACCTCGACCTCGGCTGGTATTCCGAGCATCAGGGCATCGCTTTCACTCATTCCTCCAATCTTGTTCAGGCGCTCGACACCGCGATTCGCCAGCCCGATTGGGTGAAAAAACTCGGCGATGCCGCCACCATTTCCGCGCGATTGCGTTCCAGCCTTCGCTCGATGGGTTTTCAGGTAGTTGCATCCGATTCCAACGCCACTCCCGGCGTTGTGAGCATCGCGCTGCCTCAAACCCAGAATTCCGCCCACCTCGGCGCCCAATTGCAACGCGCCGGATACCTGCTAAGTTATAACAGCGACTATTTGCGGCAACGCAATTGGATCCAGATTTGCCTGATGGGTGAATTCTCAACGGAAAAACTGGATTCCTTGCTTGTCTGGCTGGGTAAGAATGCAGCGCCCGCCCGCCAGAATTCGACCGCGACAACCGCCGTTGCTGTGTAACACATTAGTTTGCACAGTTTTTGCGCCGATTCGTATCCGTCTAAACGGGTAAAATTGTTATATGACGTTTTGCAGCCGAAAAACCATAAAAACCAGTCTGGCTTGTCTGTTTATCCTCATCGCGGGGGGACTCTCCCACGCCGCGGAACTTGGCGGCCCGACCATCCGCCTCAGTAACGGACAAAGCGAATCAACTGTCAATTCCCTGGCGGCCTTCATGTATTTCGTCCCGCTCATTTCGCCGGAGCCCGTTTCCATCGTCGTTGGGCCGGGCAGCACCCAATCCGCTCGCGTCACGCCCGCCATCCGTAAGGTGTCGGGCAATTCCTTTGTCGCGCGTTGCGGCATTGAGTTTTTGGGAACCGGCTGGCAAAAGAGCGTTTTCGATTCCGCCGATGAGATTCACCGCAACGAACAGAAACTCAAGGACGGCGGCGCGCTCGAACACATGTTGAAATCCATCGCCGTCGAGGGCGGAGGCGCGGGGAGCCTCGAAGTCGAGGGAACCATCAACGGCAGTACCTGGGAAGTCAACCAGGTCCGCCTGCGTTTCGACGCCCACGGCCAATCCAGCCCGGCCACCATCGAATTGTGCGACATTAAATACATAGATGGCAATTTTCGCGAGGTCAACGGCCTCGTGGCGCGGGTCAACACCCTCACCTTCCGCCGGAAGACAGGCGTCCCGAAAATGGAAGTCACCATCGCATCCGTCAAAGACAAGGGCGCGAGCGACAGTTTTTGGCAGAATCTCAAAGGCAGCCTCAAAGGCGCGGCCGTCAATTTATTCATTGATCCCCTGCCAATCGCTGAAACCGGCAACCGCGCGATGCTTGATTTCGGGCTGGCCATGGTTTCCGGCTCCCCGACATTCACCTTTCCCCAAGCCACCAATCTGCGGCAGACCAAAGACGTTGCGGCTCCCTGAAAAAAGCCGAAAAAGCTGAAAAAGATTTGCGTCCAGGCGCGGGTTTCGGCGAATAATTGCCTCGGCTATGACAACCGACGCGAAAACAACCGCAGCCATGCTCAAACGCGAGACGCCGCTCCGTCCCGCTTTGGCCATGATCCTCGGCAGCGGTTTTCAACATGCCCTCGCCCGCCTTGAAGTCGCCCGCGAAATCGCCTACGGGCAGATTCCCGGTTTTCCGACCGTCGGCGTCACCGGCCACGCTGGCAAACTGGTCATCGGCCATTTCGACAAAGTCCCCGTGATCGTCCTCAAAGGCCGCGCCCACTACTACGAAGGCCACGAAATGGAGCGGTTGACCTTCCCCATCCGTGTCATGGCCGAATTCGGCGTCCGAACGGTATTATTGACAAACGCCGCCGGCGCCGTAAACCGCAAATACAAATCCGGCGATTTCATGGTTTTGACCGACCATATTAACCTGATGGGCGTCAATCCCTTGCGTGGCCTGGTTTCGCCTGGCCTCCCTCAATTCGTCGATCTGACCCGCGTGTACGACCGCCGTTTGATCGACCTGACAAAACGGTGCGCCCGTGTTGCGAAGATGCGCCTGTACAAAGGCATTTACATGGCGGTTTGCGGTCCCAGCTATGAGACTCCCGCTGAAATCCGCGCATTTCGCCAACTCGGCGCCGACGCGATCGGCATGAGCACAGTCCCCGAAGCCATCGTCGCCCGTCAATGTGGTCTTAACGTCGCCGCCCTCTCGTGCATCACAAACAAAGCCGGTGGCGACGAAAAAACCGGCATCCTGGTGCATCAGGATGTTTTGACAATGGGCCAAAGCAAAAAGACCGAAATGGCCGCCTTCCTAAAAATCTTCGCCATCCTCCACGCCGAACTTGGAAAATAACCAGCGCGTGGTCTGGAGATTACCGCGAAGGCGCAAAGAGGCAAAGGCGCAAAAAATGAGACAGTGAGGGCAACTTCCCGCGTGAAAAAGGTTATCTGTGTTCGTCTGTGTCTATTTGTGGCTCGGCCTTTTTTTATGAGCGGTCAAATCTTCCAATATGGCTGGGAGCTTGCGGCGATTTGTTCGAATAGTTGCCGGATGCATGCCGGGATTTCATCCATCGCTTCCGCTATTCGCGCGCCTAAACGGCTGTCGTATTCGCCAATCCGGAATTGTGTCAACAAGTCGTTCAACGCCTTCTGCTGGTCGGGCAGCGTGCACGCCGGGTCCAGACGCATCTCCAATTCAGCCGGCGCCAGCGTGATGGCGGGAAATGCCCGCAGGATCGCTTTTGGGTCCATTAGATACCCCTCAAGCTCGGGAAAATCGGTCGTGATCGTTTGCTCCGGCGGGAGTTGCAGTTGGTCCACGATGATCTTCCTTGTCCGGCTCGAAATTTCGCTCCCGTTGCCGAACACCGCGAACACCAGCGTGTGCACAAAATTGCTCAGCGCAATCCGCGAGTTCGCGTAATAATGGAGCGTGCAAGCCCCTTCCGCCGCCAAAAATTGCACCTTCACGTGGAAATCAAATTTTTTCGCCCATGCCTCGAATATCGGCACGTGCTCCTCCGATTCCACAAAAACAATCGCATCCGCCTCGAAGTTGAACGACGGCTTGACGCCCAACTGTTCGATCACCTCGAACGCATTCTCCGGCGTCACCGGAATCGCCACCGTCGATTTTTGCGAGTCGCGCTGCACTACGAACAGCGACGAGAGCGGACATGAGGCCGCGATGGCCGTCGAATGCGTCGCCACGAAAATCCGTTTGCTCTTCGCCTCTTCGCGCAAGAAGTGGAACAGCCCCATCTGGGCCTTGGGATGGAGATACGTCTCCGGCTCCTCGATGCACACCCACGCCCCCGGCTTCGCCAGAATCACCTTCGCGATGACCGCGACCACCGACCGCGTGCCGAAACTCATCTGGTTCATCGAATAAACCAGGTCTTCGTCGGCATCGTCGATCAACCCCAGCGTCGCCTCGTTTTGCAACGTTGGCGTATAAAGTTTGCCGAGGTCCGGCACCAGCTTGGAGACCTCCGCCTCGATCTTCCGGAACTGTTTCGGCTTGTTATTGTAGAGCCAGTGCAAAACGTCCGTCAGGTTGGAGGCATCCGCCGAAAGCGTGTGCTCGCCCAGAATCGGCGATGACACGGGCATTTTCCGCAATGGGTCCGCCCATTCCAACGTGGAGAATTGCTGATGAACCGCCGCCGCCAATTCCGCGGAAACCGGGAATCCCCCGGGCGAATCCGGCAGTCCTAGCCGCAGCCGATAAGGCAGCAAACTTTCCGGTTTCGTTTGGAGCGCGACTGGTTCCGATGGCAGCGCCCCGGCGCACCGTTTGCAAAGCGCCTCCAATTGGCCGGCGTTGATCTCGATGCTCTCAGGCGTCCCCTTGATCGAAAAAACGATAAAAGGCTCGTCCCCCTCGACATTCGGGATGGAAAGCTCCTCGCTGAACCCTTCCGCCGAAATCACCACATGAAGAGAGATTGCGGCAAGAAAATTGGAATTGATCACATCCGCCGCCGCCAACTGAGAATTCCCCGCAAAAAGCCGGTTAATCAGGTCCACCCGCTTTCGCGGCGGAGGAATAAAATCGAAGATAAACTCCATCGACTCCTCCATCCGTTTGCGATGGATGACATCCGTCAACCCGCTTCCGCTGCCCCGGGAACTGACGGCGTCATTGAAATTGACAGCAGCCTCCGAAATAAATTTGAAAGCGTCCAGGCAGTTGGATTTCCCGGCGTTATTTCGTCCCATCAGAAGCACCATGCTATTGAGATGGTCCAATTCCAAGCGCTTGATGCTCTTATAATTGCAAACGACCGCGCGTTTCAGCCCCAACTGGACATTCTCGATCACGGAACATCTAATACTCGTTTTCCAACCCACTCTCAACGGTATTCGGCACGCAGACCTGCGGAAGGGTTTCTCCAGCCAAGTTATTTGTCGAAATTGGCATTTGCCGGAACGGCGTTGTTCAAGGAAAACTCCGAAGCCGATTAATTTTAAAAGAAGGTCCGATATGCCGATACGATGATCAAGGTGTTATGAATTCACAATGCCACAGATATGAGTTCCGAAAAGCGCTGCACACTGTCCAGGTTCTCTCGATGTCCTGTCCAATCGCTCAATTAAAAAGTGCAAATAGTGAGGACTGACACCGGAGGCGTGCCCAACCCTGATTCCGAACAAATTTCTTTTCATTTGGTGGTGAACTCGGATGTGCCAGAACCGATTTCATAAGTTCCCGAGGGCAGACGAACTTTGGCGGTGGTGTTGGCGGGAATGGTTACTTTCAGATGGACTTTATTCCCATCGCGCTTCCAGTGGGTTTCAATTGGGCCGCGGATGCTGTCGTAGGTTGTGTCGGCAAAGTTCAGACGGCTGTCAAATTGAGGGTCGATAAGGATGTGTTTGTAGGCGGGGTCGGAACTTTGAATGCCGCCGAGGGTTTCAACCATCCATTGATAGACCGCCCCGAAAGAATAGTGGGCAAAGGAATTCATGCCGGGGTCCTGAAATCCTTTTGCCGGCGTCCAACCGTCCCAACGCTCCCAAATGCTGGTGGCGCCTTGTTTGATGGAAAAACCCCAGGACGGAAATGTGTCGTTGTGGATCAACCGCTCGGCGACGTCATTCCGGCCAATCCCGGCCAGAGCGAGCATCAGACTCTTGGTGCCAATGAAACCGGTGGAAAGATGCCAGTCGCGCTTCTTGATTTTTTCGACCAGGTAATTTGCGGCGAGATCCGCGTTTTTGCTGTCAAGCAAATCAAATGAAAGGGCCAGCACGTAGCCGGTTTGCGTGTCGCCCTGGATGCGGCCATCGGCGGCGACGTAAGCTTTGTTGAAGGCGGCTTTGATTTTTCCGAACAATTCGTTGTACTTGGCGGCATCGCCTTTTTTGCCGAGAACTTCGGCGGCTTGCGCCAGGAGTTTTGTGCTGTGGGCGAAATAGGCGGTATAGATGACCGGCTTGGGAGTCTCATCCTTTATGTTCAGCCAATCGCCGAAGCACTGAAAATCTTTGGGCGGCAGCAGATCGGGCGTGGAACGGTTTTTGCAAAACTCGATAAACCGCGCCATTGAGTCGTAATGCCTCTCCAAAATCCGCGTGTCTCCATAGACTTCGTAAACAGTCCAGGGACAGATCACTCCCGCATCGGACCATGCCGGGCCGCCGTCGTCGCCGGCGACTTTAACCGGCGCGACCATTGGAAATTGCCCGTCCGCGCGCTGCCCGTCTTGAACATCCGTCAGCCATTTGGTGAAAAATGCCTGAACATCCTCGTGCAACGTCGCCGCGCGGATGTACACCTGTGCGTCGCCCATCCAGCCCAGGCGCTCGTCGCGTTGCGGGCAATCGGTGGGGATGTCGATGAAATTGGCGCGTTGCGTCCAATAAATATTCCGCTCCAGGCGATTGAGCATCGGGTCCGAACAGACGAATTTCCCGGCGTCAGTGGTCGCGCTGCTGAAAGCCACTCCGGTGATGGCGTCTTTGGCGGGCTTTCGGTCCACGCCGGTCAGTTCAACATATTGAAAGCCGTGATAGGTGAAGCGCGGTTCCCATGTTTCCATTCCATTTCCGCCGCAGATATAAGTGTCGGTGGCGCGCGCTCCCCGGAGATTTTTGGTGTAGATCGTGCCGTCCGGATTCAAACGCTCCGCAAAGCGCATCGTAATGATCTGCCCGGATTTCCCCCAATATTTCAGACGGGCGACGCCGGCAAAGTTCTGGCCCATGTCAAACACATAAACGCCGGGTTTGGGTTCGGTAACGCTTTTGGGTTCGATCGTGGCAAAAGACCGCACGGGCGGCCCCGGGTGGGCTTGAATGAGAGGAGACAATTCCGCCCCGACATTCACAGAAGCCCAGTCTTGCTGATCAAAGCCCGGGTCGTCCCAATTGTTTTCCAAGCGGGCGTCGTAGGTTTCTCCCATCAGAAAATCGGCCTGGCGGATCGGGCCGTCCCAGGCTTTCCAATCCGGGCCGGTGGCAACAATTCCGCTGGAACCATCGGCATAGTCGATTTGCAATTGCCCAAGGAAGCGGGGGTTTTTCCCATAATTGTCCTGTCTCTCCTCCCAGCCGATGCAGCCGCTATACCAGCCGTCGGCGAGAATTGCCCCAAGCGCGTTGGGTCCGCGCCGGAGAAGTTTGGTAACGTCGTACGCGCGGTAATGGACGCGTTTTGTGTAATCCGTCCAACCCGGGGTGAAAAGGTCATCGCTCACCAAATGGCCATTGAGATGCAGATCGACCAAACCAAGCGCGGTGGCGTAAAGAGTGGCGCGCGCGATAGGTTTAAAAATCGTGAATTCCTTGCGCAGATATGGCGGCGGCGACAAAGCCAGTCGGGTATATTTTAAATCGCCCCACGGCAAGCAACCGGCGGGGCCGATGATTTGGGCGGTCGGCCATTCCTTCGGGCCAATCGCGCGATTGTGCCAATTGGCGCCGCCGTTATTCGTGGAGCGCCACGAGGCGTCGGTGATAATAGTGTTGGTCACCAACCCGTCTGATACGACGACGAGTTTGGCAATCAACCCGGCCGGCCCTTTTGCCTCCACCTTCACACCCACCCGGATTGTATTCGTGCCGGGCTTGATTTGCGAAGTGACATCCACCATGCGGGCCTGATCCGGATCGCCGCCCTCAGAAATTTGCACCTGGGCGCCGTTGATATTGAAGAAGAGCTGGTCGTGCGCCGCCACCAGCAATTCGGCTTTGTTGATTTTGGCCGTCTTGGACAGATTCAAATCGCTCATGAAATAGCAGGTCCCTTTCGGGATGTTTGGAAATTTATCGCCCGCGTACCAAATCCATTTCGCGTTGTCAAAGGAAGCTGGAACGACGGTTTCCTGGCGCATTTGATCGAAGCCGATCCATTGACCGCGCCAATCCGATTTTTTAAGAAGGCCCATGGACCACATCGCCGGCTTGCTCCATGACGACGGCTTGTTGTCCTTGTCCCAAACTCGCACTTTCCAAAAGCAGACCTCGCGCGAAATCAAGGGACGGCCCCGGTAAACGGCGCCGATCGTTTCGGAGTCATGCGCTTCCCCGCTGTCCCACAAGTCGCCTTTGTCCTTATCGAGATCCGTTTTCGTGCCGGCGACGAGGATGCGCCAGGCAGTCTGGCGTTCATCTCGCAGGGAAGAACTAACGCGCCACGACAAGCGCGGGGAAGGTTCGTCGATGCCCAACGGGTCCACACGGTACTCGCATCTGAGAAGTTCGGGCGTCAAACGATCCGCGGCGCAAGACTGCGGATTGTGCAGCATGGCGGCTACAAGAACCATGAGACAAGCGGGGATACAACTTTTTATGCTCATGTGGAGTGCATCGTGGCGGGCAATCTGCCGGGAGCATTGCGGGACGCCAATCAAAAAACGAATGGCGAATGGGAAAGCGCTATTTGCAAAGTCGCACCGCTTCCAACATCATATCCGCGGTGGGAGGTTTCACCAAGTACGCTTTGACGCCAAATTCTATCGCTCTTTGACGATCGCGCTCTTCGCCTGATGAGGTTAGCACAACCACCGGAATATCCTTGAGGTCAGGGTGAGCGCGCATCCAAACGAGCATCTCGAAGCCGCTCAACTGAGGCATTTTCAAATCAAGAAACACGAAAGACGGCAGCGGATGCCGCGAACGGTCGCTGAATTTTCCCACGCCGCCAAGATAATCCAAGGCTTCCTGGCCGGTGACGGCGGTGTGAAGCGAAAAGGGAATTCCCGCTTTCTCCAATGCCCGTTCGAGAAAAAAGATGTCATTCTCGTCGTCCTCAATAAGGAGGATGGGTATTTTGCTTGCGCTCATGCTGTTGCCGCCGCGGCCAGTTGAATCCAAAAACTGCTGCCGGTGAAACCGTCCGACTCGACCCCGGCCGAGCCTCCCATGCGTTCCGCGGCCCTGCGCACAATGGCAAGGCCGATGCCAGTGCCCTCGTAAATAGCGTGGTGATGAACGCGCTCAAACATGCCAAAGAGGCGGTGCTGATGTTTTGGCTGGATGCCTATGCCGTTATCTTCAACCCACAAACGCACCTGGCCATCCCGACGCTCGGCGCGAATGCGCACTCTCGGCAGCGCGCCTGGAGCGACGAATTTGACCGCATTGTTAAGCAGATTGGAAATCGCCTGCGAAAGTGAAGCTTCGTGCGCCATGACGCTCGGAAGTTTTCCCTGTATGACGATTTCCGCGCGGGGCGGTTGCATTTGCGGAAATTGCTGTACGGTATCGTGGATGAGTTGATCGAGAGAAACCGGCTGAAGTTGGAT
The DNA here is from genome assembly GCA_036268455.1 of Verrucomicrobiia bacterium. Taxonomy (GTDB): domain Bacteria; phylum Verrucomicrobiota; class Verrucomicrobiia; order Limisphaerales; family Palsa-1400; genus DATAUD01. The sequence goes on from DATAUD010000060.1 coordinate 34,433, forward strand.
TTCGCGCCGGCTCAACGAAGTATAAGTCAAAATGTCCTGCACCAGCCGGTCCATTCGCGCGCCGCCGCGGATGATTCGGTCAAGATACTCTTTTCCGTTATCGTCGAGCCTGTCTCCATAATCTTCCCGCAACACCCTCGCGTAACCTTGCATGGCCCGCACAGGGGCGCGAAGATCGTGCGAAACGCTGTATGAAAATTCCTGCAAATGCGAGATGGCTTCGCGCAACGATGAGGTCCGCTCCTCAATTCGCCGCTCAAGGTCGTCGTTAACCCTTGCCAGTTGTTCCCTGGCATCGCGCAACGCCCGCTCGATTTCTTTGCGCCCCGTGATGTCGCGGGCGATTTTGGAAGCGCCGACGATTTTGCCGGTGCCATCCTTGATCGGCGAGATGCACAGCGAAATTTCCACCGAGGCGCCGTCTTTGCGGCGCCGGACCGTTTCGTAGTGGTCAATGTGATCACCCTTGCGAAGGCGGGCCAAAATGACCGTCTCCTCGTCGAGGCGGTCTGGCGGAATCATAATCGTAATCGGCTTGCCGATTACCTCGTGAGGCAAGTAGCCAAAAATCCGTTCGGCGCCCTTGTTCCAACTCAAGATGACGCCATTTAAGTCCTTGCTGATGATGGCATCGTCAGAGAATTCGACAATTGCCGCAAGCTTTTGGGAGATGCCGCAGTCCTGGTGGTGTTGAACAATTTGAGTCTCCAGCGAAGTGGTTTTTTCCTCCAGGCCGGCAATAAGGCCCAGCCAGTTGCGCGGCCTTGGGAGCGCATCGCCGCCGTCCGGGGAAATCACACGTGAATGCTCATTGCAAATACGCGTGAACGCTTCGGCATCTTTGGCCTGGTCAAAGCTATTCTTTGGATAAGCGCAAAAAAGAGTGAACGAACGAATCTTTGCCAGATTGTTCCAAAGTTTTTCAAGCTGAATTGCCGCCTTGGCGTTCCCATCCATCCAAAGAAGCGCAACCATCTCACCGAAAGCGCGCAATGGGCGTCCCGTTTTCATGACCCGCGCCAGTTGACCGCCTATAATTTGATTGAACAGTTCTTCATCCGGCAATCCGTTCCTCATGAACTTTGAGAGCGTCTCGGCCGCGTCGAGCGACGTGTATTGCCCGCGCAATTTCACCCGGTCGAGGTCGATTCCCTGCGCGGTTAATTGTTCTTCCAAGGCGTCCCGATGCGCTCGCGTCGCAATAACGATCGCCCCGTCCCCCGCGCCAAGCCCTGAACCGAGGAACCCGCCAAGGGATTTCACAAGCTTTTCATCATGCTCGTAAAACTGGACAAAATGCTTCGAGGACCCCGGACGGATCAAATGCCCGCCAGATCCGGAGCCGATGTCGAGGGAGTTTTCGGTCATATACATGTATTTGACGCCAAGACTACAACGATGAAGATTTTGGCCCAATACGATAATCAGGCAAAAATAATTTTTACGTTATGGGGCGAACACCTACCGACGGTGCTACTTCGGCTTTGCCCAGCTCATCGGCGATTGGTTGCGCGAACTGGCCAGCAAAGTTCCATGAGCGTCGCGCATCTGGATTTCAACGGTATCCACGTTGAAAACATCCGGCGAATGCGCCCTTCTGGGAACGTCGATTCTGACCAATTGCAATCCGGGACCGGATTTAATCGGGATGTCGTCGGATTCGAACCATTGGGCGGTGGCGGGATTTGCGGAATCATAGACGGAGAGATGGAGGTGTCCCTCGGAGGAGCGCAGATTATATTTGACTGTGACGTAACCGCTGAAAAGGTCATTCTGCTTGAAGCTTTCGATTTCGAGCGTGTTATGACTGCCTTGCGCCAAGTTGGCGGATGAAGCCTCGCCGCCGCCCGGGATGTGCCAGACGAGCATCATTGTTCCCTGGAAGATGTAGAATTTTTCTCCGGCGGCGTTAATGACATAAATCCAAATCTTGTCGGTCGGGAGCGTCCTGCGGTTCAAGCTTTGCGCGGCGGCGGAGTCAAGCTTGACCGGGAACATGACAAAGTTGCGGCTGCCTTTTCCGATATTCGCCGCAACGGAGGAGAAATAGTCCGAAATGCCGGGGTTATCCGTGCTTGCCACATCGACCCCCATGCGAACCGCGCCGTCATCCTTGGAATAATGATACTCGACAGCAATGGTCATCTCGGTGCGGTCGAGATTGCGGTTGACCACGTCTATATTGGTGACTTTCGTTTTGGCCGTTGAAGAAATGGCGAATGTCGGCTTGCGGGCGGAACTTGCGGCGGCGGCTTTTTCTTGCGCCAGCTGTTTGGCCGCTTCCTCGCGTGTTTTTGCCTCGGCCAACCGATTTGCTTCCGCTTCGGCTTTGGCCTTTTCTTCAGCAAGCTGTTTCGCCTCGGCTTCCTGGTGGGCTTTTTCTTCCGCTTCCAGTTTTAGGCGCGCTTCCTCGCGGGCTTTCGCTTCCGTTTCGGATTTGGCTTTTTCGTCGGCCAGTTGTTTTGCTTCCGCTTCGGCTTTTGCCTTCTCTTTGACAAGACGTTTCGCCTCGGCTTCCTCGTGCGCTTTCGCTTCCGCCTGAGCTTTGGCTTTTTCGTCGGCCAATTGCTTTGCCAGGGCAGCTTGGTGAATTTGTTCCGCGGCTTGGGCATCGGCCTCCGCTTTTAGGCGCGCGGCGCGAGCGTCCGCTTCAGCTTTGGCTTGTTCAAGGGCAATGCGCTGTTCCTGTTCCGCTTTTAACCGAGCCTGGTCTTCCGGCTTAAGTTCGGGGACGGAAATGGATGGTGCGTTTGCGCTACCCCACTTGATTGTCCTGTAAAAAATTCCCTCGCTGATAAAAATGTTTCCGCCATCCGTCAACATCATGACGCGAACGTGATCGGTGGTCACTTCGGAAGGCACGCCAGGATCGTCATTGAAGAATTTGATTTTGAGCGAAACAGTTCCATGCCCCGCGCTGATCGTCACGGGGTCCGCGCCGAACCAGCCGGAAATGTTGGATTTCTTTTTGTCGGTAATTATGGGGAGAAGCCGCGCGCTCGGCCCGCGCAATCCGTCATATGTAAAATCAATCGTCAGGATGGCCTCGCTCCCATCGGCCGATTGCCTCAAAACGCGAAGGTTGCTGAGGCTGCTGCCCGCAAAAGCCTGGCTCTGCTGAGGCGCAATAAGGTTCTGTTGCGGCGCAATCAGCATCGGCTCGGCGGAAACGGTCAAGGAGAGCAGCATCCACCCGGCGTATCGGGCAACAACTTGTTTCATTGGCGCTTTACGGACATGCGTCATTATTTCCCATGCGGGAAGTCTGTCAAACCAAATTAACCTGCTTTGACACTCCCACTCTCACAGGTAACTTGTTATCGGCAAGATGAATCAAAAGCCTGAATTTCCCGATAGTTGGAACCTGCCGTTTGTCGAGCGGCTTTACACCGAGTTCGCGCGCGACCCCGGGTCGGTGGCGCCCGATTGGCGGCGTTACTTCGAACGCATTAGAAATGGCGAACCAGCCGAGGCGCCGCGACTGACCACCTCTTCCCAAACGCGCAAAGAAACCGGCCAACCCGGCGAGACCCAAGCGGGGTCCTTGCAGTATCGGGTGAATCAATTGGTGCGCAATTATCGCGTCCGCGGGCACAACATCGCCGCGGTGGATCCGTTGGGGCGTCCTCGCCCAACTCCGCCGGAACTTGAAATCAGCTTTTACGGGTTTTCCGATCAGGACATGGAGCGGTTGGTGGATTGCGATTTGTTTCCCTCCAACCGGAAGTTGACGGTCCGCGAAGTCATTCAACAACTCCAGGATACCTATTGCCGCTCGATTGGCGTGCAGTACATGCACATTGATAATTCCGCCATTCGGCGCTGGCTGGAGGAACGGATGGAAGGCTCGCGCAACCGCGTGGAACTCTCCCGCGACGAACAAGTCCGCATTTTCACAAGGCTGACCAACGCCGTCACGTTCGAGGAATTCATCCGCAAAAAATTCGTCGGCGCAAAAAGCTTTTCATTGGAGGGATGCGAAAGTTTGATACCGCTGCTGGACCTCGCCATCGAAAAGGCGGCGGACCAGGGCATCAAAGAAATCGTCCTCGGCATGGCGCATCGAGGCAGGTTGAACGTGCTGGCCAATATCCTGGGGAAAAATCCGCGCCAGATCTTCCGCGAATTTGCCGATGAATCCAAAACCTTTCGAGGCCACGGGGATGTCAAATATCACCTGGGCTACAGCAAGGATTGGACTTCGGCCAAAGGGCAGCGCGTCCATTTGTCGCTCTGCTTCAATCCGAGTCACCTGGAATTTGTGAATCCGGTCGCGCTGGGACGCGTGCGCGCCAAGCAGGATCGTTTTAGAATGGACACGGGAAGCGCCGGCATCGGGCCGTGCGTGGGACTGCTCATTCACGGGGACGCCAGCTTTGCCGGGCAAGGAGTTATCCAGGAAACTTTGAATTTGAGCCAGCTCGCGGGTTACAGCGTCGGCGGAACAGTTCACGTCATTGTCAATAATCAGATTGGTTTTACGACCCCGCCCTCCGAAGCGCGCTCCTGCACGTATGCCACGGACGTCGCCCGGATGCTCCAAGTGCCCATCTTCCACGTCAACGGCGAGGATCCTGAAGCCGTGGCGCAGGTGGTGCGGCTGGCGATGGATTTTCGGGAGGCGTTTCACCGGGATGTTTTTATTGACATGTTTGGTTATCGGCGCCTGGGACACAACGAAGGTGACGAACCTAGCTTCACCCAGCCTGTCCTGTATAAAGCCATTCTGCGCCGCAAATCCGTGCGGGAAGGATATCTTGACCACCTGTTGAGCCTGGGCGGCTTGACGCGGGATGAGGCCGAGGAAATCGCCCGCCAACAGCACGAAGCCCTGGAGCGCGAACTTTCCCAGGCTCAGAACGAGGCTTATCAAGCGCCGGCGGAAAAAATTCAAGGCGTCTGGGCGCGCGGCAATTACATCGGCGGACTGGAAAAAGACGCCGGCGATGCCGCCACAACTGTGGACCAAAAACGGCTTGCGGAATTGCTGCTCAAACAAACGGAACTGCCCGAAAATTTTCATCCGCATCCAAAAATTAAAAAATTCCTCGAGGGCCGGCGGCAAATGGCGGCGGGAGCGGAACCGTTGGATTGGTCGGCCGGCGAGGCTCTTGCCTTCGCGAGCCTCAGCGCGGAAGGTATTCGGATTAGATTGAGCGGACAGGACAGCGGCCGCGGGACGTTTAGCCAGCGCCATGCCGTGCTCTGCGATTATGAGAATGGCGAGCCGTTCATTCCCTTGCAAAATCTGGGGGTTAAACAGGCTCCTGTTGACATTATCAATAGCCCGCTGTCTGAAACCGGCGTGCTTGGGTTTGATTATGGTTACAGCGTGGACTGCCCGGACGGATTGATCTGCTGGGAGGCGCAATTTGGGGACTTCGTCAATGCGGCCCAGGTCATCGTCGATCAATTCATTGCAAGCGCGGAGGACAAATGGAGCCGCCTCAGCGGCCTTGTGCTGCTGCTGCCGCACGGCTTCGAAGGACAAGGGCCGGAACATTCCAGCGCGCGCCTGGAGCGGTTTCTCAATCTCGCCGCGCTGGACAATATCCAAGTCGTTTATCCGACGACTCCCGCGCAGTATTTTCACTGTCTGCGGCGCCAGGTGTTGCGGCCCTGGCGCAAGCCGATGATCGTCATGACCCCCAAAAGCCTGTTGCGCGAGGCGCGGGCGGTTTCAACGCTGCAGGAATGCGCCGAGGGAAAGTTCCAAAAGATCATCCCGGATTCCCTCGGTGACCCGCAAAAAGTCCGCCGCGTCTTGTTGTGCGCCGGGAAGATTTATTACGAAATGGCCCAACAGCGCGAAACTCTTCAGCGCCAGGACGTCGCGATTCTTCGGCTCGAACAGCTTTATCCGTTGGATGATCATCTGTTGCAATCGGTCCTCGCGCCGTATGCGGACGGCACGCCCGTTTGGTGGGTGCAGGAAGAGCCGGAAAACATGGGCGCATGGCGCTATCTCAGGGCGCGTTTTGGCGAAACGGTGTGCGGACGCCTTCCATTTGGCGGCATTCGGCGGCCTCCTTCGCCAAGTCCGGCCACCGGTTCGGCGCGCATCCACAAGAAAGACCAGAAATACCTGATCGCCCAGGCTTTTGCGGACGTTTGACAGCCCGTTTACAAAACGAACTTTATAATTGACTATAATATCATGGCAATCGAATTGAAAATTCCGTCGGTGGGGGAATCGGTGACCGAAGTTGAAATTGGCCAATGGCTCAAATCCGAAGGCGACGCCGTCGCCAAGGACGAGAGCGTTGTGATGCTGGAATCGGAGAAAGCCAGCGTTGAGTTGCCCGCGCCGTCGGACGGAACGCTGGGCAAGATTGTCAAACGCACAGGCGAAAAGGCGTCGATTGGAGAAGTCATCGGTTCCATCGAGCCGGGGCAAAAACCCGCCGCGGAAGCGCGGCCCGCCCGCAAAACGGAAAAGTCCGCGCCGGCTCCGACGCCACCAGCCTCCCCTGCTCCTCCCCCGCTGCCCGCTGCCGCGCAACCGGCCGCTGCCGCGCCAAAGGAAACCCGCACGCAGCCCGCTCCTCAACCAGCCGCCGCGCCAAAGGAAGCCCGCCCCGAACCGGAGCCGCCGCCCGCTCCCGCCCCCCAACCCGCCAGCCAGGGCCGGAAAGAGGAAGTCGTGCGAATGAGCCCGTTGCGCCGGGCGGTCGCCCGCCGATTGGTGGAAGCCAGCCAGGCAATGGCAATGCTGACGACATTCAACGAAGTCGATATGTCGGCGGTGATCGCCTTGCGCAAGGAGTGCCAGGAAAACTTCACGCGCAAACATGGTGTGAAGCTCGGTTTTATGTCGTTTTTCGTCAAAGCCTCGGTCGAGGCGTTGAAGGCGTTTCCGCAACTCAACGCCTCCATCCAGGGCGAGGACATTGTCTATCATAATTATTTTGACATCGGCATCGCCATCGGCGGGGAAAGGGGGCTGGTCGTCCCGACGCTTCGCGACGCCGGCCTGATGAGTTTCGCGCAGGTGGAAAAGGCCGTGGCCGATTTCGCCGCCCGCGCGCGCGAAAACAAACTCAAGCCCGATGAATTGCAAAGCGGCACGTTCACCATCACCAATGGCGGTGTGTACGGTTCCCTGCTTTCCACGCCGATTGTGAACCCGCCGCAATGCGGCATCCTTGGAATGCACACGATTCAGGAGCGTCCCATCGCCAGCGGGGGCGCCGTGGTCATCCGTCCGATGATGTATATCGCCCTCAGTTACGATCACCGGATTGTCGATGGAAAGGAGGCTGTGACTTTCCTTGTGCGCGTTAAAGAAATGATCGAAAACCCCGCCCGTATCCTGTTGGAGATTTGAGAAAATTTGCCGGGCGGCGAAGAGCATTGACCCGTCCGCCTAATTGGACCATAGTAAGTGGGCGTTTCGTCTCCGCACAACCCGCGGAGACATGACAAATTCATGCAATTTACTAATAGCAACTCTACTCCTGCCGATTCTCATTCCACCGACTCTTTGTCCGATTTCACGACGGACACGCGCGTTTTATTGCTCTCGGCAATGGCGCTTGTAATTGGCGCGATTTCCGCGGGCGTGGCCTGGGTGCTGGTCCGCCTGATCGACCTGATTACCAACATTTCATTTTTCGGCAGATTTTCGACGAGCCACGTCACGCCCGAGCAGGCCCACTTGGGCGGATGGGTCGTGCTGATCCCGGTCGTTGGCGCAATCATCATCGGCTTCATGGCGCGCTACGGTTCGCCGAAAATCCGAGGACACGGCATTCCCGAAGCGCTCGAAGCCATTCTCATTGGCCGCAGCCGCATCGAGCCGAAAGTCGCCGTGCTCAAACCAATTTCATCCGCAATTTCGATCGGCACCGGAGGGCCTTTTGGCGCGGAAGGTCCAATCATCATGACTGGCGGCGCCTGTGGCTCAATCTTCGCCCAGCTATTCCATCTTTCAGCCGCGGAGCGCAAAACTCTTCTGGTTGCCGGCGCCGCCGGAGGAATGGCGGCCATTTTCGCAACGCCCGTCGCCGCGGTCCTCATCTCGGTCGAACTTCTCCTCTTTGAATGGAAACCCCGGAGCTTCATTCCGGTGACTGTTTCCGCGCTCATCGCTTCCATCCTGCGAGTCCCGTTGCTGGGTCACGGCCCAATTTTTCCGGTCCTCCCCCATCCCGCAATGACGACCTTGGAAATGGGAGTCGCCCTTTTCGTCGGCATCGCGGGGGGCCTGACTTCCGGAATCGTGACGACACTTGTCTATGCTTTCGAAGACCTCTTTAAAAAAGTTCCTGTCCATTGGATGTGGTGGCCGGCCTTGGGCGCAATCGTCGTTGGTTTTGGCGGATGGCTCGACCCCCGCGTGCTTGGCGTCGGATACGATCTTATCGACAAAATGCTCAACGGACGGCTGATCGGCGGGCTTTTGATCGTGCTGCTTGTCACCAAAGCGCTGGTATGGGCGGTGGCGCTCGGCTCCGGCACTTCCGGCGGCGTGCTCGCGCCCCTGCTCATCATCGGCGGCGCATTGGGCGCCGTCCTCGCCCCGTGGATTCCAGCGGGCGATTCGGGCCTGTGGGTCATGGTGGGAATGGCCGCCGTGATGGGCGGCACCATGCGCGCCCCATTGACCGCGACGGTTTTCACCCTGGAATTGACTCACGATTTGAATGCGCTCCCAGCCGTCCTAATCGGTTCCGCCGCCTCCCTGGCAGTAACGGTCCTTATGCTGCGGCGCTCGATTCTTACGGAAAAAATCGCCCGGCGCGGCCATCACATCAGTTGCGAATACAGCGTGGATTTATTCAACCTCAGTCGTGTCAGCGACGTAATGGATAAAAATCCACCCACGGTGCCCGCCACAATGAAATTGCGGGACCTTTCCGAATTGATCGCCCTGGGGAACGCCCCGTTATGCCGGCGTCAGGGCACTTTGATTGTCGATGACGAGGGCCATTTGGCCGGCATCATCACGCGGGGCGATGTCGTGCGGGCTTTGCAGCAAAACGGCGATGTCACGGTTCTTGAAGCCGGACAACGCAATTTGATTGTCGCTTATACTGACGAATTGCTCGATGACGCGATCACCAAAATGTTACGCAACGACATCGGCCGTCTTCCCGTCGTTGAACGCGACAATCCCCGCCATGTCATCGGCTATCTGGGCCGCGCAAACATCCTCGGCGCTCGTGTCAAACAGATCGATGAGGAAAATCTCCGCGAACGCGGACGAATGCGCGTCCCGGAAAACGCGATCGCGGAAGACTAACGCTCTGGTTCGATTCGCGGGGGGACGCCCTCTTTAGGCGCTTTGGAGACCAACCGCAGGCCGGTCGCCGCGGCCCACACGGTCGCGATCGCGAAAATAAAGATTCCCGCGAGCGGCCAGCGCATGTGCAGCCAAAGTTCCCACAGCACCCCCAATGGATCCGGCGATGCCGGGTCGGTTAGCCGCGCAAAATTGGCGAAAGCCCATTCGAGCATCGGAATTCCGGTCACAAGACTGATAATCAAACCGGCGAAGGCCACCGCCAATTGCGCGTAACCCACTGGCCGCCCAGCCGCCAAAGAACCGGCTCCCGGCAACGCGAGGTTGGCCGCCAAACAAGCCCGCGCCTCAGACCGTTTCAGCGTGCCTGGCGACCGTAGAATCAGTGAAAACTTCATCGGCAGTTCTCACCAATTTCGCCACGCGTGGGGAAAAAACGCTCCGCCGCCGAGCAACACGAGGAGCGGAATACAGTGCCAGAGCAATCCAATGATTGACAATATCAGCCCCGCGAGCGCCATGCTTCGGTGGTTTGTATCCGGGTAGCCTGGGTGCCTCTCGCGGTTCAGCACCAGGCACGAAAAAATCACGCCAAGAATTCCGCAAATCCAGCCAAGACCGCAACAGAGAATGGACATGATTCCAAGGATCATGCCCGCGATTGCGTAATTGTTGCCCGTCGCCTGCGTTTGCGGAGGCATGCTGACGGGAGGCGGAGACCCGGCCGCCGGCGGCGCCACAAACTCTGGAAACGACGCCAAAGGCCTCCAATCCGTTGACCCTTGCAATTGGACCAATGTGGCCCCGTTCACCCGCCCTTCGGCCATCCATTGCCTCAGGTGCTCCGCCGTCACGGGTCCGTAGATTTGCTTGTCGGTTCCAATGACCTTGTACATAATAAAATCCGCGTCAGGGAATGTTTCGCGCGATGCCGAAGACGATCGCCACAACCACGATCGCCCATCCGACAATTGGCTTGTTTATAATTCCCGGCCAGCGCCACCCGAAAACCCACAGCGCCGCCGCGCGCAACCCCAGCCAAAAACCAATCGGCAACAGCGCCACCAGCAGCGGATTAAAATGCCACGCCGCGGCGATGTTGCCGTGCGTCAATTGGTGCAGCGCTCGCAGCGAACCGCAACCGGGACATTGCAACCCGGTCAACTGATGAATCCCGCAAACAGGATAAAACCCCGCCGTCTCAGGATCGAAGAAAAACAACACCGCCGCCCCGGCGATTATAACCGCCAGACCAGCGCCAACCCACAAAACCCGCGAAACCAAAATGGGCGGTTTTTCATTCATGTTTTCCGGCTACTGCGGCAGGGAGTGTTGGAAATTCTGCCACATCCCCGGGTCCGCGATGAACAGCGCCACCGCAGTCAACAGAATGAGCAGAGCCACTACGCCAAGCACAATGCCCCCAATTGCCAGCCCGCTGCCGCCGCGTCCCGGGTGGTGCTTCAATTGTGACAACGCCACCGCGCCCAAAACAATGCTCACAGGCGCCAAAATCTGGCAGCACAAAAGCCCAAAAATTCCCGTGATCAAAGACCAAACCGCCATCTGGCTGGTTGTGCGGACCGGATGAATCGGAGCGCCTGGAATGGGCGACGGCAATGGTGGCGCGGGTCGCGGAAGAATCGATGCGAACTCCGGCAATTCGCCTATTGGCCTCCACTCCGTTCCCCCGGCGGGCTGGACTCTCGTTTGCGCGTTAACTCGTCCTTCAGAAATCCACAATCTGAGCTGATCCGTTGAGACTGGCCCATACTCCTTTTGATCCGCTCCGATTATCTTATACATCCACGCAAGATGCCCGCTTTGCCCCGCCCGCGCAAGCCCGGCGGACGCCGCAAATCATTCATTGAGATACCCGCCGCAAACTTCCGTCCAGCGTCACGACCTTGCCGGCCGGCATCGAGAGATCGAGTATCTTGTCGCCGTAACGCACTTTGATCTTCGCCGGCGCTAAAGCTCGAATCACCGCTCCGGCCAATTTTCCGTCTTTCCAAGACTCATCAACTTCAAGATCGCCGCGAGCGCGCAATCCCTTAACTGATCCCTCCGGCCACGCCTTCGGTAGCGCCGGGAGAAGCTGAATTTCCTCGTCCTGGCTTTGCAACAGCATTTCCGCAATGCCGGCTGTGACCCCAAAGTTCCCGTCGATCTGCATCGGCGGATGCAGCCCGAATAGATTCGGGCACGTGTTCCGGGCGGAAAAAAGTTGTTGCAGCATTTTGTGCGCGTCGTCCCCATCGCGCAAACGCGCGTAGAGCGCCGTGCGCCACGCAAACGACCATTCCCGAACATCGCTCGACGGTGAAATCCCGCGCGCGTCCAGCGAGACTTTCGCCGCCGCCGCCAGCGCCGGTGTTTTGTTGGGCGTAATCTGGTGTCCCGGATAGACCGCAAAAAGATGGGAGGTGTGCCGGTGGTGGTCATTGCGCGTGTCCAACTCCGGATAATTTGGATCGGGCGGATTTTTCTCCGTTCGCCATTCCAGCAATTGTCCCCAGCTTCCAACGCCCGGCACAGCCATCTTGTCCCGTAACGCCGCGATTTTATCACGATATTCATGGTCAACGTCCAGCGTCTCCGCGGCATGGACATAGTTGTCAAACAAATCCCAGACAATTTCCTGGTTGTAACTCACGCCGTCTTCAACCGGCCCGTGCTCGGGCGACCACCCTTGCGGCACAACGAGCCGCCCATCCGGCATCATCTTCAAATGGTCCTCCCAGAATTGGCAGGTTTCCTTCATGATGGGATACGCCGTGTTTCGCAAAAACTCCTTGTCCTGAGTAAAATCGTAATGCTCCCAAAAGTGCCGGCAATACCATGCGTTGGCCGTCTTGTCCCACTTCCAGCCCATCCCGCCATAAATATTATGCGACGTCCGAATGGCAAATCCGCGCGTCGTCATTTCCTTGGCAGGCGTTTTAAATTCCGGCGAAGCGTCAGTCGCCTTGCGCCAGGCGGGAAGTTGGCTGTCAACCAAATCAAAAAACGGCATTTCGCACTCCGGCAGCGCCGTTGGGCCCGCGAGCCAGTAATTCATTTGGATATTGATGTTCGCGTGGTAATCGCTGTCCCAGGGCGGATTATTGACATCATTCCAAAGCCCCTGCAAATTCGCCGGCAAGCCGCCCGGTCGCGAGCACGAAATGAGAAGATAGCGCCCATATTGGAAGATCAGTTCCTCCAATTCGGGATCGACTGTTTTAAACGCCTCCAACCGCCGTTCGTCCGTCGGCAGCGCGCGCTGCGCCTCCGAAGACGTCCCCAGGTCAATCGCGACCCGATCAAACAGCGAACGATAATCCGCCTCGTGATCTCGCTTCAGAGTCGCGTAAGGCGCTTCCGAAGCCGCCTTAAGCGAAGCTGTCAGGCGTTGATGAGGGTCCTCGCCGCGATAATTGCGCGAGTAATCCATTGCGTAATCCGTGCCCGCCGCAATGAGAATCGTAAGCCCGTCGCAACCGTTGAAGACAAGAGCGTTCCCATCCGTTTTCACCGAACCGCCATCCGCCAGGACCCGCGCCTGCCATTCATATTTGAGACCGTTGTTCAGGATACCCGCGGCGCTCAACCCCGTGCTCGAAACCACAACAGGAGTGCCGTGCGAATCCCGAAGTTCAACTCGCCCCGAAAAATTCCCCGGCTTGTCCGCCGTGAACCTTGCCACGAGAATCCCAGCCGGGTGACTGCAAAAGAATTCGCGTTTATACTTGACTCCACCGGCCTCGTAACTAACCGTCGAAATTGCCGTTTCAATATCCAAATCCCGCCGATAATTCAGGACATTTGTATGAGTCGGAAGTTGGACAGCGACGACCCCGAAAGTTTGGTACGAACCCATCGTCCCATAATCGCCGGAAGGGTTTGCGTCGCCCGTCCAAAAGCTGTCCTCGTTAATATTGATGCGCTCTTCCTCTGGAGCGCCGTAGATCAATCCCCCCATACGCCCATTGCCAATGGGAAGCGCTTCATTCATGCCGTCATGCGCCGGCGTCCGATACCAAAGCGTCATTTCACCGGCCGAACATATTTGAGCCACTAGCGCGCCAAAAAAGACCGTGAGTAAAAGTCTTAGTCCGTTCATTTGGAATAAAGAACGGAGTCGTGGTCAGCCGCTGCACGCCCATCCGTCGAGTTGCCGATCGCAGACGCATGATAGATTGTATCTCTGCCTAAGTCGCCAGTCGTTGAAATTCCCTTTTCCACTGGCACAATTTGAAAGGCTAGTTTGCCCTGATAAAGAACCGTAAACCGCACGCCACGTCGTACCTTCTCCACGACTTCCCGCAGCGAAGCGAACAATTTTTTCGTATTAATCGGCGTATTCATTCCTTAGCAGTCTTCACGTGGAACCGACAAATGGGATTTCTGGGTAAACTCTTCCGAGCAAATTTCTCTCACTCCAACCCATTTGCAAATCGCCGGTGCCGTGTGAAAATGGAACGCAGCGCCAACGACAATTCATCCTGAATCGCCTGCGCCTCGCGATAGAGCAGCGCCGCGCTCTTGGATGGCCGCGCCGTCTCACGAGTATTCAATCGCACGAACTGCGCGGTAATATCGTTGATCTTGACGCGTTCTCCCCGCTGCAATCGCCAGCACCAGAACGCCTGCAACGCCGCCCCGTATGCCGCCCCTTCACTCACGTTGATCGTCACAATTTCCGCGTCAAACACATCCGCCATGATCTGACGCCACAATTTCGACCGCGCCCCGCCGCCGGTCGCGCGTATCTGGCGCGGTTTGACCCCTAATTCGCACAACCGCCGCAACCCGTAATTCATTCCAAGCGTCACCCCTTCCATCACCGCGCGGGCAAAGCGCGGCGCCGTAAACGTCTTTTGATTGACTCCAAACCAGACACCCGCGCCGTGCGGAACATTCGGCGTCCGCTCCCCTTCAAGGTAAGGCAGCAGCAGCAATCCACCCGAACCGGGCGGCGCCTTCGCGGCTTCGCGTTCGAACTCCTGATGCGACATCTTGAAATCATTTCGCACCATTTCCGTTGCCACCGTGACATTCATCGTGCAAAGCAGCGGAAGCCAGCGGTTGGTGGAATCGCAAAACGCCGCGATTTCCCCGCGCGAATCAATCACAGGCCGCTCCGAACAGGCGTAAATCGTCCCGCTGGTGCCAAAACTCGCGGTAACGACTCCCGCCGCAGTATTGCCGGTGCCGATGGCGCCCATCATGTTATCGCCGCCGCCCGCGCTCACCAAAACCTTCGGGTCGAGCCCTAATTCCGCCGCCGTCGAATCCCGCAAATGCCCCGCCGGTTGATCGCTTGCAATCAATGGCGGCAGCGCCGCAGCCAGCCCCGGATCAATGGCGTCCAGGACTGCCTGCGACCATCGCCTTTTTCTGATGTCGAGCAACGCCGTGCCGCTCGCATCGCCATATTCCATCACCTTGTTTCCCGTCAGCCAGAAATTCAAATAATCGTGCGGCAGCAGCACCGTCGCAAGCCGCGCAAAATTCTTCGGCTCATGCCGCTTGAGCCACAAAATCTTCGGCGCGGTAAATCCCGGCAGAATCGCATTCCCGATTTCCTCGATGCAGGCCGAGATGCCGCCGAGTTTGTTGGTAATGTGGTCGCATTCCGCCGCCGTCGAAGTATCGCACCAAAGTTTGGCCGGCCGAATGACCTCGCCCTTGGCATCCAGCGGAACGAACCCGTGCTGCTGCCCACTAACGCCGATGGCCGCCACCTCGGCAGCCGAAGCGCGAGCCGCCTTCAGCGCATCTTTGATCGCCTGCGCCGCAGCCGTGCGCCAAGTGCGGGGATGTTGCTCCTTTGCGCCGGGAGGCAAACCGGGGATCAACCCGTAGGCGCGCGACGCTTCGCCAACCACGCTTCCATCCCGGGCATTGACGACCAGGACTTTAGTTGACTGCGTGCCGCTATCAACCCCAAGGACAAGAGTGCGCATAGGGAGGGATGCCTCGGGGTCGCCCGCTCAATCCGAATCGCGAAAGGCGAAACAAATGAGAGCGCCGAGAGTGAGGAGCACCGAGAGACCCTCGAGCCATTTGTTGACCAGGATCACGGCCCAGATGGAGATCCACACACCAAGAATAGCGATGATAAAGAGAATGATTTCTCCGCGACTGCGTTCCATAGAATTGTTCATCCGGAAAGAAAACTATTACAACTCCCCCTGAAAGGCAATGGGGAATGGAGAGCGGAAAGTAATGCCTGAGTGACGGCGGATTTTGGGTTAAGATCAGGAGGAATCAAACAACAACCGGTAGGGGTCGCGCTTTTCGTCTTGGGCCAACGCATCAAGGGTGCGCTTGAAAACGCCGAAGGGGTCGCGGGTTCGTTTCGA
>DATAUD010000061.1:0-2259 GCA_036268455.1 Verrucomicrobiia bacterium
GACGGCCGCAGTGGGAAAAATAATGGCGAAAGTTGAGCGGGCGCGACAAAAGCTCGAAAAGATCAAGCCCGGCTGGTCGCAACGCAAAAAGCGAAAAAAGCGCAGATAATATGCCTAGTCATTTAAGAAACACTACGCTAGTATAATGACAATTTAATTACGTGACATAGTGGCGCGATAATTTTCGATCCGCGTCCTGACGCGTGAACTTCCAATCGATCCGGCGGCCCTCCTGATTGCGTTGTTGTTCCCAAGCGAGCGCTTCGGAGCGCAGACGGGTTTCGTCACCGATGCGGCGACCGGTGCATTGACGATCCAAAATGCCAATCTCGATCTCCGCCATGTTCAGCCATCTGGCGTGCTTTGGGGTGTAATGAAATTCCAGGCGTGACAGAAAGACCGCCGCCGCTTCCAGCCCCATGACCTCCTCGAAGGAGGCACGAAAATGGGTGTTCAAGTTGTCCAATGCCAAGTGGATTTTGCGCGCCCGGCCGTAGGTCTCCAGCGCCAGGCGTTGCACAAAGGCCACAAAGTCCGACTTGGTTCGCCGATCCGTCACCTCCACTTGTCGGCGGCCGGCTTTGGGTTCCACGGCGACGAACAGATTTCGCGTTCCAGCCCTCTTGTATTCGTAGTCTTCCTTGGCGATTGGCCGGGAGCCTCCGCGATGGGGCCGCGGGTTTGCTTGTGAGCAGTTGCTTGCTCTTTTCGTCAAGGCAAACGACCGGTTCCTCCGCATCATAGGGTTGGGCATAAAGCCCCAGCAGATCCTACATTCGCTCCCGGTATTCAGCAGTGATCCGCCCAAGGCACCACATCACTTTGCGCCAAGGTTTACAGACGTTTTTTTAAAATCTGGCGGATGGTTTCCCGGTTGACTCCCGCCAGTTTGGGCCGGTGGCCCGCAGCCATCGTCAACAACCGAATCGTCCACCGCGCCGCTCCTTCTGGCGGCTGGCTGCAGGCCAGCGCCACCACTTCCGCCTCCTGGTCGGTGCCGTGCTTGGCCGGCTGGCCGGGACGGGCGGCGTCATACAATGCATAATCCAAGCCCTTTTCTTGATAAGCCGATCTGGTGCGCCAAATGACCATGCGGCTGACACCCAAGACTTTTTGGATTTGAACCGTCGGCACTCTCGCCTCCAACGCCAATAAAATGTGCGCCCGCGTCGTTTCGCGCGCCGAATGTCGCCCTTTGCCGCGGAAGCCGTTCAAAAACCGCTTGTCCCGAGAAGGCAATTGAATCTGGTTGGATTTCATCCAACCAAACTAATGTCATGTTATTAAATTGTCAAGACACTAGCAACATTGTCTTTGGCTTCTTCACCTACAATTACAACACCCATCCCGACTATCAGGAGATCGACATCGAATTTTCCAACGGCCAGGTCGCGGGAGCGCCGACCAATTGGCAGTACGTCATTCAGCCGTATTATGAAGTTGGTAACCGCACCAACTTCTCCGCGCCCGCAAGCGGGATGGCCTCATCCACCCACACATTCACGTGGATGCCCGGGGCGGTTTACTTCGAGTCCTACACCAATATGGTCGAGGATCAAAAAACTTTCGACTTCCAATCCTCAATCGACCTCGCCACGTGGACAACAGTCGGACAAACCAGCATCACCGCCGATTCCACAAACGTCCTTCCAATTTCTGCGCCTGAGCAAAACAGCCAGTTCTACCGCGCCAAAATGGATTCTTTCGCTGGAACGCCCTCGCCCTTCAAATCCGCCTGGCTGACCAACGGAATTCCCCAAGCGGGCGGCGAGTCAATCCATCTCAACCTCTGGTTATACCAAGGCGGCGCGCCCAGTTCTCAAACCAACGACATTTACGAGGTCATCGTAAGCAAATTCGAGTTTATCCCCCTCGCATCGATCCAGCCCACGTTAAGATTGAGCCAGGCGGCAACCAACCAGACAGATGTTTCATTAACCTACCGTTCCGAATAACGATGCCAGATCCGGGGATCATTCGCTCAAGATGCTCAATTTGCTGTGAGAAGAGACGGTTGGCGACCTGCAAGTCTCTAAAAAGAAGCGTTTTACAACGGAGGTTTAAGTAAAAAACAGGAAGACCGGATATTTCGGCTAAAGCCCTCGTCGATTCCTGCCGAGTAATGCCTGAGTGACGGCGGATTTTGGGTTAAGATCAGGAGGAATCAAACAACAACCGGTAGGGGTCGCGCTTTTCGTCTTGGGCCAACGCATCAAGGGTGCGCTTGAAAACGCCGAAGGGGTCGCGGGTTCGTTTCGA
>DATAUD010000062.1:0-139466 GCA_036268455.1 Verrucomicrobiia bacterium
AAGTGTTTATTTGACAATAACTTGCGTCCGATTTGGGCGGTTAGGGCGAGGATTTTGAGGGTTGCGCGGGAAAAACGGCGTTCTCGTCCAAAGACACCCGTCCGTTTTTTGTCTCGATTCGCTTAGGCGAGGATTTGGGGCGCCCTTCTCCTCTTGACAAGTGACAGCCGCGCAATCCTGCCCGTGCTCGCCCTACCTCGATGGGGCTTGGGCGGTGCGGCCGGTGGAGCTTACGCGCGAATGTGGCTAAATGATGTTGATTGTCGAGCACCCTGGTAGCGAGACGATCGATAGGCTGATCGGCGCCCCCATGGAAATCGGACGATTCTTGCAACTTGCGATTTTCTTGTCGTCCGCACTCAGCCGGTTGCACGGAGGTTCGCGATCTACGCTCGCTCTTTGTGTGTGTGTGGCACGCCTTCACCACTTCGATTTATGATGAACTGCCTATATGAATCCAACAATGATTCTGAAGCCGAATAATGAACCATCAGAGATACGAATGTCGAGTCCCCTGAGAAAAACAGAAAACGATCAAAAACTGTACCAGCGATAGCCCCGGACGGATGACAATTGGATGAAACGCGTGCTTACCCCTTGCTATAAAATCGGCAAAGCAGTTCGTTTTCGCCTCGACAACATTTAGGCGCACCTAAACACAACGTGCTGCGGGGCACTGTTAACACCGCTGGATTGGTGGAGGCGGCGGGAGTTGAACCCGCGTGCCTGCCAAATAAACCAGCCGCGACTACATGCTTAGTCAGAAGAGAGTCTTAACTGCCAGATACCGTTCTGACCCGAATCCAGCAGCCCAGCCCGCATGAAATTTTTTCGGCAAAGATCGCGCAGACTCCGGTCCCCGCCTAACCTGCTGTCTCGTTCGTCCCCCGTAGCAGGTGTCCAGGGGCGAACGTCACGGCCTTAGGCCGCGAGGGCTAATTGTTCGTTAGCTTTTAATTTTTGGTCCGATTTTTTACGAGGCCAACGTACCATCCTCGGCATGCCGCCTCTGGCGTATCTCGCAGGTCGAAACCAGTACGCCCCCATCGGTCGGCTAAATCAGTATCGTTCAACCGGCTGGCTCGGTCAAGCCCCGCAAGACGTCGGCCAGTTTTTCGTAATCAGCGATTTCGTTGTACAACTGCGCGGAAATGCGGAGAAGTCGTTTCGGGAATGATGGCCACGCGATGACGGGGACCTCAATGTTGTGCTTGAGCAGCAGATCGTCTTGCAGCTTGTCAATATAATAGGGGGGGCCGGGTCGCGCGTCGGGCAAGGGAATAGAGGCCATGGAGCCGATCAATTCGTCGGGGCATGGCGGATTAATTTGCAATGCCTGACATAGAATTCGACGGGCTTCCAGCGCGAGGCGGCGATTTCGCGATTCGATTTCCTGCCAGCCACGGGGCATCAAGCCACCAAGAAATCGCAACGCTTCGGGAACACTCAGGCAAGCGGTCGGGTCCCCGGTGCCAGTCCAGCCGAACTCAATCAGATAACGAGAGCGGTCTTTGCGCGGGGTATTCAGCCCGTGGCTGATGGCGAGCGGATGGATCAGGTGCTGGCGGTCCGGCCGGACGTGCAATAGCGCGACAGTTTTCGGGGCGCACAACCATTTGTGGCAATTGCCCGTGTAATAAGCGGCGCCGAGTTCCTCCAATTGCAGCGGCACCATGCCCGGTCCATGAGCGCCATCCACGAGCGTATCCACCCCGCGCGCGGCCAGTTCGCGGACGATTGCGGCGATGGGCAAAACCAGCGCGGTTTGACTCGTGACGTGATCAATCAACGCCAGACGCGTGCGCGAAGTGACACGGTTGAGGATCGCGTCCAAAAGCCGGTTTGGCGATTCAACAGGAAATGGGAGCGCAGCGACGACGACGCTCGCGCCGGACCGGCCCGCGACGAATTCGAGGGCGTTTCGGCAGGCGTTGTACTCGTGATCCGTTACAAGCAATTCGTCGCCAGGCTTGAAAGCGAGTGAGCGCAAAATGGTGTTGACGCCCGATGTCGCATTCGGAACGTAAACGAGGTTGTCCGGGTTCGCGCCGACAAATTGCGCCAGCGTCCGGCGCGCTTCATCCAACATCGGTTCCAGGTCGCGAACAAGGAATTGCACGGGCTGGCGTTCCAGGCGGTCGCGCAATGCCTGCTGAAAAGCCAACACGGGACGCGGACAGCTTCCGAATGAGCCGTGATTGAGGAAAGTGACTTGGGGATCAATGGGCCAGTGTTCGTTCATGGGAGCCGCTTTCTGAATCGCCGGCAGGCTTCGGCGATGTCCGGCGCGTTGAGGATCGCGGAGACGGCGCAGACTCGTTTGGCTCCGGCTGAAATAACCTCGTCCAAATTGTTTAAGTTGATTCCGCCGATGGCGAACCACGGCATTTTTACGTTGGCTGACGCCCAACGCACGTAGTCCAAAGTCACGGGGCGCGCCGTGGGTTTTGTGGGAGTCGCATAAACAGGGCCTACAGCGATGTACGCCGGGCCTGCTTTCTGCGCGAGCAAAGCGTCGCTTGAAGAATGCGTGCTCAAACCAAACGCCATCCTGGGAGGATTCGGAACAAAATCCTCCTGTCCAACATGACACAAATCGGCGCCGACTTCCTCTGCAATGTCGGGATGGTCGTTAATCACAAGTCCGACACCGGCGCCGCGGATTATGGGAAGAATCTCCCGGGCCATTCGGAGGATATCCTCGCGGGCGGATTTTTTGGCGCGAAGTTGAATCAAGTCCGAGCCGCCGGCGCACAGTTCAACCGCAATGGCCGCCGGATCGCGTCCGCGCAGATATTCCGTATCAATGAATGTGTAGAGGCGGCATTCCGCGAGCGGCTTCATTACTCGATCAATTCGCGGCGGGCGCTCCCGAGGAGTTGCTCGAGGAAATTGGTGGAATAGACGCCCCTGCGAAAGTTCGGGTCCTGAAGGATGGCTTGCTGAAAGGCAATCGTCGTTTTGATCCCGGTGATCATATATTCGCTCAAGGACCGGCTCATTTTATCCATTGCCTCGCGGCGGTCTTTTCCGACCGTAATCAGCTTGCCGATCATGGAGTCATAATTTGGCGGAATCGTGTAACCGGCATAAACGTGGCTGTCCACGCGTGTGCCGCGCCCGCCCGGGGCATAATACATTTCGACACGGCCGGGACAGGGGCGAAAATCATCGAACGGGTCTTCAGCGTTGATGCGGCATTCGATGGCATGGCCGCGCAGATGGACATCGCTTTGTGAGAGGCGAAGCGGTTCGCCCATCGCGATGGAGATTTGCAGTTTAACGATGTCCAATCCCGTGACTTCCTCAGTAATAGGATGCTCGACCTGAATGCGCTTGTTGACTTCCAGGAAATAAAATTGACCGCGATCATCGACGAGAAACTCCACGGTGCCCGCGTTTGTGTAATGGGCGACTTCGGCGATGCGCACGGCGGCCTTGCCCATCTTTTTGCGCAAGTCCTTGTATTTCCCCTCGATCAAAGGCGACGGGGTTTCTTCGACCAATTTCTGGTTGCGCCGCTGGATGGAGCAATCGCGTTCTCCGAGGTGAATCAGGTTGCCGCGATTGTCGCCGAGAATCTGGAATTCAATGTGATGGCCGTTCTCGATAAATCTTTCGATGTAAACGCCGGAGTTGCCGAAGGCTTTTTCCGCTTCGCTTCGCGCGGTGTGATAACCCTTAACCAGCGAAACGTCATTATGGGCGGCGCGCATCCCGCGTCCACCGCCGCCAGCAATGGCTTTGATCATTACGGGGTAACCAATGCGTTTGGCGACAGTTAGCGCTTCCTGCTCGTTCTCAACCGGCCCTTCCGAACCAGGTGGGGTGGGAACTCCGGCTTTTTTGGCGAGGACACGGCTGGCCGCCTTGTCTTCGAGGGCATTCATCGCCCGGGAACTCGGCCCGATGAAGCGAATGTTGCAACTCTCGCAGACATCGGCGAAGTGGGCGTTCTCGGAAAGGAAACCGTACCCGGGGTGAATGGCGTCCACGTCGGCTATTTCCGCCGCGCTGATAATGCGGTCGATGCGCAGGTAGCTTTCGCCGCTGGGCGCTTTGCCGATGCAAATGGCTTCGTCGGCCATTTGGACGTGCATCGAATTGGCGTCGGCTTCTGAATAAACCGCGACCGTCCGGATGTTCAATTCCTTGCAGGCCCGGATGATACGGACGGCGATTTCGCCGCGATTGGCAACGAGAATTCTCTCAAACATGCTGGCTTTTGTTCCGCCCGGCCATTAGGCGGGACGGATTCTAAACAAAGGCTGGCCAAACTCGACGGGCTTGGCGTTTTCGACAAGAATATGGGTCACAATGCCTTTCACCTCGGCTTTGATTTCGTTCATCACTTTCATCGCCTCGATAAGGCAGACGACGGTTTCCGCCGTCACTTCGGTGCCGATCTCGACGTAGTCGGGGGATTCCGGCGAGGGAGCCCGGTAAAACGTGCCGATCATCGGCGACTTGATCTCCAAAAGGGTCGAAGGCGGGGGCGCCGTAATCGCGGGCGGAACTGCTCCGGCTGAAGCGTTCGGGGCCGCAATGGGCGGCGGCACCGCGTAAGAGGCGGATGACGAAGGTTCTTCGACGACGACCGGACCGGTTCCCCCGCGCTTGAGCTTGATTTTGAAGTCCTCACGCTCCAGTTCGAACTCTGAAAGGGAGTTCTTTCGCATCAGGTCGATTATTGCCTTAATATCCTTTAAATCCAAGGGGCCTCCAATGGAGAGGTGGCTGTAAGATCGATGTTGTTACACATGTTCATTTGACGCAAAAAAGCAGTAGTCGAACGACTCTGCTTTCTCACGTTTTTTTAATGACCCGACGACATTACAAAACCCGGCCCGAAGTCGTCAAGTCCAAAAATTTTCCGAATTCTCGCGAAAAGTAACGCTTTTTATTCACTTTAACGTTAATCCAACCCGCTTGCCAGCCATCCTAACAGGAAGAATTGCGGCCAAGCCAGCGCCGGAATGTATAAATGAAACTCAACGAGGCTGTGCAGAGAGAGGCCGAGGATGCCGAGCCACACAGAAAAGGTCATCCAATCTCTCGGTTTTCCCGCGATTCTGTATCGATATAGCGTCACCAACAGGAATACGACCATTGCGGTGTAACAGAGGAAGCCAGGAATGCCAGAATCGGTGGCCTCTTCCAAGTAGTCGTTGTGGCAAAGTTTTGTTGCCTCGTCGTCCGGACGTTTGAGTCGGCCGTAGGGGATTTGGAATGTTCCAGGGCCGGTTCCCAAAATTGGATGGTCCTTAATGATAATCAGCGCGGCCCGCCAATAAGCAAACCTGGCTCCGACGCTGTTTCGTTCCTTGTGGAAGAACGCGGCATACTTAACGGCAAACCCCACTACTCCCAATACCAACACGCCACAGATTAATCCGCGCTTCCATTTCAGCGGCAAAGCGGAGTGGGCCAGGGCGATCAATCCGATGGTCAATGCGACAAGCCAGCCAGCTTTAGAGCCAGACCAGTAGAGGCAGGCGAGGCCGGTTCCCGCAAAAATAGTTACAAAGGCGATGCGGGTGGGGAGGCGCACTTTCGGGATCAGCCGCCACATAAACACCACAGTCAGAGGCAGTAAGAGTATCAGCCCTCCGGCCAGGGTGTTGGGATACATGAAGGTGGAAAAGATACGGTCACTGGCCATTCGTTTGATGAAGTCGGGATTGTTGAGGGTCTCAGGGGAAAGTTGGAGTTTCCCGGCGGGCGAACTGAGCATCGCCCGAGTAGCGGCAAGTCCCCCGAAATGCTGCTCAAAACCGGCGCGGATGACCCAGCACAAGGCCAAGGCGATCCCAGTCCAAATCGGCCAGGTCGGAGATGTTCTTTTGAGGCCAAAAAGCCCCACATAGAATAAAACAACGCAAACCGTGAAATGCTTCATGGTTTGGGAGGTCAGGCCCGGACCTATGGAATTGGTTGAAGCGATCATTTCCCATCCCAGCCAAAGAGCCGGGAACGCGAAGACCCAGTGAAATTTCAGCCGGTCCCACGAGATTGTAAATAACCCCATAATGACGACCGGGATTAAAAGCCAATAGCCGCAGTTTGTGGGCCATGATTCGTAGAACACCTCGGTGGCGTTGGCCGGAGGCGGGATAAGGCTGTCCAGAATGACCGCGTTGCCCAGCTTAACGATCGTTATGTAGAGAAACAGGCCGATGACCACCGGGAAAACCAATGGGGCGGTTGGACGCTCCGGGGTTTTTTGTTTTGAAGCCATTCTCTGTTGTTTTGTCACTGTACGGCGGGGCGAGTATTAAATCAGTAAAAATTTCGAGGAGCCGATCGGAACGTTTTATCGTGGAGAAGAATTTGGATTTCGCTTACGGTTGAAAAAAGGCGCACTTATCTTATGAAACCGTCAAACAAATCGCCAAAACCGAAATGAGCACTCCTGGGCCAACATCTGAGAATCCAAGGCCGCCGTTTCCGCCGTTTGATGCGGAATCGGCGGAAAAGAAAGTTCGGATGGCAGAGGACGCTTGGAATACTCGCGAACCAATCCGAGTTTCGTTGGCCTACACTTCGGATAGCGTGTGGCGAAATCGGTCCGAGTTTTTGGTTGGGCGCGATGCGATTGTTCATTTCCTGACCCGGAAATGGACTAAGGAGCTGGATTATCGCTTGATCAAGGAGCTGTGGGCATTTCGCGAAAACCGCATCGCAGTGCGGTTCGCCTACGAGTGGCGTGACGATTCCGACCATTGGTATCGCTCGTATGGTAATGAGAACTGGGAGTTCGACGACCACGGGTTCATGCGCCGTCGCATCGCGAGCATCAATGATTTGCCGATCAAGGAGGCTGATCGCAAGTATCATTGGCCGTTAGGGCGCCGCCCAGACGACCATCCGGGGCTTTCAGAACTTGGACTCTAGTTGCTGCGAGGCTCAAAACGGGCCGGAGCGAAGGCTAGGGTGGGCTTCAGCCCCCCGAAAATGCCATGCTGCAAAGCAACCTCACTTATGCGACGCTTAATCTTGCTTGAGAATTTCGATGGAGGCACACTTCGGTTACCCGCATGCGTGCGACTGTGGTTCTCATATTAGTCATATCGTTTTTCTCAGGCGTTACGCCGATGAAAGCTTCTGAGACCCACACCGTATCTCAGGTCACTTGGAATGATATTTTCGGCGAGGCTTCCAGTGATACCAATACGGTGTTTAGCCTTATGGCTCACGGCTTTCTTTATTTCTCCGAGACGACAAACGTCGAGAACGTCGTCGTTTCCTGGCTTAAGAACCATCCAAAGTCTGTTGTCATTCCAGTATTTACCTACCCCGAACCTGTGATGACAAATAATCCGTTATCCCGCATTAAGTATGTTTGGCTCGTACAGGGACACGACAGCCTAAACGTGGAGCTTGTCCGCCGTGGATGCGTCTGGCCCGACACCGAAATGCTCCTCCCCAAACAGAATCCTCAGGTTACCCAAAAGGATTATAAATCATTTATCAAGAAAATCATCAAGGCTGGCGAAAAGGCGGAAAAAGAAAAACTTGGCCTTTGGCGACAAGCTCGTCCGGAACGGTAAGACTGATACTGCAATAGACAAACCTTGACGGATTGAAAAGATGTATTTAAAATACATCAATTATAGCTTCGGCTACATCGTTGTTTGAGAGAATTGGGGGGAGGCCCGGGTTGTTGCGGCTGCTGAATCATTTTTATGCGGATGTTCGACAGCACAACAAGATTGGGCCTATTTTCAACGCGCAAATCACTAATTGGCCGGAGCACATCGAAAATATCGCGGATTTTTGGACGCAGGTATGCGGCGGACCGGCGGCTTACGGCGGCCGGATGCCGCAACAACACATGCCTCTCGGATTGCGCGAGGAGCATTTTCAGGCGTGGCTCAGGCTGTGGAGTGTCAATTGCCGTGTTTGGGTTCCGCTGGATTGCGCAAACGAACTTACAGAGATGGCGAATCAAATCAGTTTGCGCCTCAGACAATTCTGCGGTGTGCCGCAACCACCTTCATTCAAGTTGCATTCGTGACACTCACCCGCTTTTCCGATTATTCGCTGCGCATCCTGATGTTCGCGGCGCTGCAGAATGACCGCCGATTTTCAGTGGATGAAGTCGCGGCGGCTTACAGGCTTTCACGTCATCACACCGCCAAGGCGGTGAATTTTTTGACGCGAAACGGCTATCTTCGCGCGCAACGAGGGCCGGGCGGCGGAATTTGCCTTGGACGATTGCCTGAGGAAATTTCCCTGGGAGAGCTTGTGCGTCGGACTGAAAAAGGGGCGCCGCTGGTCGAATGTTTTGACGCGGCGACGAATACTTGTCCAATCATCCAGGCTTGTGTGCTGAAGCAAGCATTGGCAAAGGCCTGGGCGGCATTTTTCCATACTTTGGACGAATACACTCTTGCCGATCTCGTCGGCAAACCTGATCCGCTTCGTCGCGTGTTTGATCTCAATCTGGCGGGATAATAGTGCAACTTCGGCTGTCCATTTTGTTTGGTGTTGTCGCCGCCGTTTTGTGGAGCTTGCCTGTCCACGCGCAAGAGGCTGAGGTATATGAACTGCCGCCGGTCAAGTATTCCGCGACCAAACCGCACGATGCGGTCACGCGTCTTCAATCGGCGCTGATTTCGGGCGATCTGAAATTGGAAGGTTCGGACAGCAACGTGGTAAAAAGTTTGCTTCGAATTCTTCATATTCCCGTGACGAGCCAGATGCTTGTGTTCTCGAAGACGAGTTTCCAAAAGGACATCATCGGCCCGAAACATCCTCGCGCGCTCTATTATTGGGACGATTGCTATGTTGGATGGGTGCCGGGTGGCCTGGTGGAAATTGCCGCGATCGATCCGAGCATGGGGCCGGTATTTTATTCGTTCGATCCGCGCGGGCTTTCCGAAAGAAATCCACCGGCGTTTACTCGTGAAGATGATTGCATGCGCTGTCATGGCGGCACTTTTGTTCCCGGAATTCCCGGGGTTTTCGCCAGGTCGTTATTTCCCGATCAGGACGGCGAACCCATTTTTCGCGAGGGCAGCGAAGTGGTGGACGATCAGACGCCGTTCTCCGAACGGTGGGGCGGCTGGTATGTCACTGGGTTGAGCGGAGACGCCAAACACCGGGGCAACATTTGCGGCGAGGAGGTGAATGATCATCTCATTTTCGATCCGAGCCGCGGCGCCAATGTAACCGATCTTTCCGGTTTTTTTGATTCGAGCCGTTATCTCACGAACAGCAGCGACATTGTTTCGCTACTCGTGTTTGAACATCAAACCGCGATGCAAAACTCACTGACGCACGCGGAGATCAATTGCCGCCGAATGCTTGGCTATCAGGAGGACCTTAAAAAGGTTCTCGATCCTCCCGCTTCGTCTGGGACTAATGACGAACTTCTGTTCGACAGCGTGCGAACCGTCTTTGAGCATTGCGCCGACAACGTTGTGGACACTTTGCTCTTCAAGGACGAAGCTCCGTTGCCCAAGACGATCGTTGGTTCGGACGGCTTCCAAAAAACGTTTGAGGAAAACGTGCCCCGCTCCAAAGATGGGAGTTCGCTGAAGGACCTGCTCTTGTCGGGGCATTTGTTTAAAAATCGTTGCAGCTATCTTATTTATTCCGATTCATTTCGCGCATTGCCGGCTCCGCTCAAACGCCGCATTTACGCGCGCTTATTCAAGGCATTGGACGCAGACCATCCGAATCCGCGGTATTCGTATATTGGTCGCGAGGAACGCGAACGCATCGCCAGATTCTTACCGAGACCGATCCGGATTTCGCCAACGGCCAATCTAAAAAATAAGCTCGCGCAACTTGCAAAAGAGCTTGCATTTCAGGGTCATCCAATTAGACTTGGTGCCAGAAAACTAAGTCGTTGTGCGATTAACCAAGACACAATCCAAACTATTTCGACTTCGCGCCGTTTTTCTGGCGGTTGCACTCACCGGAACTGTCTGCGCCCTGGCGACCCAAGGCGCTCTGGAATTTCCGGAATATCCTGGACCGCAGGACTTTTACCGTGCGCGGATTTTTGCCGAACCACTGGTGCCCATAGGCGCACAACCCAGCCAGGAGGAAAATGTCGCGCTCGCGGCGGCCTTGGTGGGTTATTCGCAACGCAGTGGGTCGGATGACTTTACCAGCCTGACAGGCTTTTTGGCGTCACATCCCAAGTCGGTTTGGGCGGCGGCGTTGCTGACGGACCTTGGAGTGGAGTATTACAACACGGCCCACTATTCGCTGGCATTGGATGCGTGGACCCAGGCGTGGCCGCTGGCAAAGGAGGCAAAGAACGCCCGGGAAGCGGCCATTGCGAACCGGGCGGTTGGCGAATTGGCGTTCATGTATTCCCGACTCGGGCGCATGACGGAATTGGAGGCGCTGCTGAAGTCCGTTGACGGACGGCTGGTTGGCGGGCCAGGCACGGAGAAGCTTAGGGGAGCGCGGGATGGGCTTTGGACGATGCAACATCGGCCGGAAGTCGCTTTTCGTTGCGGGCCTCTTGCCTTGCGGCAAATCAAGCTCGCGGTTGATCCCAAGCACCCTGCGGATGCGGAGATCATCAAGTCCGCCTCGACACAGAAGGGTTTTTCGCTGCCGCAGGTCGCTGAACTTTCCAAAAAGATCGGCCTGAATTACCAGATGGCATTTCGCGAAAAAACTGGAGCGTTTGTGGCGCCGTCTGTGGTGCATTGGAAAGTGGGACATTATGCGGCATTGGTCCGGCAGGCGGGCGACCGTTATTTGGTGCAGGACGCCACTTTCCGCAACGATGTTTGGGCGACGAAAGGCGCGTTGGAAGACGAAACCAGCGGTTACTTTCTCATCCCGCCGGGCGCGCTTCCGCCCGGATGGCGGGCCGTCGATGCGCATGAGGGTGAAACTGTTTGGGGCAAGGGCACAACGTCCGCGAACGACCCCGGCCCAATCACGCCGAGAGACCCCAAAATAGGGCCGCCCCCGTGCGCTGGGATGATGGTGCGCAATGTGCATCTGATGGATGTCAATTTAAGCCTGGTGGACCAACCGCTCGGATACACGCCGCCGGTCGGTCCACCGGTCCACTTCACCGTGCGATATAATTCGCACGAAGCGTTTCAACCGGCCAATTTCAATTACGGCAACCTGAGCAGCAAATGGACTTGCGACTGGATCTCCTACATCAATGACAATCCATCCAACACGCTGGCGGACGTGAATTATTACGTTTCCGGCGGAGGCGATCGGACTTTCACTGGATTCAACACAAACACCCGGACCTTCGCCTATCAGTTGTATGACCAGACGTTGCTGACGCGCACCGGTCCCAGCAGCTATCAAATGGTTTGGCCTGACGGCTCGCAATTGATTTTCAGCCAATCCGACGGGGCGGTCGGAACCTCCCGCAATATCTTTCTCACGCAAGTAGTCGATCCGCAGGGAAACGCGCTGACGCTGACGTACGATTCCGATCTTCGCATCGTCTCCGTCACTGACGCCATCGGGCAGGTTACGACCCTGAACTACGGGTTGGCAGCCAACACGAATTATGGGTTGCGGGCCGATATGTACAAGCTGGCCTCCGTAACCGACCCGTTCGGGCGGACAGCGACACTCAACTACATACCCGTGCTCGCCGGATATAATATCATTCAGGACCCGCCCTACCAGCCAATCAAGGCGCCGTTCTATGCGTGGGGGCTTGGCAGTGTCACCGACGTGGCGGGCATGGTATCGCAAGTTGTGTATGGCGACCCGTTGCTGGCACTTCAAAATGTGGACGTCATTCTTCTGGATGATTTAGTGACTTCGTTGACAACGCCGTACGGAACGGAGAATTATTCCCAAGGCGGAACGAACACGACGTTATTCCTGGAGACATCATTTCCCGACGGAAGCCGCGACCGGGTGGAGTTCAACCAAACCTATAACATAATTCCGGACACATATCCGCAGAACATCGTGCCGCTGGGAATGAACACCTTTGACGGGTTCCTCAGCTCGCGGAACACCTTTTACTGGAGCCGCAACGCGTGCGCGATGGCTTACGGAGATTACTCAAAGGCGCGGGTTTACCACTGGCAGCACGAGGGGGACACCGTGACGTGTTCGGGAATCATCGAGAGCACCAAAGAAGCGCTGGAGGGCCGTGTGTGGCGCGACTACGCGGGCCAAACCACCTCGATCTTTGTGGGGACTATCAATCGGCCCTGGCACGTTGGACGGGTAATGGACGACGGCACGACGCAGTTATACACTTACCACTACAATGGGTTTGGGCATGTGACGAATCGCGTTGATCCGGCGGGCAGGAACTTCAGCTATGACTACGACAGCAACGGAATCGACCTTTTGCGAGAGCGGCAGACCCGGGCCACCAACAATGAGCTGATCTACGGAGCAACCTACAATTCTCAACATCGTATTCTGACACAATGCGGCCCATCCGGCCAAACCAACTTTTATACTTACAACAACCGGGGACAGGTCTTATCCATCACTGACGCGCGAGGCGAGACCCTCAATTTCGCGTACGATACCAACGGATACTTGCAAACGATTGACGGCCCGTTGCCGGGAACCGGAGATACGGCGAGTCTTACCTACGACGCGTTTGGGCGGATACGAACCTTAACCGATGTTAACGGTTACACGTTAACCTTTGATTACGACAACCTAAACCGGGTCACGCGCATCACGCATCCGGATTCGACGTTTGAACAGTTCACCTACGACAGGTTGGATCGGACAGTTGTTCAGGACCGCGCCGGGCGTCAAACCATTTTAGCTTATGACAGTTTGCGACAACTGGTAAAGAAGACAGACCCGTTAGGTCGAGTCACACTCTTTGATTGGTGCCGGTGCGGCGGGCTTAAGAGCTTGACGGATTCGATGGGTCGCAAGACGACATGGTTTACGGATGTGCAAGGGCGTCCAGCGGGCAAGGAATATGGGGACGGGTCCCGTATCGCGTATATTTACGAGAACACGACCAGCCGGTTGGAGCAGGTGACCGACGACAAACAGCAAGGAATCCGCTACGCTTACAACGCGGATGACACCCTGTCCGCTCTCATGTATTTTAATTCGCTGAGTCCGACGTCGGACGTTAGCTATACCTATGATCCGGACTATAGACGCATCGCTTCGATGTCCGACGGCATCGGGACGACGTTTTATTCGTACAATCCAGTGACGGACACGCCAACACTGGGGGCCGGCGAACTGGCGAGTGTGACCGGCCCGTTAACGAACGCCGTGACCACGTATAGCTATGATGAGTTGGGCCGGCCGATTCATTGCAACATCAACGGAGCGGATTGGGCGACGACCTACGACCCTGCGGGACGAGTGGCGAGCGAGAGCAACGCATTGGGGACGTTTACTTATGCCTACGACGGGAACTCAATGAGGCCCGCGGCGGAGACCCTTCCAAACGGCCTCAATGAGTCACTGGCCTACGGCAATAACCTTGAGGACTCCGCGCTCCGGGAAATCTCCTACGTCGCGGGGACGACCCCCGTAGCCCAATTCATATACGATCAAGACGTCACCAGGAATCAAATCACAAGCTGGTCGCAACAGGCCGGAACGCAGACACCGTCAATTTTCAACTTCAGCTATGACGCCGCGAACCAGTTGCTTTCCGCGAATGTGACAAACGCCGGAAGCCTGATCAACCAGTTTTCCTATAGCTACGATCCGGCCGGCAACCGGTTGACCGAGAACACGGGATCGGCCAATTACGCGGCAAGTTACAATACGTTGAATCAGATCAGCGTGTCTTCGGCGTCCGAAGGTCCGCGCACCAATGAATGGGATGGAGTGGGCCGCCTCGTAGCGGTCAATGCGGGAAAGCAGCGGACGGAATTTGCGTATGACGGCTTGAGCCGAGTCACAGGCATTCGCCAATTAGTCAACGGCGCCGAGGTTTCGCACCGTTTGCTGCTTTGGAACGGCGGGCGGATCGCCGAGGAACACGACACAAACGGCGCCGTCACGAAACGCTTTTTTCCGCAGGGTGTGGAGTTTATGACGGGGACGAATGCCGGATCGTATTATTATTGCAAAGACCATTTGGAGTCTGTTCGTGAATTAACTGACGGCGCCGGCGCAGTGCGAGCCAGCTATAGCTATGACCCGTTCGGCCGCAGGACGAAAGTCAGCGGCGATCTTGACGCCGACTTTGGATTCGCCGAAATGTTTTGGGCGCCCGAAGCTGGTCTTTCGTTTACGCGCTACCGCGCCTATGACCCGCAGTACGGGAGATGGCTCTCTCGAGATCCCCTTCGACGCGCGGAAACACGGGAAGGCCCAAATCTATATGCCTATGTGCAAAACAACCCGGTCAGCCGCATGGACCCGGAGGGATTGGGTTTCACGACCCTAGACGCGTGGTGCGAACAGCATCCAGTGGAATGCGCGCAATTGGGGGCGGCATTAGGAGGGGGCGCAGTGGCGGCCGCCAACGAACTGGAAGAGGCCGAACCCACGATTGTTACGGCGGCCGAGGACGCCGTAACTTGCGCGCAAAACGTCGTCTCGTCCGGCCAAACCATACCCGGGGTGGGACCCGACACGGTCAATGTGCTGGCCAACACAGGGCGTGCCTTATCCAACCCCACACTGGTCGATATTCTTCCCGCGGGCGCCCAGGTTACCCCGGAGATTGCTGACGCGGCTTCAGAGATTATTGATGCCGATCCCTATGCCGAGCTGGACCAAAATGTTTTGGATTATCTGGATGACCCCCGGAGCCTTTTGCAGCGGAGTTTGGACTGGTGGCAGGAGACCATGCAAGCTACGCAGGAGTACAGGGATTCCATAATGTCCACGGGAGAAAACCGGAAATTCATCAGCGATCTCGCCAACTTCAGCGTAGATCTGTTCGGAGGCAATTAAGAGTGACGCGCGCTTCTGGAATAATACTATTGACCGGTGCACGGTTGTTGACTTGTTTGTTTGCCGAGACCGCAAACGGGCAGGACTCAGAGTTCATCTTTGACGCCTTCGGAAATCTCACGATCCAAACCGGGGAAACGGTGGCGGCTCCGCAAATCATTGGTCAGCCGCGAAGCGAGATCGTCGGGCCTGGGGACACCGCCTCGTTTTCTGTCGTGCTGGCGGACACGCGCGGAGTGACTTATCAATGGCTTTTCAACGGCTCGCCGATTTCCGGAGCCACTGGCGACGCCGTCGCGCTGCAAAGCCCCGAAGCCACGAATGAAGGCCAGTACGCCGTCGTCCTTTCCAACGGCTCGGGCGGCATCACCAGCAATCCGGCGATGCTTTGGTGGGATGGCAACGGGAACGGGTTACCTGACTCGTGGGAATTGGCCTACTTCGGCAACTTGACGAATACGGCGAGCGGAGACTTCGACCACGACGGGGTTTCCAATCTCCAGGAGTTTTGGGACGGCACCAATCCCACGAATAGCGCCTCCGCCCGCTACCGGATCACACTTCTTTGCGACGGCGGAACGGTAACGATCACCCCGAACCAACCGAGTTATACCAACGGCCAAAACGTGACTCTGGGCTGCTCGGGACCGGGGGCGTTTAACGCGTGGAGCGGCGCGTTTGTGACGCGCAACAATCCCCTGACGATCACGATGACCACCAACATCACCCTCTTCGCGCACTTCTTGGGAATCAAAATGACTTGGACCAATTCCGCCAGCGGGGATTGGGACTTCGCCACCAATTGGAATCCCAACCTCGTGCCAGAGTTGCTGGACTCCGCGTTCGTCACCAATTCGCCCACCATCACCGTTAATTCCAATACCGATTGCTCCAGCCTCAACTTCGGAACTATTTACACTGACCCTGTGTTGACCGGGAGCGGGATTCTTACGCTGCACGGTTCCTCGCGTTGGACCAATGGGACGATGAGCGGGACAGGACAAACGATCGTCGCTCCGGGCGCCTCGCTCACCATCGACTCGTCGAGCGAAGTGTTTCTGACCACTCGCGTGATGGAAAACCAGGGCTTGATCGTGCGGACCGGCACCGGCCTTCTTACCTTGAACAGCGGCGCGTACATTACCAACGACGCAGGAGCGCTTTTCGACGTGCAAAGCAATTCCGCGTTCTATTTTGGAAGCGGCGCGGCCGGCAGATTTGACAACACTGGGACATTTCTCACGGAAATCAGCTCGGGGACTGCCACTTTTGACGCCGGCATTCGGTTCACCAACTACGGCAACGTCACGCTGGAGTCCGGCATGGCGCTATTCAATGACACTTTCCAAAATAATGGCGATGTGACGGTGGGAGCGGGCGCGACGTTGGCGGTGGCTGCGGGGGGTTCTGCCAACGGCATATTTGATGCCGAATCCGGCTCCCAAGTGGAGTTCACCGGCGGCACGTTCACTGTTAATCCCTCCGGGCAATTCACTGGCGCGGGCGGTTACCAAATCAACATCGGGGCCGCCCTGGCTTGCAACGCCAACATTTCCCTAGCCAACCTTGTCGTCAACGGAACGCTCACAGGCACCGGAGTTGTGACGATCAACGGCGCGATGAACTGGACTGGGGGCACGATGAGCGGCAAGGGAGAAACGATCATCGCGCCGGGGAGCATTCTCAACATCAATTCCATCGGCAGCTTGGTTTTCAACACGCGCACGCTCGAAAACGCGGGGACCACGATATGGACGAATTCCGGTCTGATCGAGCTTAGCTCGGGAGCGGTGATAACGAATGATGCTGGAGGTTTGTTCGACGTCCAAAACGCCGCGAACTTCATTATCGACACAGGCACGGCGCGATTCGACAATGCGGGGGAGTTCCTCAAGGAAATCAACCCGGGCACGACTACTTTTTCCAGCGGCATGGCGTTTAATAATTACGGCGCCGTAACCGTCCAAACAGGAAACCTTCTGTTCAACGGTCCGATGCTCAATAACGGCAACATGACCTTTGACGCCGGAGCAAACTGCCTGTCTGAGGGGAACAGTTCAGCGAGCGGTATGTTCACCCTGGCGCCGACGTCGCAGATGGAAATCATCGGCGGCACGTTTACACTCAACCCCGCCGCGCAAATCGTCGGCATGTGCAATTGGCAAGTCACCAATGAAGCGACGCTGACCTGCAATACCGGGGTCTCTGTCAACGGCCTTTCACTGTACGGTTACATCAATGGCACGGGGGTTTTGACGGTCAACGGCTTGATGAGTTGGACCCAGGGCACAATGAGCGGCAGCGGCCGGACAGTCCTTTCGCCTAGCGCGAAACTGTCGCTGACCGGATCGGGAGAAGTGTTCCTGACGGGGCGCGTGCTGGAGAATCAAGGCCTTGTTGTCTGGACTAATTCCGGCTTTCTAGCACTGGGCAGCGGGGCGGTGATCACCAACGACGCCGGGGCGCTGTTCGATGCGCAGAACGCCTCCACGCTCTTTTATGAGAATGCTCCCGCCTGCCGGTTTGATAATAGCGGAACGTTTCGGAAGGAACTTAATTCCGGGACAACCTCAGTCAGCAGTGGAGTGCAATTGAACAACTTCGGGCTTCTGGATATTGAGCGCGGCATCGTGGCCGCCAACGGCGGCTTCGTGCCCGGCAGCGCCTCCGTCCTCCATTGCGTCGTCGGCGGCACAACTGCCGGCTCAGGCTACGGGCAGCTTCAAGCCGCCGGAAGCGTCGCGCTGGCGGGCGCGTTGAGCGTGGCTTTGACGAATGGTTTTTTGCCGGCGACCAATAATTCCTTCACCGTCCTGTCCGCCGGTTCGCGCAACGGCGCATTCGCAAGTTTTTCGTACCCATCCGATCAAGTGACGATGCAATTGAGCAACACCGCCAATTCCGTGATTGTCCAAGTCACCGGCGTCGCTGTGCCTCCACCCGCCCTGCTTCCGTCAGGTTCGGGAATTTCCGGCTCGAACTTTGTGCTCTCATGGTCCGCCGTTTCCAACACGACCTACCGAGTGGAATACAATCCCGCGCTCGCCTCCACGAACTGGACCGCATTGCCGGGCGACGTCACAGCGTCCAACAGCGTCGCCAGCAAGTCCGATCCGCTGACGCCAAGCAATCGATTCTATCGAATCGTCGTCATACCGTAAAAACTCAGGAACGTTCCGCTGACCAAAAGCTGATTGAATGTCGGATTGTCCCTGAATAACATGCCGCCATGCCAAATTCTTTGGGCAGCCGTTTTCAACAGGAGACAAAGGGCGGAAGACAAGGACTCCGTTCCCGGGTGGCGTGAGTTTTTTTTCAACGATTGAAATGGAAACTCAGCGGCGCCATTTGCCGTTTCTGGTCATTGGCGGTCATGCGGTCAATTTATACGGTTTCGCAAGGGAAACGGCCGATTTGGATTTCCTGGCTTGCTCGGACGATCGACTGTCATGGATCACATTATTTGCGGATCTTGGCTACGACATTTTCAGCGACGCTCTAAATTTCGTTCAACTGGCTTCGGATAAGGAGACGGCCTGGCCGGTGGATTTGATGTTCGTGCGGCCGGAGACATTCAAGCCGATGCTCGATGCCAGCCGCACGGTGGAATTCTACGGAACGACTTCGCGCATTCCCGCGTTGGAGCATCTTATCGCCTTAAAACTGCATGCGATAAAAAACACGCGGGCACATCGGTTTTTGAAGGACTTCCTCGATGTGGAGAACCTCATTCGCGTCAACCATCTGGACGTTAAATCGGAAAACATTCGCCGATTGTTCGAAAAATATGCTACACTGGAGCTGTATGAGAAAATGTCCGCCGCGCTCGATCCAGGACAATGATACAACGCTGGAATTTCCGGCGGCGCCCGATTTTGTATCCGAGCTTCCGCGGATTAATCCCCAAGCCATGCTCGAGCGCATTGCCCAAGCGATGCCGTCGCGAAAGAAGCGCCCCGGTGAGGCTGCCCGCCGCGCCGCGGAGAAAATTCCAGTCGAGTTCGTGCTTTGATTCGGCCTTGCCGGGCAGTTTTCGCTTATTTTGGGCTTTCAGAGTTTTAATTTCAGCAGGCCGACTTCCAAAGCGAGAGCTTCCTGAACATTCGTATGGAGCTGCCGTTGCAGGCGGTCGATGATCTCCAGATTGGAAAGGGCGTCGGGCGGCGTAAGCCGGGTTGCGACAGCGCGGGTCGTGGCGGCCAAATTTGGGAAAGTGAGGAGGTCGGCGCCGGAAGTCAGGGTTTGGAGCCACGCGTCGCGAAGCCACCACTGGAGGACGCCTATCAAATCGGTGCGTTGGCGGCGGTACTCGGCCTCGATTGCGGCGGTCAGTTCGTCTTCGAGTTTGTCGCGCATTTTGGCTTCGAGATCGTCGTGGGTTTCCAAAGGTGAACGGGCGGTGAGGGCTTTTTCGATTTGCTCTTTTTGCTCGCCGAGCTTGCTCATGATCAGGCCGAGCAATCGGTATCGGCCAAGCAGACCACCCTTGCCGTCCGCGGCGGCGCTGCCGAAGGCCGAAAGCCACTCCAATTGACCGGATTCAAAATGAACGCCTTCGCCGGCGAAACTGAGACGGAGGCAGCGGGACAAAATGGTTTCCAGGATGCGTTGCGGTTCGGTGGTGAGCAAAATCAGGATGGATTTTGGAGGCGGCTCTTCGAGCGTTTTCAAAAAGGCGTTGGCGGCGGCGATATTCAAGCGGTCTGCGCCGACGATGACGCCGACTTTGAATTCGGCGACCGTTGGCTTGAGGTTCATCGTCTGCATCAATTCCCGCATTTGGTCGATGGTGACGATTCGGGATTTGGATTCTGGGCGAATCCAGAGGACGTCGGGATGATTGGCGGTATCGATGCGGCGGCAACTGTCGCATTTGTCGCAAGAATCGAGGGCAAGGCCATTGGAGCCGCGGCGCGGGGGGTTCTGGCAATTGAGCGTTTTGGCCAGGGTGCGGGCCACGCCTTCCAATTCGCCGATGGAACTGCCGGTGAAAAGGTAGGCGTGAGCGAGGCGATTGCGCTCCAGACTGCGCTGGAGCAGTTGGGCGACTCTGGTTTGCTCTGGAAAATCGGAGAACATGTCAGGTCTCTTGTTTTTTCAATTTATGGGCGGCGCAGCATTAAAGCAGCAAATATTTTGGGATTGTGTTGGGAAATTAAAATGACGTATTCACCATATTTTTCTTGCGCAGATTATGTGACGTAAGTAACGTCACGTCTATGGCGCATCATGGTCAGTCGGGACGGATAGTGATTGATGTCGAACCGGAGTTGAAGAGGCTTTTTTATTCGGCGCTTTCGCTTTCTGGCATCACTCTCAAGGATTGGTTTATAAAGGCGGCGGCTGAGTATTGTGAGGAAAAGAAGCAGCCATCGTTTTTCCGCGAGGCCCAATACGGTCGGAATCGGCGCAGCAAAACGTTAGCGCTCCGCGAGGAATTTCAGGGAGACGTTGAAAAGGTCGCTGTGGCGGCCAGTAATGGGAAGAGTGAGAAATATACGGTCGTTTCAATGTTTTCCGGCTGCGGTGGCATGGATCTCGGTTTCACCGGGGGTTTCGACGTGTTCGGGCGGCGCTACCGGTCACTTCCGTTTGAAATTGTATGGGCGAACGATCTCAACGGGGCGGCTTGCAAGACCTACGAGCGGAACTTAGGACGCGAGATTCATCGCGGCGATGTCTGGGAACTAATAGGGACTCTTCCTGAAACGGCTGACGTGCTGATCGGCGGTTTTCCATGCCAAGATATTTCTGTGAACGGGAAGCGAGCTGGAGTGAACGGCGCCCGTTCCGGCCTTTATAAAGCGATGATCGAGGCGATTCGGAGGGTTAAGCCAAAAGTATTCGTCGCCGAAAATGTCAAAGCCCTGTTAAAGCACGAGGGCTGGCTTAAGCAAGTGTTGGCGGATTTCAACCAACTTGGATACAAGATTCACTACCAACTATACCAGGCCGCCAATTATGGAATCCCGCAAACCAGGGAACGTGTGATGTTTGTGGGAACACGCGCGGACGTTAAGCCTTTTGTTCCTCCCGCGCTTGAGAGAAACGCCGCAAACTGGATGACGGCCAGGGATGCCATCAGTGACTTAGAAAATGTCGGCGAGTCTCCCGCAATCAATCATATCTGGAGCTTGGCCGAAATCAGCCCCGAACAAGGCAATCGCAAGCTTATTGCCGAGCGTCCGGGCTACACGATTCGAGCTGAATGCCATGGAAATATCCAGTGGCACTACAAACTGCCTCGACGGGTTTCGATGCGGGAAGCCGCAAGATTTCAGTCTTTCCCTGACAGATTCGTTTTCGTTTGCGGGCTGAGAGAAACCGAGAGGCAGGTAGGGAATGCGGTCCCGCCAGTGTTGGCCTGGCAGGTCGCAAACTCGGTGCTTTCCTGCTTAGGTTAACTTTTAAAAAGGAGATCAGATGGCGTCCATGACGGGTCGGCGACCTTCGCGTAAACATCGGCCATTTTGAGCCATTCCTCGATTCGTTTTTCAGGCGGAATGTTGCGCCCCCAGTATTCGACAAACAGTCTTGACTCAAGATAGCTGGCGGCCTCGGTCATTTGCGGCTGAATTCTCTGGAGGGCTTTTTGCACGTAGATGCCGCCGCGCTCCGGGCCGGCTGCGCTGCCGGCTGAGAATGCGTCCCGCGTCGCCAGCACACCGCGGTACGTGAGCAGATACATGATAGGATCGGTGTATTTGGTTCGGTTGCGGCTGGAGCCGACGATTTGCGGGCAGAGCAGCGATGCTTCGCCACGCATTTTGAGCTTTTCCGCAAGGGGTAGATTAGAGAAAAGCTTAACCTGAACGGGAAGCGAGTGGCCTTCGTCTGGCTTTTCTTCCAGCCACCAAAGGCGCTCACCGCGCTTGAGGCGGTTTCGGGCGTACTCGCGGACATGCTTCATTCGGCCTTCTTCCGGCAGGTTAGAGAATTCTTCGTACGTAATGCCAAATTTTGTGAAAAGGGATTCTTTCGCGTCGATGTCCACTTCGAACCGAGGAACGTGTGATGTCCTGACGTGCATCACACACTCCTCGTAGCGACCCCAACGGACGCCTGGATCGCCAGCCATTTTTCCAAAGACGACATAAATGCGCTTTACGTCTTTGCTCCTGAAGCTTTCAAAGACGCTATTGGCTACTGAGCGCCAAGTATCGTTGACGGTGAACTTTACTTCGATGCCGAATTCACCAAGCACAATGTCGGGAAAGCCAAAGGGATGCGGTGAGAAGTCCACGGAAATTTTAAACTGCTCCAGAAGATCCCGGATAACTTCACGGACTCGATTCTCAAAAATCTTGGAATCGCCGTACCTTTTGCCCGCCCTGCATTCGGCTGTCATCCGATTGCAAAGTTCATCAAGTAGTTTCTCGAAGTCTTCAGTACGCAATGGGCCGTTTTACTGGGTCCGACGGTGGTTTGCAAGGATGCCCTGAAGTCTGGAAATCACGGTCGGAGAGCGAAGCGAATGCTCCCAGATACGGTGGACACGCCAGCCACCACGGCGCAAAAGGGCGCATACAGCTTTATCCCTGGCGCGATTGCGGCTAATTTTGGGTTGCCAGTAGGCACCGCGAGACTTGGGCATACGGCAGTGCCAGCGGCAGCCATGCCAGAAACATCCGTCGATGAAAACGGCGAGCCGGGCATGTCGAAAAACGAAATCCGGCCGACCTGGCAATCGCTGATTTCTGCGCCAGCCGGTAATTCCGGCGGCGCGAAAAAGGGCAACGAGCTTCAACTCCGTGGTTTTGTTACCACGCGAGCGAATGGCAGCCATTACTTGAGAACGTTTGGCTTTTGAAACAGTGTCGGCCATTGAGTGGAGTTTAGGACTGCCAGCGAAATTTATCGCGCAGAGCTGATCAGTCCGTGGGTTTCTGGTCGATTTGTTTGACGGCCAGCGGAATGCTCGATAAGGGTTGGCCGTCCATCGACAAATCGACGGAGTAGAGGCCGATTTTGTCGAGCTTCAATTGCTGGATGTTGACGATGAAATTGCGGGAAATAAAGGTGGCGTCGGGCGGGAAAATGACTTCGACCGGGACGTCCATGCTGTCCATGATGGGCTGGCCGTCTTCATCGACGAAATTGAGGACGAGTTTGTGCCGGCCCTCCTCCATGCGGTCAAACGCGATGCGGGTGGCAATGGAGCACTGCGGATGCTGCGCGGGCATTTGAGGGGCGTAAATGGTGTCGAAGGTTCCGAGCAGATTGAGTTTGCCGTTGTAATCCGTTGCCGCGTCGCACAAGACCGCCACCTGAATCGTCATAATAATTTTGTTTTTCCAATTTAGGGGCGAGGGGGGATTAAAGCAGCATTTATTTGTGGAGGTTATGCGGCCAGTCATTATCATTGGGGTCGCGAAACAGATGTCTCGATGGAAGGCCTGCCAAAACGAACCAGTCTAGTCACTGAAACGGCCCTCACTTTGAAGGAATGGATTGGCTCGAAGGTGCTGAGGGGAACGTTGCCAGGGGAGTTGCCGTTGAGGAATCGGCTGAGGGTCAGTCGCGACACGCTTCGGCTTGCGTTGAAATCGCTGGAACGGGAGGGTTGGGTGACGCCAGCCGCGCAAGGCCGACAGAGACAAGTGCTTAAGCCGCGGCGTCACGGGCGGAAGGCTCCTTCGGCCCATTTGCCGGTGACTTTTCTGTCACCATTCCCGATTGTGGATCGGATCATACTTCTGGAGATGGAGGACTTGCGGAAGCATTTGGCTGAAGAAGGACGCGAATTGCAGTTTCTTTCGCCGCGGGTTTTTCAGATGGCCAATCCTCACCGGCACCTTGCGCGGCTTGTGGAGGAAAATGCCTCGGCCGCGTGGATCCTGCACTTTGTGGGGCGGACGGCGCAACGCTGGTTTGAGGAGCAAGGGATTCCGACGTTTGTCTATGGGACGCCGTATCCGGGAGTGAACCTGCCTTTCGTGGTCAATGATTGGGAAGCGGCGGCGTATCATGCGGGGTTGCAATTGATCCGGCACGGGCATCGGAATGTGGGGGTTCTCAGTTTTATAGAACCGGTTCCGGGGGCGCTGGCGGTGGTGGAAGGGGTGCGGCGGGCGCTGGCGACGGCGGCGCCTCGGGCGGAGCTGCTGGTGTTCCAGGACGATCGCACGCCAAAGTCCGTCGTTCGCTCGCTGGAGATGGCTTTTGAAAACAAGCCCACGCCGACGGCGCTTGTGCTCAGCGGATCGAGCCAACTGCTGACGAGCCTTTCGTGGATGGTGTCGCGGCGCATTGGGGTGCCGGCGGACGTT
Source organism: Verrucomicrobiia bacterium (assembly GCA_036268455.1). Taxonomy (GTDB): domain Bacteria; phylum Verrucomicrobiota; class Verrucomicrobiia; order Limisphaerales; family Palsa-1400; genus DATAUD01. The sequence goes on from DATAUD010000062.1 coordinate 24,132, forward strand.
TCGTTGATTTGCATTCCGAGCGATACGTGGTTTCAAGATTTATATCCGCCTGTTTGCCATTATGAAAACAACTCGACGATGTTCGCGCATTATATTTGCCGGCGGGTGATGGAATTGGTGGAAACGGGCAGGATCATCCGGAAATCGATTCGCGTGCCATTGGAATACAAGCGCGGCGAGAGCATCGGGCCGGCGCCCATTCGGGCGGGATGAGGTTTCCCCGCGCACTTGTCTTGTTTCCAGACAAGCCGAATCTCCTTCCAGCGGTTTAAGGGACGTGAGAGGCTTGCCTGTGTCCCAAACGGCACGGCGAGGTCCCAGACACACTGTAAATTGAAACGACCCATTAAACAATTTCAGACAACGGATAAAAGGAGTGGCTGGCCGGTTTGCCCGCAATCCTGCCAAGGCTTTACACTGATTGAGCTTTTGGTGGTGATCGCGATTATCGCCATTTTGGCGGCGCTGCTGCTGCCCTCTTTGGCAAAATCGAAGCAACAGGCGCAGGGAATCGATTGCCTAAACAACAGCAAAGAGTTGCTGCTGGCATGGACGATGTATTTTGGCGATTTTCGTGAGGTTTTACCCTATAACGTACCGGCGTCCACCGGGAACAAGGGCGGGTGGGTCAACGGTATCATGAGTTGGGGGAACAGCTCGGACAATACGAATGTCGCGTTGATGATGTCGGGGCAAATGGGCCCGTACGCGAGAAATCCGGGAATTTACCATTGTCCGGCGGACATGAGCGTGGCGACGGGTCAAACCATCGCCAGGGTAAGGAGCATCTCGATGAGTTTTGCCGTTGGCGACAAATCGATAACAGGATCTGGGCAACGCGTTTACGATCCAAGTTATCCGGCCGATCCCGGTCTTTGGCCGAATTTCCTCCGATCGAGTGAGTTCAGGGTGCCGGCAATGACGTGGGTGTTTGTCGATGAGCATCCAGACAGCATCAATGACGGTTTTATGTGCCCGCCGACTGGCAGTACTGATACTACACAATGGGGAGACATGGTTGCTTCGTATCACAACGGCGCGGCGGGTTTTGCCTTTGCGGACGGCCATGCGGAAATCCACAAGTGGTTGCAATCCCAGACGGACCATCCCGTCGTGAAAAATGAGTCATGGCTTCCTTGGCCGGCGACGTACCCGTTTACGGACCTCCTTTGGGTGGAAGACCATCTATCGCCTGTTTTGGTTAACCCGCAAGTTGGGCAGTAGCGTTTTGGATTTCGCTCGTTCGGCGAGCTTGGGAAAAATCGGAAGTCAACAACAAACAAGACATAACCTATGCGTTCAAATATAGAAAAACTGATATGGGCCGCCTTGGTGTCGGCATTGACAGGCGTGGTTGCGCACGCCCAGACCTACTCCAATGCCGTAATCGCGCTGAATCCCGCTGCCTACTGGCCTTTGAATGAAACCAACGCGCCGCCGCCCGCATATATCGCGACAAATCTGGGCACTTTGGGCGCGGCGGGGGACGCCTATTATGGCAATCCGTTTCCAGATGATTTGGGGTCCCCTGCTTCGACACTGTTCACCGGTCCCGTGACGGGTGTAACCAGCGACGGCGATTCGGCGGCGGCGTTTCCCGGTTCCGGTCCGTCAGGCAGCCCTACCGCCTACATGCTCATCCCACGGGCGAGCCAGGGTCTAAACACCCCGGCGCCATTCACGGCAGAAGCGTGGGTTGAACCTCAAGGCGGAGATCCTAATGATCCCTTTGGCTCCAGCTACGCGAGCACTGAATGGACGGCAATTGTCAAACAGGGCTATGGCGGAATATTCGGTGACGGGGATCCATTCGACTCGAACGGAGACGGCGCAGGATGGAGCATCGCGCTGGCGGGCATTTATTCCGTCGGCTACCCGGTGGGATGGTACACGCCGGGTCCCACCCAGTTGCTAACCAACGCCACGTGGATCGTGGATTTCTTTAGCGGCAACAATGGGAACAGCCCATCGCTGGAATTTGATGTGCCAATGTATGAACCGACCCCGCAATGGTTTCACCTGGTCCTGGTTTATGACGGGACAAATGCCGCTTTTTACACCAACGGCGTCCTGGCGGCAACCACGGTTCCGGGTCTTCCGCAATCCACGAATCAAGTCTGGGCGCCGAGCAACGCGCCAATTACGACAGCGACCGGCGCGTACGCTTTTACTCCGACAGACGGCGTGAGTTATGTTCCGGATACCGTCAATCCAATTGTTCTTGGCAATATGAGGACCGGCACGTTTATCTACAATGAGGGATACCCCTCCACAGCCGATGGCACAATTGGTTTTAACAACCAAATTTATCAGGGGTACATGGACGAAGTGGCGATTTACACCAACGCGCTCTCCGCCGCCACGGTGTCAAAACACTTTTCGGATGCGACCGCGTCGAATCATACTCTTTACACCAATGATGTTTTAAGCGCGAATCCGATTGTCTATCTGCGCCTGGACGAACCGGCCTATACGGAACCGGACTCGAGCACGTTCCCCATCGCCAACAATTACGGCACGATGGGAGCAAGCGCCAATGGGTTATACCAACCGGGGACCATCCCCGGCGAGGCGGGTGCGCCGCTGTCGGGCCTTGGACCGGAAGATTACGCGGTCAGGATCAATGGCTTTGACGCGGGAGTTGATGTTGGCCAACAAGGCTTGGGCGCAACTCCGCTTGATCCGACGGGCAATACGCCTTTCAGCCTTGCGTATTGGTTTAAGGCCAATCCGGCCGATTCTTATACGAGATTCCAAACGATTATCGGCCGAGGCGATCACGGATGGCGCAGCAGCATCGACGGAAGCGGCGATTTGCGTTGGAATCCGGGCGCCGGGCCTGAACTGGCGTCTGCTCACAGCTACAACGACGGAGCCTGGCACCTTTTTACCGGGGTTACGGACGGGACCAACGCCTACTTGTATATAGACGGCATATTGAGCACTTCCGGCACCGGCGTGGGATCGCTGCCCGGAACGCCCTATGACGTCATGATTGGAGGCGCGCCTGACTATACAATAGATAATCCAAACGGAAGTTTGGAGCGATACTTTGCCGGCGAGCTTGCGGAAGCCGCGTTTTTTACGAACGCGCTAACTGACGAGCAAGTTGTGGCGCTCTACGATGCGGCAAGCACGCCCGCCGCCATTGCGACGGAACCGCCCGCAATTACTCCCATTCCGGTGGGGCAAAATGGGATCGTGGAAGTTCAGGCGGTGGGAACGCAGCCGTTAAGTTATCAATGGTATGATAATGGAGCGCCGCTGGGCAACACCGGCGTGTATAGCGGGGTGAACAGCAACATATTAACCATCACTGATGCGCAGTTGGCGCAAAGTGGAAGCTACTTTGTAGTCGTGACAAATCTTTACGGGGCGGTAACGAGCACAGTCAGCACCGTCATTGCAAGTCAGATTCCGACTATTTTGACGAACCCCGCGCCAAGCTTGACGAATCTTTACGCGGGTTCGGGCGCCCCGCTTACTTATACCGTTGGGGCGGCTGGGGTCGCGCCGTTTTACTATCAATGGTACGAAGGGTCATCGCCCGTCAGCGGCGCGACTGCTACAACCTTCACCACAACAGCCACCGCCGGAACCAATAATTATACGGTGGTTGTCACGAATGCGTATGGCAGCGCGACCAGCAGCGTCTTTACAATCGTAGGCGCGCCGTTTGTCGCGCCGGCCACGGGATTTGCGGTCAATTACAACGATGGCGGGCAAGCGACGGGCAAGGCCGGCGCTTACCAGGGTTTGGGCGCCTATATGGACGCTCCGGCGAACACGAATTGGAACGTGTGGCCCCCTGCCCCTGGCGGGACTACCGGGGACGCGGTTGCATCCAGCGGCGCGGCCTCGCTGGTCTCGTTTTCCATCGACTTCGGGTTTAACAACGGTGTGAATAACACAGGTTACCAGGGAAATCCTTGCTACCTGGTTGAGTATGAAGCCGGCATCGACGGCACTTCTCCAGGGGCCGGGACCGCGGCGAATCCAATGGGGACGTTCTCCTTCAACGATGTGCCGCAGGGAGTTTACACACTCTACGTTTATTCCGCAAATTACGACGGGAATCGCGGGTCGATCATCACGCTGGGCGCAGACAATGGGGGCGAAGCCGATGGAGGCACCAACGCGACGCTGAATGTCCAATCGGACCACACGTGCGACACAATGGTTGAAGGGGACAATTACGTGTTTTTCCGCGGCGTGGTACCGGACTCGAATGGCCAAATTAGCGGGTCGTATATTCCCAATCCAAACGGAACCGACACTGGCGAGGGCCAAATCGACGCGGTGCAATTGGTGTTGGAGAGTGTGAACATCCAGCGAGCAGCGGCAGGAAGTGTAACGTTGAACTGGTCGGGCGGAAGCTTGCAATCGGCGAATTCACTGACTGGTCCCTGGACGGCGGTAACCGGAACGTCGCCAATGACGATTTTGGCGACAGGAACAAATCAGTTTTTCCGGGTGTATTGAGTCCCGCGGATTTGGGGGCGGCTGGGGGTTGGAGCGGCTTTGCTCCAACCTCCGGTCGCAGCGGCTTCCAAAAAACTTCGTGAAATGCGGCGGGTTCGCGATTAGCCTGTCGCAGCGCCAAGCTTTAATTACTTGGCGCGAATGGATATGTCTTCCGAATCGCCCAGTTCCATTTTTCCGCGCACCGACTGGTCCGAATTGGCCCAGACGTCGGAAGCCGATGAGGCGCGATTGGACCGGCTGATCCGCCTCTATTGGACGCCGTTGAGAATTTTTCTGGTCGCCTCCTTTCCGAGCCTCAAAGAGCAGGCGGAGGTTTTGCTCCAGGAATTTGCGGAGGACAAAATCCTCAAGAAAGGGTGGCTGCAACGGGCGGACCGGGGGCGGGGAAAGTTTCGGGACTTTCTTAAAACCAGCCTGCGCAATTTCGTGCTCGACCGCCTTGACCGGGTGGAAGTCAAGAGGCCGCCGGTGCCGCTGGATGAGTTGGAGCAGGAATTGCCCGGACCGGAGGCGACGGCGGAGGAGTTCGATTTAACATGGGTTCGGACGGTGCTGGCCGAGACGCTGCGCCGCATGGAAGCGGATTGCAAAGACCCGAAGGCCGACCAGCCCAGACGCGGCAATATTTGGGAAATGTTCCGGATACGTTTGCTGGAACCCATTCTGAACGACGCTCCACAGGCGCCATACGAACAGTTAATCGAACGGTTCGGGCTGAAATCGCCGACGGACGCCTCCAACATGCTGTTGAGCGGGAAACGAATCTTCAAGGCGCACCTGACACGCGTGATCAAGGATTACGCCGAGCAGGACGCGGTGGCGGCGGCCGAAATCCAGGAGTTGGAAGAATTTGTCGCGCGACTGGCGGGAGGCGGTTAAACGCAATCCGCGCGCAAGATGTGAACGCGCGGCCCGTAATGACAAGTGAGTTTTTATATGTCCGATTTTGATTCCGCAGGCGCCTTGTCGAAAAGCGCCCCGAAAAGCCTCGCCGCCCTGATGGCGGAGGGGGCGGAGCGCGCCGGATTGTGGCGCCCGGACGAATTGGGGGCGATTTTCCGCCATCAACTCTCCGCACCGATCCTTGTGGACCTCGGCGGGTTGGATTCCGCAACGGCCGCCCGATTGAAATTGCTGGCGGAGGCGCAAAGCCTGTTGTTGAAAAGCTTTTCGGATTTGTTGCTGCACCCAGCCCCGCCAGTTGAATTGCTCTCTCTGACCAAGGATTTCGCCAAGGCTAACATGGACCACCCCGAAAGCAGCCTGCCGAAGGAAGTGGCCGCTGTGCTTTATTACGCAAGCATCTCCGCCGCCCTGGTGCGCCGCGGCGAGCGGATTTCGCAACTCAAAGACGCTGAATTGGAGCGTGGGCTGCGTTGGGCAAAGGATCAGCCGTGGGTGGACAAACAAATCCAGCAATTGCTTGTCCAGGCATTGAATAAAATGCCGGGCGCCGGCACAGGGAGCGACGCTACTTTATGAGCAACGAGCCTTCCAACAAGGAACAGACGGTGTTTATCCCGCCGGTTTCGGCGTTCGCCGGACCCATCGCGGAATTGGTCGGGCATCGCCTCCTTTCGCCGCCGACGCGGCCCGGCCCGCTTGCCACGCTGGGAAATTACGAAGTCATTCGGGTGCTGGGCAGCGGCGGAATGGGTGTCGTCTTGCTCGCGCGGGATGGAGCCGGCGGACGGAATGTCGCCGTCAAGATGGTTCGCCCTGAATTGGTCGCGAACCAGCAGATCGTGCATCGATTCGTTCGGGAAGCGGGGCATTTGCAAAAATTGAAGCACAAGAACGTGGTGCCAGTGCTGGAAGTTTCGGATCGGGCGGAAGGGCCGTATTTTGTGATGCCGTATTTTGAGCGCGGCAGCCTTTCACAGCGCATCAAGCCCGGCACACCGCTGGAGAGCGAGGTCATCCTGGACATTGCTTTGGAAGTGGCGCGAGGGCTTCAATTCGCTCATCGCCGCGGAATCATCCATCGCGATCTCAAGCCGGCGAACATTTTGCTCGGCGCCGAAGGCGAAGCCTGCCTGGCGGACTTCGGCCTGGCCCGAACGATGTTCAACGACACCATTGTTGACGTCGAGCGGGAGCAATTGGAAGGCACCGCGCCTTATATGTCTCCCGGGGTCGCGGCGGGCAATGCCGAGGACACTCGTTGCGACATTTACGCTTTCGGCGCGCTTTTGTACGAAATGCTGACAGGCGAGCCGCCCTACGCCGGCAAAACGACGAAGGAAATTCGCGGACAAATATTGGAAGGGCCGCCGAAACCCATCAAGACGCGCAACCCCGGGGCGGATGCCCAGTTGGCCGCTGTCGCGGAAGGAGCGATGGCGCGTGAGTTGCGGGATCGCTACGCGGATATGTCGGACGTTGTGGCGGACCTGGAGCGAATCAATGAAGGCCGAAGTCCGCTTGGCCCGCACGGGTTGGGCCGGAGCGTCCGAAAAATTCCCGCGGGTGTCTGGGTTGCCGCCGGATTTATTTTGCTCGCGGTGGTGAGTTGGCTGGCATGGCCTTCGCAGCCGGTTCCGGTGGCCAAACCCGCGCCGCCTCCAATCTTGGTTGAAAATCCTCCCGCGCCCGTGAAACCAACCTTGCCCGCGTCCGGCTGGGTTTCGCCTGTGATCGCGGGACAGGTTGGCGTCATTGGCAGCGCGGACGGCGTGGGCGCGAACGCCCGTTTTCGCTCGCCTTCGGGAATTGCCATTGATACGGCGGGAAACCTTTACGTCGCGGATATGGGCAACAACACCATTCGCAAAATCACCCCGGACCTCAAGGTGACCACGCTGGCGGGCGCAGCCGGGGTTTCCGGCGCGCAGGATGGCATGGGGGGCGCCGCGCGGTTCATGGCCCCGCATGGCATCGCGGTGGACACACTTGGCAATGTTTTCGTGGCCGAGTTTGCGAACAACACCGTGCGCAAAATCAGTCCGGAGGGAGTCGTCAGTTTGCTGGCGGGAGCGCGCACACCAGGCAGCCGAAACGGACGCGGAACACTGGCGCAATTCCGCAATCCCTGGGCGTTGGCGTCGGACAAGGCGAACAGTATTTATGTTTCCGATAACGGGAACCGTTCGCTGCGGGAAATTACCGCTGATGGAGTCGTTATTACGTTGTCTGATTCGTTTGGGGACCCGCGCGGCGTTGCTGTGGACGGCAAGGGCAATATTTATGTTGCGGATCTGGCAAATAACCTGGTGCGAAAAATCACGCCTTCCGGCAAAGCGAGCACGTTCATGGCCGCGCTTTCCGCCCCGGAAAACCTCGCGGTGGATGGACGCGGTTTTGTTTATGTCACCGACAACGATGGAATTCACAAGATTTCTCCCGACGTCAAGGAGGTGGTGCTGCCTCCCCTGCCCCTGACGGAATCCGCTTCCGGACCGATGCTTCGCCCTGAGGGCATTGCCGTCGATGCCAATGGGACGCTCTACGTCGCCGATTCTGATAATAGCGTTGTTTGCCGTTACTCTTCGGGCATTCCAGTCCCGCACTGACTTCTTGCTGTCCGAATTTCTTTCCCGTACAAAGAGATTCGCGTGCTCAATGATTCGGACATCTGGAATTCCTTGCGGCAGTCAAAGCGGTTGACTTTGATCGCCGGTCCCTGCGTTATCGAAAGTGAGGCCCTGTGTTTCAAGGTCGCTTCGTCGCTGCGCGAGACTTGCCGGAAAATGGATGTCAACTTCATTTTCAAGGCCAGCTACGACAAGGCCAACCGCTCCAGCGGCCATTCCTTCCGCGGGCCCGGGTTGAAAGCCGGCCTTGATGCGCTGGCCAAAGTCCGGGCGAAATTCGATGCGCCGGTTCTTACAGATGTCCATACCGAAGAGCAGGTCCAGGCGGCGGCCGAAGCGGTCGATATTCTCCAAATTCCCGCGTTTCTTTGCCGCCAGACTGATTTGATTCTCGCGGCGGTGCGCACCGGGAAAATTGTCAATTTGAAGAAGGGACAGTTTCTTTCTCCGCAGGAAATGGGACAAGTCGTGAAAAAGGCCGCGAGCGCCGGAGGGCGCAAACTTCTTGTGACAGAGCGCGGCACGACTTTCGGTTACAATAATCTCGTCGCCGATATGCGCTCGATCCCGATTATGAAGGAGTTCGGTTTTCCGGTGATTTTTGACGCAACGCATGCGGTGCAATTGCCGGGCGCGGGAGGCGACCGTTCAGGCGGGCAGCGCGAGATGGCGCCGGTATTGGCGCGATGCGCGGTTGCGGCGGGCGCGGACGGGGTCTTTATCGAAACGCACCCTGACCCCGATCGCGCGCTCAGCGACGGCCCCAACATGATTCCATTGGCTCAGATGCGGCGGTTGTTGGCGACACTGACAACATTGCACTCAACAGTTCGATGACCGCCTTCTCCCTCAAACGAGCTTTGTGGCTATTGGCCTTTTGTTTGATTCTTTTGCCAACCTTGCGGCTGCCTGCGCAAGCGCCGACAGATACTCGTCTTGACAACAAATTTTCCGTCAGCCGTTTCCATGACACGCCGAAAGGTCCGGAGATGGAAATGCTTCTGTTGGGCGACCACTCTTCAAACGTAACAAAACAAGTATTACTCGTATGGCCGTTTGAAACGATCACCTTTCACAACGGCCAGACCAATCTGACGGCGCAAGCGCCGCAATGCCATGTGGATGTTGTGTCGAATGTCGCCTGGGACTCCAGCCATTTGATCTTATACACGCCAACCACCAATGTGTTCGTGCAAGGCGACGGTTTCTTCTTTACACAATCCAATCATGTCCTGGTTCTTTCGAACAATGTGGAAACGCGCATTCTTCGGTCGCTGCTGAAAAGTTCCCTGTTGACCGGCGGGCAGACCAACGCTCCGTCCCGCCCGAACGAAACCATCCAGATTTATGCGCAACACGGCCAGTTTGACTATGTTTCCAACCATGTCGAATACGCCGGAAAAGTTCATGTGATAGATTCCCAAATGGACCTGACCTCGGATTTTCTTTTCGTCCAACTGAACACCAACGGCGCGATTGAAAATATTCAGGCGCGCCAGAACGTCGTGATCACCACCACCAACAAGGGCCGCGCCACCGGTGAGACGGCGGTTTACCATATCACCGCGGGCAGCGAGATCATGGATCTCACAGGGAACGCGTTCTGGCGGAACGGCGACCAGGAAGCCAGTGCCGAGCATTTCAATTACGACAGCACGCGTCACATTCTTTCGGCCACAAACCATGTTCGTGTCCGCTGGCCAAATGCTCCGGAAAGCCCCTCGGACCACGAGGCTGGAATTCCGCCGCGGACAGATGCCGGCGGCGACCGCATACTGTTCGCTGACGACGCGACGATGCAATTGCCACCGACCAACGGCCCGGTGGAAAGCATGATCGCGAACGGCAACGTGATCATCGTAAACCAGGCTGACCAAAGCCGGTCCACAGGCGACCATGCCGTTTACTCGCGAGCCGGAAATAGGTTTCAGTTAACAGGCTCGCCGGTTTGGTGGAACGACCGTATTAAAGTCCAGGGCGATACGCTCACCGCGGAAGTGACAAATAGGATTTACCATACGCGCGGCCACTCGCGCTTCGAAATGATCACGGGCCGCGCGACCAATCAACTGGTCGTCATTTCCGCGACCAATATCGATTATCAAACCAACCTGGCTGTATTTAAAGACGACGTCCATACCACGCTTCTGCAAGACGGCGCGCTTCGCGATACTCTTGACTGCAACCTGCTCAATGTCGAATTGGTCAGCAATGAAGCCGTCGCGGCGGTCGCCATCGGCAACGTTCGCGGAGAAACCGCGCCCGACCGAATGGGAGTCGTCAAGACCATTACGTGCGCCACCCTGACCGCGCACCGTTCGCCCGTCACGCTTCTGATGAAGGATTTGGAGGCGACCAACGAAGTGGTAATCAGACAATTCGGAAAGACCACGAACGCGCCGCGGAACACGCTGACGGCGGAGTCGGTCATCGCCGAGTTTTTCCCCCACACCAATCAGATTGAAAAAGCCGTGGCGGAACACGACGTCGTTATTGAGCAAATCAAACCCGCGCAAACCATCCATGCCACCGCGGCGCGGGCGGTTTACACGGTCACAAACGATGAGGTCAAGCTCACCGGAGCGCCCCTCGCCACCACAGATCAATTGATAATCAGCGACGCCGATGCCCTCGTATGGAAAACCCGGACGAATCAGTTCCGCTGGTTTGGCCCGTACAAAATTGTTCCCATAAAATCGAAAACCGGCCATCCTTCGTCCTGAGAAATGAGCGAGCCTCAATCACAGCCAGAGCCGGCTCTGCGTCAGCCGTCATCCGCCGCGGCAGTGGCGCGCGACACCGTCGGACGCCTCCTTTCGACGGAAAGCGTAGCGAAGGAATACAATGAACGGCGCGTCGTCAATAGTGTTTCGATTTTTGTCAACGCCGGCGAAATTGTTGGCCTTCTCGGGCCAAACGGGGCGGGCAAGACCACCACATTCAATATCGTCGTCGGCATCGTCAAGCCGGACGAGGGCGAGGTTGTTTTTGAGGGCAAAAAAATCACCCGCCTGCCAATGCACAAGCGCGCGCGGCTGGGCATCGGTTACTTGACTCAGGAGCCCTCGGTATTTCGCAAGTTGACTGTGGAGCAAAACATCCTCGCGATACTTGAAACCTGCGAAATCAGCGGCAAGGAGCGGGATTTGCGGTTGAAGTCTCTACTTGACGAGCTTGATCTGGCGCGCATCGCCAAAAGCAAAGCCTACACCCTGAGCGGAGGCGAGAAACGGCGGCTGGAGATCACCCGGGCGCTTGTCACCAGCCCGAGACTTTTGTTGCTGGATGAGCCTTTCAGCGGCATCGACCCAATTGCCGTTTATGAAGTCCAGAAAATCATCCGCCAGCTCAAGGAGCGCGGGCTGGGCATTCTAATCACCGATCACAACGCGCGCGAAACGCTCAAGCTGGTGGACTACGCCTATTTGATACACCACGGCCAGGTGGTTTACGAGGGCCTCGGATCGGAGATGCCGTATGACCCGAAGGCGCGCGAGATTTATCTCGGGCCGGAGTTTAATCTTTGATCGCCGCGCCGACCGGCTCCTGCTCCAGGATGGTTTTTCCCTTGGTAACCTGCACGATCGCCAGCCATAATTCCCAGTCTCTGTCGTAGCCTTGCTGTTTGTCTTTTGGATGGCAATCGTGCCGATACTGTTCCTTGACCGAATCGAACTCAAAGGGCGAATGGTCATCGCGTTTGTATCCGAGCGCCACCAGCGAGAAATCGCGCGAATTGCGAGTGGGAATCAATCGCAACGGCTCATAAAAACCCGGCAGACCAATGGTAATATTTCCTCCCTCGCGGTATTTTTCGCGTCCGGCTGTCACATTGCATTCGATTGTCTTTCCCTTGCGAAAAGCCTTCAGTGGCAAAGCCTCGCCGGGACGGGTTTCTCCAACGATACGCACAAAATCCTGCATTTCCGTGACCGGTTGATGGTTCAATTCCAGAATCAAATCGCCTTCGCGAAGTCCGGCTCGAAACGCCGGCGTGTTGGTGCCCAGGGCGGTTGTCAAAATCCCCGCCGTTTGCGCTGGCGCAAGCGCGGATGGAAAACAATACATCGAATGATCGTCGCTGTAAAACCGGTCGGCAAAAGCCCGTTTGGCGGCGGCGCGCTCATATGTCCCGCCAATCCACCCGCGCTGTTGAACGGGCTTTTCCTTCGGCTTGCTTGCGCAACCGGCGATAAGCAGGACACTGGCAACAATTTCAAAACGAATGAATGTTCGAATTTTCATGGGACTGAGGTTGACGTTAATTTTCTGGAACCGCCGGGAAGCAATTCTCCATTGTTCGCTGCCGAAAAAAAACGGAGATTGCGGCGAGCAACGGAATAGCTGTAAAAATCCAGTTTGGCGGAGGCCATCCATAACCGACAAAAATCGCGCTCGGCTTTATAGTTGCGTACATGATAGCGGTGTTGAACGCGCAAACCGCGCAGGCAATCAACTTCCATTTCAAACCCAGGGACGCGCGACGGGCCAGCCACAAAAACACGAAGGTGACCAACAAGGTTGCCGAGAACATCAGCGCGCAATCGATCGGGGCCGCAAAGCTCTGGAACGCACTGGGATCGCTGCCCAACGCATGTGCGACATCTCTATCGAACGTGTAACGAGGCCCAAAAATCAGGCCCAGCGTCCAGCAAATTCCCGCAAGAACGCAGCCACAGAAGGCCCATGCAGGCACAAGCGCGAAGAAAGGAAGCATACAAAACCCAATTACGGGATGCCGCCCCCACCAGGTGGACCGGCGCAAGACTCCCATGGTTTGTTCCGCATGAAAAATTGAATCTCCGAGTTGTGTTGCGGCGTGGGCTTCTGAATCCCTTTCCGACAGGCCATCCTTCAAACCAGCCTGCTTTAAATCCTCGTAATGGTCCGCGAATTCTCGAACCATGTTCCCCAGCTTGTTGGATGGACAACCCATCTCAGCCAACCGCCGCCGAAATTGTCCTATGGCCACCGGTTCACGCATGTTTGCCTTGCATCAAGAGAGAGATTCCGGAGGTCACCCTGTCCCAGTCGGTGTTTAATTCTTCCAGCCGTTGGGCGCCCCGGCGGGTCAATTGATAATAATTCCGGCTTCGGCCACCGACCTCTTTCCGGCGGCTGCTCACAAGCTTTTCCTCCTCCAGAAAATGAAGGCACGGGTAAATGCAGCCTTCTCCAAAGGAAAGGGTTTCACCCGTGTTCGACTGGATCGCCTTCACGATTTCGTAGCCGTACATTTCCCGCCGGGAAAGAAGTTTCAGGACGAGCAATTCAGGCACTCCGTTCAAAAAATTTGGATTCGTTCTGCGCATTTCGTCCGCGACAATGCCTCTAACTAATAGGCATGTCAACCTCAAACTTTGAGGTATTCCAATTTTTTAACGTTGGCCATTCTTGACCCGGCAAAAAGAGCCGGCCAAAACATCTTGCCATTCCCGCGACGGCATCCTAGTTTTTTACCCGTGAATTTCGGTTTATTTGATGATCGTTGCCGGTAATACGCGGCGGCCTCGCAACGTCGATGTGCCCCGCGCCGCCGCTATCCTTTACGGCGATTGGGGCACCAGCAAGGCTTACGTAATCGGCCTGGCTTTCGCCGTCGGCGGTTATAGCTCCTTTTGGCTCATTTTGGCCATGTGCCTGCTGACCGCTTTGGTGGGTGTCAATTACATGGCCATCTGCAAGCACTACCCCGACGGCGGCGGGGTGTATGCCTCGGTGCGGCATCGCTCGGAAATCATTTCCATCGTCGGCGCCTTCCTGCTCATCGCCGATTACATTGTGACCGCCGCGTTGAGCGCGCTTTCGGCGTGCGCTTATTTCGGGTTTCATCATCCGGAACGGTACGCGGCGGGAGGGATTGCGATTATCGGGTTGCTGAACATCTTCGGCCCGAAGCACACGGGCGGCCTGGCGTTTTTGGTGTCCGTGCCGACCGCGGTGGTGGTTTTTCTGCTGGCGATTTTTTGCCTCCCGCACCTTGGACAAGCGGTGCGTCAGGTCCAACCTTTGGCGGGCGGATTCGTGAAAAATTGGAATGGCTTCGTCGGCGTGGTTTTGGCGCTATCGGGAGTGGAGGCCATCGCCAACTCGACGGGAGTCATGAAATTGAATCCCGGCGCAAGTGACGCCAACCCAAACGTTTCCAAAACATCCACCCCTGCGCTTCTTTGGGTGATGCTGGAGGTCTGCCTCTTTACCGCCCTGCTCAGTCTGGCCATGAATGCGCTGCCCGGCTTGACCATTAATGCCTCGCACCCCGCCGATATCAACGTCGATGCCCCGGGCCATCCGGGGGTGCGGGATTACATGCTGCGATATATGGGGCAGATTTTTGTGGGGGGCGCATTGGGACCCCTGGCGGGGCATATCGCGGCTTGGATCATCAGCCTGGTTTTTGGATTCCTGCTGTTTTCCGCCGTCAACACCGCGATTGTCGCGCTGATCGGCATTACGTTTTTAATGTCGCGGGACGGCGAACTGCCGCCGCAATTTCAAAAGCTCAATGAATTTGGCGTGCCGAACCTTGGCTTGATAGCGGCGACGGTCATCCCGGCGATATTAGTGCTGACAGTGAAAGACGTGGGCGGCCTGGCGGAGTTATACGCGGTGGGAGTGGTCGGGGCCATCGCCACCAACCTGGGCGCGTGCAGTACAGATAAAAAATTGCGCCTCGCGACCTGGGAGCGTGTGACAATGTTCATCACCTTCGTGATTATGGTGGCCATTGAACTGTCGCTATTGGTGGACAAACCATCGGCCCGAATTTTCGCCGGCACCGTGTTGTTGGTGGGACTTTTCCTGCGAGGACTGGCCGCGGAGTTCGCCATCCGCCAGAAAGCGGCGGCAGCGGCCCAGGCCGCGGTTTTGCCATCTCCCGCGACGGCGGCGCCTCCTGTAAAGTTCAACATGGAAAACGTGAATGGTCCGCCGATCATGTGCGCGGTTAGGGGAGCGGGAAGGACACTGGATTTTGCAATCGAAGAAGCGCGGCTGACTCGCCGTCCGCTCTACCTGCTTTTTGTGCGATCGCTTCCCGTTCTGACCGAACAGGATTACAAAAAGAAATGGCAGGAGGACAAGGAGGCGCGAGATGTCTTTCTGGCGGCCAGAAACCAGGCCGAAGGGCATCCGGTTTTTCCCTGCTACGCGGTGAGCGACTCGGTGGCGGATACCATCGTCGATATCGCGGCCACAATGGGGGCGGCCTACCTGATCTTGGGGGCGCCGGAGCGGAAGGGCCTGTCTTATTTATTGCGCGGCAATATCATCCGTGAAATTTCCGACAGTCTGCCTGAGGAAATAAAACTTCTTGTGTTCGCTTGACAAATGTTCGGACAAAATCGGCCCTCATTACCGGCGCAACGGCGGGAATAGGGGCCGAATTCGCGAACATCATGGCGGCCAATGGATACGCCCTTGCCCTCGTGGCGCGGGACCAATCCCGCCTTGCCGAACGCGCGCGATTTCTGGAGGGGCAGTTCCATGTTCCTGTGAAAACCCTCGCCCATGATCTCTCCGATCCGGCTTCGGCCCCATTGATCTTCAATCAATTGCAACGCGAATCTTTTCCCGTTACCGCCCTTGTCAACAACGCCGCTTTTGGCGTCTTCGGCCAATTCGCCGAGACCGATCTCGACAAGGAATTGCAAATGATGCGGGTCAACATGGACGCCGTGGTGCAGTTGACGAAATTATTTCTCAAGCCAATGCTTCAGCGCCGAGAGGGACAAATCCTGAACGTCGCCTCGACGGCTTCGTTTCAGCCCGGCCCCTGGCTGTCGCTTTACTCGGCAAGCAAAGCCTTTGTTTATTCATTTTCGTGCGCGCTTGCGTTGGAATTGAAAGGAACGGGCGTCTCCGTTACCGCGCTTTGCCCCGGCGGAACGCGAACGGAATTTCAACAACGCGCCGGAATGGAGCACAAGGAAGGGTTTTTCGGCCCAATGAGCGCCCGGCGCGTCGCGGAAATCGGATATAAAGCCATGATCAAGGGACGGACGATCGCGATTGCGGGATGGAAAAACTGGCTGATGATCCAAGTCTCCCGCCGCTGTCCGACGATGCTGACGGCGCATGTGGCGGCTCGTTTGAACAAAACCCGCTGATCGAAATTGATTGAACTCCCGCCGAAGGCAGCTTTCATTGGGCGCATGTTAACTGGAACCTATACGGCAATTGTGACCCCGTTCCGCCAGGGCAGGCTGGACGCGGACGGTCTAAAAAGGCTGATCGAGATGCAGGTCAGGGCGGGCGTGGACGGAATCGTTCCGGTGGGAACCACCGGGGAATCGCCCACGCTGGATTACAAGGAACACATCGAGGTGATCACCCGCTCGGTGGAGTACGCGGCGGGACGAATCCACGTGATGGCCGGGACCGGCGGGAATTCGACGAGCGAAGCAGTCTATTTGACCCAGGAAGCGGAAAAGGCGGGAGCGGATTCCTCGTTGCAAGTGGCTCCTTACTATAACAAGCCGACCCAGGAAGGGTTGTTTCAACACTTTCTGGAAATCAGCCGCGTCAGCAAATTGCCAATCATCCTCTACAGCGTTCCGTCGCGGTGTGGAATCGAGATCGGCGTCGAGACCGTTCGCCGTCTGGCCCTCGCGACGCCCCGCATTATCGGCATCAAGGAGGCCGGCGGAAACGCGGACCGCGTCAGCCAATTACGGGCGGCGCTGGGGCGGAAATTCACCATTTTGTCGGGCGACGACTCGCTCACACTCCCATTCATGTCCGTTGGCGCGCACGGAGTTGTCAGCGTGGCATCCAATGTCGTTCCAAAGCAGGTTGTCCGAATGGTGAATGCTTTCCGGGCTGGAAATCTGGCGGCGGCATTGAAATCGCACGATGAACTTTATCCGCTGTTCAAGGACCTTTTCATCGAGTCGAACCCGATTCCCGTCAAAGCGGCGCTTGGCATGTTGGGCGTGATCGAGGAAGAATACCGCTTGCCGTTAGCGCCGATGAACGCGAAGAACCGGGAAATCCTCAAAAACACCCTCAAAGAATACGGAGCGCTGCGCCATGACTAAAATAATTATTGCCGGAGCCAAGGGCCGAATGGGCCAGGCGCTTTTGCGGTCCGCCGAAAAGATTCCCACCATAACGGTCTCGGGCCGACTCCAACGGGGTGACGATCTGCGGGAAGTAATTGACGACGCGGACGTCCTGGTTGATTTCACATTCCACGAGAGCACCGCGAACTTCGCGGAAATTTGCTCGGCGCACAAAAAACCGATGGTGATCGGCACCACAGGCCACAGCGACGCGGAACGGAAGAACGCGCAGGCGATCAGCGCAAAAATTCCAATGGTTTGGGCCTCCAATTTTTCAACGGGGGTGAATGTTTTGTTTTGGTTGACACGGAAAACCGCCGAGGTCCTCGGACCCGATTACGATCTGGAAATTGTGGAGATGCATCATCGGCTCAAAAAAGACGCGCCCAGCGGCACCGCCAGCACTCTGGCGCAAATCCTGGCGGAGACACGACGCCAGCAACTTGACAAGTTGCTCCGGCATGGTCGCGAAGGGTTGGTCGGTGAGCGCACCGCCACCGAAATCGGGATGCACTCGATTCGCGGAGGCGATGTCGTCGGCGATCATACGGTAATTTTCGCGACGACCGGGGAGAGGGTGGAATTGACCCACAAAGCGTCCAGCCGCGAAGCCTTTGCCAACGGCGCGTTGCGGGCGGCGCAATGGGTCGTCGGCAAAACGCCGGGCGTTTACGATATGCTCGATGTGTTGAACCTCAAGACGTAGGGGCGCCATGTCTCAGGCTGCCCAACCGGGCGAAATCGCGTTCGTTGCGTTGGGGTCGAACCTTGGGGATTCGGCGGAAATCGTTCGCCGGGCGATGGAGCGGCTTCAGGCGCTTTCGTCCGCGCCGTTGATGCGTTCGTCTCTCGTAAAAACGACGCCCGTGGATTGCCCGCCCGACTCGTCTCCTTTCATCAACGCCGTTGTCGGCCTGCGCCCGCTACCCGGCGAAACTCCGGAAACTCTTTTCAGCCGATTGCGGGAAATTGAAATCCTGTTCGGGCGGCAGCCAAAAAAAATCCTCAACGAACCACGCGCGCTTGACCTGGATTTGATCGCCTTTGGCTCGCGGATTTTGAATGTGCCCGGACTAATTCTTCCGCACCCGCGCGCTCACTTGCGGCGATTTGTATTGCAGCCGTTGAGCGAAATCGCTCCCGATTTCGTATTGCCCGGCCAGGTAAAGACCGTCCGCGAGTTGCTGCTATCCCTGCCATTGGCAGAGTGACTCAACATACGCCGCGGACCCATCACGAAGCCAGCCATCCAATTGGGCCTGATCTTTTAGCTGCTGCCCGCGCAGACGCGGCACGGCGAAGAAACGGCAGTCCACTTCCGGCAGCGCCGTCATATCGCCCCACAACTTCTCGAATTGGGCAATCGGAAAAATATCCTCCTGCCCGTGTCCCCACCGTTTTTTTACTTCTTTCAAGGTAATATAAGCGGGCATGCGGGCGGCGATTTTACGGATCGCGGACGAAACCTTGTCCGCGTTGGACAAATCCGCAACTGTCAAACTAAAAACAGCAAGAAGCTTTCGGACGTCGATCCACGTGCTCAGAGTGTTATAGTATGAAAGCGCAAATTCGTCCTCCTCCCGAGGCATTGCCAGACCTTCGAGGATGCGCACCGAGCCATTGATGCGAGCCAAACCGCCGCCACGATCTTCCAACCGGCGGCTGATCACTTCAAACGAAAGACATCCTCCCGAATGAATGTGCAGGCCAAGCAAAGCCGGGTCCAGATCGACCCCGAGCGAGTCGATATTGTGTACCAGCAAATGATTTAGATTTGGCCGTTCTTCCAACAAACGCAACAACACGCCATTACGCAGCAGATTGGAAACTTCGTACCAATGCCCCACCGGATGCAGGCATTGGGCCGGCGCGTTGTCCGTGTAATCCTCCCCTTCCCCGCTCTGCCGCGCCCAGCCGATCAACGCCGTTCGCAAGCTCTGGCGGACCTTTTGCGCCTGTTCATCCAGCATTTGCTGCGGCATTTCCTCCCACAGAAACCGCAAATCCCGCTCCATCGGAATCAAACGCAGCCCAATCGCGCGCCCGGGTGAAAGCACTAACGGGCCGGGATAATCGTAGTTGTTTCGACGCGCCAGGAATTCCTGAATCGGTCCATGTGTCAAATAACTGGTAGTAATTATCTGCGGCGGAAAAACGCCGTGGTCCCGGCCAACCCGCCGGCTCTTGGCAAGGTGCGCCTCCAAAAATGTCCGGTGCCGCCCGGCCAATTTGCAAAAAGGGTGCAAGGCCTTCACGACTCCCGCGCCCTGCGTCCATCGGCTGCCCACGCCGGCGGCAAGAGTGATCACCGCCGCCTCTCCGCGGGCAATGGCGGCTTTGCCAAGCGCCGCGTATTCGCCGGGCAGCGGCTCCGTGGCGTCAATAATATCCCCGGGCATGACATCTTCAATTTTGGCGCTGGCGGGCACGCGGTTTTGGGCAAGGCCGATCCGGCCACCTTTCATATCCGACCGAATCCGCTCGTGTTCCATCCTGTCAAACCCATTTTCCGCCAGCAACGCCTCAAGGTTTTGTCCGGCGCCAGAATTTGTCTCCAGCCGCGGCAACAAGCGGACGAAGACATCCTGCACCACATTCCCAAGCCCTGACTTCCGATGGCTGGCGGCCGCGAACATGTCCAATTCCGCCCGGCGCGACGGCGGCAGCGTGCGCAAATCAAGCTTCAGCAATTGAGGAACGACCATCGCGTAGTAAGATCGCGGCAGCAGAGAATCCTCCCCCTTAAGCAACTCCGCCCGGGTCCCGCGCTCATTGATCGCAAAATCATAAACCACCGGCTCCATTGCAAACGGCAACGCGTTTTCCAATTCCCGCTTTGCCTCGCTCATAATCTGCTGCAACCGTTCCTGGGCCTCCGCTTTGCGCTCAGGCGCGAAAATAAAGCCCATGCCGCCGCCGGACATCCCGCCCAGCATCCAAAATCCCCAGAAATCCGCGGAAAATCCGGCGCGAGCTTTGTCAATTAGAGTTTCCGTGTAAAAATTGCTGGCCCATGGAATAATCGTCTGCAACGGCCCGCTGAAATTGCGCGACGTCGTCGCTCCGATGGCCCTCACGTCCTCCGCCCGCAACGCCGCGAGAATTTCGTCCAGGATGCCCAGCGTCTCCTGCCGCGCCTTCCACTCCGCTCCGGATCGCAACAGGTATTTTTCCGTGACCATTTCCAGGATCGGCCCGACATTTTGAGCCATCCCGCCGTGGACCAACACCAGGCTTTCGGTCAATTTTTGCCGGACGTTTTCGGAGGCGTCATTGAAGTTGAAAACCCGATGCGTCGGCATCAGGCAACCGCGGCTGACGCCGAATTCCGGATCGCCCTCCCCGGCCATCACGCCTTGAATCAATTTCATTCCGGGCCAGACTCCGCCGGAGTCCTGCCATCCGCCGCCGGAACCGCCCAGCCATTCGCCCAACACGGCGCGAGCCAGCACGAGCCGCCGTTCGTTCTCCGCCAATTCGCCTTGAAGCGATTGCGTCTGGCCCGTCGCCCTCATGCAGACAGAAATGAGCGCCGCCAGGAGATTGGTGGAAACAGCCAGACGCGAACCTTTAGGAATATTATTGACGTTGCTGATCAGTTCCAGACCCCGGCCCGGTCCCGCCACGCGCGCCAGCAAATCAGCCAAATTCTGCCCCGACCCCTCGATTCCCGGCGGAACAATTCCCGAAGCAATCACGGCCGCCTTCAACAGCCCGAGATAATCCCGCGCAAAATCAAACACTTCGGAGAGGTTATTCACTTCCGCCACAGCCCCCAGATCAACGCTCGCCAGCCGCAAAACCGGCTCATCGATCACCCGTAAATAAGCTTCAACCGGCGGCTTTGGCGCGGCATCGCGCCCGTGAACGCCGAGGTCGATCGACACGTTGAGAACTTTTGCGCCTTCGGGATAATCCATTCCGAGAAAGAAAATGTCGCTCCATCCGCTGTGAGTCAGGTCCATGCGGACCGGCGTTTGTTCACGCAAAACCGGATAGCAGCCATTGGCCCCCCGCTGCAACATTTCCGGCCGCAATCGCAACGGCTGGTCGGCCGGATGGCCCATGCGGAACATCCATTGATTTCCGCGAACCGACCGGACGCTGCGGCGGACTTGGTCGGCAAGCGTCTGAATGCCGAGCCGGTAATAAGTCGCCGCCAGCGCGCTTGAAATCGTATCGCTCGGCCCTTCTCGAATTTGGACATCAAGAAAAACTTTCAGCGCCTCCTCGAAGCGCCTTTGCAAAAGATGGTTGTAGCCCTGAAACGGCAGCAACCCGCGCTGCTTCAGGCCGGGTTTCAGCGGGACATGAAAACGATGTATCGCATACAGGAAAAACAGCGCCCGAACCCGTTCGTAAAGATTCTCGTTGCGCCGTCGAAAAAGTTCCAACTCATCGCATTCCGCAAGCAACTCGGCAAGGGATGCGCGCCGGCAAAAATCGTCCAGAGACTGATTCCGCGCGGCCGGCTCCGATGCTGTTATAATCTGACTTGCTCGAAGCGTCATAGCGCGCCCGCCCTGTCCCGGGCCGCCAGCATTTCGACAAGGTTGGAAAGCACCTCGTCCCGGTCCCGACCCTCGAAGGCGAGCGCCAGTTGCGCTGTCAATAATCCGTACTTGGCGCCGATGTCGTACCGTCGCCCGTCCAATTCCAAAGCCAGGTAGCGTTCCCGGCTCGCCAGCCCGTTCAGCGCCGACGACAGCGCAACTCCGTTTTTCGTGGCGGCCGTCATCCCGGCAAGCAATTCCATCACCAACGGCGTCAGGACGTGCATTCCGAAAAAACAAAGATAGCGCCCGGCCCGCAATCCGGGAACGATCAGCCGTTGCTCCGCTTCAGTCGGCGTCGGCTTCTCCAGCACCGTATCGACCTGGTAAATGTGCTGGCGTCCGGCCGCCAGGCGCCCACCGATCGCTCCGTAAAATGGCAGTTTGCTCTCGTGCGTCGCTTGCACCGCGGAAACCGAGCACGATTCCGCGCAGGCAACTTCGACCAATTGCTGCGCGCAATTCTTTTGCGCACGGCTGACGTAAAGGTGATCGCCCACCAAGAGCAGGAACGGCGCATCGGCGGTAAACGGGCGCGCGCATTGGACGGCGTGTCCGTAACCGAGCGGCGCTGATTGCTCGACGAATTGCAGCCGGCTCGCGTGTGGTCCAGCCGCCGCCCGATAAGCCGGTTCGTCACCCGGGAAAACGACGACGCAAACCTCCTCGATGCCCGTCTTAAGAACTTCCTCGAGGATGATGGCCAGCGCCGTTTTTTGAATTCCGTCGCGGTCCACAAGAGTTTGCAACGGCAGCGTTCTCTGGTTTTTCCCCGCGGCGGTAACGACAGCTTTTTTTATTTGCACGAAAAGACTTTTTTTTGCCTGTCACAGAGTCGCAAATCCGAGCCGCACCGTCAACGGCGATAACGTATTGTCTTGCGCGCCCAATTCGGTTAGTCTTGCATTGGTTCCGGACAGCAAACCGACTATGAAAACTGCAATTCCCGTCCTTATCATATCCGGCGCATGCGCCTTGATCCTCACCTCCACAGCGGCTCTGGCCCAAGGCACTCTTACTCCGCCGGGTCCGCCTGCGCCGACCATGAAAACACTCGATCAAGTCGAAGCCCGCATTATCGTTAATTCCAACAATACGCCCGGCGATTCCACTACGTTGTTCAAAATCACCCAACCCGGCTCTTACTATTTGACCACCAATATCACTGGAGTATCCGGCATGGCGGGAATCGCCATCGAATCCTCACAAGTCACCCTAGACCTCAACGGCTTCAGCTTAACGGGCGTCCCCGGCAGCCTGGACGGCATTCGCAACACGAACGGCGCAATCGTCGCGCTTACCATTCGCAACGGAATCATCCGCGATTGGGACGGCAACGGCATCTCCGGCAGCGGTTATGGGGCGATCTTTTCCGATCTGCTGGCCTTCGGCAACGGCGGCGACGGCATGGACGTTTTCCGCGCCACAGTTCGCGATTGCGTCGCCGAGGACAATGGCGATGCGGGCATTAGCGCGACCGAGTCCGGCATCATCAACTGCTCGGCGACGGGCAACAGCACGGGATTTATACTCGCTTATAGTTGCCATGTTGAAGGCTGCACCGCCAAATTCAACAGCTACGGCCTTGATGTTGACTCCGGCTCCATTGTGATGAATAACTCCGTCCAGGCCAGCGACCTTTGCGGCATCGTTGCGCGAAGCGAGTGCCGTGTTATCGGCAATCTGGTTACGGACGGCCAATCCGACGCGCCGGGCATTCTTGTCGGCCAGGACGGCACTAATAACGTCATTCAGGGCAACACCGCTATCAACAATCCGGGGGGAGGATTTGTCCTCACCGAAACGGGCGTGCTCGATAATATTCTGCTCGGCAACACGGCCACGGGCAACTCACCGAATTACCAGATGGGCGCCGGAAATAGCTACGGACCTATAGTCAACGTCAACGGCGTCGGCGATATTTCAGCCGTGAGCAACGCGAACTTCCCAGGCGCCAATTTCTCCTATTAACCCTCAACCCGTCGCACCATGAAAACGAACCTTTTCCTGTTCGTCCTATTGACAGCTATTCCGCTTCGCGCGGCCACAACGATTGACCCTGTCAATCGCTACGCTTATGGCGCAAACATTGGCTGGATCAATTGCGCAGGCGACACCGCCAACGGCGCCGTTATTGGCGAATACGTCTGCTCCGGCTACATCTATTCCGCCAACATCGGGTGGATCAATCTCGGCAGCGGCGTCTCCGCCAACGGCATCGCGTATCAGAACAACTCCGCCGTTGATTTCGGCGTGAACAATGACGGCCTCGGCAACCTCCGCGGTTACGCTTACGCCGCCAACGCCGGTTGGATCGCTTTCGAAAACACCGGCGCTCCCGCCGTCGATTTGCGCACCGGCGTTCTCAGCGGAAGCGTCTGGAGCGCCAACTGCGGCTGGATTTCCCTTAGCAACGCCGTCGCCTATGTACAAACCGACACCATTTCCCCCGGCGCCCTTGATACCAACGGCCTTCCCATCGCCTGGGAGTTAACGTACTTCGGTCAAACTGGAATCAATCCCAACGCGGACCCGGATGGCGACGGAATGTCCAATTACCAGGAATATCTGGCCGGCACCAATCCCACCAATGCCGACAGCAATTTAATAATTACGGCGCAGGCCTTCACATCCAATGGCGTCAACTCCAGCGTAACGTGGACAAGCGTCCCATCGCGCCTCTACTATTTGGAGCAAACTCCTGATTTGGCGTCCACGAACTGGCAGGACAGCGGCTTGGGTCTTATTTCCCCGTCCGCGAGTTCCGACACAACGGCGGATTTCACCGCTCCCGCCGCCCCTGCCCGCTTTTACCGCGTCCAAGCCGTAATTCCTCTTGCACCTTAATTACGACATTAAAAGTTTTCGCATTTCGACGTCGGCGACGCGCCATTTCCCAACTGGCAAATCGTCCAAATCGACATTGCCGATGCGCACGCGAATCAGCCGCAACGTTGGAAACCCAATAGCCGCCGTCATGCGGCGCACCTGGCGGTTTTTTCCTTCGGTCAATTCCATCGCAATCCAGCAATCCGGAACCACTTTCCGAAAGCGGATGGGCGGGTCGCGCGGAGCCACTTGCGGTTGAGGTTCCAGAAGCCACGCCCGGCATGGAAGTGTTTCCCTGGCTTGAACGACCACCCCGCGCTCCAGCCGCCGCAATTCCGCGGCGCCCGGAATCCCTTCCACTTGCGCCCAGTAACGCCGGACATGGCCGTGTCGCGGGTGCAACAAGAGGGCGTTCAATTCCGGCTCATCGCTGAGAAGCAAGAGGCCTTCCGAGTCCGCATCCAGGCGCCCAATGGGATAAATACGCGCGGGAAACCCGAATTCCCCAAGGGTGCGATTGCGCGAGCCATCGTCTGTAAACTGCGAGAGCACGCCAAACGGTTTATGGAACACAACGAGCATTCGAGAAACCAGTATTACACTGAATCATCTTCCAACACAGGCCGGAAATGCCGGCTCGTCCTCGTCCTCGTCCTTGGAGCTTGATTCCTCTCCGGCGAAGGAATAATTGATGATGAAATGTTTGGCAGGCTGTTTCTGTTATTGATGCTGGGCGCCGGACCCGCTTTTGCGGGAACGACACTCTACGAAAATAATTTCGAGAAAACGGACGTCGGCCAGGTCCCCGCTGAATTTTTGGTGCTCGACGGTGACTTTGCCGTCAAACAAAGCGAGGGGAACAAGTATCTGGAACTGCCCGGCGCGCCGCTGGATACTTTTGGCGTATTGTTCGGACCGACGACCAACGTGGGGGTGATAGTCAGCGCGCGAATTTACGGCACCGGCAAGGGGCGGCGTTATCCGCGGTTCGGCGTGGGTCTCAATGGGCCTAGCGGCTACAAATTGAGGGTGTCCCCACAAATCAACGCGATTGAGATTTATAAAGGGGATGAGGCGATCACGAATGCTCCCTTCACCTGGAAATCCGGAACGTGGACGATGCTGAAACTGCGGGTGCGAAGCGCCGGCCAACTCTGGAAAATCGAAGGAAAAGTCTGGCCGGAGTCGCAGCCGGAACCCGCGGATTGGATGATTTCGCTGGATGAAAAATCGGCGCCCCACCCCGGAAGGGCCTCGCTTTGGGGCGCGCCTTACTCTGATACGCCGATCCGGTTTGACGATATATTATTGACGGCGGACTGACCAGCCGGCGCGCCGACCGGATCAAGTGTCCCGAATATTTGCCTGGAGAGTCTGGCGCAGTTGTTCGACGAGCTTTTGATGGGCGGCGTTGACTTCGGCATCGGTCAAGGTGCGCTCGGCGTTGCGGTAAGTGAACGCGTACGCCATGCTCTTCTGTCCCTCCGGGACGTTCTTGCCGCGAAAGACATCAAAAAGCTCCGCCTTCTCAAGGTTCTGCGGCTTGGTTTGCCGCACAACGTTCAGCACGGCTTCGTGCAATGTGGCGTCGGGAAGAAGCATCGCCACGTCACGCCGGATGCTCGGAAACGCGGGCAGTGGCTTGAACGATTTGACACGGTTGCGGCGCGCGAGGACAGCGTCGAAATTGAGTTCGGCAAGGAAAACGGCGTCCCGCAGGTCGCGCTCTTTTCCCAAGACGGGGTTTAGCCGGCCAATTTCGCCGAGGTTCAACTTGCCAAGCTGAATGGTCGCGGATTCTAAAAACATCGGATTGCTTTGCTCGGTGCGGACGAAAGAGAGACCGCGCAAACCGAATTGTTCGAGGAATTCCTCGATGATTCCTTTCAAATCGTAAATGTCCAACTTCGCGTCACGTTCGGCGCCGCTCCAAAACGCGGGATACCGGCGTCCTGTCATGGCAATGCCAAGGCGGCGCTCCTCGTTGATTCCACTCGCGACCTGGACGAATACCCGGCCAATCTCAAACAGGGCGGCATCCTCATTTTTCCGGCTGGCGTTGTGGCGAAGACTGTCAAGCAAACCTGGAAGAAGGCTGGAGCGGAGCACGTTCATGTCGTTGCTCAGGGGATTTTGCAATGCGGCCTGGCCTTCGCGGTTGGCCAGCGCGGAAATGAGCGTTTGCCCCTGGGCTTCGAACAGGCCGACGCCGGTCAGCAAACGGCGGCCCTCGGCGATTTGGTCGTGGACGACGTCGAAGTCGTTGGTTCCGATCGCGCCGCGTGGCGGAGTGGAGGGGATTTTGTCCACGCCATGCAAACGTCCGATTTCCTCAATCAAATCAGCCTCGCGCTTGATATCGACACGAAACGTCGGAACGCGAAAAACCGTCGCGCCCGCCTCGACCTGCTCCAGACCGAGGCGTTTAAGGAAGTCGATTTGCGTTTCGAGCGGGATGTCGATCCCGAGCAATTCGCTGGTTTTCTCCGGGCGAAGTCTCACCTGCCGAGGAGCGGCGGGCGCGGGATAAGCGTCGATGGCCGGGTCCAGGAGCGTGCCGCCGGCGGTTTCGAGAATCAATTGCGCGGCGCGGCGGCTGGCCCAGTCGCAAATACCAACGTCGGCGCCGCGTTCGAAGCGATAGGAGGAATCGGTTCGCAGATCAAGCTTCTTTGAAGTGGCGCGAATATTTTGGGGGTTGAAACAGGCGCTCTCCAGAAGAACCTCGGCGGTGGCGGTGTTAATCTCGCTGTTCTTGCCACCCATGATGCCTGCCAGAGCGACGCCTTTGGATTCGTCGGCGATCAATAACGTCTCATGAGTGAGCGCGCGTTCCTTGCCATCGAGAGTGACGAATTTTTCGCCTTCGGCGGCGCGGCGAACGATGATTTTTCCGCCGCCGAGCAAATGCAGATCAAAAGCGTGCAACGGATGGCCGGTTTCCAGCATGACGAAATTGGTGACATCGACGACGTTGTTGATCGAACGCAAGCCGGCCTTTTCCAAAGTCGAACGCAACCACACGGGGCTGGGACCGACCTTGACGCCGCGAATCACACGCGCGGTATATCGAGGGCACAATTCCGGTTCGTCGATGCGAACGGATACGACTTTTTCCGTGGTTTCGCCCGCCATAAGCAATGAGGCAATGCTCACGTCGGGCAATCGCAACGGATGACCGGTCAGCGCGCTGATTTCACGAGCAATGCCGATCACACTGTTCCAATCGGGCCGGTTGGGCGTGATCTCCAAATCGTAAATTACATCGCTTCCCTGGCGTCCGAGATATTCGGCAAACGGCTGGCCGACGATAGCGTCAGGGCGCAAAATCAGCAGGCCATCGACATCATCGGAGAGGCCGAGTTCATCGGGAGAGCACAGCATTCCCTGGGATTCCGAGCCGCGAATTTTGCCGGCTTTGATGGTGACTGGCTGTTCACCCGATTTGGCGGGAAGGGTGCTTCCGGGAAGGATCAATGGAACTTTGTCACCAGCCTTGAAGTTTTGCGCGCCGCAGACGATCTGCCGATCGCCACGGCCGTCGTTGACGCGGCAGAGGGAAAGCTTGTCCGCGTTGGGATGCTTGTCGCGAGTAATGACTTGGGCCACGACAACCCCGTCGAATTCTCCGGCGAGCGTGTGCATGGCTTCGACTTCCAGGCCCAGCATGGTCAGGCGTTCGGCCAATTCCTGCGGGGTGCCTGGGAAATCGACGTACTGTTTAAGCCAGTTAAAAGTAATCTTCACGTGTCAAGCGGAAATCCAGCGGGCGGCGAGCGGGACCGAGAAACCCAACGTCTCCCAATCCCGCCCCAATTCAAATCCCTTCTTTTTTACTCGCGGCTACGACCGCGCAAGCGTGCCGTAGGTGATGGCGGCGACTTCCTTGCCTTCCATCGTGCTTACTTTGCGGGTGCTCTCGTCAAAGACGCACATCATATTGAGGCGGTTGGACATTTCCGCCAGGCTGATGACGACCTGGGCTTTTGTCGCGAGGTCAATGCCCGCGTTGGGTTGGCTATTGCTGCGAATGCAACTGAACCAGTTTTTCTCGTGAGCGCCAATATCCTCGATCGGTGAAAGGCCGTCAAACGTTTGCAAGTCGATGTCCTCCGAGAACGGTTTTTCCGGGATGAGCTTCACGCGCTCCCCGCTGTCGCCGATTTCCAGCGTCGCTTCGTGGCCGTAAATTGAAAAACCGGGACTGCGAGCCGCGACGGAACTGGACACAATCAACAACTGCATGCCGCTGGGAAATTCCGCCAGCAATTCGATTTGCTCGGGACAATCGCGTTCCGGCGTGTTGGGTGTGTTTTTGTCCGTATGGCAATTTTTTGCGCCAAGGGAGCACACGCGCACTGGATATTCTGGCTTGCCAGTGGCGAGCATCAACGGCAGCAAACGATGCGGCACGAGGTCGCCGAGCAAACCGGCGCAATATGGATAATATTTGCGCCAGCGGAAGTAGGAATCGGGATCGAAGGCTTTTTTATCTTTGACGGGTTCCTGCCATTTGTCCCAGTTCAAGTCGCCGGGAACACACCATCCCTGGATGTCGTAATTCCACTCGCCCTTGGGATTGTTGCGGCAATAGTAACCCTGGGCCCAAACCGGTGTGCCGATCTTATTGCCCTGAATTAGTTCGGCGGCTTTGTGCCAGGCGGCGGCGGTACAACCCTGGGAACCGACTTGGAGGATTTTACCGGTCTTCTTGACGGTGTCGTGCAGATCGAAGGCCTCCTGCAAATAGCGGGTCATCGGCTTTTCAACATAGACATGCTTGCCCGCTTCCAGCGCGGCCATCGCCGTCCGGCAATGCCAATGGTCCACTGTGGCGATCGTGACAGCGTCGATGTCCGGGTTTGCAAGAAGTTCCTCATGGTTATTGTAAAGCTTGCAGTCGGCGCCGATCACCGCTTTGGCGTTCTGGCGGCGCGTTTCGGAAAGGTCGCATGCGGCGATCTGGACAATATTATTGGCGGCGGCGTGTTCATGTTGGATATTTACGTGCGCCATCCCCTGCCCGCCCGTGCCGATGTAACCGACTTGGAGGCGGTCATTGGCGCCAATGACTCTGCCGGCGGAAGGGGCAGTGTTCTGGCCGTAAACGGGGGTTTTGAAAATATTTGCGCTCGCCGCCACGGCTGCCGCCGCGAGGGTGGATTTCTTGAGGAATTCACGGCGTGTTGCCCCGCCGTCCTGGGGCTTCGAATTATTTTGTTCTTGATTCATAAATTTGTCGTCCGTTGTGTGCTAACGGGAAAACAACTTACGCTAATACTTAAATCGGGGAAAGACCAATTTTCGCGCCTCGGAAACCCGCCCTTTGCAACGGAATCGCGGAACCTTTCACCGAGTTACGGGGTAACGGTCTTCAAATCTGGGAAAATGGCAAAGTCCGCTGGATTGGATGTCATCAGAAGCAATACACCGGCGGTGTGCAACACGGCCGCAAGGTGAGTGTCAAGGATGCGTTTGCGACCTAAATTGAACTGCCGCATCCAAAGAAGAGTTTGATCCGTGCTCGCCTTGGTGGGCTCAAGCAAGCTTACCATTGGATTTTTTAGGAAATTCTCCACCCAATCCAGCGCCTCTGTCATTGTAAGAGGCGGGGCGAACCTTCGGGCGTCCGTGGCGACGTGAAGAAACTCGTCCAAGATCAACGATGGGAACACTAGCTTCGTTCCTTGCGCAGTCTCGGTTTGAACAATCGAAAGGGTTTTAGCATTTGCCGGGTGATCGGCGAAGGCAAGTTGGACAAGGATATTGCAATCCAATCCAATCATTGCCGATTGAACATCTCCTCAGCCAATTCCTCTTGTGAAATGACGGGTGTCAGAACCCGGTGGCCTTTCAGCGACTGGACGCTCAACGGCGAGCCGTTTGCGGGTTTGGCTTCGAGAGCGGCCACAAGCCGGGCGACTGGCTTGTCACCTTGCGTGAGTAAAATCTCATTTCCCGCCTGAACCTGTTTGACCAAATCAGCAAGCTGCCCGGTTCTGACTTCCGTAGTAACTACCATAGAACATATTTTACGGCATTCTTAATAGGAAGTCGAGTATTGACCGACTTGCCTTAAGATAAATGTTGCGAGAGCAACCCGCGATTGCGGTCAAATCGCCAGGGCGCCCGTTTCCTCGGTTCGGATGCGAACGGCCTGGCAAATGGTGTAAACAAACACTTTGCCGTCGCCGATCTTGCCGGTCTTTGCCGCGCTGATGATGGCGTTCAACACCCTCTCCACCAATGCATCGGCGAGCACAATTTCGAGCTTGACCTTGGGCAGAAGAGCGCCGCTGTATTCGCCGCCGCTATAGGTTTCGGGGCGGCCGTTTTGACGGCCGAAACCCTCGACTTCGCTGACAGTCATTCCGCCGATTCCAATTTCCGCCAGCGCGTCCCGCACTTCGTCGAGCTTGAATGGTTTTATGATGGCTTCGATTTTTTTCATAGCTATTCGGCCCGGGTCGAGCCTTTATCCGTCAAATGAAAATCGGGATAGCATTCCGCGCCCATCTCCGGCAGGTCAAGCCCGGCAATCTCGTCCTCGTGCCGGGATCGCAATGGCGCGAAGAGATGGCAAATCTTGAACCACACCCAGCTAACGACTCCAAAAAAAACAAAACAGGTGAGGGCGCCGATAATTTGCGCGCCCAATTGCGACCAGTCGTTTTTTGCTCCGCCAAAAATTGTCGCGAACGCGCCGGAGACTCCCGTTCCAGGCGTGTCAGAATTTCCATCCGCAAAAAGGCCCAGGCTAATGACACCCCATGCGCCGCCGACTCCGTGAACTGAGAGGGCGCCCATCGGGTCATCCACCTTCATCGTGCCTTCGAAAAAGAGAACGGAATAGACCACGAGAATACCCGCAACGACACCCGTGATAATCGCCCCCGCCGGATTGACAAAGACGCACGATGCGGAAATGGCGACAAGGCCGGCCAGCAGCCCATTGCAAACCATTGAAGGGTCGGGCTTGCGAAATTTGATTGTGACGACGGTGTAAGCGGCCGCCGCGCCGGCGACAGCCGCCAGCAAGGTATTGACCGCAATCAGCGGCGCGCGCGCGCCATCCCGAAAAACCTCCGGCCCCAGGTTGAAACCAAACCACCCGACCGCAAGGATGATTGTTCCGACAACCACAAAAACCAGGTTATGCCCCGGCATGGGACGCGGCCGGCCGTCCCGGGCGTACTTGCCGATGCGCGGGCCAAGCGCTATCGCGCCCATCAAGCCGACAACTCCGCCAGCCATGTGGATCACCGAAGATCCGCCAAAATCGACAAATCCGTGTCCCAATCCAAGACTGCTTCCCACCGCCGAGAGCCATCCTCCTCCCCAAACCCACCTGCCAAAAATGGCGAAGGGGACCGCTGAGAATACGAAGGCATAGGAGATGATGTTGGAAAATTTCCATCTCTCGGCCATCGCTCCCGCGGGAATGATGGCGGCGATGGCGATCAGGGCGGCTTGAAAGAAAAACCGGGCCAGAATGGCCGGTTGGGAAACGGCGCCATGCAGAAAAAACCAGTGTCCCCCCGGGAAGCCGGACGCCCCGGGAATACCCGGCCATACCGCCGCCATCAGGGCGAAGCCGCAAGCCCAGAAACCCAAAATGCTGAATGCAAAGATGACCAGATTCGTGGAGATCACGTGCGCCGCGTTTTTCGCCCGGCACAGGCCGGTAGTGACCAACGCCAATCCGGCGTGCATCAAGACGACAAGAATTCCCGCCAGAAGCAGTAATGTGACATTAAAATACACGATTCAACCTTTGGTTAAGCAAAGTGAGTGCCAACGGATGCGTTTAGCCGGAATATCCCAAAATATCCCGCAAAACCCGAAAAAGACGGTCCCAGACTGTTCAAATTTCGCCATGCCGGAAATTTATTGTCTGGAATGATGCTTAAAATACAAAAACAGCAGTATAAAACTAATGACCCAGAGCAACCCAAAGCCCAGGATCATCGGCAACATGCGAGCCGATGGAGACTTCATCATGTCGAAAAACAGACACCGTTAAAGTCGTCGCCATCCGGGTTTTGTCGCGTCCGTGCATTGTGGCGTCGTAAACGTTCCGGTTGGAGTTATTGAAAACGATGCGCAAAAGGTCGGACGGTTCGATTTCCGATTCGGCGGGTTTAAGGATTTCCAGCGTGGTTTTGACGGCGAGTTGACTTGCCTCTTCCCCCCGCCCTGTTCCGCCCACGCCGTCGGCGATCACGGCGGCGACGCCCACCGACCGGACCAACTCTGGAGTGCCCGACTGCCAGAACCCGACGCTGTCTTCGTTCTTTTCGCGAACGGGCCCTGTGACGGACAACTGGGCGTAGGTCAAATCCATAGCGCGGCGCAGTGTGCAGATTATTGACAAGAAAAGCAAACTGGTGGCTCCTACGGAGTGGAAATAACTTTTACACATTTGATGATGAAGTCGCTGGCGGATTTCCGGATTCGGATGAAGGCGTGGTTTGATCCTGTCCGAACCGCACGTGCCCTATGACAGAGGGTTTGGGGGGGTGGTGCGGGAAGCGGGTTTTTTGCGCGAACCTTTAGTAGGCTTGATTGAGAGCCGGGGTCGCGAAAATTTTGCTGCGCGATGCGATTTATCACCGCCTGCGTTCAGGAAATCGTTACCAAGGAGTATAGACGCGGTAAAAGCGTTTTACATCCTCAGCCGTATCGATATTCGTGATTAAAGAATTTGTCGTGATCGAGATTGTCCCGAGGTTCGTCCAAGATGCCGCGCCCAAATCATCCGAATACTGCAGTTGATATTGCGCACCCCACTGGGCGCTCCAGACGAGCGCCGTAGGAAAGTTTCGAGAGATCGACTGAAATGACGTTGGCGTGGGAGGAGTTATTTTACACGGAAAATGGTTCCGGCGTTAGCCATGCCGCCGAAGGACGTAGTCCCGTAAAAATTACCCCCGGTTCCCTGGACCAGTATATTCGGGCCTGAACCGTCGATTCCATTCGTGAACGAATACAACACTGTCAACACACCTTTGGCTGTAGTTTCGAATAGGACGCCTCCGCTCCCAATTCCTCCTTGAGAGGTCGCCCCGTAAAAATTGCCGTCTGTGCCCTGCACTAGTCCGGCATAAGGCGCGTTACCATCCATTCCATTTGTAAAGGAGTAGAGGACGGACATCGCTCCATTAGGAGATATTTTAAAAATACTTCCATGGTTCGTTTTTCCGTCACCCAGCGTTGTTCCATAGAAATTCCCGTCACTGCCAAGTGTAAGTCCCGCATAAGGATCGCTGCCGTCAATGCCATTGATGAACGAATAGAGCGGCGTAAGAACTCCGTTTGTAGTGATGCGAAATACGGAGCCAAAGCCATTCGTGCCGCCGCTCGACGCAGCGCCATATAAGTTGCCGTCGGTTCCTTGTGCAAGCGCCCCTTTAGGGCTGGAGCCATCCACGCCATTGGTGAACGTGTACAAGAGCGTAAACGCAGCATTTGTTGTTATTTTGAATACTGTGCCAGCACCGCTCAAAAACCCGGCCGTCGTGCCGTAAATACAGCCATCGCTCGCTTGAAACAATGGCGCAACAGGAAACGCGCCGCCTCCGTTCGTAAAGGAGTACAACACGTTAAGTACGCCATTGGGGGTTATTTTGAAAATTGTACCAGGAAATATTTCAACCGAGCCTGACATGTCAACTAAACCGTCCTCAGTCGTCCCATAAAAGCTGCCATCAGCGCCCAAGACAATCTCTCCGAACGGGTTGCTTCCGTCAAGACCGTTGGTAAACGAGTACAATGGGGTTAAAGCGCCTTCCCCGTTAATCCTAAACACCACACCGCCACCGTTTGGATTTTGGCTGTTTATCCCGCCCTCACTGGAAACCCCGTAAAAACAGTCATTACTGCTGCCGCGGCTCAAGCCTGCTTGAGGTATAGAACCATCCGGCCCGTTAGTAAACGAATAAAGGTTCACGAACGTTACGTCTGCTCTTGCCGGGAACAAGGTAAGCGCCAGCGCTGCGGCTGAAACAAGAGAGGAAATCTTTCTTCGGAACACGTTAATGAATGATAATGGATACAACCGGTTCACCGACAATGGGGCAAAGAGCATTGAAAGCGTTTAACGATGAGCATTGCCAACTGTTCATGATTTTTTTAGAAGGGCGCACTCATTTGCGTCTCTGGCTGTTTCAGACATAGACTTTCGGAAGGCCCATACTTGTCGTAGGACGTCACCTGGGTTGGTGGGCCTCAATTTGATTGGCATTTTATATTCAGTATCGGACCGGATTATAGTCGTCGATATGGGTGGGCGCAAGGGCTTTTGGCAGTGGCTGTTGACACGAAAAAGCCGGTCGCACCCGAAATTGCGTGGGGAAAGCGTGTCCCTCCAGCTCATTGAGACTTCAATTGCTTCAATTTTTCCACTACTTTGCGGTTCTGGGGATTGAGTTTTAATGACTTTTCAAAGATCTCGATAGCGGGGGTTTTGTCGCCGTCTTTCATGTACGCGTTGCCGAGGTTGTCGTAAGCCAGGAAGGATTGCGGGTAGAGTTCCGCGTCTAACTTGAGTATCGTAATCGCGTCTTTTGTTTTTTTTGCGTAAAGCAATTCGTCACCGAGATCGTCCAATTGGTCCTCGCTAAAACTGTACGCGTCGGGTTGGGTTGATCTCAACTCGCGATATTGTTGAACGGCGGCGTCAGCGCCTTTCTCGTTGATAGTTTTGAGGAGGGTGTCCTCGAGAATTCCGGTTTTGCGGGCGTGCGCTTCAACCTGGGCCAGCATTGCTTCCAAAGAGGATCTTGGAAAGAGCCTGCCACGGGCGACGACGGCCGCGATCTTTCGTGTATTGGCTATGTTATCGAGCGGATTGGCGTCAAGCAAAACCAAGTCGGCCAGCTTGCCTTTCTCGATTGTTCCAAGTTCGTTTTCCCGTCCCATGAAGCGGGCGGGATTGATGGTCGCGGATTGAAGCGCTTCCATCGGCGTCAACCCGGCTCGGACCAGAAGACCCAGTTCATCGTGCAAACTAAAACCGGGAAAACAATAGGGATTCTCGGTGTCCGTGCCCGCAAGAATTGGAACGCCAGCCCGCTGCATGGCGCCAACCATATCCAGGTGCTTTTGAAAATATCCCTCGCCTATCAATGACCGGGTGATCGTCGCAACGGTTCCCAGTTTATCTTGAGCGGCCCAGTAACCCACGAGCGCCGGCGAGATGTATTTTAGCAGGCGAGGGTTTGTTTGGGCGGGATCGCTCGTCATCATGCTGCGCAAGACTGTAAAAGTTGGACATTGCCATGTGTGGTTCTTTTTAAATTCGGCGAGCATCGCTTCGGTCTTGGCTGGAGTCGAACACGCGGCGAGAACTCCCGTAAGATGTTCGATGCTCTTTTGTCCGGCCTTGGATGCTTCCTCGACCGAGATTGAATCAGGGACGTGTCCCTCGAAAGGGATTCCTTGTTTTTTGGCTTCGTCCGCGATGGCAAAATAAGCCTCGCGGGGAAGTCGCGAATAAACCTTCACAAAATCGGCGCCGTCCTGTCTGGCGTTGGTGACGGCTTGCCGGCCTTCGGCGGCGTTGGCGGCTTTGTCGGAGTCCGGCCATACGGGATTCGGCCCATCCACAATGGCGCTGGCGATCAGCATGCGCGGGCCAACGAGCGAACCCTGCTCGATTTCTTTTCGCCACTCGTGATGCACAGGCATGCCCCATATTATCCGGATGCCGGTGACGCCGTTGGCGATGAACAAGGGCAGGTAATCTTTGTCTTCCCAGTGAACGTGCATATCCCAAAGTCCGGGGATCAGGAATTTTCCCGTGGCATCCACGATTTGCGCGTTTTCCGGTGACCGGACGTCCACGCTCCTGCCCATCGCAGTGATGCGATCGCCCGTGATTACCACAGTGACATCCGGTTGAGGGGCTGCGCCGGTCGCGTCAATCACAGTGCAATGAACAAAGACAAGACAGATCTCCTTCGCGCCAAGGGATTGCGCTAACAGAAAGGAGAAAAAAAGAAAAATCAGGCCGCGTCTCAACTTCATGCCGGGACGGAATAACGTGCCACGGTTGACAGCGCAATTTCCAAGTTCAAATTTTGACAAAAAACGGTTGCTCCGGAAGGAAAGGAAAACTTCTATTTGGAACTCAAGGAAAAAGAAATTGGCGGAGAGTATGACCTTCTTGTCTTTGCTCTTGAGAACAGAATTGCCCTTGTCGTCGGCCTTCCAGGCGAAAAGGGCGGACTAAGTCTGCGCCTTGGATTTTCCGCCGCCACCGCTCTTTTTGCCGCCGCCGCTGCCGGTCATGAGGATTGCGCCAACGAGAAAACCCAGCCCGAAAAACGCGAAATACATCAATGCGGCCGGTTGTGCCTGGGTCCGGGGGAGGATGTTTGGCATGGACAATGTGACCGTTTGACGGTTGTTCATTCCCATGATCACCAACAGTGCCAGCACGGCGATTATCACCAACGACTTAAGAATCAATTTGAAATTCATACCGATTTTGGGCGAGCATAACGCCACGCAAACAAATGTCAATTGCCACCAGAACCGGAGACGATGGAACGACCGGGTTGATGTACAACCGGCGGCTCTCCAAGTGCCATCCTCGCGTGGAAGCCTACGGGGCGGTCGATGAACTCAACGCCGCGATCGGGACCGTCCGGGCCTTGGCGCCGGAAAGCGCGTTGGGCCGCCAATTGATCCGCATCCAGACAGACCTCGTGCTACTGATGGGGGAATTGGCGACGGCTCCCGAAGACCTGCCGCGTTACGTTAAGGACGGCTTTTCGACGGTCACGCCGGAACTGACGGCGAAGCTGGATGCGATTGTGAGGGAAATTGAGTCGCGGAACATTTCTTTCAAGGGATGGGCAACGCCCGGGGCCAACCCGACCTCGGCTGCCTTGGACGTCGCGCGGACGACGTGCCGGCGAGCGGAGCGGCGAGCGTGCGCGTTGAGGCAAGCCGGAGAGCTTCAAAACGGCGAAATCATTATTTTCCTCAACCGTTTGTCCGATGCCCTTTGGCTGATGGCGCGCGATGCCGAAGGACAAAGTTAACTCATTGTCTGCATTATATTTCCCGATTAAAGGTCATTGCCGGAGGCGCCGATAATAGACTTGAGATTTTGTGGATTCGATGAGGAACAGCGCAATTGCCAAAGAAAAGCGAGAATGTGTTCGCATTCTTCACCTGGAAGATTCGGCGGCGGACGCTCAGTTAATCCATATCCTGATGGATGACGAGGGGCTGCGTTGTGATGTCACCGTGGCGCCGAACAAGCCCCGATTTGAAAACGCCTTAACCGAAAATCAATTCGACCTGATTCTCTGCGATCACGGGATTCCCGGTTACGACGGATTCTCGGCGTTGCGTTTCGCGCGGGAGATTCAACCGCTGACGCCCATTATCATGCTTTCGGGGATGCTGGACGACGCGCAGGCCGTCGAAAGCCTCAAAGGCGGGGCGACAGATTACATTTTGAAACAGCGACTGGCCCGGCTGGTGCCGGCCATTCGCCGGGCTTTGCACGAGGCCGAAGAGCGTGACGAAAAGAAAAAACTCGAGGCGGCCTTTCTCAGGGCGCAGCGCATGGACAGCATTGGAGCGCTGGCTGGAGGCATCGCCCATGATTTGAATAACGCGCTGGCGCCGGTCCTGATGAGCGTCGAGCTGCTGAAGAACTGCGATGACGAAGCGGTCCGGGAAAGGTTTCTGGACGTGATCACCTCCAGCGCCCAACGGGCGACGGGGATGGTCAAACAAATTCTCGGGTTCGCTCGCGGACATGGCCGAAGCGGGCCTGTTTCGGTGAGCAACGTCGTGCGCGAGATGGCAAAAATCCTCAGAGACACCTTTCCAAAGTCGATTTCGATCTCGGTCAAATCTGGGAATGAGGGGCTTTGGCAAATTCCCGGCGACGCGACGGAATTGCACCAGGTCTTGTTGAATTTGTGCGTTAATGCGCGGGATGCGATGCCCAAGGGAGGCCGCCTGTCTGTCTCGGCTGAAAACGCCAGGCTTGATGAAGCCGCCGCCGCGGACTTGAAAACCGCGCCCGGGCCGTATGTATTGCTTTCCGTGGCGGACACCGGCACGGGAATTCCACCGGAAGTGCTGCCGTGCATTTTCGAGCCGTTTTTCACGACGAAAATGCCGGACAAGGGAACGGGGCTGGGGCTGTCCACCGTGGCCGGAATTGTGAGACAGCACGGCGGTTGTATTGACATCAAAACCGAACTTGGGCACGGAACGGAATTCAGAATTTATTTTCGCGCCCTTGAATCGACGACGGACGACCACGAAATCAGCGACGAGGAGGTTCAATTGCCGACGGGCCATGGCGAATTGATCCTGGTGATTGAGGACGAAGAAGCTGTGCGCGAACTGACAAAGACCACATTGGAGACTTACAATTACCGGGTGGTCACAGCTCAGGATGGAGAACAGGGAATTACCCGGTTTAAGGAACACTCCCGCGAAATCAGGGTTTTGGTCACCGATACTGACATGCCGTACCTGGACGGGATGGGCGCTGTCCACGCGATCAAACAAATGCGGCCGGACATTCCGGTGATCATCGCGAGCGGGTCAAAATATGACACCGAGCAGGTTCTACGAATTAAGAGAGAGCACTGCTTCAACCTGGGCAAGCCGTTCAGCGCGGACCAATTGCTGCTCGCGGTCGGAATGGCGATACAACATTGAGTTACGCCTGGGTTTTGGGCGGCGGATTCGGATCGAGGCCCCGCTCGTAGATCGTTTTCTTCATTTCCTCTGAATGGGCGTAGGGAGTATCGAGCATATCGATCGTGATCGGCTGGTCCTTCTTGCAGGCCTTGATCATGTGGTGGCCGTAGCGTCCGAGCATCAATTCGCGCGAGGAAATCTGCCCCTTTTGCAGCGGGATCGCCATGTAGATGTCTTCTTCCGACAATTGAAGACCTTCCTTTAAATCGGTCTTCGCGTAAACGCCGCGGACGTAGGAATCGAGATAGGTTGTTTCCTTTTCCATCGGCATTTTGCGGTGGGATTCGGAATTGCCAATCATCTCCTTGGCTTTATGGAATGATTTGAACCAGGTGTCGATTTGCAGGGGCAAGGAGGAATATTTCGCCACAGGCGCCCCGCCCTCTTCGATATCGATGTGGCGCTCAAACGTGCGCGCTCCCTTGGCGTAAGCGATCAGAAGTGAGGACATCCAATCGCGATACTCGTGGCAGGAATATCCAATGGTGTGATTGGGATACCGCTTCATCAGAAAATCGATCTGGCTCAATTCGCACTCGGAATCTTCATGCGGGTAGGCGGCAACGCAATGGTTGATGGCCATGGGAATGTTGCGGTTCTCGAAGAACGTCACCATGTCGTCCATGTCCTTGAGGGAAAGGCCGCCGACGGAAACAATGACCGGCTTTTTGGTTTTGGCGATTTTTTCCAGCAAGAGCCAGTCGTTGCTGTCGGCGCTGGCCACTTTAATGATGGGCATGCCGAACTCGACACACCAATCGACCGATTTTTCGTCGAACGGAGTGGACATGGGAATGCAGCCGTATTTGCGGATGGCGTTGACCATAGTTTCGTAGTCGGCCTTGGACATTTTCGTCTCGGTGATCCGGCGGATATAGCGGATGTCCGAGCGATCGCGAAAATCCTTGTGCACGAAACTTTCGACGTCGCGGAACTGAAGCTTGATGGCGACGCGGACATTGTTGAATCGAGCAATGCGGGCGTGCTGCTCGATAATCTTGAGACCACGGTCGAGGCTCCCCAGATGGTTGTTGGTCATCTCCAGAACAAACAGGTCTTCAAATATGTCGCGATTCATAAAATGTCTCTAAGGCATTGGGATTTTACGCCGTTGCGGCGCGGAAAAAAAGATAATTTCCTGGCGGGCGCTCAACATTCGCTTGAAATGAACCGCGCGATCCACGGGCGCAGTTGCTGATCGAGGTTGACGCCGTGTTTTTCCATTTGGCCCGCGCCGCGCGTGAGGATGCAATTGACGGAATCGCGGGTGTTCTTTTTGTCGTGTTTGATGGCCGTCAAAATGGCGTTGAGTTCGAGGACCTTCAATTTCTGTTCATAGGGCTGATACCAGCGTCGCAGCCGCTCGCGCAAATCGTGGAAATAGGCGGGCGTGACCCAGCCCAATTGCGAGGAGACGAATGTTGCGGTGAGCATCCCCAACGTGACACCGATGCCGTGAGGTATTGCGTAGTGAGAGGCGGATTCGTAGGCGTGGCCAAATGTGTGGCCGTAGTTGAGAAGATTGCGGACGCCTTTGTCCAACTCGTCCTTTTCGATGTAGGCTTTTTTGATTTCCAGCGAATGCATGATCCATTTAGGGAGGACTTGTTCGTTGCCGGGCAGTGAATCCAAATCCGACATGAGGCCGCGGAAATCTTCCTCGCTCGTGAGCAGGTGCAGTTTGATCGCCTCACCCAACCCGGAGCGCAATTCGTCCCAGGGCAACGTGCGCAGGACATCGAAAGTCATGCAAACGCGGTGCGGCGGATAAAAGGTGCCAATTTGGTTTTTGTAGGATTGGATATTGATGGAA
Organism: Verrucomicrobiia bacterium; assembly: GCA_036268455.1. Classification (GTDB taxonomy): domain Bacteria; phylum Verrucomicrobiota; class Verrucomicrobiia; order Limisphaerales; family Palsa-1400; genus DATAUD01. Next base: position 65,146 of record DATAUD010000062.1, read on the forward strand.
CTTTTGCTGCCGATACAACTGTCGCATTGCGCCAGCAACGTGGTGGGAACCAATTCCCACCGAATTCCTCTAAAAAGAACAGACGCGATAAAGCAGCCAATGTCCTGCAACACCCCTCCCCCAACCACCAGAAGGCAGCCGTCGCGGCGCAATCCATTTTTCAGGAGCCAGACAAATATGGGGGCCAGAACCTCGAATGACTTCTGTTCCTCGCCGGCCTCGATCTGCAAAACTTTTTCCGGCGGCAACGCTTCCGAAAAATCCTGGGCGTAAAGGGAAAAGACCCGCTTGTCGGCGAGGCAATAAATGCCGGGCGTTTGCTGAAAATTGCGCAAAACTGTTTTGAGATCGGGAAACTCCTCGACGGTGTAGGGATGGCTTCGGCTTTGAATTTCCATCATAGATTATTGACAGGAAAATCCACCGTCCGCGACCACGGCCTGGCCCGTTATGTAATTATTTTCCTCCGAGCAAAGAAAGCCGGCCACGGACGCCAACTCCTCAGGCACCGCCAGGCGGCGCAACGGAATGGCGCTCTTGATTTTCTCAAGATCAGCCGGCGAATTATTTCTGCTGGTCATTTCTGTATCCACGTAACCCGGACAAAGCGAGTTGACCAATACGCCATCAGGACCAAATTCGACGGCGGCGCTGCGTGTCAATGCGTTGAGGGCGGCCTTGGTCATCGAATAGGCGGAGCGCTTCTCTTTGGTCACAATGCCGAAAATCGAACTGATGTTTAGGATTCGCCCCCATGCGTGTTCCCGCATGAAAGGGACGGCCCATTGAATCAAAGCCAGCGGAGCGGCAAGATTGACTTGCTGCATTTGCATCCAAACGGCTGAATCCAATTCTGGTATGGCCTTGAGAAAATTGATGCCCGCGTTGTTCACAAGCACATCCACGTCGGCGCGGTGCGCTTCGGTAAAGCGCTTGATGGAAGCGGGGTCGGCAAGGTCCAGTTCCGCGCGAACGGGAGCCCATATCTCAAAGCCGCGACGGGCCAATTCTTTGGCGATGGCCGCGCCAATGCCGCGACCGCCACCCGTGATAAAGGCTTTGCGCTTGCGACTCATGGCTGGCGGGGCAAAGGCGGAAGCATATTTTCCGCAAGTTCCTCACGGCTGAGGAACGGCGCCATGTCCTCGAACGACGGCGTTACAATCTTGCCATCGGGCAACTGCCGCGCGCTCAACCGCGGTTCGAAGCCTTGCCCGGTATCGAGCATTGCTTCGCACAGCGCCGGACCGGGAGCGGCGAGGAATTCGTCGATTTGCGCGGCGAAATCGGCGGATTCGATTTTCGTCGCGGGCAACCCGTACGCCTTCGCCACTTTGACGTAATCCGGAAACGAAATTCCGCTGCGCGCACTTTCACCTATGAAATTGCCCTTAAAAAAACTTCCCTGCGTCAGGCGCATCGAAAGATAACCGCCGTTGTTCAGAATAAAAATCTTGATGGGCAGGTTGTGGTGCTTGATCGTTTGCAGTTCCTGGATATTCAAATGGCCGCTCCCGTCGCCGGCGAGACAAATGACTCGCCGCCCATCGCCGGCAAAGGCCGCGCCGATCGAACCCGGAAGGTCATAGCCCATGGATGCGTCGCCGGAATTGCAGAACAGGCGCATGCCCTTCTTGATCTGTGCGACTTGAAACGGAACGACGCACGCGGTGCCGTCGCCGCACACAATGATGTCTTCGCCCGACAGCTTGCGGATCAAGACATCCAAAAAATGGTAAGGGTTGATGGGCGCGCCCGCTTCCTTTTGCTTCTCCGTGACAACCGGGTACCGGGCGACTCTCTTGCGGCACCAAGCCAGCCAATCGGCGTGCGCCCGGCTGTCCGTTTGGGCGGCGTCGATCTGACGGTTCAACTCGCGCAGGAAATCCCTCAAGTCCGCAACAACGGGTACATCCGGTTTGACGGTCGGTTTGTCTAATTCAGCCGGGTCGATATCGACGTGGATTTTGCAGGCGTTCTGCGCAAAGTCCTTCCAATTGTAGCTGACCTGCCTGACGTTCAGGCGCGATCCCAAAATGAGAAGCAGGTCCGCATTTTGGACACAAAAATTTCCGGGCCGATCTCCGAGGCTGCTGGGCCTGCCGCAGAACAGCGGGCTGTCGCTCGGCACCAGATCGTGCGCAGTCCAGGCGGTTGTAACGGGGATTCCCAACTTGCGCGTGATGGTTTCAAACAGTTCCACGGCTCCGGCAAGGCGGACTCCGGTGCCCGCAAGAATAGCCGGGCGGCTTGCTTTCCTGATGCGGCCGAGAATATCCCGGCAGACCGTTTCAAGATTCGTTGCCTTCCACGGCTGATCATCCTCCTTTGGATCGTAACCCTTGAGGGTGTCCGGGTCGATCAGCGCCGATTGCACGTCCACGGGAATGTCCAGCCAGCACGGACCGGGACGGCCGGATTCGGCGAGGTGAAGCGCTCTTTCCAAATGATAGCGGATTGTCTTCGGATCATTCACAAACACGGCGTATTTGGTGATGCCCTTGACCATCCGAATGATGTCCACTTCCTGATCGCCAAGCTGGCGCAAATTGGGAAGTTGATACGACGCCATGCAGGTTTCCAACTTTACCTGCCCCGAAATAATGAGCATCGGGATGGAATCCGTGTACGCGCCGAAGACGCCGTTAAGGGCGTTGATGCCGCCGGGGCCGGTGGTAACGCTGACCACACCGACACGCCCCGACACACGCGCATAAGCTTCCGCGGCCATTGCGCAGGCCTGTTCGTGATGGCAGCAGACATACTGTATCCGGGAACATTTGCCCAAGGCGTCATTCAGAAACATCGCGCCGCCGCCGGTCAAAACAAAGACGTGTTTTGTCCCGACGCCCGCCAAATGATCAAAAATATAATCGGCAACTCGCTTCATCTAATTTGTTCTTAAGCGGCTGTGAGTACACCGCCGCCGCGATGATTTCAAATGTTATCTTGGCCCGCATGCCATTGAGCGGTGCGGCGAATGGCCTCATCCAGTTTGACCCACTCGGCAAGGTCGAGTTCGTTTTGCGCGCGCGCGGTTTCAGGGACATAGCGTTGGGGAGATTTACCCGACTCCGGCTTCTGCAACACGTTAACCGCAACCCCGCCCGGCAACGCCGCGCTCACCGCCGCGGCGGTCTCGGCGATCGTCAATGGATTGCGGGAGCCGACGTTGTAAGGACGATTGCTCGCGCCTCGAAACAGAATCGTCCACAGCCAAATCGCCAGGTCGGCGGCGTAGAGGTACGAGCGATACGGCGTGCCATCTCCCTTAATGATGATCGGCTTTGCCGCCATCGCGTTGCGAATGAAATTCCCAATCGCGAAATGGGTATCCAATGGAAGATAAGGGCCTACGAAAGCGAAACACCGGGCAATCTTTGTTTGGAGGCCGCGTCGCTGAGAATAACTCGCGCACAACAATTCACTGATGCGCTTGCCTTCGCCATAAGCGGACTGGGAATTGGAACAGTCCGGCGCGCCTGCGTAATCTTCCGGGACGTGAATCATCTCAGGCGGCTGTTTGCCATAGACTGCGCCGGAGCTTGTCAGAAGAAATTTTTCTGCGCCGCACTCGACGGAAAAATCAAGCGCGCGGCGGGTTCCCTCGATGATCGTATCGAGCATCAGCAACGGAGATTCGTCGTTAAGTTTTGCGCTGGCTTCGGTTGCGGCGTGGATGACGTGGGAGAATGCGCCCTCTGGAAATTTGAAATCGCGAACGTCGCCGATGTGAAAATGGATGTCGGAACGCCGTGAAAGATGGGGGGCTTTTGCGCCGAAACTTTGAAGGTTGCGTGTCAAGACAACCATTTGCGCGCCGAGGGACAACCGTTCGTTGGCCCAGGCGAAACTTTCCAAAAGCCAACAACCAAAGAAACCGGTGCCACCCGTCACGAAAATTCTCCGCCCCCGCAGTTCCTCCCAAAGCGGCCGGGTGTGATCCAGAATATGGTCGAGATCGGCGGATAACATATTTAATGTTGGGAGATGATAACGAGGGAGTGGGGAGTTGTCGCTGACATAAGCCAACCACAGTTTTTTCCTGACCAAGGCTCGACTCTACCCCGGAGTTGGTTATCCACCAGGAACTTCACGCGCTCGTAAGCACGACGTGATCTGTCAATCGCGAAGCGTAAGCAATGGCCGCCGGGATGTCTTCAGGTTCAAGAAAGGAATAATCCGCCAAAATCTCCTCGTGGCTTGCTCCATGACTAAGGAGGTCAAGGATATCGGTGACACGCATCCGTTTGCCGCGAATGCAAGGCCGTCCGCCGCATTTGCCAGGTTCCAGCGTGATCCGCTCCAGTAATTTCATGGCTTCATCATACTTCATCGCGCGCCTGGCAACAAGCCGGAAAGGCAGGCCGGTCAAAGCCCGTTAAGGGCCTTGCTTTTTGCGGCGGTGTCGCGCGCTCTTTGTTCGGCTTCGTGCTGGTTTTTCAGGGCGTCGTCCTGATAACTCAGCATGATCATGGAATTGGAAACGACAATGTCGCACGCGATGGTGGCAAATCCATCGGTGATCGTGTCGGTTTCCCAGCCGTTGACGCAGTTGGTTTTCGCCGGTCCGTATTTGTTGACAAGGGTCGATAAAATTACTTTTGCAAAATCCTCGTCGGCCGAACCGGAGGCGGAGATCGCGTAAATGCGGCCGTCGGCGAGTAGGCTCAAATCAACATTGTCGAATGGAGGGAAATTTGTCGTGTTCATCACGTAACTGGCGGAGCCGTCGGCGCCATGATAGAGTTCAAAATCCGGCGGAACAGTTTGCCCCAGCTTCCAGCCGAAGCCGCCGATAATTTTGCGTCCAGGCGCGTATTGCGGAACCACCGGCGCCGCGGCGCGTCGCGCAACAGCATTTGTCCGGGGCGCTGAAGAAGGCTTCGGGATGTCTTTGGAGGGATCGTAGTGAAACGCCTGTTGAAGTTGCGGAGGAAGATCGGCCAGCCTGATTCGGTCCCCGCCGCCAGGAACTTCGTAATAGACCTCAGTCGGAGAAGAGCCGATGACGGTAACGTTGCTGAAAACCTCACCCGCTTTGTTGGTGAAGGAAATTGTCGCGGGCTGGGCCATGCCACGCACGACGGACAAAAGCATCAGAAGAAGCGTGGCAATCTTTATCTTCATGCGGCTGATTTTTGTTCTGACGACGATCCTACCTCCGCTGACAAAACTTTTGGATGATGTCGATGACATAATCAAGCATCTCGCGCGTCAGGCCGGGATAAGTGCCGATGAAAATCACCTCGTTCATGATTTTGTCGGCGCCTTCCATCTTGCCAACCACGCGAAATGATTCGGGGCGGTCCTTCTTCAATTGCACCATGACGGGCTGGCGCAGGAGGTTGCCGCCGAAAAGCATCCGGTTGCCGATTTTATTGTTGTCAAGATGACGGGCGAAGGCGACTTTCGTGAAAGGCCCGCTGGGCTTTACGCGCAGCATGAACCCAAACCATGAGCAGACAGTGCGATGGCCGCTGCCGTCCCAGGTGAAGCCCTCCGGCGTCCAGGCGGTGGCGTGAGTGGGGAGCATGAAATCCAAAAACTCTCCGCAATCGCGCAGGCCGTTGCGCAAATAGTTCCAATTATCGATGCGCGCCTGGATGAAGTGTGGCAGCTTTTGCAATTGCACGCGGCCAATGGCGGCCTGGATGTCGAGCGGCTTCAAATTATAGCCGAGATGCGAGTAAATGTATTTGTGGTCGTAACCTTTGGGCAATTCGCCCAGCTTCCACTCGAAGCGTTTGCCGCAGGTGTTGTCCATGCCGCTGGCGCACCAGCAATCGCGGCCCCAATCGCGAAAGCTTTCCACGATTGCCTTGAATTTCAAACTGTTGACGATGTTGACCGCGCCGCCCTCGCCCAAAGTCAAATGGTGCGGCGGATAAAAGGATTGCGTGGAAAGGTCGCCGAAGGTGCCAGTGAGTTTGCCGTCATACGTGCAACCGAGGGCGTCGCAATTGTCCTCGATCAACCAAAGCTCGTGCTTTTTGCAAAAATCGACAACGGCGGAAAGATTGAAAGGGTTGCCCAGCGTGTGCGCAAAAATGACGGCCTTGGTTTTGCTCTGGGAAAACGCTTCGTCCAACTGCTCCGTTTTGCCGTTTAACGTGGCGGGATCGTTGTCAATAAAAACCGGGACGAATCCGTTCTGGATAATGGGGGCGATCGTCGTCGGAAATCCGGCGGCGACGGTGATGATTTCGTCGCCGGGCTTGAGGCGGCGATTGCCAAGCTTGGGGCTTGAAAGCGCGGAGACGGCGAGCAAATTCGCCGAGGAACCGGAGTTGCACAAAACGCTCTTCTTGACGCCCAGGAACGTGGCCAGTCCTTCCTCAAAAGCCTCGCCTTCCTTGCCAAGCGTCAGCCAGAAATCGAGCGTAGAGGAGATGGCGGCCGCGACTTCGTCCTCGGTGAAAACACGGCCGGCGTAGGGAACAGTGTCTTTCCCCACGGTGAACGCGCGGGCCGGGGCTTCGCCGTAACCGGGCAGATTGGCCTGGTGCATCTGGCGCGAATACTCGCGTGTCAAAAGCAGGATTTCTGATCGTAATTCGTCGGGAGACATCATGTCACGGTGGTCCAGGGAGCGCGGGCGGCGCGCGCGGATTCAATGTATTCGGCGATTTGCGCCTGGGTTTGCTTTTGGAATTCCTTCGCGCCCTTGAGGTGCTGGGCGTCGCGATACCAATCCACAGTTTCGCCGATTGCCTCGGAAAACGACCATATCGGAAACCAGCGGAGCAACGCGTAGGCTTTGTCGGTGGACAATTGCAGCAGGCCGGCTTCGTGAGGGGCGTTGGGATCGGTTTGGTCCTGCCAGCGGCCGGGCCAATGCTTCAGAACTTCCTCGACAAGCTCGGCGACCGTGCGATTGGAATCGCGGTTGGGCCCAAAGTTGAAAGCGGAGGCGAGCAGCGGAAGTCCGCACCTGCGCAATTTTGGCTCCGCCAGCGACGCCGCAAGCCAAAGATAACCGCTCAATGGCTCAAGAACGTGCTGCCACGGCCGTGTCGCGTGGCGATTGCGCACGGCAATGGCCTTTTTCTTTTGAAGGGCGTCGATGCAATCGGGAATGATCCTGTCCTTGGCCCAATCGCCCCCGCCGATGACATTTCCGGCGCGGCTGCTGGCGATTTTGACTGGGTGATTCTGGAAAAAGGAATTGCGGTAGGAAGCGATGATCAATTCCGCGACGGCCTTGCTGGCGCTGTAAGGATCGCGGCCGCCCAGCGCGTCTTCCTCGCGATAGCCGTGATGCCATTCGCGGTTTTCGTAGCATTTGTCCGTTGTGATGAAAACAGCGGCGCAAGGCTTCTTGAGATTTCTGAGCGCCTCCAGCAAATGCAGGGTCCCCATCCCGTTGACGTTGAACGTTTCGCGCGGGCGGACATACGACTCACGCACCAGTGCCTGCGCAGCCAGATGAAAAACGAAATCGGGTTCACTCTTGTTGACAATTTTGGTTAAAACAGCCGGCTCCTGAATATCGCCAACGACGTGCCGAACCCGCCGGTTCAACCCCAATTCCGAAAACAAGGAAGGCTCCGTTTCAGGCGGCAGGCTGAGTCCGGTGACGTGCGCCCCGAGGCCGAGCAACCACTCGCAAAGCCAAGCCCCCTTGAAACCAGTGTGCCCGGTGACAAGAACTCTCTTGCCCGTGAATGCGGAACCGAAAAGGGTCATGGCTTCCAGGTTTTCCAGGGCGCCTTGCCCTCGGCCCACAAACGATTCAACAAACTATATTCCGAAAACGTGTCCATCGGCTGCCAAAAGCCGTCGTGCGGGAACGCCACCAACTGCCCTTCCTTTGCAATCGCCTGCACCGGCTTTTGCTCAAACATAATCCGATCCGCGTCGTCGTCCAAATAGTTAAAAATCTCGCGGGAGGCGACAAAGAACCCGCCATTGATGCGCCCTTCCGCGGCCTGTGGCTTTTCGTTGAATTCGCGGACGATCCCGTTGGGCCCGATTCCCAATTCGCCGAAACGCCCCGGCGGCCGGACAGCCGTGACCGTCAAATGTTTCCCATGCTTGCGATGAAACGCCAGCGACCCGGCAATATCAATGTCCCCCACCCCGTCGCCGTACGTGAGGAAGAATTCCGGATCGTCCCCAATAAACTGTTTGATCCGGCGGATGCGTCCGGCGGTAAGGGTTTCCTCGCCTGTGTCGGCCAGGGTGACAGTCCAATCCTCTTCATCGTGGTGATTATGAAAAGTGGTGTCGGATTGAGCGCCCAAACGCAAAGTGACGTGGCTGGTCATCCAGTGGTAATTGCGAAAGAAGTCCTTGATCATCTCGCCCTTATAACCGAGACAAAGGACGAATTCCTTGAATCCAAACCCCGCGTAGATTTTCATGATGTGCCAGAGGATCGGTCGATTCCCAATCGGCACCATTGGTTTGGGCCGATACTCAGTTTCCTCCCGCAGCCGGGTGCCTTTGCCTCCACACAATATGACGACTTTCATGACGTTGCGTGCTTAAATAGCTGCTTTGGAAAATAAAGCAACTTCTTCATCGGCGCTTGTAGGGGATTCCCTCTCAAGAATAATCAGTTGCCATCCGCGCAAAGGACTATATAGTTGCCGAAGTGAAGGTCGGTTTAATACTCAAGTCTTTCGCGATGCTGGCTGTCGTGCTTTTTGTCTGCACCGGCTGTGGCGGGTTTAACGCCACTCCAGCTTTTTCGCCATTGATGTTCTTTTTGCCGGGTCTGGCCAGTTCCAAGAAGCCCCCCGGGCAAACTCCTCCTCAACCGACACAGGTCTCGACCAATTGGGATTTGGCCTTGGCAAACTAAAAAACTATGCGTTTTCCACTCGCGTTGACGGCGAAGATCGCCGCGCACATTGTCAAACATAAGCTGCGGCGGACGCCAAAGTTCGCCGTCGTGCTTCAACTGGAACCTCTCCACACGTGCAATCTCACTTGCACGGGGTGCGGGCGAATACGGGAATACTCCACCAGCCTCAAAGACATGATGTCGCTGGAGGATTGCCTCGGCGCCGCCACGGAGTGCGATGCGCCGATGGTTTCGATTTGCGGCGGTGAACCGCTGATCTACCCAAAGATCGAGGAGCTGGTGGCTGGTTTGCTCGGCCAGGGACGTATTGTGTATGTCTGCACCAACGGGACATCGATGCGCAAGAAGATGAAGGATTACCTGGCCAGCGTTTATAACGCCGGCTCGGAGCCGATGCTCGCCAAACTCCTGGAACAAAAGCTGATTTCGCAAAAGGACATCGAGACGATTCGCAAAGGAAAATCCGATGGCAGGCCGGTGATCCGCCCGACGAAGTGGATGTACTGGAACGTTCATATTGACGGCCTGGAATACACGCACGACTTGATCGTCGAGCGCGAGGGCGTGTTCAAGGAATGCGTCGAGGCCATTCGCATGGCCAAAATCGTCGGCTACCAGGTCGCCACCAATACGACTGTCTATAAAGAAACCGACTCGGCGGAATTGGAGCAGATGTTTGAGTTTTTCTCCTCGATGGAAGTCGATGGCCACACCATTTCGCCCGGATACGAATACGACGCCGCCAAAAAAGACATGGTCAAGCGCCTTGGCAAACAGCCCGAGGACTTCTTTTTGACCCGAAAGATGACGCGCGAGAAGTTCGCCAAAATCCAGGAATGGGGCGAACGTTTCACAATTTTCGGCACGCCGGGTTACCAGGAATTCCTCGCCGGCAAACGGGAATTGACATGCACCGCATGGGCGATTCCCACCCGCAACATTCGCGGCTGGAAGGCCCCCTGCTACCTGATGACCGATGGCCATTATCCCGCCTATCAGGAGATGCTGGAAAAAGTCGATTGGAACAAGTACGGCGTGGTGGACGGCGTGGCGCGCGACCCGCGTTGCGAAAACTGCATGGTCCATTGCGGCTACGAACAGAGCATCGCCCTGAGCGGAAGTCCGCGGGATATGTTCCAGAATTTCGCGTTTAACTTTGGGGCGAAGCCGAAGCCTTATTACGCGGGCAAATCGGTCAACGCCTTTAATGGAGTTTCGATTGGCAAAGGCCATCTGGCTGAAGCCAAGGCGGCGATCAATTCGCCCGCCGGCGCATGCGGCACGGGAGATTCTTCCCAAAAGGAGGAACTCCTTGCGAAAATCGCCGGTGCCAAGAAGAACCCGGTATCCGAGTAAGGAGCGTCCTTTTTTCAGTAGCACGAAGAATGAAAACGTTGTTTTTGTCCCCTCCGAGTTTTGACGGTTTTGACGGCGGCGCGGGTTCGCGCTATCAGGCGCGGCGCGAAGTCACGTCGTTTTGGTATCCCACATGGCTCGCGCAGCCCGCGGCCCTCGTCCCGAACAGCAAATTGCTGGATTGCCCGCCGCACGACATCGACATCAAAAAATGTCTGGAAATCGCGCGCGATTACGATCACGTCATCATCAACACTTCCACGCCGTCTCTGAAAAACGACTCCAAAGTCGCCGCGGCGATCAAAGAGCAAAGGCCCGACACCAAAATCGGTTTTGTGGGAGCGCACGCGGCGGTCTTGCCGACGGAAACTTTGAAGGCCTCCACGGCGATTGACTGGGTGGGGCGGAAGGAATTTGATTTCACCTGCAAAGAAGTGGCGGAAGGCCGGCCGCTTTCGCAGATCGACGGCCTCTCGTATCGCACGCCGGAGGGCAAAATTGTCCACAACAAGGAACGGGAGATGATTTCCAACATGGATACGCTTCCGTGGGTCGTCGATACTTATAAGCGCGACCTCGAGATCGAGAAGTATTTTATCGGCTACCTGTTGCACCCTTACCTGAGCCTTTACACCGGGCGCGGTTGCCCGGCCCAATGCACGTTTTGTCTGTGGCCCCAAACGATCGGCGGGCACAAATACCGGGTTCGTTCGCCGGAAAACGTCGCTGGGGAAATGGCGCGCGCGAAAAAGATTTTCCCCCAGGTCCAGGAATTTTTCTTCGATGACGATACGTTCACGGCGAATTTGCCGCGCGCCCGCGAAATCGCGAAGAAGCTGGCCCCGTTGGGTTTGACATGGTCGTGCAACAGCCGCGCGAACCTCGATTACGACACCATCAAATCTTTCAAGGATTCCGGGCTGCGCCTGTTTCTGGTCGGTTACGAAAGCGGCAACCAGGAAATCCTCAACCGGATCAAAAAAGGAATTCAGTTGGAGGAAGCGCGCCGCTTCACCAAGGCCTGCCACAAAGCGGGCGTGGTCATTCATGGCACTTTCATCCTCGGCCTGCCCGTCGAAACAAGGGATACCATCGAACAGACGATTCGTTACGCGATGGATTTGGACGTCTTCAGCATCCAGGTTTCACTCGCTGCGCCGTATCCTGGAACGGAACTGTTCGATATGGCGCGGCAAAACGGATGGTTTTCCAATAAAGACAAGACGGACATCGTCCACAACGACGGTTTCCAACAAAGTTCGCTGGAATATCCTGGTTTGAACAAAGACGAAATTTTCGAGGCGGTGGACCGCTTTTACCGCGCCTATTATCTTCGTCCCAAGCCGATTTTGCGGATCATCAAAACAATGCTCGAGGACAAGGACATTTTCGTCCGTCGTTGCCGCGAGGGTTTTGAATTCTTCAAGAGCCTGCGCCAGCGGAAAGTCGATTTGGCGGCGTCGCGCGCCGTCCAATCCGCCGCTCCGGTCGCGGCCTGAAATCGCTATTTTAACAGTTTGCGGAAGAAAAAATCCATGTTAGGCTGTGGTCACGGTCCCCAAACGAGAACTGTTAAACATATATGATTATGAAGAAAATCCTTGGAGCGATTATTGTCACGGCGTTTGTCGCCACGTTCGTTACTTCGATCCGCGCGGCGGACGAACAAACCATCAAGGGCGACGCCCTCTGCACCAAATGCGAGCTGCACGAAACCGCCAAATGCAGCACTGCCATCCGCACCGCTGACGGCACGGTCTATTACGCGGACAACAACGATGTCGCAAAGGCGTTCCACAAGAACATTTGCCATGGGCCTGAAAAAGTGGTCGCAACCGGAGTTGTCAAAGACAAGGACGGCAAGAAGACCATTGTCCTCAGCAAAATTGACGCCCAATAATTTCGCGGTTTGAATCTGCGCGATCTTATCTCCCTCGCCAAAAGCGAGGGAGCAAGCGACCTGCACATCGAACCGGGCCTGGCGCCGATGCTGCGGGTGCGAAGCAACCTCCGGTCCGCCGGCGAAGCTGTCACCGGCGAACTAAGTCTCGAGTGGGCGCGGCAGATGATTGGCCCGGATCATTGGCCGCATTTTGAACAACGCCGCTCCTTCGATCTTTCCCGCAACATGGAGGGAGTGCGCTGCCGCATCAATATTTTCCACACTTCGCGCGGCATTGGGTTTGCCATCCGGCTTTTGCCCGCTTTTCAACCGACAATCGAATCGTTGAATCTGCTCCCGGACCTCAAAAATCTTGTCAATCATCCGAACGGGCTGGTGCTCATCAGCGGTCCGACTGGCTGCGGCAAAACGACAACTCTGGCCGCTCTGATACAAACCATCAATCTGACCGAGGCGCGCCACATCGTTACGATTGAGAATCCGATTGAATTCACCTTTCGTCCGCGCAAGGCCTTTATTCGCCAGCGCGAAGTGGGCCGCGACACGCCGAGTTTCGAGCAGGCGTTGCTCGACAGCCTGCGGGAAGACCCGGACGTTCTCATGGTCGGCGAAATGCGCGATCCCGAAACGATGCGCCTGACTCTCGCCGCGGCGGAGACTGGCCACCTGGTTTTGGCAACGGTCCACTCCTCCAATTGCGCGGAAGCCTTGCAACGCGTCGTCGGGGCGTTCCCGCCGGAAATTCAAAACAACGTCGCCGCACAGTTGGCGGATTGCCTGATCGGCGCGGTCTCGCAACGGCTGCAATTCCGTCCTTCACTGGGCATGTGCGTGCCGGAATGCGAAGTCCTGATGGCGACGCTGCCGATAAAGAATTACATCCGGACGCGGGAATTTTTCAAAATCATCTCCACGCTTGAAACCGGCGCCGCGGATGGGATGTGGACCTTTCAACGTTACCGGACGTGGCTGGACAAGCGCGCAAATTTCCATACCGCCTCGCGCGATCCAGAAATCGAAAGCGACGAACCCGTCGCCATGCCCGCTGCGCCCGTTTCCCCCTTGTCTCGCACCATTCCCCACCCCACAGCGTCACGTCCCGCCGCCCCCCGTCCAAGCACGCCGGATTCCGGCCGCATCGAAATCGAAGAAACCGAAATTTTCGACAAGATTCTCAAACGGCCTTAAACTCCAGTTCTCAATTTTCTTTTATTTTTCTCTGCGCGAGACTTTTGCCGTGTCAACTGCATCGTTACCTAAGAAAGATCGCCTTCGTTTTCTCGGTAACGACGTCCAGGTTTTCCAGCAGCTTGTCCCAATCCACCTTGAGGCCAGTCGCGGCGGTCGCGGGAGGTAAAGTTGATCCCTCCAACGCGTGCAATTCCACCAACTTTGCCGAAACTTTTGCGTCTGAAATAAATTCGTAAAGTTTCTCGGCCGCATCGGGATGCGGGCAATTGCGAACAACTGCGACTGTATTTGGAATGAACAACGTTTCATCGGTCGTGGGCAGCGCCGCAACCGGAAACCCCTCGCGCCGCGCCCCGGCGATGTCGTCGGAATCCGTAAACCCCCACCACGCCTCGCCGCGCGAAACCATTTTGACGACGACCGAATTGCCATCGACCAAAAACGGCTGGTTCGCCGCCAGCGCGCGACACCAATTTTCCCACTTCTCCGGCCCCCAATACTGGCGCAAGGCGTGGAAATGCGTCGCTGTCGTGCCAAATAGCGGATACGCCAGCGCTACCTTGCCGCGCCAGATTTCGTTCGTCGCGTCGCTAAACGTCCGCGGCGGATTTGCCATCGCAATCACATTCGTGTTGATGACAATGCGGCGCGTGCGATAGCCCAGATGCGTCCAGGCGTTGGTTTCGCGGAAAACGCCTTTGGCCGCCAACTGGCGGGTGCGGAATTCCTCGTTGTTCCAGAAAACGTCGCACTGCGGATTGGAGCGTTCCGTCAACAATCTGTTTACCAGGCCAACTGTTTTGACGGCCTCGCTGTCGTAAACGGCGCGGACCTGAATGCCCGTTTCCTTTTCAAATTCATTGAGGATAGGCTCGGCAAAGACTTCGTCCTGCGAGGTATAAACGACGACAACGGGCGTCTCGCTTTTCCCGCAGCCAGCCAGGATAAAAGCGACGGCAAGGGCCAGTGCGCTTAGTTTTGACAGATTTGGAAAGTTCTTTTTCATTTTAAGTCAAACATGCCTGAATCACGAGGACAGCGCCGATCACAATCAGCCCGGCGTAAACGTATCGGAAAAAACCGTCCCCGCGCAGCCGATGATTGAGCGCGCGCCCGATCATAATTGCCGCAAACACAACCGGGAGCGAAAACAGAAAATATCGCGTCACGGCGGGCACCCAAAGGCCCACCGCAACGTAGCCGATCAGCCCGACCAGACTCGCCAACAGGAAATAACCTTGGAGAGTCGCGCGAAAGCGTTGCGGCGACCATCGGCGAAGCGAGCCATACACCGCCAGGGGTGGCCCGTTCATGCCATAAGCTCCTCCAAGGATTCCGGAGCAAAACCCGGAGCCGAGGAGCCACACTGGATGGTCTTTCTCGAGATGCAACGTCTTTTTGGCCGTCAGCGAGTATATCGAAAAACCGGCGATGATAATTCCGAGAATCATCTTTACCACGTGACCGTTGGCGCGTGTGAGCAGCAGCAGCCCCAGCGGAATTCCAAACAAGGATGAAACGACCAGCCAAGCCGCGCTTCGCATTTCGATCTTCCGCCAATCCTGCGCGACAATCACTCCCGCGACCATTACCGAAATGAGCACCGCCAGCGGCGCGGCGACTTTGACCGGAATGCGCAACGCCAGCAGCGGAACGGCAACCAGCGCCTCGCCGAATCCCAACGCCGACCGAATCAGTGTCGCGACGAAAACAACCAACAGCACATGAATGGTAATAAGGTCCATCGTTACTCCGGGTTTCGATCACTCTTGATTGCCATATCGCTCTTCATCCGGCTTGATTGGAGCACATTCAGAGCGGAAAGAAAATCCAACCGTTGGAGTTTCGGGCGCTTTTTTGAAGAAATCCGAAATAAAACTCCAATGGAATGAAATTTTTTATGCAAAGCGCCCGGGCGCATATGCCTCCGCGGGAATCTCCGGCTTGCGGCCGAGAAGCATGTCGGCCAGCAAACGCCCCGTGCCGAGCGAAGTTGTGATGCCAAGCCCTTCGTGTCCGGTGGCGAGCCAAATGCGGTTATGCGCGATGCTCGGGCCAATCAGTGGAAGTTTATCCGGCGTCGTTGCGCGATGGCCCGTCCAGACGCGGCCGTCGGAAATCTTTTCGAGCGACGGCATGTATTCGGCCGCGCGCGCCAGCATGCGGTTCAAAATTTCATGATCCACTTCCGTTCCGGCCGCGTCAAATTGCCGGGAGGAACCGATCAACAGTTGCCCCGAACGGCGCGGCTGAATGTTAAACGCGACGGAGTCCTTGTTGATCGAATGAGCGCTTTTGAGATAACCCAACTCCACAATCTGTTGGTGAACGAAGCCGGGATGAGGGTCCGTGATGACAAGGTGGCCCTTGCGCTTGCGCACAGGAACTCCCGGCATCAACTCGGGCGACCACGGGCCCGCCGCGTTCACGCTGCGTCCCGCGCTGATGCGCGATCCATCGACCAACGTCACACCGCCTTCCGGCAGGAATTCTTTTACGGTGCAGTTGGGCCGAAATTCGGATCCGCGCCGAAGCGCTTCGTCCATAAAAAACCGCGCGGCGCACGGAGGAAAAAGGACGCCATCGTCCACGACGCGCAATCCACCGGCCAGGCCGGGCCGCAGATTCGGCTCCGCGCGGCGCGCGCCTTCGCCATCAAGAAGTTCCACGCGGATTTGCCGGTCAGCGAAATATTGCGCCTTGCGGCGCGCCTCGGCCATTTCCTCGTCGTCCGCCGCCACCCACAATGTTCCGCACACTTCGTATTCGACATCGTCGGGAAGCTCGTCGCGCGCTTGCAGCCACAATCGGCGCGAATACTCTGTCAACGCAAACTGCGCCGGCGAATCGTCCATCAGCACGATATGCCCCATCCCGGCGGACGTTGTCCCGCCCGCGAGAACGCCGCGATCCAGGACCAGCGTCTTAAGCCCGCCCCTCACGCATTCCGCCGCGCACGCCGCGCCAATAATTCCCGCGCCGGCGATAATGACGTCAAAAGTCTCGCTCACGGCGAAATTATGTCCCAATACACTTCGTAATTGCGCCGATAAATTTTGTAGAACGGCTGCAAAAGCATTGTCTGCGGCTCTTCCTTCCCAGGAACGCGAAACGTGAATCCAACGAAGCCCGCGGTTTCGTTGGCCAGCGGCCGCAATGCGCTCAACCACGCTCCCGCCTCGCTCACAATTTCCGGATGCGGCGCTTTCGGGTCGATGGCCGCCGCCAACACCAGCGGGCCGTCGAGAATCGCCACCCGATTCGGGTTATCCGCGAATCCTTCCTCGTGCAATTCAAAAGGCATCGTGATCTCGATTTGATCGCCATTCTTCCATTGGCGCTTGATCGCCACGTAAGTGCCCGGTTCGCTGGCGTCCACTTTCTCGCGGTTGACGGTGATCTCAAAACCGTGACGCGCCCAGCCCGGATGCCGCACTTTAATTTCCAATTCCACCGGCGCGTTGTAACAATTCAGCGTCAGCCGGCTTTGCTCTCCTTCTGGAAAATCGGTGTCCTGCCGCACTTTGAGCTTCTTCTCCTTCCAGTCCAATTCCGAGCCGATGAATTCGTTGACGTAAAGCTGGCTCTCGTTGTGAAAATAAATGCTGTCGCCGTACTTGCTGTGGTTCTCCACACCGGTGCCGGTGCAGCACCAGAAATCGTCGTCGGGCGTGTTGAAGCGCTTGCGCGACCCGGCCCGCAACGGCACGTAATAGCACATCATCCCGGTCTCCGGATTTTGCGAGGCCAGAATGTGATTGCACAGCGCGCGCTCGTAATAATCGGCATACTCCGGCCGCGGGTCCCAACAAAACAAATGCCGCGTCAGCTTGAGCATATTGTAGCTGTTGCACGTCTCGGTCGTGTTTGATCCCATGTGCGAAAGGCTGTTGGTCGGCGTGAACATTTCCCCGTCGCTGTCGCCTCCGATGACGTAACTGCGATGGCGCACAACCGTCTCCCAGAAGTTGCTCGCGCCCGCCGCCAATTTCTCGTCTCCCGTCAATTCGTATTGACGCGCCAGCCCGATGAATTTCGGTATCTGTGTGTTCGCGTGCAGCCCCGTCAATTTGTCCTGCCCCGCCTCCAGCGGGTCAATCACGCGGTGATGATTGAAACGCAGCGACATCTCCAAATACTTTTTCTCGCCGGTCAGGCCGTAGAGATTGGCCAGCGCTTCGTTCATCCCGCCCTGCTCCGTCTGGAGCATCGCCTGCATCTGCTCATCCGTGAGCCGCGAATTGCGCGCCACCACCCAATCGCCAAACTTTCGAGCCATATCGAGCGCCTGCCCAGCATGGCAATCCACATACACGTCCTCCAATCCCGCAAGGATTTTGTGAAGCGTGTAATACGGCGCCCACACGGGCTTGCGTTGCTCAACCCGCTCGATGAAAGTTTCGGGAAACGCGCTCAAGTATCCCCCGCCCAACTTATCCTGGCATTCACCCAGCGCCCGCATCACCACCTGTGCCTTCTCACTGTAGCGCCCGTCGCCGGTCGCGGCATACATTTGCGCGCACGCCGACATGTAATGGCCCACAAAATGTCCCCGCAATTCGCAAGTCGGAGATTCCCATCCGCCCAACGGCTCGGCATGAGAAGGCAACCCGGCGTTGACGCGGAAATTGCGCACCAACCGATCGGTGTCAAGCGAAAGCAAATAAGCGCCGTCCAAATCCATCGCGTGGAGGAATGGGCCGTTCGACAATCGCACTTCCTGAAGCGGAAACGCCCAAACCTTCAGCTTGCCCGCCGGCTCAACTTTATCCCGCGTGTAGCCGAGGGCCAAAGAATCCGCGGGACTCGTGGAAACCGCAGCCAGAAAAGCCAGCAAAGACATTGATGGAAGCCCGAAGTTCATGCGTAATTACTTTAGACTCCTTATTAACTGAAGCATTCGCTTTGTAAAGCCTTTACAAAAAAGACCATTTCGGGAACATGGTCGAAAATTTAATGAGCACGAGCGAGCCATTTTGGCAGGGTGTTTTTCCGGCGATCACCACCCAACTCAAGAGCGATTACTCCATTGACTTGGAGGCGACGGCTCGTCACGCGGAGGTTTTGATCGAGTCTGGCGTGGCTGGGCTTATTTTCCTCGGCTCGCTCGGCGAAAATCAGGCCATGCGCCGGGAGGAAAAACGCGCCGTCATTGAGTCCATGGTCAAAGCGGTCAATGGCCGCGTGCCCGTCCTTAGTGGCGTTGCCGAAAGCAGCACCGAAGAGGCGTGCATCTATGTGCGTGATGTCGAGAAGTTGGGCGCGAATGGGGTCATGGTGATGCCGGCCATGTTATATAAAGGGGATGAACGCGAAACGCTCGCGCATTTCCGGACCGTGGCCCAGGCGAGCGGACTTCCGATGATGATTTATAACAATCCAATCAGTTACGCGAATGACGTGACGCCGGAAATGCTCGAACAACTCGCGGACCAGAAAAATTTTATCGCGTTGAAGGAAAGCTCCGGCGATGTGCGCCGCATTACCGATGTGCGCAATAAAGTGGGCAATCGTTACGCGATTTTCACCGGTGTAGATGACCTCGCTTTGGAGGCTTCCATTTTAGGCATAGACGGATGGGTGGCCGGTAGCGGCATCGCGTTTCCGCGAGAGAACCAGCATTTCTGGCAATTGACTCGTGATGGAAAGTGGGACGCGGCCCGCGCCTTCTATCGGTGGTTCACGCCATTACTCCACTTAGACACCAGCACAAAATTCGTTCAATACATCAAGCTGGCGGTCCAGGAATGCGGCTTGGGGGTGGAATGGGTCCGCCCGCCGCGATTGCCCCTGGCCGGCGCGGAACGGGAGCGAATCCTCAAGATCATCCATCGCGGCATCGCCACCAGGCCGGCAATATGAACCGAATTCATGTTATTGACTCTCACACGGCCGGGGAGCCGACCCGGATCATTGTGAGCGGCGGACCTCGTCTGCTGGGCTACAGCGCCGCCGAGAAACTCAACGACTTTCGGCAGCATCACGATTTGTTTCGTTCCGCTGTGGTCAACGAACCGCGCGGTTCGGATGTCTTGGTTGGCGGCATTCTTGTTGACCCGTCGGATGAATCCTGCGCAGCCGGAATTATTTTTTTTAACAACGTAGGCTACCTGGGAATGTGCGGCCACGGCGCCATTGGGTTAATCGTGACCCTTGCGCACATGGATCGCATTAAACCGGGCGAACACAAAATCGAGACTCCCGTGGGCGTCGTCACCGCGCTGCTGCACGACGACGGAACCGTTTCCGTGAGCAATGTTCCAAGTTATCGCAAGGCGAAGGATGTTACAATTGACGCGACTGGCATCGGAGTGATTAAGGGCGACGTCGCCTGGGGCGGGAACTGGTTTTATCTCGTGGAAAATCACGGACAGTCAATTGAATTTTCCAACGTTGAAATGTTAAGGGAGTTTTGCCAGCGCATCCGCAAAGCCATCAACGCGCAAGGATTTCCGGAAGTGGATCACATTGAGTTGTTCGGTCCCTCTTCAAGTGCCGGAGCAAATAGCCGGAACTTCGTGCTTTGCCCGGGCGGCGCGTATGATCGTTCGCCCTGCGGCACAGGAACGAGCGCGAAACTCGCGTGCCTCGCGGCCGACGGAAAATTAGCGGAAGGCGAACAGTGGGTCCAGGAGAGCATCATCGGCAGCCGGTTCACGGCCTCGTACCGCAGGGTGGGCGACCAGATTATTCCGACGATCACGGGCGCCGCTTATGTGAACGCGGAGACGACGTTGCTTTTGAACGAGAAAGATCCGCTGTGCTGGGGACTTCATCCGTAAAGACTGACGCTGTGGCAACGCAATTCCCCAAACAAATCAAATACATTATCGGCAACGAGGCTTGCGAGCGGTTCAGCTATTACGGCGTGCTGGGGATTTTGGAACTGTACCTCAAAGACCGGATGAAAATGGGGGACAACGGCGCGACGGAGGTGCTGCATTATTTTGGAGCAGCGGTGTATTTCCTGCCGCTCTTCGGAGGCTGGCTGGCTGATCGTTATTGGGGGAGATACGGGACGATTCTCGGCATCTCGCTCTTTTATTGCCTCGGGCACGGTTGCATGGCGGCCTTCGGCGATACACGGACGGGATTGTTTTGCGGGCTTGCGCTCTTGGCGATCGGCGCGGGCGGCATAAAGCCTTGTGTATCGGCTTTTGTCGGCGACCAATTTGGAGCGCATGAGGACGAAGCGCTGACCAAGGTGTATGGCTGGTTTTATTGGGCGATTAATCTGGGGGCGGCGTTTGCATTTTTTGTCATTCCAATTATCCGGCGCGAAGCGGGGTATCGGTGGGCGTTTGGTGTGCCGGGAATTTTTATGGGGCTGGCAACTTTTATTTTTTGGCTGGGCAGAAAAAAGTATATCCGCCAGCCGCCCGCACGATCCCGGGTTACCGCGACTCCTTCCGAATCATCCCGCAAAACTGACGCAAAAGCCGTCCGGCGCATCCTGATGATCTTTATCACAGTGCCGATGTTCTGGGCGCTGTTTAACCAGGTCAACAGCACCTGGATTTTGCAGGGGACCGCCATGATTCCAATGTGGAAGTGGGGCGATAACTTCCTCATCAACGGCGAAACAATGCAGTCAGCGGGCGCGATCCTGGTGATGATTTGGGTGCCGATCCTGACGCTTTTCGTTTATCCGACGCTCGAAAAAATTGGGATCAAACCGACGGCGTTACGCCGGATGTCGGCGGGGATGGTTTTGGGCGCGGTGGCGTTTGTCGGGTCCGGTCTTTTGCAGGCGCAATTGGACCGGGGCGCCCATCTTAGCATCGCGTGGCAATTGGTTCCTTACGTCGTTCTCGAAGCGGGCGAAGTGATGCTTTCGGCCACCGCGCTGGAATTCGCCTTTTCACAGGCGCCGCCGAACATGAAAAGCATCATCACCAGCTTTTGGCTGATGACGATTGCCGGCGGGCACTTTCTGATGGCGACATTCACCGGCCTGAATGAGAATTATATTCATGCGCATGGAGCGTCGCAGTTTTATCTGTTTGCGGTCCTCATGTTTATCGTCGCGGCCATCTTTATCGGCTGCGCTGTAGCTTATAAACCGGTTCAATTCCAAGATGAAAACTAAGACTATCCTGCTTTTGCTCACCTTAACGTTATCAGCGGCTATCGTGCCGGCGGCGGATTATCCCGCGCCGGCGGAGGGCGATCTCGTCATACATAATTTTCGGTTTGAGTCGGGGCAAACGCTGCCGGAATTGCGATTGCATTATCGGACACTCGGCTCGCCGCGTCGCGACAGCAAGGGCATCGTTCGAAATGCCGTTTTGATTCTTCACGGCACGACCGGGAGCGGCGCGCAGTTTATCCGGCCAGAATTTGCCGGGGAACTTTTTGGCAAAGGCCAGCCACTCGACGCGTCTCAATATTTTCTCATCCTGCCTGATGGCATCGGCCACGGGAAATCGAGCAAGCCGAGCGACGGCCTGCGCGCATTGTTTCCGAATTACGGCTATCGAGACATGGTCGAGGCGCAATATCGGCTTGTGACGGATGGATTGAAGGTGAATCACCTTCGGCTGATTATGGGAACTTCGATGGGCGGGATGCACACCTGGCTTTGGGGGGAAATTCATCCCGGTTTTATGGATGCGCTCGTGCCGCTGGCGAGTTTGCCGACGCAAATTTCGGGGCGCAATCGCGTGTGGCGCCGAATGATCATCGATTCCATTCGCGGCGCGCCTGATTGGCAGGATGGCAATTATACGGCCCAGCCTTACGGGCTGCGTCTCGCGGCGGAAATGCTTTATTTCATGGGCGAAAATCCGGCGTTGCGATTGCGGGAGGCGCCGACGATTCGGAAGGCGGACACCGTGCTCAACAATTACGTGGCGCGGTTTTGCGCCGATTCTGACGCCAACGACGTGCTTTATGCGCTGGAGGCATCGGGCGATTACGATCCTGGCCCGGGCCTGGAAAAGATCACAGCGCCGCTTCTGGCAATTAATTCAGCCGATGACCTGATCAACCCGCCGGACCAGGGAGTGCTTGAACGCGAGATCAGGCGCGTGAGGCACGGCAGGGCGATTGTGATTCCTGAGAGCGACCAAACGGTGGGACATGGCAGCCACACCAAAGCAGTGCTTTGGGAAAAGGCTTTTGTGAGGTTTTTGAATAAAACCGAATCGCAAAAAGACCAATCGAAATGAAATATACGGACTTAATTTGGAACTCAGAAAATCAGGAATGGAAAGCGGGAAAATATGCCCCGCCGCTATGCAGGCGCCTTCTCTTTTTTTCTCCACAAACGGACAGCCGAGTCCAAAAATTGCGCGCAGCAGCGTGTTGGAAAGCATCTCCAACTTCTCCGCTTGATCGACATTGGAAGAAGCGCGTTTAGCAGCATGAAACCCAAGCCACTTTCGCGCGGCGCATCTTCGCCGTTACGGCCGCCGATTCCAGGCTGGTTTTGGAGCGTAATCCTGGCGGCCTTGGTGATCATTGCCTATTTGCCGGCCTTCTCCGGCGGCTTTATCTGGGACGATGACAGCTATGTAACACAAAATTTTAACCTCCGCGACTTGGCTGGATTGGGACGCATCTGGTTTGCGCCCGCAACGATGCCGCAATACTATCCGCTGGCCCATTCGAGTTTCTGGCTCGAATACCATTTATGGGGCCTCAATCCCTTCGGCTACCATTGCGTCAACATCCTGCTGCACGCGCTCGCTGCCATTCTACTTTACAGAACCCTCGCCCGACTACGCCTTCCGGGCGCATGGCTCGCCGCGGCCATTTTCGCCCTTCATCCCGTCCAGGTGGAATCCGCGGCCTGGGTGACTGAGCGCAAAAACGTCTTGTCCGCCGTCTTCTACTTCGCCGCAGCTCTTGCGTGGTTGCGTTTCCGACCGCTGGAAAACAACGACGCTCCCGCAAAGGCTCGCTGGAAATGGTATGCCCTGGCTCTGCTGTTTTTTATCGCCGCGTTATTGAGCAAAACAGTCACTTGTTCGCTGCCGGCGGCCCTATTGCTCGTTTGTTGGTGGAAAAAAGGCAAAGTGCGATGGGCCGATGTCCGTCCGCTGATCCCGTTTTTTATCATCGGCGTTTTCCTTGGTTTGTTCACATCCTGGACGGAGAAAAACCGCGTTGGCGCCGAAGGTCCCGCATGGGCGCTGACCTTTGCGCAACGCGTTCTCATCGCCGGTCGAGCGCTTTGGTTTTACGCGGACAAATTGGTGTGGCCGGTAAATTTGACGTTCGTCTATCCCCGTTGGCGAATCAACACAGCCGTCTGGTGGCAATGGCTCTTCCCGGCGGCGGTGATTGCCGTAATCGCCGCCCTCGCCGTGATGCGCCGCCGCCTCGGACGCGGACCGCTGGCCGCCGTGCTGTTATTCATCGGAACGCTTGGTCCCGCGCTTGGTTTCATCAATGTCTATCCGATGCGTTTCAGCTTCGTCGCCGATCATTTTCAATATCTGGCCACAGTCGCCCTGATCGTTCTTTTTGCCGCATGGGCGAGCCGCTGGCCTCATTGGGCGTCGGCATTGCTGCTCGCGGTTCTTGCGATATTGACATGGCGGCAAACAACCATGTACGCCAGCCCAGAAATCCTCTGGCGCGCGACCCTCGCCCGAAATCCCGACGCCCTCCTCGCGCACAACGAACTCGGCGTGATCCTTCTCGAAAAAGGCCGGGCGCAGGAAGCCGCGGCCCACTTCCAAAAAATTCTCGAACTCGATCCCAATTACGCCGAAGCGCATTACAATTTGGGAATGATCCTTTTTCAAAACGGACAAATTGACGACGCGGCGGCACAATTCCAAAGGGCCTTGGAAATTGCGCCGAATTACGATTCAGCCCACAACGGCCTCGGCAGCGTGCTCCTTCGTCGCGGCCAGCTGGACGACGCGATCGCGCGCTTCCAAAAGGCTCTGGAATTGAACCCGCTTTCCATGAACGCCCGCCTCAACCTCGGCCTGGCACTGGCGCAAAAGGGCCGGCTGGACGACGCAATATCCCAATTTGAAAAGTGCCTCCTAATCGATCCGCAAAATGCGCCCACCCACGGCAATTTGGGCGACCTCTTTCTCAAGAAAGGCCGGGTCGCCGATTCGGTCGCGCACTACCAAGCCGCGTTGGACCTTCAACCGGCGAACCCCGCCATTCTCAATGACCTCGCGTGGATCCGCGCCGCAAACGCCGACGCCCGCTTTCGCGACGGCGCGGAAGCCGTCCGCCTCGCGGAGCGGGCGTGCCAGATCACGGATTACAAAGTGCCGATCATCCTGAACACATTGGCGACGGCGTACGCGGAAGCGGGGCGTTTCGACGAGGCCGTCGCCACCGCCGAGAAAACCCGGCAGTTGGCGATTTCCATGGGAAGCCCGGAAGCAGCCGGCAGCCTGCTGAAAACAATTCAGCTTTTCAAATCGCATCGCCCCTATCATGAAACCCCGAATTAACGCGGAATATCCCCGGACCGGTTCGGTGTTGCAGGATGATTGCGTAGGGGGATACCTCATAGTGCGACAGCCTAACGCAAGGTAGGTTAAGGATTATGAATCCATATGACGAGCAACCGCAGGCGTTATTGGCGGCCATCGTGGACTCGTCCGACGATGCGATCATTACCAAAAACCTAGATGGCATCATCACCAGTTGGAATCGGGGCGCGGAACTGATTTTCGGTTACACGCCAATGGAGGCCATTGGCCAGCCGGTCACAATGCTGATGCCCCCCGACCGGACGAATGAGGAGCCGCTGATTCTCGAACGAATCAAAAAGGGTGAGCGTATCCGACATTACGAAACCATCCGGCGGGCCAAGAATGGCGGCCTGGTTAATATTTCGCTCACCATCTCGCCAATAATTGACTCAGAAGGAAAGATCGTTGGAGCATCAAAAATCGCGCGCGACATCAGCCGCGAAGTGGACGCCCGGGAACGGGCGCGGCAAAGCGAAGAACAGTTTCGTGTCACTTTATCCAGCATTGGGGACGCGGTCATGGCGACGGACCGGGATGGCCGGGTCACATTCATGAATGCCGTGGCCGAACAATTGACGGGATGGAAAGCGCCGCAAGCTTTGGGAGTTCCATTGGAGAACACATTTAAAATCGTCAACGAATTCACTCGAAAAGCCGTTGAAAACCCCGTCAGCAAAGTTCTTCAACAAGGCAATACCGTGGGGCTGGCCAATCACACTCTCCTCGTTTCAAAAGACGGGACAGAACGGCCCATTGATGACAGCGGAGCGCCGATACGCGGAAGCGCCGGGGATTTGCTTGGCGTGGTTTTGGTTTTTCGGGATGTTGCCGCGCGCCGCGCGGCGGAACTGACGGCATTGAGATTTGCCGCGATCGTACAAAATTCCGACGACGCAATTATCAGCAAGAATCTTGACGGGATCATTATGAGTTGGAATGAAGGGGCGCAGCGCATCTTTGGCTATTCAGCGGAGGAAATAATTGGCCGGTCGATCAAAACATTGATTCCCCCGGAATTGCAGGAAGAAGAGGATCAAATCCTCGCCCGCCTGCGCCGAGGCCAGCGCGTGTATCACTTTGAAACGATTCGATTGGCGAAGGATGGCCGTCAAATTCCGATCTCATTGACTATCTCCCCCATTAAGGACCACGACGGCCAGATAATTGGGGCCTCGAAAATTGCCCGCGATATTTCCGAACGCAAGCAGGCCGAGGAGGCCCTCGCCGAAGCGAACGCAAAACTTCAATCGTATGCCGTTGAATTGGAGCGCCAGGTTTGCGAACGCACGCGCGCGCTCGAGAAGACTGTCTCCGAACTGGAAGCTTTTTCGTACAGCCTGTCACATGACATGCGGGCTCCGTTGCGCACCATTGAAAGCTTTTCAGAAATCGTGTTGAAAGACTACGGTAAAAAAATTGAGGCGAGGGGGTCAGACTTGCTCAAGAAGTCCATCAGGGCGGCCCAACGGATGGACAAATTGATCCTGGACCTGCTCGCGTTTACCCGCGTGGCGCGCGCGCCCATCGCGATTGAGATCGTGGATGTGCATAAAGTAATCCAGAGAATTATTGAGGATCGGGCCGAATTTCAGCCGCCACGAGCGGAGGTCAAGATAGAAACGCCGCTGTTGTGGGTGGCGGGAAATGAAACTTCCCTGGCCCAGTGCATTACAAATTTGTTGGACAACGCGGTGAAATTTGTGCCAAAAAATACCGTGCCACGCGTGCGCATTTATTCGGAGCGGAATGACGGCGGGGTGCGTCTTTGGTTTGAAGACAACGGCATTGGCATTGATGCCCATGGAAAAACACGCCTTTTCCAAATGTTTCAAAGGCTGCACGGCGAAGCTTTTCCGGGAACGGGCATTGGATTGGCCATCGTCCGCAAAGCGGTCGAGCGCATGGGCGGCGAGGCCGGCGTGGAATCCGAACCGGGAAAAGGAAGCCGGTTTTGGCTGCAAGTACCGGAAGCAAACAGATGAAAACTGATCGCGGCGTGCTATTGGCGGAGGACGACCCCAATGACGTGTTCCTTCTGGAACGCGCCTTCGAAGACGCGGGAATACATAACCCACTCCGCGCTGTTTGCGACGGCCAGGAGGCCATCGAATACCTTTCAGGGACGGGAAAGTTTTCCGACCGCAACCAGTTCCCCTTTCCTGCCCTGGTGATTCTTGATCTGAAAATGCCGCGCAAAACGGGGATTGACGTATTGCATTGGCTTCGGAAGGAGGACTCATTCCGTTGTCTTCCGACGGTAATGTTGTCGTCCTCCGCGCATCCGACCGACGTTGAGAAAGCTTACAGGCTTGGCGTAAACGCTTTTGTCGTCAAACCTCCCGGAATTTCTCAAAGAGCGGAACTTGCCCGAATGATCAAAGGCTTTTGGCTAACGTTGAACGAGCTTCCCTTGATTTGCACCGACGGCCCGGATGCGGCGCGCAAAGTCCGCCTTGAAGAACCGTAAAATCGCTCGATCAGTTTATCGTGAAACTTGCCCCCGAGAACCTGGAACGTTTCCGCCGGCTTGTCCTAGCCGACCCGCAACTCCTCGAAAAACTCCGCAAAAACTCCGATCTCAACACATTCATCACGCTGACCGTCCGCCTCGGCGCCGAACGCGGCTGCATTTTTACGGCCGATCAAGTCCGCGCCGCCTTGCAGGAATCCCGTCGCGCGTGGCTGGAAAGGTGGATCTAGCATGAACGACTTCGCGGGTTGGATGCCCATCCGCCTTCATTGGGCACAGTCCGGCCTCATGGTCGATTGGGCTTTCATGGGCGATCTTAGGTTCACCGAACCTTTTTTCGCCCAAACCGTAGGCGAGTCCCTCCGCAATCCCGCCAATTTGCTGTTCCGCCGCGATACGCCAATGGATATGCTCGGGGAACTCAATACGCAAAGTCCCGGCATTCCGCCCGCGGGCTTCATCTTTCACGGTTCTCGTTGCGGCTCGACGCTTATTGCCCAAATGCTCTCCGCGCTGCCCGAGAATATCGTCATATCAGAAGCCGGCCCGATCGACATCGTGCTTCGTTCGCACTTGCGCGATCCAGCCATTTCCGAGGAACAGCGCATCCTTTGGTTGCGTTGGCTCTTAAACGCTTTCGGGCAGCGGCGATTCGCCGGCGAAAAATCATTCTTTGTCAAATTCGATTCCTGGCACGCCCTTTTTCTTCCCCTCATTCAACGCGCGTTCCCGTCCGTTCCCTGGATTTTTGTGTATCGCGAACCGGTCGCCCTCCTCCTGTCCCATTCCCGCCGGGTGGGCGGCCACATGATTCCCGGCGTGCTCGAACCGACCCTCTTTGGCTGGGACGCCCAAACCGCCACAGGTATGAGGCTCGGCGAATACGGAGGCAGGGTGCTCGGCCGAATTTACGAGGCCGGGTTGGACCAAACCGCCGGCGGAAAAGGAAAGTTGGTCAATTATGAAGAATTGCCGCAAATCGTCTGGCCCGATCTGATGCGGTATTGGGACTTTGACTGCGCGCCGCAAATGCCCGAAGCGATGTCGCGGGTCCGCCGGTTCCACGCCAAAAACCCGTCCCAACCATTCGTCGCTGACGCAGACGCCAAAAGCCGCGCCGTGCCCGATGGAATGCGCCAGTTCGCCGGACAGTGGCTCGATGGAATCTATCGCCAATTGGAAGCCCGGCGCGTTGAGAGCCGTAATACAGTCAAAGACGGGTAGGACTTGTCAATTATGTATTCGTCCAGCAACGTCATGCCATGATTGCAGCTTTTTTAAGAGCACCGGATGGACAGTTCGACATTCGGCAGGTCGTCATCCTGTTGTTTTGTTCGGGGATGGATTTTTTTCTGGTGCGCTACACCTATCAAGGTTTGAAAACTGGCCGGATATTGTATGGACTGGAGCGATGGAGTAATAGACGACTTTACGCCGGGCGCGAGACGAGTCCGGCGGGATTTTGGTTTGTTGTCTGTTATTATTGCGTTGGAATGGCGATGTTCAGCACACTAGCCGTTGCATTTTGCTTTTTTGGATTGGCAGGCAAGATGCCAGACTGACTATGACTCGGCCTAACAAAATCGCCGCTCCCCGCCCCTGTGCGTGCCTTCGGCGTCAGGCTCCATTATGACCATTAACTGCAATCTCACAAAATCGGATTGTCGAGCAATGCGAAGATATGTCAGTTTCAAGTATCGCAAGATTCACTGGTATTATGCATTTCTTCTTGTCTGCCTTCTCGCATCCAGTTGGTTTAGCAATAGGCCAGGAGCAACAATGACCGCGAAAGTTATTGGATTGATTGGGATTGTGATTCTTTGGGCGATACTGATCGTCATTTTTCGGGTATTTCTCAAGGTCATGAACAAGTTCAGAGGCGGACAGTTTCGCGGGTCTATCGGGCCTCACCTTTTTGAAGTTAGCGAAGATGGTTTCACCGAATCGAACGCCGACGGCAAGATAGAATTACGGATCACGGGCATTCGACATATTGGCGAGACGGACACGCATTTCTTCGTCATCACTACGACCGGTAGAGGTCATGTTTTACCAAAGCGAGATTTTCAGGATTATAATGCCCTACATTCATTGCAGGCGAGAGTGACGAAACGCAGAGGTTAATAAGTCGCCAATCTCGCGCCGGCCCTGTTTGACAGCGCTCCATACCTGGACGAAGTTGGGTGTATGACCGACTTTTCTCCGTTTCTTGCCGGAGCTTCCCCCAAAAGTCCTCGATTGCATTTTAGCCGGGCCTTTACGTTGATCGAACTGATGGTGGTCATTGTTCTGGTGGCATTCCTCGCCGCGCTTCTCCTGCCCGCGCTTAGTGCCGCCAAAAAGAAAGCCTTGCGCAACAGCATGAATTCCGAAAATCCAGCCGCCGCGGTCGCCCAGCAGGAAACCAGGACCACGCAGGAAACCGCGCCGCAGCGTTCGCCCGCCACTCTCAAGAGTTTCACAGCCACGATCTTCCTTCAACCGGGCATCAGCGTCGGGACCGTTGATCCTGAATCCATCTACACCGCCCAGATTCAGACCGAATTCCAAGCCTTCAACCCCTCCGGCAATGGCGAGTGCGAAGTGCTTTTACCCTTGCCGCCGCAGATCATCTCCCTGGCGGACCTTAACGTCACCGTCAACTCCAGGCCCAGCGAATCCGTTGAAATTCGCGGCGGCAAACTCGTCTGGTTCGGTCCCCTGCCCTCTGACCCGACGCCGATGACCGTCACTTACTCCGCCGTCGGCAAAGGGCTTTACAACATTCAACCCCCGCCCAGCGGAATTCTTGACACGTTCCACATCGACCTCACCGCCGTCGGTTCCGACGTGCGGATGCTCGAACTTTCGCTCCAGCCCACCAAATACGTACGCCGCAGCGACCAGACCGTTTATACATGGGATTACAAACGACTGCTTTTTGGGCGGCCCATCGCGCTGGACGTGCTGGGAATCGCGCCGATCGACCGCCTGGGAGAATTAACCTGGCTTGGCCCCGCCAGCGTGGTGCTCTTCGGGCTGTTGCTTGGCCTGATCGCACACGGATTCAACGTCCAAAACTTCGACCGATGGATGCTCCTGCTGATTCTCGGGACCTTCACAGGCGCGTATCCGTTAATGTACTTCGCGCAGGAATTCATCCCACTTTACGCCGCTATTTTTAGCGCGTCAGCGTTCGTCCTGTCGGTCATCGCCGTGCGCGCGATCACGATCATCGGAGTTCGCATGGCTATATTGGGCGTCCTGATACCCGCCGCCGCCATACTCGGACTAACCCTCATTGCCGCCATACATCCCCGCCTTCAAGGCATCCTTATCACGGGCACGGGCATTGCCTTCTTTATCGTCGCGATGGTGCTGATGCCGCGGCTCAAACTTCAGCGTCCCATCCGCCCGAGGCCTCCTACTCCGCCGCCGAGAACCACCCCAGGTCCCTCGTAGCGCTCATTCCTTCAACCGGAAAAACAGACTGCCGGAGGATGGCACAACAATGCTGACGCTATTGGTGCCGGTGCTCGTAGTAATTGGAAGGCCGGACGTTGACCAGTTCGACCTGGCAAGCGTTGGATTGGTTTGGAGGACGTAATTGCTCGCGGATGCGGGCCAGGAAATATAAAGATTCCCGGCGCCGACGCTCGTCATCAATTTTGGCGCCGCGGACGGAAAATTAATCGTATTGACGAGCAAGGTCATTGTGCCGTCGAAATTCGCCACGG
Organism: Verrucomicrobiia bacterium; assembly: GCA_036268455.1. GTDB lineage: Bacteria > Verrucomicrobiota > Verrucomicrobiia > Limisphaerales > Palsa-1400 > DATAUD01. Next base: position 96,047 of record DATAUD010000062.1, read on the forward strand.
CCAGGTCCGGCTTGCCGTCGCCGTGGACATCCAGTGACACGGCGGCTTGCGGCTGCACACCGACGTTTAACAACGCATAAAACGAGAACACTCCGCCGCCGGCGTTCGTCAGCACCGTGAGAGTCCCATCGGTTTTGTTGACGCTGATTAAATCCGGCAAACCATCGCCGTTCACGTCCACGACCGCCGCGACACGGTTAGGCTGGGGGCCGGCGCCCAGCGATTGAGTCAGCCTGAAACCGCCGCTGCCTTTATTGATGAGCACGTTCACTCGATTGCTATAGCTCGCCATTGACATCCACAGCCGCGATTCCGTAAACGGCGTTTGGCAACTGAATCGTGCTGTTCGACGCAAAAATCCCAACGCCGTTGTTGGTGAAGATGAAAATGGTGTCGGACGTGCCATTCCCGAGAATCACGTCCGGGTAGCCGTCCCCGTTGACATCCGCCACAACGAGGGAAGTTGGACTCGCGTTCGGCGGAGAATAAGTCGCGGACATGAAGCCGATGCTTTGGGCGCGGGCCGAATTATTTGAAACGACGAACAGGCACGAAATCAGCCCGAGCAGCGCAATGCAATGTCTTTTCATAAATCAGCCCAGCAAGTTGAATGGTTTCTCCCGACGACGAAAATCCTAGGGAAGAAAACAGGCTCCCGTCAATCAAAGAGTGAGTAAGACCCTTCGCTGAAACCAGTGCATCCGTTGCGCAGCCAAGCGCAACTATTGCGCGTCCTCATCGCCATATTGCGCGAGAAAAAGCGGGTTTCGCAGGGGAAAAGGCCCCTTTTCCCAGTTGGCACACAAGTCGCTTGCATGTCGGTGGCTTTAAAGAAAGACGCTTATGAATACGACCATATTGAATTATCCGGGTTTTCAAACTTTGCCAAAAGGAGCCAAGCAGATGCTTCTGTTTTCCGAGACGCATTTCTTTGACCCGCCCGCGCCTCATTACGCGGAGGAAAACGTAGCAGTCGAAGAAGCGCGCGCCCGCGGAAACACGTTATTCAGGGTCATTCCTATCCATTCTATTTTCCCGGCCCCGCAACGCATCGAAATCACCCTCTGCGCTTGATTAATAAAGTAAGTGTGAACGATTCCGGCGGCGAGGCAGTTCCACTTTCTTAATTTTCGACCGCACTTCCATTTCAATTTCCCTCTCTATGCGGGCCCGATCCTGCTCGGAGGCGTTGGCTAATTCCTGGGCGCGTGACGCCCGCAATTCGTCGGTCAGACGTTTTATGTCCACCTTCGGGACGGCGTAACCGCGTGGCACTATTTGATTCATAAGAATATCGGCATGACGAGTAACTGCCTGTTCATGCCATAACCAAAGAACGGCTTCAATTTTGTTTTCGTCGCGACACTTTAACGCTAAACGCAAATCGGCTAACACGAAGACCGGAACGCGATTGCCTCTCCTGTTTCGAGGAGGCTCTTGAGACTGCTCAAGACGGCCGGCCAGCCGTTGTTAATACCACGGAATGTATTCGGGTTCTTCTCGATGTCGTCCGGCAAAAGGTTTTCGTGGATCAAGCGGAGCCTCACCTGCGGACCCATCGGCGTCAGTTCGTAGGTGACGCGAGAGAGGCTGTCACGCTTTTCGGCTATGGCGATTTCAGCGAAAAATATTGGATGGGCTTTCGCATCGAGATTGAAAGGCGGTCAATGCTTTGTAATAACTGGCGTTCCAGTTCCGTGAGGGTCTTGGACGCTTGGTCTTCCTTGGGACGGCGCAGACCGGTCCACACAGAACCCCTGCGTAAATGTTTGCGCAAATCGGTTGTTTGGAATAAACCCATGTGCATTCATGGAAGCTAAGACTCAATCCCCCGCTGCTCCAGCCCTCCCCATTTCCAATTCCTGGTGGGCCCCGCTGGACCGCTACCAAAGGCAGGTCTTCATCCTGGCGACGCTGGCGTGGCTCTTCGACTGCCTTGGCCAGCAGGTTTTCGTCATCGCCCGCAACCCCGCCATTCTGTCTCTGATGCCCGCCGGGACCTCGGCGGTGGTTTTGAAAACATGGGGCGGATACGTCACCAGCATATTCGTGATTGGGTGGGCGACGGGCGGTTTGATTTTTGGCGCAATTGGAGATCGAATCGGCCGCGCCCGATCATTGGCGATCACGATTCTGCTATACGGCCTGTGCACCGGGCTCTCGGGCTTTTCGACGAACATTGTTGACTTTTGCATCTATCGTTTTATCACCGGATTGGGAGTCGGCGGGGTTTTCGGGCTTGCCGTGGCGCTTTGCGCGGACGCATTGCCCGACCGTTCCCGCCCGCCTGCTCTCGGCCTTTTGCAAGCGCTCTCGGCGGTTGGAAACATGATCGCGGGGATCGCCGCGGTGGCTCTGGGCTATCGCAAATTGTTGAACCCGAATAGTGGCGACGCCTGGAGATCGCTCTTCATTTTCGGCGCGATTCCCGCATTGCTGTGCGTCGCATTCCAATTCCGCCTCAAAGAGCCGGAGAAATGGGTGACTGCCCGAGCCCAAGGCAGGATTACCGGCGTGCGATTTGGCTCGTACGCATCTCTCTTTGGCGAAGCGCGCTGGCGGAAATCCGCCTTGTTCGGAATGCTTTTGTGCGTGGCGGGCGTCGTCGGTTTGTGGGGAATCGGCTTCTTCAGTCCCGAGCTGGTCGGATACGTGACCACGAAAAATATTCCGCCCGCCGAATTGCCCGGCCGCAGATTGATGTGGGTGGGCGTCACGATGATTGTGCAAAACTTCGGGTCTTTTCTTGGAATGATGGCGTTCACCAAATTGGCGCAACGGCACGGAAGAAAGAAAATTTTCGCGCTCTCGGCAATCTGCGCGTACATCAGCACGGTGGTGGCGTTTAAATTTCTGACGCATCCGTGGCAAATCTTTGTATTCTGTCCGCTGATGGGATTCTTTCAACTTGCGTTGTTCGCCGGTTTCGCCATTTATTTGCCGGAACTTTTCCCATTGCGGCTTCGAAGCACCGGCGCCAGTTTCTGTTACAATGTCGGACGCTTCGCCGCCGCCAGCGGCCCATTCACCCTGGGCGTATTGCAATTCCATTTGGCGCAAGGCGCCGTGACTCCCGCCGCGAAGATGGACGCCTTCCGCGACGCATGTTGCTGGGTGGCTTCCATCTATCTGCTGGCCCTGTTGGCGTTGCCGTTTCTGCCGGAAACAAAGGGCCAACCATTGCCGGAGGATTAGCACCGATGAAGATTCTCGTATTGACAAATCTCTATCCTCCGCACCACGCGGGCACCTTTGACAACCATTGCCAGACGGTGACCGAATCGTTGCGCTTGCGCGGACATTCCATCGGCATTCTCACTTCCAGTCATGGCCTGCGCAACGAACAGGTGGACGAAGACATCCATCGGCGGCTCCAGCTTAACGGCGTTTACGGCCATCCGCTTGTCACGTCCTATCAGCATATGAAGGACCTGGAGTTGCACAACAACGGCGCGCTCACGGATGCCATCGAACATTTTAAGCCCGACGTCGTGCATGTCTTCAGCCTCAACGGCATTTCCAAATCGCTCGTGTTCACGTTGTATAATTCCAAACTGCCCGTGGTGTACGACGTGTTCGACCATTGGCTTTCGGCCAACGTGCGCGAAGATCCGTGGCTGCGTTTCTGGAATGCTCCCTCCCTGCCTATTCTTACCCAATCCAGCCGCAAGGCGCTCGAGCTCAGCGGCGAACGCGGACGTCTCGATTCATCCGCTCCGACTCGGATGGCGCGGGGCTACGAGCGGTTGCCGACGCTGTTCGGTGATACCGTGAAGCTCGCTTCCATTGGCGGATTTCGTTTCGACCGCATTTATTTTTGCAGCCACGCGCTCAAACAATTGACAGAACACCAGGGCTTTTGTGTCAATCATGCCGAAATTATTTATCCTGGCATCACGTCAACTTACATTGGGGACATCAAACCTCCGAGCGCGCCGATGTCCAAGTTCCTCGTGGTGGGCCGCCTCGATAAACACTGCGGCGTGATGACCGCTTTGAAAGCCTTGAAAATCGCGCGAAAGGCCGGGCTGAAAATCACGATGGATATTTACGGACGCGGTGAATCCAGTTACATGGCGGACCTGCGGTCGTTCGTCGTCGCCAACCAATTGCCCGTCGAATTTCTGAACGTGTCCAACGCCAACACCGACATGTCCTCCGTTTACAAACATCACGACGTGCTTCTGCACACGCCGGAATGGGCGGAGCCATTTCCGTTTACCCCGTTGGAAGCGATGGGCTGTGGGATGCCCGTCATTGGCGCGACATCCGGCGGGGCCGAGGAACTGCTCCATCACGGGGAAAACTCACTGACTTATCCGCCCGGGAACGCCGAGCAACTGGCCGCCCGCATGCAGGAACTTTTAATCTCCCCCGCCCTGCGCTGCCAAATGGCCGAGGCGGCGCAATCGGAAGTGCTGGCAAAATTCAACGATGCAACCGTCATCGACCAGGTCGAAAACTTCCTCACCGTCTCGCAATCTCAGACGAATTAGCCCGGCGACACCCGCTCAATCCGCGCGCCCAGTTTGCGCAACCGCTCGTCGATTTGCTCGAACCCGCGGTCTATCTGTCCGATGTTCTGGATGACGGATTTCCCCTCCGCGCAAAGGGCGGCGATCAGCATGGTGATGCCTGCGCGGATATCCGGGGTGCTGAGGCGCGATCCGTGCAATTTCGCCGGGCCGATGACCACCGCGCGATGAGGATCGCAGAGGATGATGCGAGCACCCATCGCAATCAAACTGTCCACAAAAAAGAGCCGCGATTCGTACATCTTTTCGTGCATCAGCACGGTTCCCTTGCATTGCGTCGCCGTAATCAGGGCGACAGACGTCATGTCGGCGGGAAAAGCGGGCCACGGAGCGTCGTCGATTGTCGGAATCGCCTCGCCCAGATCGTTTGCGATTTCCAGCGATTGGCCGCGCGGCACCAAAAGGTCCTTTCCCCGCGCCACAGTGCGAATTCCCAACTTCCCGTAAACATGGAGAATCATCCGCAGGTCTTCGTGGTTGACATCCTTGACGAGCAATTCCCCACCGGTCACCGCCGCGAGCGAAATAAAACTTCCGACTTCAAGATAATCCGGCGCGATGCGATGCCGGACGCCATGAAGGCGTTCGACGCCCTGAATTTTCAGGACATTCGAGCCGGTGCCGTCGATCCTCGCGCCCATTTCGGAGAGCATCCGGCAAAGCCCCTGCACGTGCGGCTCGCAGGCCGCATTGCGCAAAATCGTTTCTCCCTTCGCCAGCGACGCGGCGCAGATCGCGTTTTCCGTCGCCGTGACTGAGGCTTCGTCCAAAAGTATGTCCGCCCCTTTCAACTGCCGGGCTCGCAATTCAATGCCATCAGCGCGAACATCAACTTCGGCCCCCAGGGCTTGCAGCGCCATCACGTGCGTATCGAGCCGCCGCCGCCCAATGCGATCACCTCCGGGCCTCGGCAAAAGAACGCGCCCCGTTCGCGCGAGCAACGGCCCCGCCAAAGTGACCGACCCGCGCAACTTCACGCACAATGCCGGGGGCAATTCATTTTTCGGTTCGCTTTGGGCGCGCACCGTGACTGCGGCCTGACTCGACGATTCCACACTGACCCCCAGCGAACGAAGAATCTCAATCATGACGGAAACATCTTCGATGCCGGGAAGGTTTTCCAAACTCACGGGTTGATCCGTAAGACATGCGGCCGCGAGCAACGGCAACGCCTCGTTTTTGTTGCCCTGCGGAGTTATTTCGCCCGACAGGGGAACACCGCCAGACACATCGAAAATGGAGTTGTTCTGATGGGCGCTCATACCTGTCCCCAGACAATTAAGATTCGATACATATCGTGCACTTCGATGCAGTTCCGGTTCCGCTCCGAATCGGCCACGAATCGGATTGTTCCAAGACAGAATTACGCGCATTCCGTTCGCTCGCAAAGCCATTTTCGGATTCGGGTCGCTTTTTTTCGATTTCGCCTCAACATTCGGTTAATCTCGAATATTGATTTTTACTGAACAGGATTTAAAAAAGCGTCATTCGTAATTTGCTTTGAATTGACCCAGTTGTCACAAAGTAATGCTGTACCACCGACACTACAGCGTCCTAATTACGGGATCGCCGATGCCGCTGAACGGATAGTGACGGCATGCGACTCCGCGGAGCGACGAGAACATTTCGCTTCTTGACAATGTAAGATCGCTGCCCTTGAAAGAAAGATATGCTGGCTGCGTCGTTTTCCCCGACCAATCCGTGAACATATCGACGGCCATCCCAACGGCCGCGGAGCAAAGCACGCCATTTGACCAGACGACCTGCGGTTTGGCGCCAGCCGCGCCGTATTTCTTTGCCTCTTCGCCCAAGACGGATTCGTTCAGAAATCCGACGCAATGCATGCATGGGAATCCCGGCATCGACACAATGACCTGGCCGTCGATTTCATGCCCGCCGCCACCTGTCTCATGCACGTCCATTCCAACGTCAACATAAGGAACCATCACCCTCCGGCAAAACGCTTCCAGGTCACGTCTTGCGGCGTAAGTGTCAACACAACCAAACACAATGTCGCAACAAGCCAGCCTCGCCGTCATATCCTCCCACCTTGAACCGTCACCCACGATTTGGGCGTCGCCATGAAGCTTCTCGACCACACGCCGAGCGATTTCAGTTTTCAGGCGTTTCGCTCTCACATCGGCGCGAGTGCCCAAAACCAGACGATTTAGGTTGCTGTCGGCGATTCTGTCGTAATCACAGAAGACAAAGTTCTTGAATCCAACGTGCGCCAACTGTTGGACTATATGCGAGCCCCCGCCGCCAAGTCCGATAATCCCGACTTTGACGTAGGCGATAATGCTGTCGGAATTGGGTCCAAGAAAACTCTGGCGCGAATAACGGCTATTCCGCCTTTTTTTCGCCAAAAGCGATTTCAGTCCTGCGAGCGCACCGTTTGGCTGCGCCTCTCGGCGATTGACGACTGTGGGAAATCCGACAATTGAAACTGGTGGAACCGAAGTAATCGCCCCATCGACGGGCGAGAGCACGGACCCGTGCGCGTCACATTCCCCAAGGATTATCCATCCATGCGCTTCCGCCCCGTTGGCGTTTCGCAACCCGCGCGCCAGCGGTGGCAACTCGCTTTCGTCCGTTCTGCTGGGGACAGGCAATCCCGCGCTTCCATGCAAGTGGACATGCAATTGACCCACGGAATCATTGATGGAGCGGGACATCGCAGTCGTGACAGCCAAGGATCCAATTCGTGCCCCAACCGTGTGATCGTCCACATAGTGGTCATCGTTGACCGTGTCGTATTCGATACAATGCACTAGGTTGGTGTCGCCCAGCCGGGTGCAACGTGTGGAGAAGAACCCAACACGCTCACCAGCAAACCGATGAGGGCGCCGCAGGTCCCTTTTGGCCCGCTCATGGATTTCACGTGGAATTTTTATGACCATCTTCATTTTTTGAACGCCCGGAGATGGGATAGCAGCATCTCCAGAAACGTTTGATTTTGTGCTTGGGTGTTCCAGGAAACCGCCCACCATTTTCGCCCGGCAATAATTACGCCGGCGGCGTTCCAATTTTGACCGGGACCAGTGTGCGTGACCAGCGCCGACAGGAACAGCCGCGAAGAGTAATTGTCCCGAAGAGTGGGGCAGAGCAAGCCGTCGACTGACGCCGGGCTGCACCCTTCCGGCAGCATCAACGGAGATATGAGGACGAACTCGACGCCGCCATCCGCCAACATGCTCAAACAGGGATAAAACCCTTTGAGCTGTTCGACCTGCTTTGGGTCGAGAGGCATGCTACGAGCTGCCTCCCGTCGGGCGATGGCTGGCGAAGATTTCGGCACCGTGAATCTGGACGTGGCCGTTATTCGGCAAATCGACGAACGCGCCATTCTTGAATTCACTGAGCACCTCATCGGCCGGAACCTGTCCCAAGTGCCGAATATGTTCGACCGAATTTTTTCCCGGATGCGTATGGTACTCCTTAGTGTTGATTTTTATTCCCACAACCTTTGGCTTGCTAACAAACGCCTCGCCCCCATGGATTTCGACGGCTCCATCGTCCGCTAAACGATGAAGGTGACCATGGACCTCCTGCTCCAGCATGTCTCCAGCGCCTATCCCGGCAAGATGTTTCAGGTGTTCGACGCTTGCGGGACTTGGATGGACCTCGTATAGCTTGGCGTTGATGGTGATTTTCGCCTTTTGTTTGTGCGGCTTTTCATCCGCCCGTTCGTGCGCCGTTGGCGCGTTGGCTGTCGGTATCATTTGCTCTAAACTCCTTTCGGAGCGTTGTTCTGGCCCGCGTTCTCCCGATCACGTTGACGGGTTCTTCAGCGAACAGAACCATCGTAGTTCTTTTTACGGAACTTGGCAATCGTATTTTTTTATTAACAAAACCTCCGAAATTAGGTAGACAGATACCTGGAAGTTCGCTATAAAGAACAAGAAACCTTCTACCACTCATTATGAAAAACATCGGCGGTTCTATTCGGGCCCTGCGTCAAGAAAAGCAGATGACCCTGCCTTCTCTGGCGGAAAAGGCCGACATATCTAAGGGGCTACTGTCCACTATAGAAACGAGCGCGGATGCGAACCCGTCGCTATCCACGCTATACAAAATCGCCGAAGCTCTGGAGGTCCCCCTCTCTGACATTCTCGCTACTGAGAAGGCCCAGTTATCGCGGATTGTGCCAAAGGAACCCCCCCATTGGCAAAAAGGCTTGATCGCGTTTCTTGCCAGTCAAGGCAAGGAACCGGACCAAAACATTCTTGAAGCCATGTATGTGATGCGCAACCGAAAGTTAGGCAAATCAAACGACTTGGAGGCTTGGAAGTTCCTCTATCAGAGCATCGAAAACAGTTTCAAAAAGTAGTCTTTTTGTTATTCTGCCTCGCATGCCCACCCATGGAGCGGTTGTGTCACGGAAAAAGCACGGGTCAGTCTTGAGGTTATTGGAGTCGCATCCGGGCGAACGGAACCCAAAAGATATTATTCGCCGTTTGGCACGGGCCAAAGTCGATCAGGCGAGGAAACACGGCTGGGAGGGTCCGCCATTCTGTCCGAAAATGTTCACGAGCATTTTTGGCATCCGATGCAAAGAGGTCCATCACGATTTGCACTGCGAGGGTAGGCTGTTGCCGTACCCGGATGGCCGCCTATGGATCGAGTACCAGGCTGGCCGCATGATTGAACGGCAAAGATTCACGATCTTTCATGAATTCGCTCACACCCTATTTCCGGACTTCTGTCAATTCCTGCCTCATCATCAATCCGCCTCCACGACGGAGGACGATCTCGACTATGAATTTGAAAACCTTTGCGATATTGCTGCGGCCGAGATGCTGCTGCCACACGAAGATTTCATATCGGATGTCCAAAAGCTTTCCTGGCTTGGATTTGAAGCAGTGCACAATCTACGCCACCGATACGTTGCTTCAATCGACGCGACTGTGTATCGCCTAATCGACCTGGCCAAGACAGTTTCAACCTCCGTCGTTTTTCTGACCGATGTCAAAGGGAGCCATCCCGGCAGAGGGCCATTGTGGGTTAAATCATGTCGCCCAAACTCTATGTTCAAGGGTTATGTCCTACCGGGGACCCAGCCCCCAGCCTCATCCATTACAGTCCGCTGTCTGATACAGAATATCGGCACCACCGCCCCGGTTCCGGAAACGTGGTGGATCAAAGGCAGACCCAGAACTTATCTCGTGCAAGCGGCAAGATTGCCGACGATTTCAAGCAGCCCGGAATACCCAAAAGTTGCAGCTTTGCTGTTTCCAGTAAGTTACGCTAGGAACTGGATCGGCAACTAATTTAGCCCCCGCACCGCCGCCACAATCCCCCTCAGACTGCATCCGATTCAGACACAGAGGCAGGACAGACAAGGCGGCCCGGGACGATCCAGTTGTCCAAATCCGAACCAATTGCAATCGTTGTTAGCCTTGATTGAAAAACTGTAGCGAACTTTAATTGAATGTGGCGTACTTTGAATGTGTGTAGTTTCCTTAATTGAAACGGGACATCTCCGAACTCTATTTGTGCCAGAGGTCTATTCCACCGTCACGCTTTTTGCCAGATTCCGCGGTTTGTCAACGTCGCATCCGCGCGCGACGGCGATGTAGTAGGCGAAAAGTTGCAGTGGCACTGTGGCGAGAATCGGATAAAGGGCCTCCAGGGTTCGCGGCAAATAAATCACGTCGTCGGCTTTGTTCGCGATTTCGGTGTCACCCTCGGTGGCGACCGCGATGATTGGGCCTTTGCGGGCGCGGATCATCGCGAGATTCGCAAGCGTTTTCTCATACATCGGGTCTTGTGGGATGACGAAGACGGTCGGGGTGTTGGAATCGACCAGCGCAATGGGGCCGTGCTTCATCTCTGCGGCGGAATAGCCTTCGGCGTGGATATACGAAATCTCTTTGAGCTTCAACGCGCCTTCCAGCGCAATCGGGAAATTGTAGCCGCGGCTGAGGAAAAAGAAATCGCGCGCTTGGGCGTATTTGAGGGCCAGCTTGTGAATGACCGGCGCATTCGCCAACAAAGCTTCGATCTGCTTGGGCAATGCTTCCAATCCCCGCAAAATTTCCAGAGCGCGATGAACTGAAAGCATCCGCATCCGTCCCAAATGCACAGCCAGCAACGAAAGGATTGCGAGCATCGAGACGAACGCCTTGGTCGAAGCGACCCCGATCTCCGGGCCGGCGTGCATGTAAATTCCGCCGTCGGCTTCCCTGGCGACGGTGCTGCCAACGACATTGCAAATGGACAGGACGCGATGGCCCCGGCGCTTGGCTTCGCGCAACGCGCCCAGAGTGTCAGCGGTCTCGCCGGATTGCGAGATGACCAGTAGGACGGTGTCGCGTTCCAGCGGGGCGTTGCGAGTGTAGAACTCATGCGCGAATTCCACTTCAACCGGCAAATGCGCCAATTCCTCGATCAAATATTCGCCCAGGAGCGCGGCGTGCCAGCTTGTTCCAGTGGCGGCGATGACGATTCGCCCAATGCCGCGCAATTCTGACGCCGTCATGTTCAACCCGCCGAAGCGTGTTGTGACGCCTTCGAAATCAAGCCGGCCGCGAAGCGCGTTCTCAACGGTGCGGGGCTGCTCGAATATTTCCTTGAGCATGAAATGCGGAAATTCTCCCCGCTCGGCGTCTTGCGCTTCAAATTCCAGGCGGCTGATTTGGACCTTCGCGGTGTCCGACCCAAGATTTTGCACGTCAAAACGCTCGCTCGTAATCGTCGCGACATCGTAATCGTTGAGATAGACGGCCTGGCGGGTGTGGGCAACGATGGCATTGGCGTCGCTGGCCAGAAAATTTTCGCCTTCGCCCACGCCGATAATCAAGGGAGAACCGCGCCGCGCGCCAATCATGACTTCCGGCTGGCCGGCATGGACAACCGCAATCCCGTAAGTTCCAATAATTTCCCGCAAAGCGTCGCAGACAGCCTGCGTCAAAGATTTCGCGCCATTTTTAGACTGGCCGGCTTCGTAGAATTCTCCGATCAAATGCGCCAGTACCTCGGTATCGGTGGCCGACACGAACGTATGGCCTTTGGCCACCAGCTTTTGCCTGAGGCGATCGCAATTCTCTATGACACCGTTGTGGACCACGGCGATCTTGCCCGATTGATCGAGATGCGGATGGGAATTTTCGTCGGAAGGCGGCCCGTGAGTGGCCCATCGGGTGTGGCCGATGCCGGTTGAGCCGGATGCGGGATCCAGATCGACAAGGGCCGCCAATCCATTGTCAATGTTGCCCTTTTTCTTACGGATGTGCAGTTGGCTGTCATTGAGGACGGCGATTCCCGCGCTGTCATAGCCGCGATATTGCAGTCGGCGCAGTCCCTCGATAAGGATCGGAGTGGCGTCTTTTTTCCCAATATATCCGATAATACCGCACATAAATGCGACAGGAGAATGGGGTATTTTCCGCCAGATTCAAGCTCGCAAATGGCGCCCGGCGAAGGTACGGTGCGGGCATTATTTCAGCGGATTATAAACTGCTATGAAGAACCTGGTCATCGTGGATCACCCCTTGGTCCGACATAATTTGACGCGCCTGCGGGACAAAAATACCCAGCATTTAGAGTTTCGCCGGTTGCTGGGCGAGATTTCCCTCCTGATGTCCTACGAAATCGCGCGAAGCTTTGAAACGCGTGATGTCCAAATTCAAACGCCTCTTGAGTCCACAACCGGAACCTGCCTGACTCACGAGGTCGCGTTGATTCCCGTCCTCCGCGCGGGACTGGGAATGTTGGAGCCGATTCTCAAAATCCTTCCCAACGCTCGCGTCGGTTTCATTGGATTGAAGCGCGATGAGACGACTCTGGAGGCGGCGTGCTATTACGAAAGTTTTCCCAAAAATCTGGGCGATTACGAAGTCGTGCTGATCGATCCGATGCTCGCGACCGGCGGCACGGTATCCTCTTCGATGGCGTTGCTGGGCAAGTACGGCGCGAAGCGGGTGAAGTTGCTCAGTCTGTTGGCTTCGCCGGAAGGAATCGAGCACGTCCACGAAAGATTTCCCTCTCTTGTCATCTACACGGCGGCGGTCGATCGTGGTTTGAACGAGAAAGGCTACATCATGCCCGGCCTGGGCGACGCTGGCGACAGGCTGTTTGGAACAGCCTGAGTAACGTCTCGCTTACCGCCAATCTCCCCAGTCCTCCTGGGTTTGTTCCTCCATGGCGAGGGCCGACTTGTAAAGCCAGTGCGCCGGCTTTTGCCGAAGATTTTTTCTGATCTCGGCGCCCTTTCCGCTGCCAAGATGAATATTCGCCGTTTCCCATCCCATCGCATAGAGCAGTTTTAGCTCGTCCCGCTCTTTCGGCAGGTGAGTCAATTCGAGCCGAAAACAATCCGGCGACAAGCGGCGGACATTCCATCGCCCCTGGATTTTCCAATACGGATCATGCGCCCGAATCGCGCGGTTAAGTATGTCAGTAATAAAAAGAGGACCCGTTTTCCCGCCTCGCGCAAAAAAGCAAGCGGAAGGCGCCCACGCTTTGGCCTCGCGCGCGATGCTTCCCCCTTCCCATACGCCAACACCGGTGAATCGTTCCCGCCCGAGACTGCCCAAACCGGCGATTCGATGCCCAAAGCGCAGCCGGATGTTTTCCGCGGGAAGGATGGACCGCACGGCGTCAAGGACATCGCGTTTGACGGGACTTTTCAACGGCACAAGCCGCGTGAATTTTTCCCAAAATCGTTCGGGCTGTTTGAGTCTATGAATCACCATCTCACGCAACGGCGTGTCGTGATCCACCAGCACGAAGGCCTTCCCGCCGGCCTTGAGCGATTCGTCGTAGCCGCGCAAAATCTCCTCTGAGGCGCGCTTGGCCGGCGTGTTCAATTCCTTGTGGGCAAGCAAAGCGCTGGTGGCCAGGCGAATCAAATCGTTGGTGTACGGCATCGGATGGGTTTCGTCGTAATCGTTGACACCCCAAACCAGCCGTCCTTCTTTGTCCCTCCAGGTTCCAAAATTTTCGACGTGAAGATCGCCCACGGAAAGGACAACCGGCCCGCTCGCGAGTTTCCCGCACGCCTCCACCCAAACCTGCGCCCAGCGATAAAACGTCGCGCGCAAAAAGAAAAACGGATCCTCCCGCATTCGCTGATGCTTGAGTTTGAGGTCCTCCTTCAACAACGGAATTTGCGCGGCCAGCCAGGCTTCGTATTGCGTTGTCGCCTGACGGACGTTCACGAAGCCAGGCCGTCGAGGGCGGATTGCAATTGGGCGCGTTTGGATTGCCAATCCACAAGCCGTTGCCGGTGCTCCTGCAAAACCTGGGGCGGAACTTTCTCCGCAAAACTCGGGTTGTCAAGTTTTTGTTGCACCTTGGTTATTTCCGCCTCGACCTTTTGTAATTCCTTCGTCAGGCGCGCCTTTTCCGCTTCGACATCGAACAGTCCCGCAATCGGGATGAAAAGTTTTCCACCGCCCGCGGGATAGACAACCGGTTCGCCTTTGGCCGGCTGATATTCCGTCCGATGCTCGATGGAATCCGCGCCGGTCAACAATTGAATAACGGCCTTCTCATCGCCAGGAAAATCGGAAGGCGCATGCAAAACAAGATTGAGCCGTTTATTCGCCGGAATACGAAATTGAGCGCGAACATTTCTGATTTCGATGACAAGCTTTTGACGCGCGGCCATGTCGCGGAGAACTTCGTCCGAAAGCCCATAATGTTCCATGAAATCCTCGCCCAACGGTTTCGGCCACGGCGCAAATATGATCGTCTTCCCTCCCTGCTCCGCCGGCATGTCCGCGGAATACCCCATGCCGTGCCACAATTCCTCCGTGATGAACGGCAGGAACGGATGGAACAGTCGCAGCGTGTGCGACAAAACAAAATCGGTCACCGCAAGCGTGTTCGCCTTTCGCGCGGCGTCCGTTCCCTGCAACGCGGCCTTGCTCGCCTCGATATACCAATCGCAATACTCGCTCCAGAAAAAGCGATGGAGCGTCGCGGCGGCGTCGCTGAATTTGTATTCGGCAAAGGCCGCGTCCATTTCGCGGATAGCGGTGTCAAGTCGAAGCAAAATCCATTTGTCGTCGTTCGTGAGAAGCTGCGGATCGATCTCCCCCTGCGCTTCCCCGGGGTGCATCTGGCGGAAACGGCAGGCATTCCAAAGCTTGTTGCAAAAATTGCGGCCCAACTCCACTTGCTGCTCATCGTAAAGAACGTCCTGCCCCAGCGGCGCCGAGCGCATCACGCCGAACCGCAACGCGTCCGCCCCAAATCTGGCGATCAATTCCAGCGGGTCCGGCGAATTGCCGAGGCTCTTGGACATCTTGCGCCCCTGCTTGTCACGAATAATTCCCGTGAAATAGACGTTCCGAAACGGCGCCTCACCCATGAATTCGCACCCCGCCATGATCATCCGCGCGACCCAGAAAAAAATAATGTCCGGCCCGGTGACAAGATCGCTCGTCGGATAAAACTTCTTCAGCGCCGCCGTTTTTTCCGGCCAACCCATCGTCGCAAACGGCCACAGCCAGGAGCTGAACCACGTGTCCAGCACATCGGTGTCCTGTGTCCACTCCTCTCCGGGAGATTCGATTTGACAGCGGGTTTCCGCGCCGCGATACCAAACCGGCACCCTATGCCCCCACCAAAGCTGCCGCGAAATGCACCAGTCCCTGATGTTCGTCATCCAATGCAGGTAAGTCTTGCTCCACCGTTCCGGGTGAAATTTTATCTCGCCCGTTTCCACAGCCTTTGTCGATTCCGCGACCGCCGGATACCGCAAAAACCATTGCTCGCTCAGATAAGGCTCAATCGGAACATTGCTGCGCTGGCTGTATCCCACGCGATGGACGTAATTCTCCACTTTGAGCACAAGCCCCAAATTCTCCAGCTTCGCCACCACAGCTTTCCGCGCTTCCAATCGATCCATCCCCGCAAAATCCCCGCCGGCCGTTTCCGTCATCGTTCCATCCGGTCCGATCACCACGGTCAACGGAAGATGGTGCCGCTGTCCCATTTCGTAATCCGCCGGATCATGCGCCGGCGTCACTTTGACGCATCCCGTTCCGAATTTTGGATCCACCAATTCATCCGTGACGATCGGAATCGCCTTGTCGCGCAACGGCAGAAGCACCTTCTTCCCATGCAGACTTTGATACCGCGGGTCCGCGGGATGAACAGCCACAGCCTCATCGCCGAGCATCGTTTCCGGCCGCGTCGTCGCGACAACCACAAAGCCGTCCTCGCCTATCAGCGGATATTTGAAGTGCCACAAATGCCCCTGCTCCTCGATCATCTCGACTTCCTCATCGGACAACGCCGTGCGCGCCGCCGGGTCCCAATTGACCATCCGTTTGCCGCGATAAATAAGCCCCTTTTCGTAAAGCGCCACGAAAACCATTTGGACGCATTTGCTGTATTCAGGGTCCATCGTGAACCGCTCGCGCGTCCAATCACACGACGCTCCCAGCTTTTTAAGTTGCTGGATGATGATTCCGCCGTGCTTCTCCTTCCATTCCCAGACCTTCTCCAAAAATTTCTCCCGGCCCAGGTCTTCGCGATGTTTCATCGCGCCCTGTTTGCGCAACGATTTTTCCACAACCGTTTGCGTGGCGATCCCCGCGTGATCCGTTCCCGGCAGCCACAACACTTCGTGCCCGATCATCCGGGCGCGACGCGCGAGAATGTCCTGGATTGTGTTGTTAAGAACGTGCCCCAGCGTGAGCACGCCGGTGACATTCGGCGGCGGGATGACAATCGAATACGCTGGCTTGGGCGAATCCGCCCGCGCGCAAAAAAATTTCTGGTCCAGCCAGTACTGGTACCATTTGTCCTCGACCGCCTGCGGTTCGTAAGCTTTTGGAATTTCCGACATGACTCAGCGGTCCGTTAACGACCTTTCTTAAGGAGTCGGAATTCCATTGAATCCACCAGGGCGCCAAGGCTGGCCTCGATGATGTTCCCGCTCACACCGACAGTTCCCCATTCCTCGCGGCCATCGCTGGATTGGATGAGCACCCGCGTCTTGGCGGCCGTCCCTTCAGTTGAGTCAAGAATACGCACTTTGTAATCAGTCAGCCGGATTTTTTTCACCTGCGGATAAAAATTCGCCAGCGCCGCCCGCAACGCAGAGTCGAGCGCGTTCACCGGCCCATCCCCTTCCGCCACGGTATGGGCCGATTTTCCATCGACCTGCACCATGATCGTCGCCTCGCACACGGATGATCCCTTTTGACGCCGCATCGAAACATGATAGGCGTTCACCTCAAACGGCATCGTATGGTGCCGAAGCGTCTTGCGGATGAGCACCGCCAGCGAACCGGCCGCCGCTTCAAATTCGTAACCCTGATGTTCCAGCGCCTTCACCTTCGCCAGGATTTCCCGCAATTCCGGCGCGTCGTTGTCAAGATTAATTCCCAGCTCCCGCGCCTTCATCACGATGTTGCTGCGTCCAGCCAGATCACTGATCAGCACGTTCCGCGTATTGCCCACCGCCGCGGGATCGATGTGCTCGTAACTGTGAAATATTTTTTGCACCGCGTTCACGTGCGTGCCGCCCTTGTGCGAAAACGCCGCCGACCCAACCCACGGCTGGCGCGGGCTATGCCGCAGATTCGCGATCTCATCCACAAACTGCGAAAGGTCCTTCAACAACGGCAGCGAAGCCGACGGAACGCACGTTTTGCCCAATTTAAACGCAACGTTGGGAATCGTGCTCGTGAGATTGCAATTGCCCGTCCTCTCACCGTAACCATTGATTGTCCCCTGCACATGCGAAGCGCCCGCCCCCAACGCCGCCAACGCATTGGCAACGCCGAGTCCGGCGTCATCGTGGGTATGAATTCCGATCCGCCCGCGCAATTTACCGCGAGCCACCGCCGTTATCCTGGCGATTTCCTCCGGAAGCGTTCCGCCGTTGGTGTCACAAAGCGTGATGGTATCCGCGCCCGCGTTTTCCGCCGCCGCCCACGTTGCAAGCGCGTACTCCGCGTTGTCCTTGAACCCGTCAAAAGAGTGTTCCGCGTCATAAACGACGTACCGGCCCTGCTCCTTCAAAAAGCGCACCGTATCGGCGATCATCGCGATGTTTTCATCCGGCGTGGTGCGCAAAACTTTCTTGACGTGCAGCAGCCACGTCTTGCCGTAAATTGTCACCACCGGCGTTTCCGCCTCCAGCAACAGGCGGACCTGCTCATCCTCAGCCGCGCCGACGTCCTTCCGCCGGGTCGAACCGAACGCCGCGAGTTTGGCGCGCTTGAATTTCCTGCGCTTCGCCTCGTTAAAAAACTCAATGTCCTTGGGATTGGACCCCGGCCACCCGCCTTCAATGTAATGAACGCCGAAAGAATCGAGTTTCTCCGCAATACGCAACTTATCCATCACAGAAAAGTTGATGCCTTCGCCCTGACTGCCGTCGCGCAGGGTTGTATCGTATATTTCGACTTCGGGTTTCATAAATCCCGCCACCAGCGGGATTAAATACTTACGCCACCACGGCCCTATTTGCAAACATTCCCGAAGTCACCGATTCCAATTGCCGGGCCACTTCCAGATCAAGGCTGATTCGCCGCCCGAAAAAAAACAGGCGCCGTAAAACCTGCAACGTTGGTCGTAAAAGAAGCTGCGTTGGCGCCCGGGTTCAATATCCTCGCCGTTTGCCAATGACTTAACGTCGCGTCCGACGTGCATTGAATCGCGACGCCATTGCCGGAGACATACCCGCCGACGGAAAATGACAATTGATTGTTGGTAAAAATCAAATTGTAAATTACCGGTGACTGCGATTCCAGCCCGCCAAGTTTCAAGTTCGCGTCGGTGAGGTCGCCCGCCACGGCATCAGAAAACACACGGTCCATTTCCGCCGACGCAATCGCATTCCCGGCATATTTCCGGCGCGCGTTGTAAAGACGGAGCGCCGTCGGGAGGTCATTCGTCGTGCCCGCGTAACTCGGCGAAAGGTAAAGCCGCCGGAAATTCTGGATCACCCCCAGGTCTCGATACCCATACTGCGTCGTCGGTTCGACAATTGTCCCCTCCCCATAATCATTCCAGGTAACGATCTGCGCGATCGCCGACGTGTTGGTCATCGCCCGCCGCAAGGTGGATTGAAAGGTCAAACCATTGTCGTCATCCAGATAACCGAGAGAAGGCTGCGTGCCCGCTTGTTGGTAAATGTCGTGGAACCGCGGAAAAGCGCTGCTGATATATCCGCCCCAAAGGCCGGCGCCCTGTTCGAATTGTGTCAAGTAAGCGTTAAGTTGATTGCTGGTGAGAACGCCACTGTTCGTCTGGCTCAAATACATCGGCGGCCAGTCAAACGCGCCCTCGCCGGCCGCGAGCTTGCTGTTTTCGGTAAAAAAAGCCGGCGGACTATTGCTCGCGGCCAGGCCCGAAAAAATGGCCACCCAACTGTCCGACGATTTGAAATACTGCGGCCCGAAATTCAGCAGCACCGGCCTCCCCTGGAAACGCAAGAAACACGGATCATCAAAAAAATTCGTCTCCGCGTAGAGCATTGTTTGAGCCGCGTGCGCGACGGCGTTGTTGGAAGTAATGTAACCGCCGTTGATTTCATTGAGAATCGTCGCGTCCTCGTAACAGAGCGAAAACTTCATCCCCGCCTTGCGAATCCACCCAAACAGCGCGACCGTCCTTTGATTATTGACAGCGTAGTCCGCATAATCATCCATCCCGTACCAATCCACGATCACCCCATCGACCCCACCCAATTTCATAAGAAGGACTTGATATTCCAACACGGCCGGATCGTCCGAATCGTACGGCCCGATTTGCGGATAATACCACGAGGCGATCTGCCTCTGGCCGTTCGTGCTGAAAGTGTTGGGATTGAAGAAATTCATGGTCCAATGCCAGCCCCAACCGCCACTGAAAGGCTCCGCCACAAACCACGGCATAAAATGGACCATCACCGGCTTCGTTGCCGCGGCCGCGTTAAGAGTCAAAAGCGCGGCCAGCGCACTCCCGATCCACCAGCCTGCGCCGCTGAAAGCATGTCTGAAACCTTGCCAGGCCAATCCACATTTATTTTTGCCGTTCGTCATGTTTTATCGCCGGAGTTTGCCCGGCAAAAGCATCGAATGGCCCGCAAGTTAGCAAATTGGATTCAAAGCGGTAGTCGGATGAATTGACCTCGCCCGTCCGCGGGACGCTCTGGTCAACCGCAATTCCAAATCCTCCGGCTCAAATTGCGGTTTGGATTGTAGCAGGCGGGAAAATCAAATTATACGGCTTAAATATTTCGAAAGCTTGGAGAGAAGCCTCTGATGTCGCTCGCTCGAAATAGAACCGATTACACCCAAAAAATTCTGAGCGGGAAGCACCGCGAGGAAGCCGAGGCGAATTAGCGAAGCCGCTTTGAGACCACTCATTTTAAAATCGGGTTGAGACGGATCAACGATTTCGTCGAAGCCTCCAATCTCCTGTCGAAGTTGGCTGCTGACGCCGCACACCAAGAGGTCACCGAATCCCGGCATTCGCCGCAACACAACTACCGGGCGGTTCTTGCCAGGACCGTTCGATTGCGGCAGGGTCGCCAGGGCGATGTCGCCTTCCTTCATTGCTTGATGTCACCAATAGAATAATCGGGTTCATCATCACCGAAAGCCCTTGCCAGCGCAGACGCGGCTAAACCGTGCCATTCGGCGGCATCAGAAGAATCAGCCGTTTGCAACACCGTGACCATCAGTGGCGCATCTGCCGGCAAGTCGAACGGTTCGTCCAAAACAATCTGCTTTCCGTTAAAATGCGCTTTCAAAGTCACCGCAGGCATAAATCAACGGTAACTTTAAAACGGGTAAGCCGCAAGAAATTTGACATGCACGATTACTTTTCCGCGGATTCTCTTTGTTATGCCATAGTTTTTCAACCGGGATGCCCTGCCGCTTTTTCAATTCACTCTCTGCGTCCTCTGATTCTCCGCGCGAGACTCTTCATTCACTTCCGGTGTTATTTCACATCCGTTCGATCACCGAGCACGTATTGCCCAATGTCCTCTATGTCACTGCCGGAATTGGCCAGGACGACCACGCCCCGGAGCGGATTTTTCTTGAAGCCAATATACGAGTGATAGCCGAACGTCCCTCCGTTGTGCCAAATGGCGCCGGAAACAGTCTGGATCTGCCAGATCAGGCCAATTTTGCGGAAAGGACCGCTTCCGTGGCGAGGTTGCTGCGTCGCCGACATCGCCTTCGATAGGCTGGAATTGGTCAAGCCCATGTTGGCCGCAAGAAATTTCAGCAAATCGTTGGCCGTCGAACGGAGCGCGCCAGCGCCGGCCAGCGTCGGGATGTCCCAATTTTCCACCGTCTCGCCCGCGCTGTTGTGCCCCACCGCAAGCCGCGCCTTGAGTTCCGGCGTCAGCGTGATCCGAGTGCTCTCCATCCCCAACGGATCACAAATCCGGCGCACAACCAACGTCTCGTAATTGGTCCCCGCCCGCAACGCCAGCACATGCCCCAGCAAACCGACCCCCAGGTTGGAATACTCAAACTTGCCGCCAATGTCCCGTGTCAATCGATAACCGGAGAGAAAGCCATACAATTGCCCCACCGTATAATCCGCGTACGGATTCATCGGGTCCTTGGGCGCGAGATTGTCCGGCAAACGCGGCAGGCCGGAAGTTTGCGTGGCCAGGTCCACCAGCGTGATTTCCCGTCCGTTGCGCGTGGGCGCCTTGACTGACGCGGGCAAAAACTTGCTGATCGGATCGTTCAATGAAACTTCCCCGCTGTCGGCCATTTCCCGCAAAAGAACGGCGGTGAAAACCTTCGTCACCGAACCGATCTCGAAAAGAGTGTCCCCGTTCACATCCGCGCCGCCCTTCTCGCATACTCCCTTGGCGAACAGCTTCGCCCCTTTCTCATCGATAACGCCGACAACAATCCCCGGCGCCCGCTTTTCTTGTGTGACACATCTGTCAAGCACCAAGGCGATGTCCGCATCGGTCTTCGGTTTATCCTGCGCGTCAAGCGTCGCAGCCCATCCGGCCAGAAGGGCCGCGCCGCCGCAAATGAGCAATGTGTGCATAAGAATCTTCATGTCTGTTTGGCATCCTCGGAGACACCGCCAACCAGCGTCTCCAGTTCACTTTTCAAGGGCAAGAGATATTGGCGAACCGCCCGCTGGTTTAGCCAGTAAACAAACACTCCCACCAACCCAAACACGACAATAGTGACAAGCCGAGCCGAAGCGTTCCGCCGCACGCCAAAAAAGAACACTCCAGATCCGCCGAGGCTGGGGAGAATGTACCACCACAAAACCGACCGCAGTAGATGGATTTGCGTCTCCACCTTTCTCAATTCCACCCGCAGCGAATCCATGACAGACGCCCCTGGAACCGCGCGCGTCACCGCCTGTGGATATTTGAAATAGTCCGAGCCAAACCAAATGACGATGACAACGCACGCCGCTACCTCCCGGAGATCCCGCCACCAAATGTTCCTGTCAAATCGTTTCATGCGCTTGCGAAGCGCGGCCAACTGGACGGTTCCAGTCAATTCCGCCGGCAACACCAGCGGCTGTTCCCGCCATAGTTTCTTCAATTCATCGTCGTTCATCGTGCAAGCTCCTGGGAAAAGCGCCGCCAATTGCGCCGAATCCTCATGGCTCGCGACCTGACGTTCGTCGGCCACCTTACGAATTTGCTCGTGGCCGAACGTGAACGCAAAACCTTGCCGCGCCAGAAATTTTAAGTCCCTATCCTGAATTTGAGTGTCCAATACAATCCGTTCTCGTTCTTTATATGATTAGTCGCAAAGCCCGCCGCCAATATTACAAAACGCCTCCCTGAACCCCCACGCAGGATTTTGTTTACAGGGCCGCCCAAAAATGCGGACGCTTTTGCGACGAACGTCCTTGAGATTGGCACGAGCGGGATTTATGAGATTGAGGGGTTCGGAATGGCACGCCAGACAAGGCTGCCGGAAACACGGAGGTCGAGTCGGCCTTCGACGCTTCCGACATCGGACAACGCCATCCCAAACGAGGGGAGATCCCGACGAGGTTTGGAACAAATTTATTCGAGATGAACTTCAAATTCATACACCCGTACCCGGCGCATCGGCTGTTGCACGGTCATGATGAACTCGCGGGATTGTCAGAGGGCTTGTCAGTCTTCTTGAGCGCCAGCTCATAACAGGCCAATGCTTCGGTGTAGCGTTCCAGGCGATTGAATACGCCGCCCTTGCAAAGATAGGCTATGGTCATGGTGTTATCGCGCGCGATCGCGCGGTCGTAGCATCGGAGGGCTTCCTCAAAACGTTGCTGCCGTTCCAGCGCCCCGCCTTTTTTGACCAGCGCCAGGGGATTATCGGGGTCCAGCGTAAGTATTTCATCAAGGCAACCAAGCGCCTCCTCGGTTTTGCCCAATTTCAGCAGCGTCTGGCTTTTGCTCAACATCAACTCGATCATGCTCGATTTGCCCGGCGAGGCCGGCAGCGCAACCGCCTCTTCGGAAGACTCCTTTGCAATGCCGTTCGATGTCCCGCTGGTCTCGCCGCTTTCCGGCAGCGACGGATGCGGTTTCACTGACGATTCCAATTCATGGATGCGCTGCTCCAACCGCTCCATTAGACCGAGGAAACGCGCATTAGGCTGTTCCAACCCTTGGGCCGGGAGAAGTTGAGCCTCGCTCATTCCCAACAATTGCTGCGACTGCGCCGCGGACAAGTTCGCGGCGGCGGTAGCGAGGCGATTCACCGCCGTCCACTGCAAAAACGCCGCCAGCGCCAGCGCGAGAAATCCGATCGCCGCAACGGCGCCCGACGCAAGGAGCACCATGCGTGTCGAATGCTCAATATTGGTCAACTGCTCCTGCCGTTCGTTGGCGAACGCTTTTTCCACAGCTTTCAAACGCTCGTCCATGGCGAGGGAGTTGCTGGCGGCAGCGGCATCGGCTTCCTGGCGGTATTTCTCCATAGCCAATTGGGCGTCAAGGAGTTGCTCCTCAATCTGGGAGTAAGAATGCACCGTCTGCGTCGCATCGGAGGGGCCGTTGGTATCAGCCGCCCGGGCGGGTTGGATGAGAAAAGACACGATGATCAACAGAGCCAGGCAGTTAACGCGGAAAAATCCAAAGCCTGCGATGGTGGTTGACGTCATCAAAACAAACCCTAAAAAAAAGCATTGAAAATGGAAAGCCAAAACGGAAAAAACCAAACTTTTCCGCCGAATTTCTCGGAAATCTCCAGCCTCCCTAAGCCCCGGCCCTTTGCCGCGCCTTTTCCATCTCCGCTTTGACAAGCGCGATCTTGGCGCGGATCAATTCGCGGTTCTCTTCCTTGGCCGCGACCAACTCCTTCAGCAACTCGTCAATCCGCCTTTCGTAATCCTGCTCCCGCTGCTGGATTTGCCGCTCAATTTTTGACAGCCGCTTGTCCACTTCCAACACCTTGAGCGCGGCCGCGTGTTGCGTCTCCATTAACTGCGCCCGGTCCGACAACAACCTCCGCACGACCGCGTTCTTCAGCCATCGGCTGACGTTGGCAACAATGCTTGCCTTCACCGCCTCGGGCATTTGGGTTTGCAGAGGCACCGCCTCCGACCGCAAGCGCCACGTTTGCGATTGAGTTTGCATGGAACCTTCCGTCTCGATGCGCACATAGGGCGCCCGTTCCGGCGGCGGCGCGATGATTTGACCAGACGGGGGAATTGCAATCGCGAGCCCGGGCCGCGGCTTGAGTTTTCTTGATCGTCGCGCAAGCGCAAGAGCCAGCGCAATCACTCCGATCCCCGCCGCCAAGGGTCCTGCCAGCCACAAAAAGCTTTTGGACATCAGCGTGGGAGCGCCACCGGCCGCCGCCCCGTTCAAATCCATCTCAAACGTCGTCGCGGAATACTCGCAAAAGGCAGATCGAGTGACGACGGGAGGACTGGCCTGCGCCCAACCCATTGTAAAAACGGACCCCACGGGAGCCGATGCACTTTCAAAACCGATCTGCTTCAACGCTGAATCCGTCGAAGTCAAATCGGCCGCCACGATGAAAACTTGCGGCCGGTTATCGCCCCAGTTTTGAAACGAGGAGATTTCTTTGACAAGTTTTCCGCCCCATTCCTGAGGCGCCGACTCGCCTGAAAAAATGCCCGCGTTTTTATCCCCAAGCCGCAACGCCGCGAAGGCAAAACCTGAAGATTCGTCCCCCTCCCGCCACGATTCCGACCATGCAAGGTACGCCTTGGTCCTGGAGAGAATGGCCGCCTGGCCAATGTGTTCCGTGTGTGGATCGCGGAACACGGAACAGACTGTCACCCGGTAGATTTCCGGCCGCAAAGCCCGCGCCAATTCATCGCAAGTTTTCCAATCGGCGACTTGTTGCAGGACGATCACGTCGGGGTGCAGATCTCTCAGTGATCCCGCCACTTCCCGGACAAGGTTCTTCTGAAAGTTTTTTGACCATCCATTGGCTCCCGCCGTCGCGCGAGGCTGCAAGTCCCAAACTGTCACGCGCACCGGCGATGCCTCGCCCGTAGCGCCTGCCAGCAAAAGAGCCAGTCCTAAAATCCAGGATCGGGACGCGGGAAAAACCGGGCGGGCGTTCACGGCTACTCGGCGGTAAGGGCGATCAGAAACGGCGCCGAATTTCCCATCGCCGAAACGAAATCAATGCTTTCGATTTCCACGTCCGGCGCGATGTTGGTCCAGGTCGTTGTGTAAAGCCGGATCATGTTGCTGACCGGGTTGCTGCCAGTCCACGCGACCGTCAACGTGGGGGACGGATCTTCCTCCTTGTATTTATGCCAGTCGCGGACATCGCGTCCATAGACGATGGGAATTTCCAATTGCATATGGTTGAGGCCGAAATGGACGATATAACTGCCCACTAACTCGCCTTCTTTGGTGACGTATCCGACGGCGTGCAGAAAGTGCAACTGCGCGCATTTCCGCCCGATTTTTATTCCGTTGACCCGCTGCGGAAAACTTTTACGGGAAAGCGATTTGCTGCTCAACTGAATAATCCCCCGGACGTCGTATTCGACTCCCGCGAATTTTTGCAATCCGCTTGGCAGCGTGGACAAGTCGTTGCCAGGTTTTCCGTGCCACGATTCCGCCAGCCCCGCGTTGTAATATTTGCTCAGGTCGATAAGCCGGGGGTCGGCGTTGGGGTCGCGCGGCGGATAAAGCTTCGCCCCCGAAGCCGTCTGGCCGGCGGCGCTCGTGCTCGATTCGCTCGTGTTCTGCGCGGTGGCAAAAATCCGCGCGGATTGAAGTTCCGTTATGTCAACCCGGTTGGTCAAAAGGTCTTCCCACGATCCCGGGCTTTCATAAACCCTTCCGTCGAACGACAGATTCAGGACCTCCCCATGATGCCGGCAACGCACTATCGGCACGACAGCTCCGACCAGCCCCATTTGCCGCCGTTTCCAATCGCGCCGGGTTTTCGTCGGGTCGCCCGGCGCGTCTGTCTTTCCGAGTGGCACTGGACAGAATTCGTACAAGTATGAGCACGGCAATTTTGGGTCCGCCAGCGCCGACGATTCGATCTGCCCCGTTCGTTTGCAGGCCGGGCAAATGAGCGCATTCGCGTCGAGATATTGCGGAACAAGGTCGGAAAGCCAATTGGGAACGTCCTTATGGTCCATCTGATAAAGCTGGATGGCCTGATAGATCACCTTCAGGTTGCGGATGCAACCCTCCTTGTCCTCAACGGCTGAGTTCGCATCCTCCGCCGCGCCATTCGTCTGCGCCAGGACGGATGGCGCCAGAAAGCACAGCGCCAGTGGCCCAAGGGCAAGGAGCCAACGCGCGATGCGGTGGAATTGTCGCATTGCCATTACGTGCGGGGAGTTTAGCGCAATTGGAATAACCCGTTCAACAACGAACTGCCAAAACCGCAGTTTCAGGCCCGCGTGAGGTGTTCAGCGGATGACGGATTCATTATTAACGCGCGGCAGGAGAGATTGATTTGGAACTCATGAGACTCAAGAAATAAACTGAATCTCGATTTCTTGAGTTCCAACAAAATACCTTGACCCACTTTGACCAAGCTTGACTGGTTTGACCGAAAAGGCGCGGAAACAGCGCTTATTTTAACGGAGACGGAGATCACAAGAGGCTCTACATCAATGATATATGCGGACTCCGCAACGGGCAATTGTCTCCACAACAGAGGTTTGACCAAGTTTAACCAAGCTTGACCCGAAGGACGGCAAATATCGACCGTCAAACTTTCAAAGAACAAGCCCTTGGGGGCGATTACCGTTGGACGGCGTTGAGGTCGTTTACATTCATTCGAATGTGTGTAGTCCCATGCACTTAAGGGATTACTGCACGTCGTGAGTAAGGGTTCCAGTCAGGACCGTCGAAGGGTAACGCAAAGACGCGAAAGACGCCACGACGCAAAGGCGGGACGTAATCACATTGTGCGCGCGGGCCGGGACCGATTCGGCCGCTAAGAAGCGCTCACCGCATTAAGGCCGATTTGCGCTTTGTCGGCGGCGTTGTTGGTGATCCGATTCGCGCCCCGCAGCCGGTTCCCGTAAATCATCGCGGCGTCCACATCCGCTTCCACGGTGATTTGCGCTTTGCCCGCGTCCATGAAATCGCACGCCGTAACGGTCAATCCTCCGCGCCGCGCGTGGATCGCCGGAGATTCGTGGTCTCGTTGGCCCCATGTGATAAAATGACACGCGGTAAAAAAAGTGTGCCCCATCCCGTCCAGCAACGCGTGATAGTCGGTCGTCGGAATTCCCCAGAACCCGCACGCGGTGAACTTGACCGGGCCCCTGTTGGCATGGGCGATTTGAATTCCCGCCATGAACTGGCAGTTGACGAACGAAATTCCCGCGTGGGCCTGGCTGTTTTCAACGCGCACGGCGTTGGGACTGATGTCCGACCCGCTTTCAGTCAACAAATAATTACCAGGCCCCGTCTTCCTTTCCACAAAGTGATAACCGGTGCGATAGCCAATGCAGAAACAGTTCGACATGAATTCCCAATCCGACTGTCCCAACTCAAACGCAACACCCTCGGCGCGCATAAACTCGTAAAGCGCCTCATTCCAACCGCCCCAGAAAGACCAGAAATGCACATTCTCGACCCGCCCCACATCGAAGCACTGGTCGATGAAAAGCCCGCGATAAAGCGGCTGGCCGTAAAGCCCGTTGATCGAATGCCGCCCAGCCGGGAAAGTCCCAAAATCAACGCCCTGGTACGGATTCACCAGCAGTATATTTTGGAGACATATATTGTCCCCCACCCCACGGATCGTCCATGGATACGGGACCGGCGGATTCTTCATTTGTTGGTTCGGATAAAAAATGGTCACCCCCCGCAGTTCCGAACTGGTGTGCAGCACAAGAAAAGGCTCGCCGTTCGCGTTGCCCGCGTCAGCCACCGCCAACAGCACGCTCCCTGCTTCGTGCGTCCGCTCCGCCGGCCCGCTGTAAACTCCCTCCAAACGAACATTCGGCGGAACACTCAGCCGCGAGGCGATCAAGTAACGGCCGCGCGGCACAAACACCGCGAAATTGCCGCTGTCGGAAGCCGATTTCATCGCCGCCGCAAACGCCCCCGTGTCATCTTTCAGTCCATCTCCAATCGCGCCAAAGTCCCGCACGTTCAAAGCCGCCGGACCGGGTGCCGCGTCCTGCGCGCCTTGCGCGAGATTCCCCGCGAGAATCCCCCCGGTAGCCGCGAATCCAATGTTTGACAATAATTTCCGCCTCGAAAAGTGCAAATCTTCCATGTGAATAGTCCAGTCTCAGAACACCCTCGTTGTCCAGAGAATTATCCGTTCGGTCTCTCGATCCCGGGCGAAGTGTTCCAAACTCGCCAGGCGCCAAATCAATATGAAATCGACCAATCCTATTGGCTCCTACCAGTCAGCACTTGGCGCAACCAGTCGTTTACAACGCAATCCAAAACGAGATGGACCCTGTCCGCCTGCCCGCGATTGAGAACGCTGTGAGGCAGGTTGAAATTGTGATACCAGCATTCTCCTTCCTTCATATCCACACGGACGCCGTTCATAATAAACTCGACATCCGGATTGGTTACCACAGGAATGTGCATCCGCACTTCGCCGTCCTCAAAAGCCAGCTTGTAATCGCGATGCTCCTTGATCGTGGAACCAGCCTTCAGTCGCATAAAACGGACGGCTTGTTGCGGACACGGAAACGACGCGAGCACGCGTCGGACGTACGGACACAGTTCCAGAAGCGGGGTATCCGCAAAAGCATTCTTTGCTGTGGGGTCCGGGTAAATATGGTCGGCGCGCCCGCCGATGGAACGGAGCGGCGCCACACTCCAATCCCCCTGGTAATAACGCGTGTTGAAATGCGCCACGAACGAATCCGACGCAAGCTCCCGCAAGTTCGCTTGCAGCAGCGCCGCATCGAATTGCAATGGAAGTTTTAGGCTGGCTTGCATTGCCATTCCATCTGGATGCGAAGAATGTCTTCACCTGTTTTCTTGAAACCCAGTCGCTCGTACAACCGAAAGGCTCGCTCGCCCTTTATGACGCTTAACCGGACAGGCTTGCCGGCAGCGGCCCCATCGCGCAAAAGATTTTGTATCAGCGTCGTTCCAACGCCCTGGCCGCGGTGAGCCGGCAACAGCGCCAAATCGACCAGTCGAAATTCCCCTTCCGCCCGATTAACGACCATGCGCCCGGCCGCCTGACCACCCACCTCAATAACATTAAATTCCGCAAGCGGAAAAGTGGCCCGATAGCCCTGCTGTTGCGCATTGAATTGCATCCCAAGGAAAACCTTTCGAGTAACGTCAGGCCAGCCCGTGGCATCCAATTCCTCCTTGCGCGCGCTGGAATAGACTTCGAGGAGAAACGCCGAATCCTCCGGCCTCTCAGGCCGCAACGTGATGGCGAGAGAGTTGACAGGCATGATTTGGCAAAATGGCTCCAAAGACAGCACTCGGAGTACGGATTTCCCCTCGGAAACGCAAGCGTAATTGCATCTTGCAAACATGATATTGAAAATCATTGCACATTGCGTGAAATCCCTGGAATTGAAGGCCTTTTGTGCGACGGATTATTGGCTGGTACGGGTTAAGCTAAATTGGCGGGGTCATCCATGTTAACGTGACAACAAAAACAAAAGGAACAATATGCCTCGTGGAGATAAATCGAGTTATACCGGCAAACAAAAACGCCAGGCCGAACACATCGAAAAAGGTTACGAGCATCGGGGAGTCAAACCCAAAGTGGCAAAAAGCCGGGCCTGGGCGACGGTAAATAAGACGACTCACGGTGGGAAAAAGAGCGGTTCGGGCCGTGGCAAGACGGAAAATCACGCTCCGGCCCGCAACGGTGGTCGCAAAGGCGGCAGAGCGGCGCACAGGGCTTAAGTGGCATATCCGCGGCCGAATTATTTTCGCGCTTTGGAACCTTTGGTCGAGCCTGAGATAATTTTCGCGGCTCTCCTTAAATCATTCACGAAACTTTCCATTTGCGCGTGGCGGGCCTCTTCGTCCGGGGCGCGGAGGATTGAGGAGGGGTGCACGGTAGCCATCACGTAGTGCGCCAGATTCGATTCAACCCATTCACCGTGACGCTGGCTTACTTTGAAAGTCCGACCCAAAAGGGCCTGGGCCGCGGTTGCCCCCAGGCAGATTAAAACCTTCGGTTTTAACGTATCCAACTCCGCGTCAAGCCACGGACGACAGGCGGCGATTTCACGAGCGCTGGGCTTTTTGTGAAGGCGCCGCTTTCCGCTTGGCTCCCACTTGAAATGTTTGACGGCGTTCGTCACATAAACGTCGTTGCGAACAATTCCGGCCTCCGTCAAGGCGCGGTCCAACAGCTTGCCCGCCGCGCCAACGAACGGCTTGCCCGCCAGATCTTCATCATTGCCAGGCTGCTCGCCAACCATGACGACGCTCGCCCCGGTTGGCCCCTCGCCGAATACCGTTTGAGTCCCTTTTTGCCACAGCGGACAAGCCCGGCAGTTGACGGCCGCGCTTCGCAGGTTGGAAATAGTATAAGGCTTCGAGATGCCGGGAATTTCCTCCGGGGTTGTTATAGTTTTCACATTTCTTGTTCGTGCCGCGAAAACGAAGCGCCGCATAGTTCCATCAACAATTTGGCATTCCTCGGAGCGCGCACATTAAGGTCGTTATTGAAATAAGCAAAAACCCGGCGGCCAGCCGCAGACTGTTCTTTAATGTGTTTGGCCCAGGGCGAAAGTTCATCCGGAGTATAATCGTGACGAGGACCGCCAGACAATCCATGAAATCGAATATACACGAAATCCGCGGTAACGGAAAAATCCGCCGGCATCTTCATCGAGCTGACCGAGACAAGGGCGGCGTTGAAATCTTTGAGAAGGCCGCGCGTTTCAGAGTCCAGCCATGAAACGTGGCGGAATTCAAAAGCATGGGAAAAGTCCCTGGGCAATCGACGAAGAAAATTGTTGAGCCGCGAGAGGTCTTTCTGAAAATTCGGGGGCAATTGCCACAGGAACGGCCCAATTTTATCCCCGAGGGGCCGGACGCGGCGGAAAAACTTATTGACGCTCCCGTGAAGTTCGTTCAGCCGCTTTATGTGCGTGATAAACCGGCTGCCCTTGACGGCAAAAACAAATCCTTCCGAAGCTTTTTTCCGCCATCCGTGAACGGCACCCAAGCCGGGCAGCCGATAAAAAGTCGCGTTGATCTCAACGGTGGGAAAATGGCGGGTATAAAAAGAGAAATGATCCCGCGCCCTTGCATCGCGATAAAAGTCGCCGGCCCACTCTTTATACTCCCAACCGCTTGTCCCGATAAAAACCTGCCCCGCTGTCATCCCAGCAATCTTCCACTCCCGCGATTCATTTAACATTGGGAATGCTGCCCATCCGAGCCCTTCGAGGGCAGAACCCGCGAGCTGAAAGACGTCTGAATGGCGAGGCAATGTATCGCATCTTCAACTCAATTCACCGGATAACATTTTCCCTTGAGCCAGCAAATGGACGCTCCTTTGTAGGGGTAGCGCGATACCTTTGCACTAAACTCGCCCAAGTTGTCAGTGGAAGTGCGTAACGGAGCAGATTTGCGCCTGCGCCGTTTGGTTTTTACCACCCGCCAAAAAAATCCGTGAAATTGGTGAAAGATTCGAGCGAGGCCGCTCGTAACCCCAGGGTTAATCAAAATCAAACCAAAGGATAACCATGAAAAATCAGCATCTTAGTCACGGATGGAATCAACTTGCGGCTGGCATCGGCCTGGCTTTGGCCTGCGGCCTCGGAACAATCAACGCCCGGGCGGACGTTGAAGTGGCCCGGCGCTGGGCCACGGCAGCGCCAAACATCAACGGCACGGCCACGGCGACGGATTGGGGCACCGCGACGGCCACGAGCATTTCCGAAGGCAGCGTCAATTACGCCCAAATGAGGACGATGAACGACGGCACTTACCTTTACGTGTTGCTGGACGTTAATGCCGAAACGGTCAACAACCCGGTTTATACGCCCGAGACCAACGGCGATTTTTACGCTTTATACATCGATAAAGACCTGAATTACGCCATCACGCCCAATGTGGATTTCGACTACAGCACGTGCCAAAATGGCGATGTCTTCGACAAGTCCATTTACTTGAGCGACAATAGCTTCACCGGATGCCAACCTGTGGCCGCCGGATCCCTGGGCAGCAGGGGTTTTGCGGGGAGCCTCAACACCACCACACCGCACCGCATCTGGTCGTTTCGTTTGAGCCTCAACGAACTGGGGGTGGATACAAGCACTTGGACGACCTCCGGCGGCACGGTGCCGAAAGTGCGCATGGAGGTGGTTCTTGATTCGCCGAACCCCGCGTTCTACATCGGTCAGCCCGATACGGACGTTTATCCCGATATGCACCTGATGTATCAGATCGACCTGGCCACTTTTCCATCGTATCCACCGGGAACCACGGGGCCAATTTTTGCGGGCGTGGGAATGGTGCCCGCGAATTACATCGACGGCTCCGGTTACGCCAATATCAACATTGCCGACTATTACTCCGCCACCAACGCTCCTTTCGGCGCCAACCTGAATATTTTTGGGAATTGGAACACACTCCGGATCGCCTACGGGGCTGATCGCTATCAGGTTCTGTACTCCTACAAGGGCGGCCCCTACACTCCGCTTATTCAGACCTGGACCAACTTCAAGTGGAACGGCGCTACCTGGGTGCCGAACGCCATCGGGCCTGACGCGGTCAATTCCTACCCGATCCCGGAGCCGTGGGAACTCTGGTATCTGCCAAACCTGCTGATTAGCTGGCAGAGCGGATTGTTCGGCGACGGAAACTACAAGTTCAAATTGCAGTTGCTCAACTCCAGCGGCACGCCACTCTCCAGCCCGTCCGGAAACAGCCTGACGCTCTTTGTGGACAACACGCCGCCAACTGTGATGATCAATGACTCCTACATCAACGGCACTCCAATCTGCCAGTGCGGGCTTGTGACACCCGGGCCGTGCGAAACCGGAAGGTTTCCGCTCATTGCCTATCATGGCTTTACCTTTAACATCACGGTCAACGACCCAAACGGCGCTTTGAACAGCTATTCCCTTAGTTACACCTACGGCAATAATAACAGCGGAAGCATCTTTTCCGACTCCTACGTGCCATCGCATGTCGGCGCGGATGGACCGGAGCGCTGGGACGGCGTGACCAACATCACGGAGCCCTACCCGCCGTTCTGCGCGCCCGCGGCGTGCGCGTACACCTTTACGCTCTCCGCCTCCAGCCGCGTCCAGAACGGCTATGGCCTTGTGTTCCCTTACGTGAACTACAACAACAGCCTGACGATTCTCAGCCCTGAGAGCACCGAATCGGTCAATTGCTCCGGCGCGACGGCGGATGAGAAGACCGCGACGGAGGACAAAGAAACCGTCAAAAACGAATTGCTGCGCAAGTAATTGCCAAACTGCGTGAGGAATTATGAAGACGAAACAAATCTTTTGGAGCGGCGTCACGGTTGCGATGAGTGTGGGGACGGTTGTCTTGTGGCAAGGAGTCCACTCTGCCGGCCCCACGGCATCGGGCGCAACCGCGACGGCGGCGACTGAAACCGGGGCAGACGCGACGCGCCCCGCCCCCTCTTCTCCGGCTGGTGAATTCACCTTCTACCAGCACGCTGAGGACGCGCCCTCCTGGGCCATTGGCTACGGAGAGGAATTCTGGCGGCAGCCGCGGAAGCAAGATTCCAAAAGCCATCCGGGACTTCATCTTGGAGACGTGATCGACCGGGTTTCGCACGCCTTCACGGCGGCGCAAACCGGCGGTCCTCCGCAGATTCAAACCAGAACGTATGGGGCAACGTTCGATGGAACCGGCGTCGTTGTTTCGCCCGACAATCCTCCGCGAAAACAAAAATCCGACGGCGGAATCGACCGGCAACGGCTTGCGGCGCTCTCGGACCGGACGCCGGAAACTCCCGAAGAGGAGGATTTGCTGATGGCGCGGATCACGGCGCTGGCAGCCCAGGAAGCGGCAACCAAGGGACAGCCTAAACATCCCCGGCAGGCTGTCTCGCTGCCTGAGGCCGATCCGGAAACAAAAGCAGTGTTTCAGACTGAAGCGGTCCGGCAGGGCGATCATGCCCTGTATGAGGCCGGGGCTGGGACGCTTCAGTGGGCCGTGCTGGGAAATACCGTTCAAACCATGCTCGATTCCCACAGCGGGCTGTTGGAACATTTCCAGGCGGGGCAAGAAGGCGTGGCGGTGACATGGGTCCTGCCGCGCCCGCTGCCCACGCCCGATCCGCTCGTGATCGAGGCTCGGGTGACTGGTTTGGCGTACGCCGGAAAGAGCGCCGATGGCCATCATTATGCCGATAGCAACGGCAAAGAGCGGCTGCGCGTTGGCAATGCCGCGATTGCCGATGCCGCCGGCAATCGATGGGAGGTTCCCGTCGAAGCCGTCCAGAACACGTTAAAGATCACCGTGCCGGAGGCGGTGCTCGCCCAAGCGAGTTATCCGCTGGCGGTTGACCCGATTGTTTCGCCAGAGTTCGGAATGGACACTCCGATCATTGTGGCCGCTTCAGCCGCGCAACAGAATCCAGCCGTAGCCACGAATGGAGCGACCTTTTTTGTGGCGTGGGAGGACCAGCGTGTTTCCGGCCCGGGCAGCGCCAGCATTTACGGCGCGCGCGTTACCACAACGGGCACGATCTCGGATCCCAACGGGATCGCCATTAGCCCTGTCGGCGCATCCACGCCCGCGGTCGCGGCGAATGGGACCGGCTTCCTGGTTGTTTGGGTGGATGGGCGCAATGAAGCCACCAGCGGACTCGATATTTATGGGGCGCGCATCAGCCCTGCTGGACAGATACTCGACTCTGGGGGGTTCGCCATCAGCGACGCCGCAAACGACCAGCTTTCGCCTGCCGCGACGGCGGATGGAGCTGATTCTCTTGTTGTCTGGCAGGACGGACGCAACACGACGACTGGCCCGGATATTTACGGCGCGCGAGTCACCAGCGGCGGAGTTGTTTCGGACCCAAGCGGCATCGCCATCAGCGGGGCCGTCGGGCCGCAGGCAACCCCGGCGGTGGCGTTCAACGGGACTGATTTCATGGTGGTTTGGACGGACGCGCGCAACGGCTCGGATTTTGACATCTACGGCAGCCGGGTCGATACCAATGGCAATGTGCTTGATTTCAGCGGCATTGCGATCAGCACGGTCGTGGGTGGCGAGTTCTCCCCCAAAGTCGCGGCGAGCGGCACGAATTTTCTGGCCGTGTGGGAAGACGACCGCAACGCGGTGACGGGAGGTAATGTCGATATTTACGCGGCGCGAGTCAGCGGCGGCGTCGCGCTGGACGGAGGCGGTTTCCGAGTGGGCATTGGTTCGGCGGACCGGCACGTTCCAGCGGTTGCGGCGGGGATGACGGATTATTTGGTGGTGTGGCAGGACGAACGAAACCTGGCCGCGAGCGGCGAGGATATTTACGGAGCGCGCGTGACGACGGCGGGCGCAGTGACCGATCCCACAGGCTTCGCCATTGACACCGGAACGAACGACCAAACCACGCCGGTGGTGGCTTTTAACGGTTCGCATTACCTCATCGCATGGACCGACGCGAGAAACATGGCGACAAGCGACCTGGATATTTACGGGGCGCTGGTCAGTCCGGACGCGACGGTATCTCCGGCGGCGGGCTTGGTCATCTCGACAGGCGCCGCGGAGGAAACCGCGCCGGCGGTTGCGTCCAACGGGACAAACTATTTGATCGTGTGGCAGGACAACCGCAACAGCGAGACCAGCGGGGCGGACATTTACGGGGTCCGCGTTACCACCGGCGGGACGGTCCTGGACCCGAACGCGATTCCCATCAGCACGGCAAGTTCCGACCAACTTTCGCCGAATGTGGCGAGCGACGGTACCAACTACCTTGTGGTGTGGCAGGATGAGCGCAACGAAGGGACTTCGGGCATGGATATTTATGGGGCGCGCGTCACTGCGGCGGGAACGGTTCTTGATCCGGGCGGCATCGCGATCAGCACCGCCATCTCCGATCAACTTGCACCGACCATTACGGGCGGCGGGAACGGTTACCTTGTTGCGTGGACGGATGGGCGCAATCAGGGAACAAGCGGAGAGGACATTTACGGCGCGCGGGTCAGCAGCGCCGGGACAGTGCTGGATGGCGGCGGAATTCCCATTTGCGCGAATGGCGCCAATCAGTATTCGGCCGCGGCGGCGTTCGATGGCACGGACTATCTGGTCGCCTGGTCTGATGAACGGAACATTGGGACGACAGGCGTGGATGTTTATGGGGCGCGCGTAAGCCCCTCTGGCACCGTAATGGATTCGGCGAGCATCCCGATCGTCCAGGTTGCCGGGGACGATATTTATCCGGCGGTGGCTTCGGCGGGAGTCGGGTTTTTGGTAATTTGGGAGGATGGACGAAACTCAGCGACGACGGGCGATGAAATTTACGGCGCGCGAGTGACAGACGCGGGCGTGGTGCTCGATTCCGGCGGTTTTGCCATTGACGTGACGCCGGGATACGAAGCCACACCAGCGGTTGCGTCCAGCGACGGCGCTTACCTGGTGATTTGGCAGGATGGCCGCAACGCCGCGACCAACGGCGCGGATATTTACGGCGCGCGGGTCACGACGGCGGGCGCGGTTTTGGATCCGGCGGGCGTGTCTATCAACGCGGCGCCGTTTGACCAGCAACTTCCAAAACTGGCGTCCGGCAGCCCGAACGTTTTCCTGACGGCCTCCGCGACCATGGAGACGGGCGCAAGCAGGATCGCGGGCGATTTCGTTTACTTGGACAATTTTCCGATCATCATGGAAATCAGCCTCAGCAACGGCGCGGTGACGTTAAGCTGGCTCTCCATTCCCGAAAGCACGTATCAGGTGCAATATACGTCCAACCTCTCGCCAATTGCATGGAACAACCTTGGTTCGCAGATCGTCGCAAGCGGTTCCACAACGACCAAAACGGACACGACTATCGCAGGAACGTCAAAGCGTTTCTATCGGGTCATCCTGCTGGGAGCTTTGTGAAGTCTGTTGTCGATGACACTTAACGAACTCGCAACGGGACTGTCTCTAAAATGATCTAATCGGTTTCCAGTATCCGGCAAAAAGCCTTTGGCGTCTTTCAGAAGTTATAGCTTTAGTCTCGTGAAAAATTGCTCAACCACGCCGGCCTTCACCAACCAGACGGCGCTGCAATTCCAAACCGCCTATTCCCGGCATTCCTATATCGAGGAGGAGGCACCTGGCGTTCACCAATAAAGGGGAATCTAGAAATTCTTCCGCGGAACAGAATGTTTCGTTTTAAACCTCACCTCCCAGCGTCTGGGCCGCGGCGAGAAAGACCAAAAGATCCACGAATGGCTGGTCACGGCCGCAAGCGTTCCGGGGTTCATCGGGTTCGCCGTTGGACGCACGGATTTCTGGGATTCGCTCGTCCAATACAGGGCGGGAAAAATCACGCGCGAAGCCGCCGTGCTGGAAATAGCGCGCCGCTTCACGACCTATGTCAAAACATTCGAAGAAGCGCGCCGAAGCTAAGTCAATCCTTGAACCAGCATTCAGCGAAAATTTTTCTGGTGAACGGGAATGAGTCGCCGCAACCATGAAGCGACCGCAAACCGCCGCCAACAGTGCGGCGAAAACAAACTAAGATTGGAGGACCGTATTGTGGAAAAGAAATCAACTATGCAACTCGGAATGATTGGGCTGGGCCGGATGGGCGCGAATATGGTGCGCAGGCTCATTAGAGATGGACATCAATGCGTGGTCTTTGACCGTTCTCAGGATGCCGTGAACGCCCTGGTCAAAGAAAAAGCCGTGGGGGCCGCCGCATTGGCCGAATTGGCGCAAAAACTCAACAAGCCGCGCGCGATCTGGCTGATGGTTCCCGCCGCCGTGGTGGATCAAACCATCGCCGATGTGCTGCCCTTGCTCGAAAAGGGCGATACGCTTATCGACGGCGGCAATTCCTACTACGTGGATGACATCCGTCGCGGCAAGGAATTGGCCGCAAAAGGAATTCATTATGTTGATGTCGGCACCAGCGGCGGCGTTTGGGGGTTGGAGCGCGGCTATTGCATGATGATTGGCGGTGAACCGGAAGTGGTGCAACGCCTCGATCCCATCTTCTCGACGTTGGGGCCTGGTTTGGGGGACGCGCCGCGCACGCCGGGACGGGAAAAGTTGGGCGGAACCGCCGAACAAGGCTACTTGCATTGCGGCCCAAATGGCTCCGGCCACTTTGTCAAAATGGTACACAACGGCATCGAGTACGGAATCATGGCCGCCTACGCCGAGGGGCTGGGAGTTTTAAAAGCCGCCAATATCGGCAAAAAACAAAGTCAAGCCGATGCCGAAACCACCCCCTTGCGCGACGCGGGCTGTTACCAATACGACCTCAATCTTGCCGACGTCTCAGAAGTATGGCGGCGGGGCAGCGTCATCGCCTCCTGGTTGCTGGACCTCACGGCCACCGCCCTCGTAGAGGACCAAACGCTTTCGAAATTCGCCGGCCGCGTCTCGGATTCGGGCGAGGGCCGTTGGACCATCAAGGCGGCGATTGATGAAGGGGTTCCGGTGCCGGTGCTTACCGCCGCTTTGTACGAACGTTTCACATCGCGTGGCGAGGCGGATTATCAGGACAAACTGCTTTCGGCCATGCGCTTTGGTTTTGGCGGACATCTGGAAAAACACGAGTAAAACAGAAATGAACACGCCTCATTCCGACACTTTGGTGTTTTTTGGCGCAACGGGAGACCTTGCGTACAAAAAAATCTTCCCGGCTTTGCAAGCCATGGTCAAACGCGGGACCCTCAACGTCCCGGTCATTGGCGTGGCCAGGGAAGATTGGACCCTCGACCGATTCAAAGCCCGGGCCAGGGACAGTCTGGAAAAGCACGGAGGATTGGACTCGGCGGCATTTGAAAAGTTGTCCGGGTTGATGCGGTATGCCGGCGGGGATTTTAACAACGCGGAATTGTATCAGGTCCTTTGTCGCCAAATCGGTTCCGCTCAACACCCGGCCTATTATCTGGCCATACCGCCCGCGGCGTTTGGCATCGTCGTGGAGCATTTGTCGCGGACGGAATGCGCCCGCAATGCCCGGGTCATCATCGAGAAACCTTTTGGAAGCGACCTCCCTTCCGCACGGGCTCTCAATCAAATATTGCTCCAAAGCTTCGATGAGAAAGCGATCTTTCGCATTGATCATTATCTGGGCAAGCAACCTGTCAACAGCATGCTCTACTTCCGCTTCGCCAATAGCATGCTTGAACCGTTTTGGAATCGTTCTCATGTCGAAAGCGTGCAGATCACGATGGCCGAGAATTTCGGCGTGCAAGGCCGGGGTTCGTTTTACGAGCAGGTCGGCGCCGTCCGCGACGTGGTGCAGAACCACCTGTTCCAAGTGCTGGCGAACCTGGCCATGGAACCGCCCATCCGCGCTGACAGCGAATCCATCCGGGATGAAAAAGTGAAGGTTCTCAAGGCCATTGCGCCGCTTGAGACAAATGACCTGGTCAGAGGTCAGTTCCAGGGTTATCGAAAGGAGCCAGGCGTCGCGCCCGACTCCCAGGTCGAAACTTTTGCGGCTCTCAAGCTCTATGTCGATTCTTGGCGCTGGCGCGGCGTTCCGTTTTATATCCGCGCGGGGAAGTGTCTGCCTGTTACATGCACCGAAATCCTGATCCGTCTGCGCCAGCCGCCGACAATGTATAAGAATCACGACCTGCAACCCAATTACGTGCGGCTCCGCATCAGCCCGGACGTAGCGCTGGCGTTCGGTTTGAATGTGCTTTCGCCGACGAAAGTTGATGCAAGTGAATTGTCGGAACTGCTGGCCAGCCGCCATCCCTCCGCCAATGAGATGGACGCATACGAACGAGTTCTCACCGACGCCATGGCGGGCGACGCCACGCTGTTTGCCCGCGAGGATTACGTGGAGGAGGCGTGGCGCATCGTTGATCCCGTTCTCAAGGCTGGGACCCCGACGCACGAATACGAACCAAAGACGTGGGGGCCGGCGGAAGTTGAGTCAATCACGCCACCAGGCGGATGGGACAACCCGGTCGTGAACGAGTGAAGGAAACTTATGCGCATTGGAATCGCCACCGACCACGGTGGTTTTGAACTGAAGGAAAAGTTGGCCGCCCGTCTCCGTGAGGCAGGTCACACAGTCGTCGATTTTGGCGCCCACAAATTGACGCCGGATGATGATTATCCGGACTTCGTCACACCACTTGGCCAGGCTGTCGTTGCAGGCAAACTGGATCGTGGCGTGGCTGTTTGTGGCAGCGGCGTCGGCGCCTCGGTTTGTTTGAACAAAATCAGGGGTGTTCGCGCATGTCTGATCGAAGATCATTTCTCCGCCAGGCAAGGGGTGGAAGATGACAATCTCAACGTGCTTTGTTTGGGTGGACGCATTGAAGGACCCGAGCTGGCATGGGACTTGGTCCAGACGTTTCTGACCGCGAAATTCAGCGGGGCTGAACGCCACGTGCGACGGCTGCGCAAGGTGGCTGCGCTGGAAGCTCAACAACAATCCCCTACGTAGTCAGCCGTGCGCCAATGGTATCGATTGCTTCTATTCGTGGACGAGCGACCGGAGTTGGAAATGAACTGTCTCTTGCCTGCGACATGCGCTTTGCAAGCTGGGAAAAGGCCATTCTATCGTTATGGGAAGGTGGCGCGGGCTGGCGCCCGGCGGCGGGCCGATGGCGAGGTTGCCGCGGCTGATCGGGCGTGGACGCGCTTTGGAAGTATTGATGGAGCAAGGCTTTCACAAGGCGGATGATGTCGAAAATCGCCTCGGCTCTACGTTGGCCAACTTGGAACCTGAGTAAGACACGGGCCAGCGGAAGACGAAAACGAGGGGTTGCCTTCAGAGATTGGAAAACACGATGTTGGCAACGAGCCTGATCGCCCCAGTGCCAACCCCTATCGCAGCTTGCTTACTGTGTTGGGGTTGCGCACCATCTTGCGATTCTAACTTTCCCAAAAAAATGATTTGTCGTAAGAAAATATAATGAATGCTTATATGGCGGAATTTGTTGGCACGGCCCTGCTGGTTCTCCTTGGAGATGGGGTGGTGGCCAACGTGTTGCTGAACAAGTCCAAGGGCCAGGGCGGCGGCTGGATAGTCATCACCGCGGGATGGGGCATGGGGGTGATGGCCGCGGTTTACGCCGTCGGAACCATCAGTGGCGGTCATTTGAACCCGGCGGTGACGATTGGTCTGGCCTCCATCGGGAAATTCCAGGCAGGCAAAGTGGCCGGCTATATCATCGCGCAAGTCGCCGGAGCGATGTTTGGAGCATTTCTCGTTTGGCTGGCCTACCTGCCGCACTGGAAGGAAACGCCCGACGCGGGCACAAAGTTGGGGGTCTTCTGCACCGCCCCGGCCATCCGTTCAACACCAGCAAACTTCGCCTGTGAAATTATTGGCACGGCAGTCCTTGTTTTTGGCGCCCTGGCCATACCGTCCAACTCCAACCTGTCCGGCCCGGGTTGGTCAACCGGCCTCGGCCCGATGTTAGTCGGTTTGCTTGTGTTTGCCATTGGTCTCTCCCTCGGCGGCCCGACTGGTTACGCGATCAATCCCGCCCGCGATTTCGGCCCGCGCCTGGCGCACGCGATTTTGCCCATCCACGGCAAAGGCGCTTCGGACTGGGGCTATGCGTGGATACCGGTGGCTGCGCCGATTGTGGGCGGTCTGCTGGGAGCCTGGGTTTACCATCAACTTTACGCATGAACCGATCTTAAATTCTCGAGACCTTATGAAATACATCCTCGCTTTTGATGCCGGAACCACCAGCGTGCGCGCCATCGTTTTCGATCAGGAAGGCGGAATCGAATCGGTGGCCCAAAAGGAAATTCGCCAGATTTTCCCTAAACCCGGATGGGTCGAGCAAGACCCGCAAGAAATCTGGTTCACGCAAATGTCCGTAGCGGTCGAGGCGTTGGGCCGTGCCCGCATCCGCCCAGATGACATCGCGGGAATTGGAATCACCAATCAGCGGGAAACCACCATCGTCTGGGATCGCAAGACCGGCGAAGCCGTCTATAACGCAATCGTCTGGCAGGACCGGCGCACCGCCGAAGCCTGCGACAAATTTCGCGCGGCGGGCCACGATAAGAAAATAAACGCGCGCACCGGCCTTCTTCTGGACTCCTACTTCTCCGGCACCAAAATCGCGTGGATCCTCGACAATGTGCCCGGGGTTCGCGCGCGCGCCGAGGCGGGCGACCTTCTTTTCGGCACGGTTGACACGTGGCTGATTTGGAAACTGACGAGCGGGCGCCATGTTCACGTCA
Organism: Verrucomicrobiia bacterium; assembly: GCA_036268455.1. Classification (GTDB taxonomy): domain Bacteria; phylum Verrucomicrobiota; class Verrucomicrobiia; order Limisphaerales; family Palsa-1400; genus DATAUD01. The sequence goes on from DATAUD010000062.1 coordinate 138,257, forward strand.
CCGACCCGAGCAACGCCTCGCGCACCCTCCTCTACAACATCCACACCGGTCGCTGGGACGATCAATTGCTCAAGCTCTTTCGAATTCCCGCCAGCCTTCTGCCCGAAGTCCGGACATCGAGTGAAGTTTATGGGGAAGTAAGCACATCGCTTGGCTTGCAGAAAGTTCCCATCGCGGGAATTGCCGGCGACCAACAGGCGGCTCTTTTCGGCCAGATGTGCGTGAATCGAGGCCAGGCCAAGAACACCTATGGCACCGGTTGCTTCCTGCTGCAGAATCTCGGCGCCAAACCGATCACGTCCCGCAATCGTCTGCTCATTAGCGCCGCCTGCCAGATTGGCAAGAAACGCGAATTTGCGCTGGAAGGCAGTGTGTTTATTGGCGGGGCCGTGGTTCAATGGCTGCGCGACGGTCTGCGATTGGTCCGCTCCGCCGACGAAGTCAATCTGTTGGCCAACTCCACAAAGGACAACGGAGGGGTTTATCTCGTTCCCGCGTTCGCCGGTCTAGGAGCGCCCCACTGGGACCCTTACGCGCGCGGCGCCATAATCGGCATCACGCGGGACACTTCCGCCGCCCACATTGCGCGAGCCGCTCTCGAAGGCATTGCCTATCAAGTGGCCGATTTGATTGACGCCATGCGCGCCGACACTGGAAAGGGTTTGCGGGAATTGCGCGTGGACGGCGGCGCAAGCCATAGCGATTTCCTGATGCAGTTTCAGGCGGATTTATTGCGGATTCCTGTCGTGCGGCCCGCCGTAACCGAAACGACTGCTCTCGGCGCTGCTTATCTTGCCGGTTTGGCGGTCGGCTACTGGAAGGGCATCGCGAGCATCGCCAAGCAGTGGCAAGTCGAGAAGATTTTCAAGCCGAAGATGTCCCGCTCACAAGTGGACGAGATGCGTTCCCGCTGGAACGCCGCGCTCCATCGGTCCAAGGACTGGGAAGCGCACGCCCCGCGTCAAACAAAGCGAAAATCTTCCAAAGTCTAACCGACTTAGAGCGTGTCTGAATAATCATTTTTGGGGTGGGTGGACAGTATTTGTCCAAGTGGGATGAGCAGACTGGAAGGATGCAAAACTTTTTGTATCCGACGGATTTGAGCGATGAACGATGGAACTTGTTGCAAGCGGTGCTGCCGCCACGCCCCACACGGCGTCGTCGTGGTCGCCCGCCGGCCGATTTGCGCCGCATCTGTAACGCCTTGCTT
>DATAUD010000063.1:0-27013 GCA_036268455.1 Verrucomicrobiia bacterium
AAGCACCTCCGACAAAACCATCGTCACTTTGGGCGTTCCATAGACCGTAATTGTAAATCTGCGTCCCCAAGCCGCTGTTGATGGTCGTATTGGTCCAGTTGACCGTGCCGTAGTTGGTCAGCGTCAGGTGTTGGAAACCAATGGTGTTGCCGAAAGTCGCGATGTTGAGCACGCCGTTGTTGCTGACGGTCATCACCCCGGTCAGTGTCCCCCCGGTCCAATTCAATGTCCCCGACAGAGCGTTGGTTCCGGCGATTTCGCCCCCCTCGACGTTGAAGGCACCTTGTGAGTTGATTTGGATCACACCGTTGACAGTCAGGGTCTGGCTGGGGTTATTGAAGGTTTGCGTATTGGCACCGCTAGTGGCGCCCACGACCAGACCCGAGACCAAGGCAGGGCTATCCAAGTTGACGGCATAACTGTCGCCCACATCGGGCAGCACAGCGATGTTGCCAGTGCCCGGCACCTGGTTGGGGCTCCAGTTGGCGGCCACGCTCCAGTTTCCGCCCGCAGTGTTGGTCCAAGTGATTGTGGTGGAATGGACGGTGTTGGCGGCGAGCACGAGGGACAATAAAACGGCAATAGAATTTGTTTTCATGGTTTTCGTTCTCAATTTCTTTCGACGGTTGAGTGACAACTTCGCATGCTGAACATAAAAAAAGGCGTGACCTATTCGCGCGCCTAATCCAAGAACTGGTTTAGAATAATAAGAGTCAAACAAAAACAACCGTCGATTGCAAGGGGGAAATTTGCCGACGGGAACGCATCAGGAAAAGATTCTCGCGCAGGGCGGGGCCGAGAGCGCAGAGGATTATTAACGGAGGAAACAGGGAATGAATTTGGATCTCAAGAAATCACGAAAAGCAAGAACCGCCGTTTCATGCGGCTTTGCGTTTGCTCTGAATCTTCACCCTGGCTTTGCGGCGGGAGCGTCAAATTGTTCGCGACGCGGGCATGGCTCTGATCACAAAAAGGTGCCTTATGAAAAATGGGTATGAGAGTAAGGACGGCTGTAAGAAAAAAACTTATTTCGATTGACAAATTAGTCTCTTGTTGCAATTCTCGCGCCTTGGCCACGCAGATAGGCATCTAAAGTTAACGGCCCCATTAAATAGTCATTTTATGAAAACTAGTTCTCACCTCAATTATAAATTATTGAAACGTAACACCATAGGAATTTGCGCCGGACTTTCTCTCTTGCTCGGTACGCTTCAGACGAGGGCCGCCGTGGATTATTGGGACCCACAAGGTACGGCAACTCAAAATCCCTATACGAGCAGCATGTCGGGGACGTGGGAGAATGCTTTGTGGAGCACAAATGGGTCGTCTGGCGGCGGCAATGTGTTGAGTTGGGTGGAGGGAGACGCGGCGTGTTTTGCAGTGCATACCGGGGGTACAACGCCGGCCTTTACGGTGACGATGAATGCCAATCATACCGTGGCGGGCTTTTTTAACGGGCCTCTGACACCCGATCCCTGCACGGTGACGATTGTAGGAACGGGCATTATCACGCTGCCGGCAAATACGTTCCAAGGGTGCGATGTCACAACGGACGGGGCGAGTGACCCGGGTGTTTTGACGATTGCGGTTCCCATTGCGGGCACAGGCGCTTTCGGGGATGGCCTTTGTGCCGAGGGGAGTGGAGCGGTCTATTTGAATGCCATCAATACGTATTCCGATGGGAGCTACCTGGGTTACGTCAGTGGGAGTTTTACGGGAACTTGGGGTTTTACCAATGCCGACACAACCCAGCCGGGAATCTGCACTTCTTTCGGCACAGGGGGCATTTATCTTTCCAATTGTTACGGCACGCTGGCTGTCGAAGGGACTTCGGCGGTAACGGTCACCAATTCTGTCTATCACATTATGCCTGCATCGTTCGCGGCGTTTGCGACTTTGAACATCAACGGAAACCCGGCTGGCGTGACGTTTAGCGGTCCGTGGGCTTTGAGCGGCTCCACGTTTTCGAAATCAACCGTGCTCTCGGCGCTGAATATCGGGTCGGTGGGCGCGGCGAACAACCTGGTGACCATTTCCGGCGTGATGAGCGGGACCAACGGGTTTACCAAATCGGGAATCGGCATCCTTGCGCTCTCGGCAGCCAATACTTATAGCGGGAATACGCTCGTTACCAACGGGACCCTCGCATTGACCGGTTCGGGTTCGATCAATAACTCGCCGCTTATCGTGATTACGACGAATGCGACATTGGATGTTTCGGGCGTAACTGGCGGGGCTTTCACATTGAGCAGCAGCACGGCGCTGATGACATACGGAGTTGGAGCGACAGCGGGGACTTCATCAGCGACGATCAACGGGCCCGCTGGAGGCACGGTCAATTTGGGGTCGCAACCGCTGACGCTGGTATTTTCGCCTGCTTCCTCGAGCGGAGATGCGACTCATCCCAGTCTGAACATTCCGCAAGGGGCGTTGACGCTGAATAACAATCAAATCGTGGTGAGCAATGCGACTTCCACTCCGCTGGGAGCGGGGACTTACAGCCTGATTCAGGTGGGCGACGGGACGACCGGGACAATCAGCGGCACTCCCAGCAGTTCCGTGCTCGTCGATGGCGGCGGGCTGGCCGCAGGCATGGCGGGGACGCTGGTCATTAACGGTTCCACGGTCAATTTGGTTGTGGCGGCGCCCAGCAGCACGACGACGATTACGCCCGTTTCGGCGATCACCTACGGACAATCGACGACGTTCACGGCGACCCTCTCGCCAGTGCCTGACGGTGGAGAGGTGCAATTCTTCATCAATAATGCTCTCTTTGGTTCGCCGGTGGCCGTGAATACCTCGACGGGAGTGGCCACTTCCGCAGCCACCAGCACTTCGCTGGCGGCGGGAACCTATACCGTCATCGCTACGTATGGCGGCAGCCCTGACAACACTTCCGGCCCCAGCGCGGCAACATCGGTCTCGCAGGTTGTCAGCAAAGCGCCGCTGAGTGTCACGGCGAGTGCGCAGAGCACGACGTATGGGACCTCGGCGCCCCTCACCGGGAACACGCATTTTACCAGCAGCGGATTGCAAAATAGCGAGACGATTGGTTCGGTGAGCATGGCGGTCACGGCGACACCGCCGTATTCGACGAACACCCCGCCGGGGAGTTATACGATCACGCCGAGCGCGGCGACGGGCGGGACGTTCAGCGCGGCCAACTACACGATTACTTACAACGCGGCCAATCTGGGATTAACGGTGAATCCGAAGGCTTTGACCATTACCGCGAGCGCGACGAGCAAACCGTATGGGAGCGCGCCTGCCGGTACGCTCACGGGGCAGACGGCGTTTGCCTCCAGCGGTTTGGTGAACGGGCAGACGAATAGTTCAATTACCGTGACGCTGACTTACAATGGATCCTCGGTCGATTCGCCGGTGTCCGCGTCGCCCTTTACGATCACGCCGAGCGCGGCGGTGGAAGCCTCGGGCAAGACCAATTTCAACCCGGCGAACTACACCATTACTTACGCCAACGGGAATTTGACGATTACGAATTTGTCCGTTCGTTTGACAGGGACGCAGCCTTATGGAAACCCGTGGGTTGAGGCAAACTCATTGACGGTGTCGAATGCGGTTGCGGGAGATCCTGTTAATGTGGTGTTGGGGCTTGGGCTTTTGGCGAGCTCGAATCCTGGAGTTCAAAACATCGCATCGCCGGCCACATTGGTGCTTGGCAACGCGGGGGACCAAGGGAGCGGGACGGGCACGGGAGCGGGCGCGCAGTTTAATGCGCCGACGGGCATCGCGGTGGACGCGAATGACAACGTGTATGTGGCGGACACGGCCAACAACAGGATCGTTGAAATGAATTCAGGCGGCGTTGAGACGGCTTTGGGTTTCACCGGGCTGACCGATCCGTCTGGAGTGGCGGTCGATTCGGCCGGAGACGTTTTTGTGACGGACCCGATTCTCAATGAAGTGGTCGTATTGCCGTTCGGCGGGACGCAGTCCAATTTGCCGATCACGGGGCTGAATTATCCGGTGGGCATCGCTGTGGATGCGAACAATGACGTGTTTGTGGCGGACACGTTGAACAGCCGCATCGTGGAATATGCCGCGAATGGCGCGCAATCGACGCTGCCATTTAGCGGGATTGCGACCCTGTATTTGCCATCAGGCGTGACGGTGGACACCAACGGGGATGTGTATGTGGCCAACGCGGGGAGTAATAACATCGTGGAATTGAGCGCCACTGGAGTGCAGACCGTCGTGCCGTTTTCAGGGTTGAACTTTGCCACGGGCGTGGCGGTGGATACGAGTTCCAACATCTATGCGGTCAATTATGGCGGGGGCAATGTGAAAAAAATGACGGCCGGCACCGTAAGCACACCGGCCTTCACCAGCCTGGCGAATCCAGCCGGAATCACGGTGGACGCAAACGGGAATTTGTTTGTGTCGGATTCGGCGCATGACCGGATTGCGGAATTTTCGGGCGGGGTCTCCTCAAGTTTTGCCGGGACGATTGGCGTGCCGAATTACACCATCACTGGCGCGGGCGGGACCGTGACCAATACAGATACGCCGGTGTTCTCGAACTTGAGCAGCCAGAGTGTCAACTACGGCGCGTCCGTGACATTGACGGGGACTCTCAGCGGTCCGGGGCCGACTTACCCGGCAAGCGGTACGCTGATCACCGCGACCGCCGATGGGATTCAAGGAAGCGGGGCTATTTCCGGCTCGGCCGGGGCATTCAGCATCAATTTCAACACGACGGGCATTCCCGCGAGCGTGACGCCTTACACTGTGACTTATACGTCGGCGAAGGCGGGGGCGTTCTTTCCCGCGAGCGATGCGAGCACGACTTTGACGGTGAATCCGGCGACAGTGACCATTACTTCCGGACTGACGGTCAATCCGGTGACGTATGGGTCGTTGAACGGGTTGGACGCGGCAAGTTTAAGCTCGAACAACGTGGTGCTTGCGGGAGTTATCGCGCAGGACGCCGGGAACGTCGAGCTGGACACCAACGGCTACACGGCAACATTCACCGACACAAACGCCAGCCCGGACGTTCCGGTGACGGTGTCCGGCCTGACATTGACCGGGAGCGCGGTGGCGAATTATTCGCTGGTTCAACCCGCCCTGACCGGAACGATCAATCCGGCGACGCTGACTTACACGGCAAATCCGGCGACGCGCGCGTACGGCGCCCCGAACCCGACGTTCAGCGGGACTGTGAGCGGGTTCGTCGATGGCGAGACGCAGAACAGCGCCACGACTGGGACACTGGTGTTTTCAACGCCTGCGTCGCTGGACAGTCCGGCGGGCAGCTATGCGATTAACGGTTCGGGACTTTCCGCGGCGAACTATACCTTTGCGCAGGCGCCGGGAAATGCTACGGCGCTCACAATAACGGCGGAAGGAAGCGGCATCGACTTGTGGATTGGCGGAAATGCCGACACCAACTGGTCCAATCCGGCCAACTGGAGTCTTGACGAGTTTCCGGGATCGGCAACACCGGTCATATTTTCGGCGGCCGGGGCGGCTTCCGGCTCGCCCTATTCGGCGTTTGGCGAGGGATTTGGAGGCATTACGACGCCGGCCAATTTCGACAGCGCTGTTGACAGCGGATTTGGAGGAACCATCAGTTCGCTGATGATCACCAACGTGAATTCGGCGAACAATTGGCAGAACATTTTGATTGCTGATGGCGGTGCGCTGAATATCACGGGGAGCGGAGGATTTACGGTCGGCAACGGGGTGGCGAACGTTGACTTTGGCGACAGCGCAACGCCGACGGCGACGATTGGAGGTTCGCTTGGCACACTGAGCGTCAACAATACCAACAGCAGGGTTTGGGTGACGGAGGGGAGCGTCGCCCAGAATGCCTGCGCGTTTCTGGACTTGTCGGGCCTGGGTTATTTCAACGCGACCGTCAGCCAGTTCTGGGTTTCGGTGTCCGACAGCGAGGCCAACGCGGATTATCCCGGAGGCGTGATGTATCTTGCGGCGACCAACAACATCATAGCCGAATACTCGACGACAGCGAGCGAGACGAGCAGCACCGCGGGGACGGCGGCGTTTGTCGTGGGCGACACCAGCGGCAGCAACGGGACCAACAGCTATTTGTATCTGGGCCAGAACAACACCATCACGGCTGACACGATATTTACGGCGCGTGAACAATTCAACGCGGCGACCATCGCGTTTAACCCCTACCTGCCGAACCTGAATTCGCCGATTGGTCCGCCGACGGCGACGTTCAAGGGTTACAGCGCCAACGCGGTTTCTATTTTCAGCGTGGGCGACGGGGCGGCGACCTCCGGGACGGCCAGTTGCAACGGGACGGACGACTTTTCAGGCGGCGTTGTCAACGCGACCATTGGGACACTGAACGTCGGGCGGGCCGGCTCGAACTCAAGCGGCGCCGGCGACTGCATCGGAGTGTTGAACTTCAGCGCTGGAACTATTACGGCGGAGACATGCTACCTGGGCTATCAGCCAACGGCCAACACGGCGGGGGAAGAGGGAACCGGAACGATCAACGTGAGCACCAACGAGGCGATGGGCACCAGCGGCGTGTTGAGCATCACCGGCAGTCTCGTCATCGGGCAAAATGCCACGCTGACCAACGCAACGGGAACGCTCAACGTGACCAATGGAACGGTGATGGCCAATTCGATTGTGTGCGGGGCGACGGCCAGCAACAGCGTCATTAACATGGTGGGCGGCACGCTTTACCTGACCAATCAGTTGGGCGCCCCGGGTGCGCCGCTCATGGCTTTGAACCTGAGCAATGCGACGATTCATTTGAATCTCATCGGCAGCGGAGGCGCACCCCTGACCAATATTGTGGCGAGCAATATCGCCGTTATGCCCGATACGACGGCAACGATTGTGTTCGACTCGATTGCCAACGTGAGCAGCACGCCATACGTGAGTGGGACGCTTACCTTCCCGTTGATCAGCTACAGCGGGGCCGATCCCATCGCGGGATTGGTGCTGGGCGCGTTGCCGCCGAATTACACCTCCGGCAGCCTGATCGACAACACGGCTGACAATAGAATCGACTTGCAAGTCACCTACACTCCGCCGGCGTTGCTGATATGGTCGGGCACGGTCAACAGCGACTGGGATTTGACGACATTGAACTGGGATGACGGAAGCGAAGCCTATGCGAACTCGGACTTTGTGCAGTTTGACGATACGGCGGCGACCGGGAACGTTGAAGTGGCGGCAACAGTTTCGCCAGCGACAATCCTGGTGACCAACAACACGCTCAACTATGTGTTCAGCACCAGCGGCGGATCGATCACGGGACCGGCCACCTTGACCAAGGAAGGGACGGCTACTTTGACCTTCACGGACAGCGGTGATGATTTCATTGGCGACATCATCGCCGGGCAAGGATTGCTGGTGCTCGACCAACCGGAAACCCTTTCGGGCAACTTGACGATCGACAGCGGGGCGAATGCGCAAGCGGGCGACAACGATGCGAACGGCAATTTGCCGGCCGGCAATGTTGTCGATAATGGCGGGCTGACGTTTGATCGCACGGATAATCCGACGGTAGGGAATCTGATTTCCGGCAGCGGCACGCTGACGCAGGACGGGCCTGGGACGTTGACGCTGACGGCGGTGAATTCGTTTTCCGGCAGCACGATCATCAATGGAGGAACGGTGGCGCTCACGGGCGCCGGCTCGTTGGCCAATTCCAGCGTAACGATCAATTCCGGCGGGACGCTGGATGTCTCGGGATTGACCTCCACCTCTTACACGATGGGTGGAACCTCGTTCACCGCGAGCGGAGACGCGGCGGCGACCATCAATGGCGCGGCGGGCGGCACGGTGAGTTTGGGGACAATGCCGGTGACGTTGAATTACAACGGCTCGGCGCCTGCGCTGACCATTTCGCAAGGGACATTGGTGTTCGACGGCAACGCGTTTATCATAAATGGGCCGCCGCTGGCTGACGGTGATTATAGCGGGATCATCAGCGGAAACGTCAGCGGGACCGTGGGTTCAGTGAGCGGGACGGCGATTGGCGCGGGCATGAGTGGGTCCCTCAAGATCAGCGGCGGGACATTGGTGCTGACCATTGTCAATGCGACGACGGTTACTTTATCCGGCGGCGCTCCGACACCTTACGGCAGCCCGTTGAGCATCACGGCGACCGTCAGCCCGGCGCCGCCGGATGGGGAATCCATTGTGTTTGCCACAAACGGAACGGCGTTTTTGACGAATACCACGAGCGGAGGCGCGGCGACTTTGACCAGCTCCACCCTGCCGGCGGGAACGTACTCGGTGACGGCGATGTATGTCGGCGATTCCACCAACACGGCGAGCACGAGCCAGCCGCTGAGCCAAGTCGTGACCCCTGTCACGCTAATACCGACGGTGAGGGTGGCAAGCGGCAAACCGTACGACGGGACAACGGCGGCGATGATCGCGGCCAGGTCGTTGAGCGGATACGTGGCGGGAGACAGTTCAAGCACGGTCAATCTGGGAAGCAGCGGGGTTGCGAATTATTCGGACCCGAACGTGGGGACGGCCAAGACCGTCACGATCACCGGGTTGGCGTTGAGCGGATCTCATGCGGGCGACTACGTGCTCTCCAGCACGACAGCCTCGACGACGGCGAACATTACGGCGGCTGGGGTAACGGTTGTCTCGGGCGTCGTTGCGAACAACAAGGTGTATGACGACACAAATACGGCAACGCTGAGTTTGTCGAACGCGGTGGTTTTGGCGGGATTGATCGGTTCGGACGCCGGCACCGTGACGCTTTCGACCAATGGTTACGCGGCGGTGTTTACGAACTCCAATGTGGGCACGAACATTCCAGTGACGGTGACGGGGCTGACTTTGACGGGTGGAGATTACACGAATTACGGCCTGACGCAGCCGACATTGAGCGCGGATATCACACCCGCGACGCTGACCTATGTGGCGACGGACACGAACCTGAATTACGGATCGACCATCACCAACTTCGCGGGCACGGTGACGGGCTTTGTGGGCGGGAATACGCTCCTGAGCGCGACGGCGGGAACGCTGGAATTTACGGGCACGAACACGCCAACGACCCCGGTGGGGAGCTATCCGATCACCGGTTCAGGATTGACGGCAAGCAACTATGTTTTTGTACAGGCGGCGGGAAATGCGACCGCGTTGACGATCACCAGTTCGATACCGGCTACTCTGTCGGTGAGCCTATCGGCGACCCAACTGACGATTAGCTGGCCGCCGGCTTACGTGGGATACACGCTGGAAACAAATTCGAGCGACATATCGAATCCGGCGGACTGGTATCCCTACGCCGGTTCAACGACCGCAAGCGGCGAAGTCATTACGATTGATCCAAGCCAGACGAATGTATTCTTCCGTCTGGTAGGGCCGTAGTTAAACGGGACATTGACCTCGTTTACATTGTAAACGATAGTTCAGCCGATGCCAACGGTTGTGCAATCGTGCCGGATCGACGCGGATGACGCCGCCTTGCTTTCACGCCAGGCAAAGCGGCGCCATCTGGAGGTGGCCACATTGAGCAGCCTCTATCTGAAGGAAAAAGCGCTGGAAGAGGAATTTCCCGGGATCGGTTTTCGCGACGCAGCGGGAGGACGCGAAGCGTATGTGCCGGGACACCGGGTCGCAGTGTGGGAAGTGCTGGCGGTTTTTCAGGAAACGAAGAGCATCGCCAAGACCGCCGCCCACTTCCGATGGATGCCCGCGCTCGTGCGGTGCGCGCTGGCGTATGCCAAGGCCTATCCGGCGGAGGTCGCACAACGGCATGAGGCCGAGGCCGGCGCGTGAAGGCGCGCATTCTGGCCGACGAGAACACTTCTCATCGATTGGTCGCCGCGTGCCGGCAAATCGAGCCGGGATTTCCGATCATCCATATTTCCGACTGGGAGGGCGGCGCTTATCTGTCCGCAAAAGACACGGCCTTGCTGATGGCCTTGAGGGAACCGGCAACGGTGCTCGTCGGCTTTGATCGAGCCAGCATTCCCGTGCACGCGGACACGCTCACGCGCGAAGGTTTGGGCCACGCGGGCGTCATTCTTTTTCGCCGGTCGGTGAGCGCCGTTTCTTATGGGAAGCAAGCGCGCCTGCTGATCAATTTCTGGGGCGAGGCTGGGGATTCGGATTGGGCGGATCGCATAGAGTATCTGCCAAGAGGGTGAAAAATTTCTGAGTTTTTCGGGAACCGAAGCCGCCTGAACCCACTCCCAATTGCATCGGGCTGGCCAATTGCCAGATCGATTATCGAAAAGTGCCTTGGCGACCGAGCAAATGAATGCCCGATTGGCAGTGGCGGTGTCTTTTGGAGTTTTGGCATCAGCCGCCGGGCTGTTGATTTCGTGCTCCACACCTACGCCGGACGAGGTTGCGCCGCTGGAAATCCCCGGCGCGCATTTCGTGGGGAACCACGCGTGCGCGGATTGTCACGCGGAGATCGTGCGGAAGTTTGCGGCCAGCCCGCACGCGCGGCTTCATACCGAGAGCGCGGCGATGGAGGGACAGAGCGGGTGCGAATCGTGTCACGGACCCGGCAGCAAGCATATCGCGAATGCCGGATCAGGCGGGGGCGAGCGGTTTATCATCAATCCCGGCAAGGACCCGAGGGCTTGCTTCCAATGCCACTTGGAAACGGAGGCGCAATTCCATCTTCCTCAACACCATCAAGTTTTGGAAGGGCGGATGAATTGCATCCAGTGCCACGACCCGCACGGGATGGACATTATGAAGCCTTCGGGCGGACTGGCGATGGCGCGACGGGACCAGAGTTGCGCGCAATGCCACCGCGCCCAGGCAAGGCCGTTTGTATTCGAGCATGACGCGCTGCGGGAAGGTTGCGCCACATGCCACGAGTCGCACGGTTCCATCAACCTGAAAATGCTCGTGGAGAGCGACCCGAATCTTTGCCTGCGATGCCACGCGCAGACGCAAAATCCTGTCATCCGGGGGAGCCTCTACATCGGCAACACGGACCACACGGGGTTCCTGCGGATGGGAACTTGCTGGACGGCGGGATGTCACACGGCGGTTCATGGGTCCAATGTGGACCCGCGACTGAGGTATTGATGAACCCATTGTCAACAGCTTGGTTTGCGCTGGCGATGGTTTGCGGGTTGGCGGCTGGCGTTGAAGCACAGGAAAAACCACTTCCTCCGGCTGCGACGGGAAGTGTCGATTTCGCGCGGGATATCGAGCCGATTTTGAAAAACTCGTGCCTCCGCTGTCACGGATCGGAAAAACCGAAAAGTCATTTCCGCCTGGATAACCGCGTCTCAGCGCTGGCGGGCGGCGAGAAAAATACAAATGACATTGTTCCGGGAGACAGCGGCAAGAGCCTGCTCATTCACTATGTCGCTTACGCCGTCGGGGACGTGGAAATGCCGCCCATTGGGAAAGGCGAACAGCTGACACCGCGGCAAATTGGGCTGCTCCGGGCGTGGATTGACCGGGGCGCGAATTGGGGGACGAATGAGCAAGCCAGTTCGACGAGCTTTGTGGCTGCGCCGGTCGTGGGCGGGATCAATGTGCAAGGGAATAAGGGGAAATTCCGAGAATTGGAGGGAACGACGGATGGCGTCTCCGGCGGGCTGCAAAAATTTTCGTACACGGAACATTTCGGGCCAAATGAAAAATTGTCCATCGAGGGCCATGCGCTCGAGCCGCAGGAGGATTTGAGCCTGAAGCTGTCCCTGGATAAAACGGACACCGGTTTTGTGCGCATGGGTTTTGAACAGTGGCGCAAATATTACGGGGCGGACGGGGGATTTGATCCGGCGGTGATGCCTTCAGAATTTACGCCGAACCGGAATCTGTATCTTGACAATGGACACGCGTGGGTGGACTTCGGAATCGATTCGCCGCGCCTGCCGCAAATGGCGCTGGGCTACGAATACCAATTCCGCACCGGCATGGAATCGACGCTGGATTGGGGGTACGCGGGCGGAAAGAACATTTACTCGGCGACGCAGGCAATTGACGAGCGGACGCACATTCTGAAGTTCGACGCGACGAATGAAATCAGCGGATGGCACTTCGAGGACAGTGCGCGCGCGGAATTTTACACGGAAAAAAACCAGGACCAGGAGGCGGAAATTTTTTCCGGGGCCGTGCCGAACGAGTTCGTCAACACGCGAGACGATTATCATCACGTTCAAGGAATGAATACGCTGACGTTCGAGAAGGCGATTCGCGATGGGTGGCTGCTGACTGGGGGTTTTTACTATTCCCGCCTCGAAGGAAGCGACCTTTTCAACCAGACTTTTAACGGCGCCGGCGGTTTGAGCAGCCAGCAGATTACCCTGGGACGCGATTCGGAAATTTTTAGCGGGACGAGCCTGTTCACACCGCTGGAATATTTTACGTTTTCGCTCGGCACTCAGAATGAATGGACACGCGAGAATGGATTCGGAGCCAGCGTGCCGGATTTGGAATTGGGGGTGAACACGCCGGCGGATTCGAGTCTGGACGAATTCAAGGCGACGCAACAGGCGAACTTTCGCTTCACGAAGATTCCTTACACAGTCGTTTCGGGCGAGGCGGAATCGCAGGAGGAGAGCGTCAGCGAATATCAGATGGAAGACCCCGCGGAGTTCATGCGCGACACCGCCGCGAATAATCATCTTTACAACTTTAAGGCCGGGTTCAACACCTCGCCGTGGCGGGCGTTTGAATGGTCGGCCGATTTCCGCGGACAGGACAGCAGCACGGATTACGGCCAACTGCTGGACATTTTCAAGTATTACGGGCTTAACAGCCGAACCAACGGATATCCGGCGTTCATCCTCAATCGCGATATTCGCAGCGATGTTTTTGAAACCAAGCTTGTATGGCATCCCGCCCGCTGGATCAAAACGACAATGACGTATCAGATCACCTCGACGGATTATTCCTCGAAGACGGATCCGTTTATCTTCAGCGCCGCCCGGATGGAATTGCTCTCGGCTGGAGTGCCAATTTTGGACGGGACCTACGACGCGCAGAATTACGGTTTTGGAGTCACTGTGACACCGGTCAGGCGGCTCTATTTCTCCGGGGCGTTTACTTATAGTTTGTCTCGCGCCATCACGGCCGACAACGGCGATCCTTCGATTGTGCCTTATCGGGGGAACATCTATATGCTCAACGCGGCCGCGACTTATGCGCTCGGCCCGAAATCGGCCGTGCAAGCGGCGTATAATTTTTCGCGCGCGGATTACGGGGAAAACAATGCCGCGGCGGGTGTTCCGCTAGGGCTGGATTACACGCACCATGACTTGAGTTTGAGTTTAACAAGGAAATTCAACGCGCAGATGTCCGGGTCATTGCGGTACACATTTTCCGAATATTCAGAACCAAGCAGCGGAAACGCAAACAACTATCTGGCGAACGGCGTTTTCTGCGCGATAACTTATAAGTTGCACTAAATTGTGAAATTAATTCTTGAAAATCCTCTGGCGGCTCGCTTAGAGTGCGATGGAAACCAAAAAAGTTCCATGATCCGCCAGATTCCTGTTCCAAAACCGATGACGCTGTTTCGGCGCGACGCTTTTACCTTGATAGAGTTGCTTGTGGTGGTGGCGATCATTGGGATTTTGGCCGCCCTGCTTTTGCCCGCTTTGATCGCCAGCAAAGCCAAAGCGCAAGGCATTGGCTGTCAAAGCAACAATAAGAACCTCGTGACAGGATGGATTATGTACGCGGACGACCATTCCCAAGTGCTGCCAAATAATTATTGGAACGCAGATGCCCACAGCAACGCCAATTGGGTGGCCGGCCTGCTGGACTGGGAAGCAGATAGCGACAATACAAATCTCGCTAATCTGACCGAAGCAGCGCTCGGCCCTTATGTCGCAAAAGCATCAAAGGTCTATCGTTGTCCTTCGGACTGGGCGCTCAGTTCGGTGCAACGCGCGACCGGTTGGAGCAGCAGGGCAAGGAGTTATTCCATGAATGCACAGTTGGGGGACGTAGGCGTGACCACCGCTACCAGTGTCAATGCCAACAATCCGGGCTATGTGCAGTTTTTCAAACTAACTTCCATTCAAATGCCCGCCCGGATCTTCGTATTCGTGGACGAGCATCCGGATAGCATTTCGGACGGTTATTTTTGGAACCACCTCAATTATCCGGAATGGATCCGTCTGCCGGCTTCATGGCACAATGGCGCGGCCAGTTTCTCCTTCGCCGACGGCCATACGGAATCGCACTCCTGGAGATGCGCCAGCACCATGCCGCCTTCGGTTCCTGACGGCGCGAACCTGCCCATTGATGTGTCGGATGATCCGCGGGACTTTAATTGGGTCGCCGCCCACATGAGCGTGCCGTTGGTGGCGCCCTCATCACCGCCGCCGCGAACTTATTGAATGTATTTTCGCAGGAGCGCCTCGTCGCCGACCGCAGCCAAAAGATAGATTTTGCCATCCCCAGACCAACTAGCCGTGGTTGCCTTGTTGACGCGCGCAAACACCGGAGCGCGTTGCTCTTCGGATGGGGGGTTGGCGATGGTCGAGCGATCGGTTACAAACAGCCAAAGATCGCTTTGATCGCCCGGAGGCAGCGGGCGGCCGGATTTGAAACAGATCATCGACACCGGGTTGCCGTGCCACTTTGAAGCCACACAGCCGACGACTGCGGCTGTCTTCAGGCCGGAGGGAAGAGAATAGTCGGCGGGCGCATTTTTGGATTTGAGAAAGGCGCGAATCGCGATGGGATCGCGCGAAATCAACTCCATGTAGTAACTGCGCAACGCCGTTTCGGTCATGCGCTTGCGATAGGCCGCATAACGGTCAGCCCCTGGAACGTGCCAGACACTCGCATAAATGCCCAGCAGTAAGGCCACGACCGCAGCGATGGCCAGGGCGGGACGCCAATATATTTGGAAAGCTGAACGGTGGATTTTTCGTTCGGAAAGTATTTGCTCCTTCAATCCGACGGGAACGGGAATGCTTTGGAATTTCCGCCGCAAAATAAGATAGGCTTCCGAATGAGCCTTGAACCACTGGGCCAGTTCCGGGTCGTTCGCGGCCAATTGGCGAGCCTCGTCAAAGGACGAGTCTGTTTCGTCCGCCGTGCCTGGACGGAAAAGCATTAGGATTTGCTTGGCTTCGTTAGTGTTCATGTTGATCGCGCCGTTGGTTGCGGGCCAGGACGCTCTCCGGCGAAAATGACCTTGAGTTGAGCCAATCCGCGGGCCATGCGGGATTTAACGGTTCCGATGGGCACGCCCAGAATATCGGCAATTTCCTGATAAGAATAGTCCTCCATGTAAAAAAGCGACACCGGCGCGCGGTAAACTTCATCCACCCTGGTCAATGCCTCGAGGGCCTGCATGGCATCCAATTGGCGCGCCGCCTCCGGGAGGATCACCGGCAGATCGGGGTCGGTTTCCGTCAATTCCGAATGGGGAAAACGAGTCAAGGTGCGGCGCGACTCAAGGAAAATGCGATACAAAGTGGTGAAAAGCCAGGATTTGACCTTGGAAGGGTCTCGCAATTGATGGCCTTTAGTCGCCCACATATAAAACGTCTGCTGCGCCAGATCACAAGCATCCGCTTCCGTGCGCGTCAAACTGATGGCGAACCGGTAGAGCGGCTCATAGTATCCAGCCACCACCGTCTCAATATCAGGGCCTGGCATAGCTTTCGTGAATATGGGTCACGAAGCCCGAAAAAGTTCCGGGAAAAATCAATTTAGCGCATAATTCCTTCGAAATCGCCCAAAAGGCCAGCCTTATCAGGTCCTTTCTGTTCTTGATTTCCTGCGCCCAGCGATTATGTGTGGGCGAAGATTTTAAATTGAATTGAATTGCCATGGCTTACAAAGACATCACACCGCCAAGCGGCGGAAAAATATCCGTCGGGACAGGCGGCAAACTGAACGTTCCCGAAAATCCGGTTATTCCCTTCATCCGCGGAGACGGCACGGGGCCGGATATTTGGGCGGCAAGCGAACGGGTTTTTGACGCGGCGATTCAGAAAGCCTACGGCGGCAAACGCAAGGTTTCATGGTTTGAAGTTTTCGCGGGCGAGCAATCTTTCAAAAAGTTCAACACCTGGCTGCCAGAGGATACGATCGCGGCTTTTAAGGAGTTTCTCGTCGGCATCAAGGGGCCGTTGACAACGCCGGTCGGCGGCGGCATTAGGTCCCTCAATGTCGAATTGCGCCAGCAGCTTGATCTCTACGTCTGCCTTCGCCCGGTGCAATACTTTCAAGGAGTCCCAAGCCCCGTCAAACACCCGGAAAAAGTGGACATGGTCATCTTCCGCGAGAATACCGAGGATATTTATGCGGGCATCGAATATGCCGGAGGCTCGCCCGAAGCGCAAAAAATACTCAGCTTTCTGGAGACGGAGTTTCCGAAGTCGTTCAGCAAAATCCGGTTTGGAACCAAGGAAAAAGCGGAGCAGTTCTGGGCCGCCGTTGGGACGAAAAATTTTCCAACCGATGTTCGTGTCGGTGTCGGTGTCAAACCCGTCAGCTACAGCGGCTCCGTGCGTTTGATTCATAGCGCGATCGGTTACGCCATCAAGTTCAAACGCAAAAGCGTTACGCTGGTGCATAAGGGAAACATCATGAAGTTTACCGAAGGGGCGTTTCGCGATTGGGGCTATCAGACAGCCAAGGAACATTTTGGCGCGGTGGAGATTGATGGCGGCCCTTGGTGCAAAATCCCGGAAGGCAAACCCGGATCTGGATTGGTCATAAAGGACGCCATCGCCGACATCACCTTACAACAAGTGCTGACCCGTCCGGAAGACTTCGACGTCATTGCGACGCTGAATCTCAACGGTGATTATCTGAGCGACGCGCTGGCGGCGCAGGTGGGAGGCATCGGCATCGCGCCTGGCGGGAATATTAATTATATTACCGGCCACGCCATTTTCGAGGCGACGCATGGCACCGCGCCGAAATACGCCAATCAAGACCGCGTCAATCCGGGCAGCGTCGTGTTAAGCGGTGAAATGATGTTCCGGCACCTGGGATGGGTTGAGGCGGCTGATTTGATTTTGAAGGGACTCAACGGCGCGATTGCTTCGAAGCGCGTGACTTACGACTTCGCCCGCCTGATGCCCGGCGGCACGGAAATCAAGTGCTCGGAGTTCGGCGGCAACATTATCGCCCAGATGTGAAGACGGTCCGGTCCCATGCTTCCACCTCTGGAGGGCAGCCAATGGATCGGACATAATCCGCGTCCCATTCGGCCGCCAGGAATTGGTCCGGCGGAGAGTTTCTTGTCGCCATTTGGTCCGCGATGTACAGAGCCGAGGCCATGGAAAAATCGGTGGCGCTTTGTCTTGCGGCGCGGTCCAGTTCCGAAACGGCCTGCACGGCGCCGGGAGGCATGCCCCACAAGTCCAGCAGAAACGCGGCGATCTGGCTGGGTGTCGTGCCAAACGTTTTGGCCAGTGCGTCCGTCAATGATAAATTCTCCTTCCTTGCCGCTTCGCACGCCGATTGGTATTCGGTCGGGAAATTGTCAACGAGGATGAGCCGCCCCGTTTCATGCAACAAACCGGCCAGGAACGCTTCGTCACCATCCGACCGCGGCAACGCCTTTTCGCGGCAATAACGTTGCGCAAGGGCGGCGGTCTCCCAGGAATGGTTCCAGACCTTGGAAACATCCAATTCCTGGTGCCGGGTGGCCTTGTAGTGTTTGAAAAGACTTTGCGCAAGCACGACCGCGGCGATCATGCGCGTGCCCAGACAAACGACAGCCTCGGCGGGATTGCTGACCACGTATTCGCGCCCGAAAAGCGGGGAGTTCGCCAATTGCAGGACCTTCGCCGAAAGACCGGCATCCTGAGAAATCATTTGGCCGATGGTCGCGCTGGCCCCGCGGTTGTCCTGCAATTCAGAAAGCAGCGTGTGATGGACTTGCGGCAGGGAAGGCAGCGACCGAAGCGAAGTGACAAGAAACTGGAGACGTTTATCGCCGAACCGATCTTGCGCCGCAAAAGTCCGCCGCAACAATTCCTTGAGTTCCAGGGCATCGAAAGGTTTGGCGACGTATTGATGGGCGGACGTTATGACGTGAAGCTGGTCCAGGGCAACGTAACCGGACATCATGATACGCAACGTTCCAGGCGCGGCGAGCCTGACTTCCTCGAGCAATTCGCTCCCCTGCATTCCGGGCATGATTTGGTCCGAGAGGATCAACCGGGGCGGATTGCTTTGAATGGCGGCAAGTGCTTTCTCCGGATTGGTGAAACCGGTGACGAGCGCTTCCGGCATGACGCCGCGAACAACCAGGATGGCGGTTTCAAGGACCTCGGGCTGGTCGTCAACGATGTAAATAGTCGGTTGCATCAAACGGCAAACGACTATCGCATGAGTACCGGCGCATTGAAAGGAAAACGAACCGAAAACGAACCGATGCCATCGGCACGAATCTAGATTTGACCCAATGCGGAAACGACCGGCGAGACTGGATGCGCGGATTCGCGCAGAAAGTTGCGCATCAGGGGCAACGCGTCCTTCCACACGGCGCCCATCGGCGGCAGCAACGCGTCCTCCAGCGATTGCGGCTCCGGCAGCCGATTTTCCACCGCCAACGCATGTCCCAGCGGTTCAATCGCATCCAGCAATGCTGTGCGCGCTTCCTCGCCCAAATCAGCGCCCGCCAGGACGCTGGCCGTCTTCAACTTTCGTGCGGCGTGAGAACGATAAGAGCGGGCTTTTTCGCGTTCCGCTTCGGATAGCGGCGGCGGCGAAGTTGTCGAGTCGTCCGACGGCCACAGCGAACGGGCGGCCCGGGTCGTCCGGGCGACAAGACCGGCGTCAACCAAACGCTGCACAGCGTCATGCGTCGCGCGGTCAACGACCTCCAACCGCACTGGCGCCAACGGGTCGGATTGGCCGGGACCAAAATAATCGTGGTGCAGCGTGTTGAGGCGTTCGCGCCATTGTGCCGCGTCACGTTCCACAACGACATACAACACAGAGTGCGGTCCTTCCTGCGGGTACCGCTCCTCGCAACGGGCAAGCGCGCCGTTAATATGTTTATGCGCCGCCTGGGCAAAGCCCAATGCCCGGTCCGCCGGGGGCGGCGCCTTCGTTTCGGCTGGCGGCGGGTTTTGCGCGGCGGGTTGGACGGGCGTCATCAATTGTTCGAGTTTCGCCAGGAAAGCCTGCCTTCCACCGCGCAACTTGATTTCACCGAGATTGCCCTTGAGATCGAGCACTCCTTCGGAAAGCGCGCGTTTCTGTGAAAGCGTTTCGAGCATTTTGTGCTCGATAGAGTTTTCGGAAATCAGATTGATAACGGTTACAGGCCGCGTCTGGTGCTTGCGCCAGGCGCGCGCGACGCGTTGTTCGAGTTTGGCGGGGTTCCACGGCAAATCGCAGTTGATGACCACGCTGGCGTTTTGCAGATTTAAACCGGCGGCGCCGGAATCAGTGCTCAGAAACACCCGGCAAAGGCGATCGCTCTTGAACGCATTGATCTCCGCGCGCCGCCGTTTCTGCGGGACACTGCCCGTGTGCCAGGCAAAGCCGAGCTTAAGTTTGCGACACAATTCGCGCGCCAGATCCAGCATTCGTTCCCACTCGGAAAAAACAATCAGTTTGATATCCGCAGTGTCGCGGCATTCCTCAAGAATTTTCCCGAGTTCCTCAAGTTTAGGGCAGGCCCGATGTTCCGGGTTCAGGATATAATCGGTGTCGCAGACCATGCGCATCATGCCTAGATGCCGCAAAAGCTTGTCCGACTCCTGCTGGGTGAGTGGCCGGCGCGCGGCAACGGATGTCATCCGCGCCACAACCGCTTGATGGTCGTCATAGGCGCTTCTCTGCTCGGCGCTAAGCGGCACAAAGAAATTACGGTCGGAGCGTTCGGGCAATTCCGTTTCCACGTCGGCCTTGCGGCGGCGCAACATGTAAGGCCGGATGCGCTCATGCAGTTTGCCGAGATTGCGATAGGCCGCAGGTCGCCCGCGATCGTCCAATTCATAATACTCCCGGTTAAAGCGAAACAGGGCCCCGAGAACCGAGGGGTCCAGAAAACCCATCAAAGAGTACAGCTCGTCCAGCCGGTTTTCGATGGGCGTTCCCGTCAAGATGAATGCGTACCGGCTGTTTAGCCGCTTAATGGCCTGTGTGGTCTTGGCGCTCCAATTCTTGATCCGTTGCGCCTCGTCCAATACCACCACATCAGGTTTTAGCCGGGCATTGACATCCAGCGCGTCGGCCAGCATTTGTTCGTAATTGACGATGGTAAAAAAAGCGGGCTTGCTGTACTCGGCAAGCCGCGCGGCGCGACCGCCGAAAACAAGCCGATAGGGAAGCGCGGTGAACCGCTGAATTTGCTCCTCCCATTCCGTTTTAAGGGAGGCGGGAGTGACCACAAGCACATGGGCGGCTTTTCCCAAACGGTGAAGCAGAGCGCAGGCGGCGATGGCCTGGATGGTCTTCCCAAGTCCCATTTCATCCGCAAGCAACGCGCGCTCGGTGAAAGCCAGATGAAGCATGCCTTCGCGCTGGTACGGAAACAGCGGAACCGTCGTTTCGTGCGGCGGCCATTCGCCGCTTTGCACTTTTGTTTCATACTCCCGCCGCAACTGTTTGCGCTCGGCGGCCCGCCGCCGGGATTCCATCCATCGCTCCAATTCCTGGGAGACGCGCAATTGCGGAATTTGCGCGCAAGCAAGCGGCTTCAACTCTTCGAGCGCCGTTTCCGGCGACCCGTCCTTGAGCCAGCCATCCTCATCGAACCATGCCCGCAACGCCACCGGAATCGGACCATTTCCTTTTATCAAACGGATGCTCTCGCGCTCGACATCCGGCATGACGTCCAACCTCCCTGAACCGTTGCTGGAGGCCGCGCGGAAAAGGCGCTTGAAGCGGGCTTCCAAATACATGAGCACCGCCTCAACGTGCTTGCAGGTGCCGAGGCCGTTAATCCTGAAATCGACGCACTCGCAATCGAATTGGCGCCGATGCATGTCGCGGATCTCGACTGAGTACCTCAAGCCGCTGCCCGACTTAACGCGGAAGTTGGAAAAGACGGGGTGAGAAGGGTCGGAATTCGTGACCTCGAATGACTCAGTGCGCGCCCGCTCTCGGCGGCGATTGATTTCGTCCTGGTCCGTTGTCCGCCAGTTATGCATGGAAGGCACCGAGATCTTAACCGAGTCTTTTTTTGGCATATCACAAAGGATTTGCCGCTGATGGAGGGAATTAAAGGCGGACTTATTGGAAGTTATCCCCTGAATATTCAGCGCTTATTCACAAGCCCCGTTGAACAACCTTTGTGGGAACGACCGCGACCGCGTTGTCAGCCAGACACCGACACGCCGGAGTCTTCCAGACTGACAAAATAAATCGCGGTGCGCCGATTTCGGCATTCCCTTGCTTTTGCCAGATTTGGAGCATGGTAAAAGTTGCCAAGGTCTTAATGTGTCTGTCGATCATTGCCGGAGCCGCCCGCGTCAGTGGGGCTTCCGTTAACATCGGCGGGAATGTCGTCAACGGTGTGGTCTGGGCGGATGACGCCCTTCCCACCGGCGCGCAACCAGGCGCCGATGGGGGCGACGGATGGAACTGGGTCAGCGGCAATCCCACTCCTTATTCAGGAAGTCTCGCCCATCAATCCAGCATCGAGGCCGGCTTGCACGAACATTATTTCACGGGCGCGACGCAGACATTGACGGTCAACGCCGGAGACACTCTTTTTACGGCGGTCTATATCGACCCCGCGAACGTCCCGAGCGAGATCATGCTGCAATGGAATGACAGCACTGGCTCGTGGGCCCATCGCGCTTATTGGGGGAATTATTTGATCACCTACGGAGCCAACGGCAGCGCCGGCAGTTATTATATGGGGCCGATGCCGGCGGCAGGACAGTGGACGCTCCTGCAAGTGCCCGCCAATGATGTGGGCCTTGGGGGAACGACGCTGGGCGGAATGGCGTTCAGCGAATTCAACGGACGCGCAACGTGGGATTTTTCCGGGGACGCCACCTCGATCACCACCAACGAGACTTCCGGCGTTAGCACAAACACTCCCACAGGTCCGACCGGCACAAACACGACTACAACGACAAGCAATGGCACTGCCACCACTAATGCCATCCCCGGCACCACTCCAATCGACTACACGATGTTGCAGCAGCCAACCGTCGGCGAGAATTCGCTGCATGTCCTCAGCCCCACGGTCCTCGAATTAAACATAGTCAACAGCGAGCCACGCGGCACAATGGTCCCGACCAATCTGGCGTCCTTCCTCAACGCAGACGGGCAATTCATCGCGCCTGCCCTGGGTGATTTTTCGGTCACAATCAATGGCCAATCCGTCGCTGTGACAGGGGTGGGATTCAAACGGCGTCCTCTCTACGCGCCCAATAAAGAATACGACCTGCTCATCCTCAATTCGTTCTACTTGCAAGTGGCAACCCCCGTTGCTGACACCCAAACCGTCCAGGTGCAAAACCCTGGCGCCGCGCTTTGGCCGACGAACGACCAGTTTGTGGCTGTCGCCGATCCTTTGCGTTACAGCCCCGCCATTCATGTGAATCAGGAAGGGTATATGCCGGATTACACCAAGCAAGCGATGGTCGGCTATTATCTCGGCACCCTTGGCGAAATGCCTATTCCCTACTCGTCAGGCTTTTCAATCATCAACGCCACGAATGGAGCGGTGGTTTATACAGGCAACTTGACGGAGCGCCCGGACGGTGGATGGGAATACTCGCCCGCTCCTTACCAACATGTTTATATGGCCGATTTTTCCGATTTCAACACGCCTGGCCAATACCGCTTGCAAGTGGCCGGCATGGGCGCTTCGCTACCGTTCCTGATTGATCCGGGAATTGGAATGTCGTTTGCGCGGACTTATGCACTCGGCTTGTATCATCAGCGTTGCGGAACGAACCTCGGCCTGCCTTATACCCGTTTCCAACATGCGATGTGCCATGACGCGCCTGCCCTGGTTCCAGCGGTGAACAACAGCACTTTCAACTTTACATGGACGACTATCTCCAACTATACGACGGGATCACAAGACCCGGCCCAAACCGCGCAGCTTCTTATCAGCCCAGACAGTCAGATGTTCAGGTTCGTTAACACCAACCCTGTCAGTGTCACGGGCGGTCATCACGACGCCGGCGACTACAGCAAATACACCATCAACAGCGCCAGCCTCATTCACTACCTGATATTTGAAGTGGACTCCATTTCCGGCATCGCTGCGATGGACAACCTGGGCATTCCTGAAAGTGGCGACGGCATCAGCGATGTTATGCAAGAAGCCAAGTGGGAGTCCGATTTTCTTGCGAAGATGCAGGATTCCGACGGCGGATTTTACTTCCTTGTTTATCCGACCAACGAGGAATACGAGAGCAATGTAACGCCGGATAAAGGCTCCGGACAACTGGTATGGCCGAAAACCACCTCGGTTACGGCAGCCGCCGTGGCGGCGCTGGCCCAATGCGCCACATCGCCGCTTTTCAAGAAAACTTACCCGACCGAAGCCGCGCTGTATTTGCAAAAGGCCCAGCTTGGCTGGAAGTTTCTCACGAACGCCGTCAACCATTACGGTGTGAACATGCTCAATGGAGTCCTGGCATCTTCCGGCGCGTACCAAAAAATTACGTCCTATGGCGATGATTTCGCTGACAGCGATGAGCTTTGTTGGGCCGCCTGCCAGATGTATCTGGCCACAGGCGATCAAACCGCCCATCAAATGCTCCTCGCCTGGTTGACTCCCACTAATTCAGCGACCTACCGGTGGGGTTGGTGGCATCTGTCCGAATCCTACGGCAACTGCATTCGCAGCTACGCTTTCGCCGTTCAAAGCGGAAGAGTTGCCGCGAGCGCATTGAATCCAACTTTCCTTTCCCAGTGTCAAAGCGAAGTCATTGCGGCCGGGAACGACGCTCTGGCTTGGTCGCAAGAAAGCGCCTACGGAACCAGTTTCCCGCCTGCCACCAAGGCAGTGTTGCAACCTGGATGGTATTTTTCCGCCGACCAGGCCTTCGACATGGCGGTGGCGTATCAATTGACGAACAACCCAGCTTACATCAATGGCATTATCGCCAATATGAATTATGAGGCCGGTTGCAACCCAGTTAACGTCTGCTACGACGCCGGCCTTGGGATCAAAAGGCCGCGCGATTTTGTCAGCCAATGGGAATTAAATGACATTCGCAGTCTTCCACCGACCGGACTTCCCGAAGGCAACCTTCAAACCGCTTTCGAAGGTGAGATGTGGTATTATGGCGATCAATTGCTCTCCCTTTCTGTTCCTTCGGATGGAACCACTAACCCGTTGTACCCAATTTACGATCGCTGGGGCGACAGTTGGAATGTCACCACGGAAATGGTCATTTTGAATTCGGCCCGGAGCATCGGCTCGATGGGCTTCCTGGCGTCGCTAACCGCCGCGGCTTCCGTTCCCTGGCACGCCGTGCCGGCGCAAATCAACGTGCCCACAGGAATCGCGGCAGTCGGTTCCAATGTGACGCTTACGATGCAGGCGGCGGGAGTTGATTTCAGCGGTGCGCGGATTACCTGGGAAGCGCGAGACCAACAGCCGGCTTTCGGCCAGTCTTTTACCTACGCGCCGATCAACAATGGTCCGCAATGGGTGGAAGCCGAAGCGCAATGGCCCGATGGCCGCCGGATTTTTGCCACCAACGTTTTCAACGCCAATTCCCCGAATATTATTTGGGTGGATGATTCAATCCCCGCCGGCGGCATTGCCGGAAGCGCTGGCGGCGACTCCTGGAACTGGGTTTCCAGCAATCCGACGCCTTACTCAGGCGCGGTCGCCCAGCAATCCGCCATCGAGGCCGGGGCGCACCAAGTGTATTTCAGCGACGCTACCGCGCCTCTCAATGTCGGCGCGAATAGCACTCTTTACGCCTGGATTTATTTGGACCCGAAAAACCCGCCGAGCGAGGCCATGTTGCAATGGTTCGATGGCGCCAGTTGGCATCGCGCGTATTGGGGCGCCAATGACCTGACTTACGGCGCCGCGACTTACGTCGGAAGTCTTGCGTCCGCTGGAAGCTGGCAGCAACTCACCGTTCCGGCCAGCCAGGTGGGCCTCCAAGGCGCGTCTGTCAGTGGACTCGCGTTTAGTCTTAACGGAGGACGCGCGACGTGGGATTGCGCCGGCGAATTGAATCCCATGACCAACGGCGTCGGCACCAACTCCAACCTCGGAGGAACAAACCCAGGCTCCCCGACGACGGTCAAATTGAATTCCATCCAGGTCAGCGCTTCGCAACCGCTTTTATCCTGGAACACCACCAGCGGAATCATTTATCAAGTCATGTATAAGAATAACCTCACCGATCCGTCCTGGACCGTGGCTCAGACCCTTACTGGCACGGGCGCGACGGCCGCCTGGACGGACACAAATACCGCTGGCACTCAACGATTCTACATAGTGGAGCAGGTCCAGCAGGGCCAATAAGAGCTAAATTAAGCGAAGCTTCGCCGTTTTGCGGAACGGCGGGCTTTGCTGGGGCACGCGACTGGAACGGTGATATTGTACTGCTCATCATCGAAGTCGTAAATTACGGCCAGATTTTGCGCATCCATGCTGAAGGCGACCGATGTCGCCCACCAACCAGTGTGGAAGTCGCGCGCTTGCGAGCTATCGGTAGTCCAACAATTTTCGGCGCAAAAGAATCTGCCGGTTTTGTTGTGCCGCAATAAGACACGCATCGGTATCTCCGCGGGACCATGATGGAACTCTTCCCCACTCGAAGAAAGAGCGGGGCGCGCCGCCGCGGTCGCGCGTGGCAATTCAGCTTTTTCTTCGGTCGCCGGCATTTCAAGAATTTGGCTCATATGACTACCAATACCGCTGTGGTTGATACTTGCAATTGGGGCATTCCCCTTTTTCTTTTCTCATCCTAATCCCATGTCCATCCCTGGTATTCCTCCCTGACGAAAAAAAGCGGGACAACAAAATTGCTGTCCCGCTTGGAGTGTTATGCAGGCTGCTGATTAGTCAGTTCCGCCTTGCGGCAGGTCTTTGACAATCGAGTTTACTGTCGAGTCATCCATGCCGATTGCGCGAGCGGCGTCTTCAGCATGGCGGAGATGGTTGCGAAGCGTCGGCAGCGTGTTCGCCGCGAATTCCTTCACATCCGGCTCATCGATATCATTCGCCGCTTTCTGGAACATTTTAATCGCTTTGACATGGTCCTTCAGCATTATCTTGGTGTAATCCTTGTCGAAGTTTCCTTCGTCGGCCTTCTGCAGACGGTTGACCTCGTGCTGATTGACCCAGTCAAGTGATTGGTCAAACGAAAGGCCATGGGCCTGTGCAATCGCCTGTGCCTTCTGGTTGCAGGCTTGATGATCCGTGACCATCATCTGCGCCAACTGTTTGACATCCGAATTTTGAGCCCGGGATTGGGCGACTTGCGAGAGAGCAATTTCGGCTGAGTTGGCTTGCTCGGCGTCCTTGATGAATTCCTTCGCGCGGTGCGAAGTCTTTTCAGAGCTATTTTCCACCGGCGCGGTATTTTGCGCCGGCGTAGTTACGGGAGCGCCGCTCTGGTTTTGACTCTGGTTATTGCCGATTGCGGTGGAGGAATTGTTGACCTGGTCGCCGGACTGATTTGGAGTTGAGTTCGGCGCGGCAGGCTGGGCTTGTAGTGTATTTACCGCAATAACCGCAACCGCGACGGCCAATCCATTTTTCAAGATGCGTGTGAGGCGCATTGTGCTATTTAAACATGATTTCATAGTTAATCCTTTCTTCCCCACAAACTCGCGCAACGGTGAGATTTCACAATTGGGATGAAACCCGGTTGTTGGCCGGGAAACCACCCGCCCGGTCTATACCCCAGTCTTCGTGAAGCATCCGCGCCAGCGAACGCACGGCTTCCTGGTCGAGCAACAGCTCCCGCTTTTCCCGCGAGGTCAGCGCCTGGCCGCCGGCGTGCCGGTATTTTAATTCCAACCCTTCAAGATAATGCCGCTGCAAGGGGCCGATCGGTTTGGTGGAACCGAGCATCCACAAATGCAGCGCATAAACTTCCGGGTCCTCCAAAACCTGCGACAGCGGTTCGTGCTCCGTCGCCCAGCGCCGGGCCGCCCCGATTTCCATCTCTTT
>DATAUD010000064.1:0-12892 GCA_036268455.1 Verrucomicrobiia bacterium
ACATGCAAGCTCCCGGCGCTGCTGATCTGGCTTGGGTAGTAGAAGGGCCTCCCTCAATGTATAGCAGTTACGGGCAAAATGGCTGGCTTACCGACTTTATCACCGTTCAACCACCATCATTGGGGGGGGTAGGCGGGGCTAATAGCTATCCTGGGTATTTCTTCCCAAAATTCACTTCTGTTCAGAAACCAGCGCAAACGCCGCTGTTTTTCGATCAAAACTATTTTGACCTAATCCCGATGGAGAGCGATGTTCCCGCCTCTGATCTTTACACCGGTCAAAACCCGATTAGCTTTCTTCGGAGCGGCATTGGCTGTTGCACGATTTTGCGGCACGGCGGACGAACGGCGAGCCAGTCTGTTCCCTATAAAACTGGCCAACCGTTGCCGCCCGGCGCGATCAACATCGGTCTTGCCGACGGGCATGTGGAACTGTCCAAACTGCCCAACCTTTGGAACTATTACTGGCACCTGAATTGGAACCCCGCGCTTGTCAAACCCCCGCCGTAATGCGCGTGAACGTCACAGCCTGTCCAATTCGGGCTTTTACCCTGATCGAGTTGCTCGTGGTCGTCGCAATTATCGCGATTCTGGCGGCTCTTTTGCTTTCAGCGCTTTCCAGCGCAAAAGAGTCCGCCCAACAAACATCCTGCTTGAATAATCTCAAGGAGATCGGAGTGGCCGGCTTGCTTTATTTGGAGGACTCTCCGCAAAGCTTTCCGTATAATCAGCCCGGACTGCCAGGCTATGAGCCTGAGGTGCCAACATCCTGGTGTTTCGCCGTGACCAATTATGGAGCGACGGTTCCGTTGCTTGTCTGCCCTTCGACTCGAATTCCACAAAATCCAAATATGCAAGCTCCCGGCGCTGCTGATCTGGCGTGGGTAGTAGAGGGGCCTCCCTCGATGTATGGCAGCTATGGACAGAACGGATGGTTCATGGATTTTATCACCGAGCAACCTCCGGGACTTGGGGGAATAGACGGGGCTAATAGCTATCCTGGGTATTTCTTCCCAAAATTCACCTCTGTTCAGAAACCATCGCAAACGCCGATGTTTTTCGACCAAAACTATTTTACGACAATCCCCACGGAGACCGACATCCCCGCTGCCGATCTCTATACAGGCCAACCCCCAATTAGCTTTCTGCGGGAAACCATGGGCTGCTGCACAATCTTGCGGCATGGTGGCCGGACAGCGAGCCAATCTGTTCCATATCAGAAGGGGCAGCCGTTGCCGCCCGGCGCGATTAACGTGGGACTCGCGGACGGCCATGTCGAATTATCCAAGCTGCCCAACCTTTGGAATTATTACTGGCACCTGAATTGGAACCCCGCGCTGGTCAAACCCCCGCCGTGATGCGCGTGAAACTCACAGCCTGTCCAATTCGGGGTTTTACCCTGATCGAATTGCTGGTCGTGATAGCGGTAATTGCGCTTTTGGCGGCGCTATTGCTTCCCGCTTTGGCGCGTGCAAAAACGCAGGCTCAACAGATTAATTGTTTAAACAATGTCAGACAAATCACGCTTTCGGGACTTATGTATTTGAATGAGAATCAGAGCGGCTTTCCGTACAATATCCCAGGGTTGCAGGGCTGTGATCCCACGATTCCGTGGTTTTGGCCTGAGGCATTGACAAACTATGGCGGTTCTGACCAAGTGAGGCTTTGTCCGTCAACGCGAATGCCGCCTGCGCCGTTAGGCCAAGCAGGCGGCGCGGCTGATCTTGCGTGGGTCGTTGGAGGATTCACTGACATTCCCGCGATCGCGGGAAGCTACGGTCTTAATGGTTGGTTTAACAATTTTTTCACCGGTGCTCCAACTGCAGAAGGAGGAAATATTTATCCACAGTTCCTTTTCCCCAAACTATCATCTGTGCAGAAACCGGCGCAAACCCCCCTTTTTTTTGACGAGAACTACGCAGTGGCAACCCCGTTGGAAGCAGATCGCGCGGCAAGCGATCTTTACACAGGCCAGGCGAATCCAGACTCATATGCCCGCGTCGGAATGGGCTGTTGCACAATGCTTCGGCATGGCGGAAGAACGGCTGGCAGTTCAGTTCCGTACACGTCCTGACAGCCATTGCCTGGAGCGATCAATCTTAGTTGTACCGATGGCCATGCGCAGTTGGTGAAATTACCCGACCTTTGGAACTACTATTGGCACGTCAATTGGAACCCCGCGCTCGTCAAAGGGCCGTAGTTGAGACACTCGTGTTTAGAACGGCACGGTCGCAAGCCGGAAATATGCGGTGGCGTTCGTTGCCGGAATAAAAACCCGGTTTTGGTAATTCGACACTGCCGGCAATACAGGGACATTCACCCAATTCGTTGTAGAG
Organism: Verrucomicrobiia bacterium; assembly: GCA_036268455.1. Taxonomy (GTDB): domain Bacteria; phylum Verrucomicrobiota; class Verrucomicrobiia; order Limisphaerales; family Palsa-1400; genus DATAUD01. The sequence continues at coordinate 2,336 of DATAUD010000064.1, forward strand.
ATGTCGGAGTTTTCCTGCAGCACAAGGCCGCTCGAAGGCGCGGGCCACGACACGGCGAGATTTGCGCCGCACAACTGAACCGTCAATGATGGCGGCCAATAAGCGGTGCAAAGCTCGCCGTCAATATCCGCCGCCCAATGGGTGCCGTCCTGCGAGCAGGCCATCGGGCCTCCCGCGAACGAGGAGAAAGGAGTGAGATTTGTTACCCATGTTTGGCCGAAATTTGTGGAGAACATAATGCCGGCTGAAATTCCAGTTCGATCAGGTGACGCCCCAAGCCTGCCGCCGTCAATCGACGAGGCGCCGTACCAAAAATTAAGGGGGACAGCATGCGTCCAGCCAGCCCCTGAGTTCGTCGAAGTGTATATACCTGCTTGTTGCCAAAAAACAGCCAGATGCGTCCCGTCCGCCGAAGATGTCGCTCCGCTGGCGGTGGTCTCAAAATGGCCTAAGCTTGGCGACCAGGATTGGCCCCCATTTGTGGATCTATCAATACGGTACGGTGCGTTGTGGCAGCAAATCAGGTCCATTGCATCAGCGGAGCACGCTATGGTTTCTCCATCGTCCACGAACTGTGTCCAAGTCGCCATCGGCGGAAAATATTGTGTAATAGGGCGGCCCGCTCTCGGTGTTCGATATCGAAACCCAGGAGGCTCCCGTGTTGGTGGAAATGTACCCGTAAAAGTTAGGCGGGAATAGAGCCACAATCGTGTTTCCATCTGGCGAAACCGCAACGGAAGAACAATTTGTAGTCCCTGCCGGAACGTTGGAAGCCGGATTATTTGAAGTCCACGAAATCCCCCCGTTGGTTGAGACGTAAGGACCCGTGTGATCGTCCGCGGCGGCGATGACCCTTCCGTCTGCCGACATCGCGATTGAGGTCCAACCTTTCCCCGGTGCGCTCGTCACCGTCCAAGTCTGCGCCGAAGCCGACATGATGTGGCAGCCGACAAAAACCCCGAAGGCCAACAGCTTTAAATACTCGGCGGTTCTCTGAAAAATCTTTGTAATCATGGCAACTCCTCCTTGAGGCCGGAATCGCTTTTGAATGCGTTCTGGCGTGAGGTCCTCGCTTTAATCGTTAGAATTCAGATTACAAGATCGTTTCCGGCAGGCATCTGAATTGGAACCCCATTCGCGAAATCCATTGTCAATTATTTGTTTAAAAATCTGCGGGGAACTTCGCGGGCTTTCAACATAACATATCTTCGCGCGCTTTGCCCAAAAAAGTTTTTTTATCTCTTCTTCTGGTTGCAATTAGTCGCCGCAAATATAATGTTGCTTGCATGGCAGAGTCCAAGAAGAAGCCGGCGTCAAACAGCCCTTCGCCGAAGCCTACCCCCAATGACGGCCCTGATTCTCCCGCCTCATTGGAGAAGGAAATCGAAAATCAACTCCTCCCCTCCGAACATCTCGATTCGCTGTCGCTGTTGCAGCTTGTCGATATGATCGTCGGCAAACTGCCCCCGCGCCACAGCGTCATCATGGATATGGTCTATTTGCGAGACCGTGTCATCGAGGTGGAGGAAGTCAACGACCAGGCGCGACAAACCATCGAAAAACTCGATGCTGTCGTCGAAAAACTCCGCTCTCCCGCCTTCCGCATCGGCACGATGCTCATGGCCGTCGAACCGGATAAGGCCCACGTTTGCGTCAGCGGCACCGATTATGTTTGCCGCATCGACCCTCAAATTCCCCTTGCCAGCTTGCAGGTCGGCCAGCGCGTCCTGCTCAACGAAGCCTTTGCCATCGTGCAAGGCCTTGGATTCGATCGCAATGGACCCATTGTCCGCATCGATGAATTGCTTTCAGGCGGCCGGTTGCGCATCGGCCAGGAATCGGGCTTGCTCTGTTCCGTGCTCCTGCGCTCGGCTCTCCTGGCAAAGGAAAAACTCAAACCAGGAATGGAAGTGCGGCTGGACGCCAACCAACGGGTTGCGTTGGAAGTCATCGGCATCGGCAAACGCATCGAACGCGCTCTCGAAACCGTCACCCCGATTCCCTGGGGCGCCGTCGGCGGACAAAACGAAGCGGTGCAGGCCATTCGCGATACCATCGAGATGCCCTTCCTCCACCGCGAATTGTTCAAGCGATTCGATCACACCGTCCCCAAAGGATTTCTTTTGCACGGCCCGCCGGGCTGCGGCAAAACCCTGCTTGGCAAGGCCACGGCCCATAACCTCCGCGAGCAAATCCGCGCCGAAACCGGCGTGGACCATCCGGAATTCTTTTTGCACGTCAAAGGCCCCGAAATCCTCAATATGTGGGTCGGCGAATCGGAGCGGCAGGTCCGCGATTTGTTCGCGCAGTGCCGCGAACGCGCCGCCGAAGGATCGCTCGCCTTCTTGTTCATCGACGAAGCGGAGTCCATCCTCGGCACGCGCCGCGCGGGCCGTTACAGCTCCATCTTAAGCACGCTCGTGCCGATGTTCTGCTCGGAAATGGATGGCTTGGAACCGCTTCAAAACGTCGTGGTCATTCTCGCCTCCAACCGCGCCGATTTGATTGACCCCGCCATTTTACGTCCGGGAAGAATTGATAGAAAAATCAAGGTCAATCGTCCAAATCAACAGGGCGCGCAGCGGATTTACGAGATTTATCTCAAAGACACCCTTCCGCTCGACGAACCCAAAGAAGCGATGGCCCAAGCCATTACAGAAGCGCATTACGCAAAAACGGTCGAGAACCAGTTTTTGGAAATTACGTTCCGCAGCGGCAAGCGAGACTTTCTCTACCGCGGCGATCTCGCCAGCGGCGCGATTATCGCCGCCATCATCGAGCGCGCCAAGAGCCTGGCCATCAAGCGTTCCATCGAGACAAAATTGGAAACGAAATTGACCCGGACCGATCTTCTCCAGGCGCTCCATCAGGAATACTCTGAAAATGACCTATTTCCGCCGACCGACATTACTGAGGATTGGTTGAAGTTAACTGATTTCGATCCCGAAAACGTGATCAAGCTCGCGCCCATTCGTCCCCGGAAAAAAGATATGCTCGGTTCGGGCATCGTTTAGGCGCCCGCCCCCGAATGGCATGATCATCCAGTTTGGCACTGAAACAGAAATCGGCATCGCCCGCGACAAAGAGGAAAATCTCGATGTCGTCGCCGAGTCGATGGCTCTTGTCCGTAGCGCCACAAAATCCGGCGTCCTCATGCGCTGGGATTACGAATGCGAAGACCCTCACGCCGATATGCGCGGCTTCCACGTCGAGGAACTTCGCCAGGATTCCGATGAAGCCTCCTATTTCGCCCAGGACGCCGGTCGCGAACTCAGTTTCGTCGAGATAAAAAGCGACCTCGTCCTGGGCAACGGCGCCCGCTATTACAACGATCACGCCCATCCCGAATATTGCACTCCAGAGTGCAGCACCGTCGAGGAATTGATCGCGCACGACCGCGCCGGTGAACGCATCCTCATGCGTTGCGCCCAAAAGCTTTCCGAAGAGCGCGGCTGCAACGTTTATCTTTACAAGAACAACACCGACTTTCGCGGCCACAGCTACGGCTGCCATGAAAATTATCTGCTCCCGCGCTCCTTGCCTTGGGAAAAGCTTGCGCGCGGTATCCAGGCTTTCCTCGTTTCGCGCCAGGTCGTCGCCGGCGCCGGCAAATTTGCCATTGAAGAGGAAGACCGTTTTGTCGGCCCTGGTTTCCAGATCTCCCAGCGCAGCGATTTCTTCAGCGAATTGCAGAGTGTGGACACGATGCAGCGCCGCCCAATCGTCAATACTCGTGATGAGCCGCACGCCAATCCCAATCTTTTTCGCCGCTTCCACGTCATTTTGGGCGACGCTAACATGTCGCCGTATTCGACCCGCCTCAAAATCGGCACAACCGCCTTGGTTCTCGAAGCCCTGGCCCGCAATCCCAAGCGGCCGTATCCCGTGCTCGCCGACCCTTTGGCCGCCTTGGTTTCCATCTCCCGCGACCCGAAATTTCACTGGGAAGTCGAGCTTCTGGACAAAAAATGCTCCAACGCCCTCGCCTTGCAGCGCGATTATTGGCAGGCCGTCTCGGAATTATGCGATTTGAGCGATCCCTCAAAACGCACGCTCGTAGCCGATTGGGACACTGTCCTTACCGATCTCGAAACCGATCCCATGCGTTGCCGGAACCGCCTGGATTGGGTCGCAAAACTCGCGTTAATCCGCGAATTTCAAACCACCCAGAATCTTTCCGCCGATGATCCGTGGTTGCAAAGCCTTGATTTGGAATATCACAAACTGGATCGCGAACAGGGCCTTTACTATGCTTTGGAGCAAGCCGGTTCGATCTCCGGCGTCCCCGATGAAAGCCTGGTGCGCCGCGCCATATCCGAGCCGCCACGGACCACACGAGCTTATATTCGGGGCCGGTGCATCCAAAAATTCTCCGCCGCCGTTATTTCTGCGCAATGGGACCACATCACTCTCCAAGGAACCGGCGAACCGCTAAAGATTTCGCTGTTAGACGTTTTCACGCCCGAAGAAGTCCAAGCCGCCTCCAAAGTCGTGGACGCGGCCAAGTGCCCCGACGATCTCCGCTCGATCGCCGTCTCGACGGACGAATCATTCGCGTGATTTTCACGCGTACTCTGCAATTTCCGCACTTTTTCGGTTCTTTCCATCGGAAGGAAATATTAGGTAAGCTCTTTAAGTTGAGCTTCTTGCGATTATTCGTGAATTCTGGCACTTGTTTTGCTGTCTAATTGAGTGGGGAGGTTTATGAGCTATCCGAGAAGAGAACAAATGGAAGTTGAAGAAGAAGGCGCACCGGCGATTCGAATTCTGGTCCGGCAAGCCGATACCAACGGTGTCACAGTTGCCCTCAAGGGTCATTCCAATAGTACGCGTGCGTCGCGTTCCCAACGCGCAGAGTTGTTGGCGCTGGGTTGGGAAGCCCGCTCCAAGCGCCTGGGCGTTAAGTAGGCTTGGCGGCTTTGAGCAGTTCGGCGGTGTCTTCTGACAGCGGCGGAGGATGGCTGCCATCCGGGCGCCACAGCACTTCATAAATCCGCACCGCTTCGCGAAAACCCTTCACCATTCTTGGCGGCCATTCGAGGCACATCGCGGCGAGCTTTGGGTCATCGCGTTTCAACGCCGCGTAAGTCGCTTCGCCAATAATGATTCGTCCGTGGCCCGAAACACCTTCAAGCCGGCTCGCCAAATTTACTTCACGTCCGAATGCCGTGTAATTGAGCAGATGCGTTTCCGATCCCATGTAACCCACTGTCGCAAGTCCCGTGTTGATACCCGTCCCGAGCGAGAGCAGGGGCAACAGCATAAGAGGTTGAAGGCCCGCCGCGACACGCCCGATGTTTTCCTCTTCCAGCCGTTTGTTTTGCGCCGTTCGCTTCTCATTCAAATCCGCCAGCGCTTGTTGCGCATCAATCGCCGCGCGCACCGCGTCCGCCGCATGTTGGGGATTTGCCACAGGCGCCCCCCAGAAAGCCATGACGCAATCTCCAATGTATTTGTCCAGCAAGCCCCTTCTTTGTTTGACAATGTCGGCAATCGTTCCGAGGTAAAGGCTGATCGTGCGCAGGGTTTCGCGGGCTTGCGCGTCGTAATAGGCCTCGGCGTCGGCCGCGCTTAATTTGTTGCGTTGCACATATTCCGCCGCCTGCGCGTGGGTGACATCGGTCAATTCCGTGAACCCGCGAACGTCGGCGAAATAGACGGTGACCTCGCGCCGCACGCCGCCCAGCGAAAGAGTCGGCGCCGTGAGCACTTCATTGACGACATCCGGTGAAACCAGGCGCGAAAAAAGCTGTTTGACCCGTCTCTTCTCCAATTGCTCCACCCTCACACGATGCGTCACCACCATCACGTGAGTGACAATTCCAGCGCAACAGAGCGGCAAAACAATCGCCGCCGCAATTCGAAATTGGAAAAAGAGATAAAATGCACCCGCGGTGTACAGGATCGCAAAGGCAAGCATCAGCAGCGAACCGGTGCCAGGACGCGGAACCACCCACGTCATCCAGGCGGAGAAACTGCCGACCAGGACGACCAGCAGCAAGTTCCAGGACAGCGATGTCGCCCGGATGAACCGTCCTGTGATAACCGAGTTGGCCACATTCAAATGTGATGTCACCAGAAACGTCGAGCTTTCCAAAGCGGTCGCCCCCACGTCCGCCAAATCGTTACCGGTTGCAGTCGAACCGATGACGATTAATTTGCCCCGCCACCGGTTCGTCACAGCGCGGCCATTGGCGCGTTCGATATAGCCCTCCAGCAACTCCTCCAACGATCCTTCTGTCAGCCGCGGGTCGTTTAGCCGCAGCGACCAATCGATATAAAAGTTGCCATTGCTATCGACCGGTATCTTCCGAACAACGCCGTTTGTGCCGTGAAGAATAATCGTGCCGGGCTTAAACTCCGGGTGATCGAGATCAAGACCCAATTGATGGGCAGCCAGGACAATACCCATGCTCCAGACGCGAATAGGGGTCATCGGCGCGAACTTCTCAGGAATCCCGGGACGCAAAGGAGCCAGATTAGTGGTGGCTATCTGTCCAAAAGCATCGGTGGGGAAAACAATTCTTTCCACTCCTCGCTTGCGGACGAAAGTGATTTGATTTGATTCGACGACGGTTTTTGTAAGGTCCAGGCCGTACTCATTAGCCATCTGCTCGATGAACGGGTGCCAGACGCGATATTCCTGATACGCCCGCGCATGGCGAAGCACGCCGTCGGAATCGTGCCGGACAGAGATATTGCCCACATGCCAGGCGCTCCTGCGAAAGAGACGGGCCGGCAACAAATCCTGATCCGCGCCCAGAATGACGTTGCCGGACTCTTTTATTTGACGCGCGAAATAGTCATCGGAACTGGTGAACGTGCCGTCGGGCAATTTGACTGGCGGATGATCGGCGCGCAATTCGGCGAACAGGGAATCAAAGGCCACCGCTTGCGCGCCCTGGCTGGACAATTCGTGCAGAGCGCGCGCATAGACTTCCTTGGGCCAGTACAAGCCGTATTTGAAACCCAGTGTTCCACTGTTGACCGCCGCAATGGTGTCATCGCTGATTTCGACCAGGCCGAGGTTCGTTGCGTCATCGAGAAAAGCGCCGTGATGACGACTGGCCAGGCGCACCCGCCAATCATAAGTCATCCATTCCAGCCGTTCAAAGCCCCCCAATTGAAAATACTGCAAAACACAAACGCCCAGGATTATCGGTGCGGCGATGAAGAACGCCGGCGACTTGAGGAAATTCAGGCGCACGGCCTGAGAATAAACAAAACACCCGGAGCAACACAAGTTACTCCGGGCGCAAATACGACCGAAATCGCCGTCAAACTATCTTAACGCGGCGAAGGCTGCCCGCCGGTGGGGAATGGGTGCAGAATAGGCGGCAACCCAGGCGGGAAAAATGGCGGGAAGACCAGGCGAAGCAACTCGTTGATTTCGTTCAGCAATTGCGTCAACAAATAAGTCGGCGTCGGATGAACGTCGCCTTCGCCAGGCGTCCAGGATTCGCCATCTCGCAGCACTTTGACAACGACAGGCCCGCCGGGGGTCACCGTCGCGGAGACAATGACTTGTCCGGTAATGCTGGTGAAAGTCACCACATAATGGCCATCTGGCTGCAGGATTGCCGTTACCTGGAAATCAGTGCCGCGAATTCCGGCGACGCCGTGCGGGGTCTGAATCTCATAACGGGAATTGTCGGAAAGTTTCTTGACGTTGCCGAGAATAGCGCCTTGTTGCAAATTCAGCATTGTCTCTGTGTCGGCGTCCGCTGATGGTGCGGTTCGCGTCATGGTCGGAATCGCCAGCGTTGTGTCTGGACCAACTCGGACAGCCGAGGACAACCCGTTGACGCTCATATCGCAAACTGAATCGGCACCGGTGCGAACGACCGTGCCAGGATCCAATTCCTCGTTGACGTGAGCGGGTTCCCAGTTGCCACCTTGCTGAACCTGAACGATGCCGTGCAGGGCCTTGATGGTCGCCTTGCCTTGCAGGTTATCGTTTTCGGCGGAGAATACCGTCGTTGTTGCTCCGACTAATGCCAGCGCCGCGGCGCAAGCCCCAATGGTTTGGATTGTTCTCATAAGTTCGTCGTTATGCGCATGTATGTGAGCCAGATTACATTTTGGCCTTAAAATGTCAACCGAATTAAATTCTTAAAATTCCCCGTAAACTGCAAGCCGAAAATTCCTAAAATATCGTTAATTCGGAACAGTTTCGACCATCGTCATCCAAAAATCGCCGCCAAACTTGCCTTTCAGTTTTTCGAGCAAGTTCTCTGCCACTTTCTGAGTTTGCGCCAGAGCGAACGTGGTCGATCCGCTTCCCGACATCAATGCCGCCAAGGCGCCGTTTTCACGCATGTTTTCCTGGAATAATTCAAGCAGCGGATACTTCCATAACACCGGATATTCCAATGAGTTATAGAACTCCTGACAAGCGTCGCGCAAGTCATTTTGCAAGCGCGAGATTAAACGTTGCGCCCGCCCCGCCGTTCCTCGCAATGCCTCCGGGAATTTCGCCAATTGCGCGTAAGCCCAAGGCGTCGAAACCCCAAATCCAGGATGCACCAGAACTAAAAAAGTTCCCCGCAAAGAAGGGAAGAATTCCAACGGAGTAACCATTTCACCGCGACCCGTCGCCAGCGCGGGGCGGTTTTGCAGGAAAAAAGGGATATCCGAACCGAGGGTCGAAGCCAATTCCTCAAGTCTTGCTGGTTGCAATGGATGGTCGAAAAGCTCGTTCAGCGCCAGGAATGTCGTGGCCGCATTCCCGCTGCCGCCGCCCAGTCCCGCCGCGATGGGGATGTGTTTGCTCAAACGAATGCGGATTCCTTCGTCCGTCCTGGCGCCCACGCTCCGCAAGAAAAGGTCCGCCGCGCGAACGACCAGGTTTTTGGAATTGACAGGCAGCCGGGGGTCGTTGCAAGTCAGGGTAATTCCGTTGCCGGCGCGCTCAAACTGGAGGCGGTCGTATAAGGCAACCGGGTGCATGACCGTTTCCAGTTCATGGAACCCGTCAGCCCGCTTTCCCAGGATATTTAGGAGAAGGTTGACTTTACAGCCTGATGCCTTTTCAAGCACCGCCACCGCTAATTATCGAAAATGCGGAAGCGGCTGCCGGGAATAAAGGGAGCGAGGTCGCCGCCGCTAAAGCCCAACGAGGTGTCAGCCGAGACCGTGGTGTCCGCAAGCCAATTTGGCTTGTAGCTGGCCGGATAAACCGGGTCAACCGGGCGCATGATCGGGCCGTAATCGCCAGCCGGATGATTGGGAATGGGAAAAGTCAAAACTTCATATATGCCGACACCAGTTCGCGCCATGCTGCGGTCGAAACCATGGATAAGCCCGGTGGTCATCATGGAGTCGGGCGAACCAAAGATCGCGGTCTGCTCCATCGAGCGCCGGATTTCTCCCAATCGCCCGAATTCGCCCAAATTATTTATGCCGCGACCCAATTTTTCCTCCGGGCCGGCGCAGCCCGCGACAACAAAAGCAACAGCCGCCAGTGACAAAAACAATGAAGACTTCTTAAACATACTTGAACTCACTTTTTGGCAAAATAAGCCGTCGGACTGCTGGTTGTCTAGCATTTTCTTATTTTTTTGAATTCCCACGACCGAGTACTGCCGCGGAATCTGAAACCATGGGCTGCGCACCCGCAGGAAAGGGATCGACCACAATTGGGCCAAGGACCGGAACCGGGCCACTCGGTGGCGCGGCACCAGTAAACGCGTACTGATACTGCTTCAATAGATCACCGGAAGCGCGATGAACGTCACCTTCTCCTGGCGTCCAGGAACGGCCTTCTTTGAGAGTTTTGACAATCTGTGGGCCGCCGGGCATCGCTTGCGCTGAAACAAGCATTTGCCCGGCAACGCTGGTAAATGTGACATCATAATGGCCATCCGATTGCAGGGCCGCGATTACATGAAAATCCGCGTGAGTCCGAAATCCCGCCACACCGTGGGGGGTCTTGATTTCATAACGGGAATTAACGGAAAGCTTCATGAGGTCGCCAAGAACAGCGCCACCGCGCAAATCCAGAATCGTCTCGGTGCTGGCATTGCGGGTCGCGTCCGCGCGGGCCATGACGGGAATGGCGAGGATTGTGTCCGGCTCCAAGCGGAGAGCGGAGGTCAACCCGTTGACGCTCATTTCCATTTCGGACTTCGAGCCTGTGCGGAACACCACGCCAGGGCGAAATTCCATGTTAACTTTGACAGGGGCCCAAGAGTCGCCCAATTGGTACTGGCAACTGCCGCGTATGCCTTTGACGATGACTTTCCCGGGCAAAGTGTCTTTTGGGTCCGCCACTGCGGCGGCGGCGATTGTGAGGGCCAAGGCGGATGCTACGATGGTTTTGATATTACTCATAAATAACTCCTATACGAATCTCGCAACGGTTTGAAAGTACTAAAGCATACTCGCGGAAGAAAGCAATACAAATTAAGAGAAACTGCGTAATGCCTGAGTGACGGCGGATTTTGGGTTAAGATCAGGAGGAATCAAACAACAACCGGTAGGGGTCGCGCTTTTCGTCTTGGGCCAACGCATCAAGGGCGCGCTTGAAAACGCCGAAGGCGTCGCGGGTTCGTTTCG
>DATAUD010000065.1:0-3777 GCA_036268455.1 Verrucomicrobiia bacterium
TCAGGATTGACGCCCAGGTGCGCGGCAATCTCCGCAACCGATAACCAGCGTTCTTTCATGATCTGATTTCTGTTTTATCGCGTTCGCTGAATTCGAAAGAGCCCATAGATTAGGGAAACCTGTCCAAAAGAACCAGCAAAAAGGGGTTCATCACGGTCCGAATCGGCAGAACCGGGTGCTCAGGATTGGGGAACCCATACCAAGGCGTTGGCTCCAGCAGCACCCGTGAAGGACATCACACAAATTTACAGGAAACAAGGGAACGCTATTCCGCACCCTAACCGCGCGAGTCAGAAGATTCTTCGCCAGACACTGAACCATTTGGCAGTGGTGCCATCGGATTCCAACGGCGGCAATGTCACGCGCCAAAATCCCCGCTCACAATGGACAAGAACGCACTCGTGGTCACGGAGGTTGCGGAGCTTATGCGGTTTGATCTTGTGCTCCTCGGTTTCGGAATAGTTCACGTTGCGCCTGCTCGAAGGATGGAATTTCGCGGCGGCGGATTTCATCCCAATGCCGTTGGTGAATTCGGAACAACTCGACAAGGAGTATCACCGCGTCGTCTTCTCGTAGGCGATGTTTATCGCGCCACTCGGCGACGGCCTTGGCAAACTCCTCGTCGAAGTCGGGTTGTTCGTTGAGCGGCATGGGGATTATTTGGCGGGCAAGAGCAAGTCGGTGACGGATTCAATCTCGGTGAAAAGTTTCCGCTGCCACGTTTGAAGCCGCTGCCGGTCGAGCAAGATGAAAGCCGGATGCTTGGTCGCCGCCGTAATGGTCAGGTTCTCCACGTTGAGTGATTCAACCAGCCAATCCTGCAATCGAGTCATGGTGATTTCGCGTCCGCCAAGTTTTTCTTTAAGTTGCGCCCGCACTTCGGACGGTTCGCGGACTGTCAAATCCGTTGCGCCGCCGAGAACACGGCCTGTTCGCGGACGTGGCTGTGTGCGTGGACTGAACGCGGACACGGATTGCCCGTGGAAATGGACAGTTCGCGGACGTGGCCTTTCCCCAACCGAATCCCGGTCGCGGATTTGCCGCGTTTGCGGCCTTCCGCCGCTCACTTTGAGCGGATATTCCGTGTGTTCACCGCGACTGCCTCGTGGACGCAGAAGCCTTGCGCCAGCAAGGGGTAAAGCGTGCCCTGTCTTAAACATGATGAGATACACATTGCCTCCGTTGCTCCAACAGTTCGTCGCGCCAGTTCTTTAACTGTGTGGCAACGGACTCGATGCGGGTGGTTTGTTCAATTGCGCCGACTTCGATGCGTCCCGCGTAGTGAGCACCGAGTGGTGATTCCGCCAGTTGCATCACGGAATGTTCGGCGTGGGTATTGAGACGCTCGCCAAGTTTGTTCAGCACTTCGATGGCGGTGCGTAATTGAGCGGTGGTGGGTGTTTGCATAATCAGATACGAATGCCGCGCGATGGTTTGTGGGCGAGTTCTTGCCGATGGCTCGGGTGTTTTTTGAGGATGAATCGTGTCAACCTGACAACTTCCGGTGCAATCGGGTGTGCCCACGGATTTCCAAAGCCGAGTTTGGCCGCCGATTCTTCACCGTCGATTTTCGTTCGCGCTTCAATGGTCGTACGAAGTGGATCACCCAACTCGCGGGCGTGTTCCCGGTCGGTGTGGTAAATGCCCCAGAGTTGGTTGCTCGACTTCGGAGTCACGGTTGTGCTCATGCCTGGCAGTTCACCAGAAACCGTCTGTGCGAAGATGTATCAGCTACACAAAATGCGCGGACAGTCCGTGTAATGTCCGGTGCATGGTCACGGCAAAGACGCAATACAACCTCAAAAACGCAGAAGAATACTTCGAGGAACACCTGGCGGTCGGTGACTACTACGATGAAGGACAGCGCGTGGTCGGCGAGTGGATCGGGTTGAGCGCGGAACGACTTGGATTGGCCGGGAGAGTCCGCGCCGAAGATTTTCTGCGACTGTGCGAAAATCAGCATCCGTCCTCTGGCGAGACGTTGACTCAACGGTTGAACACAACGCGGACGAAAAGCGGAGACAACGCGGCCAATCGGCGGATATTCTTCGACTTCACATTCTCACCGCCGAAATCGGTTTCGATTGCGGGATTCCTGGCTAAAGACGAACGCATCCTTGAAGCGCACAACCGCGCCGTGCGGTTGGCGCTGCGAGAGTTTGAAGCGTTCACGGCGACGCGCGTGCGAGTCGGTGGGGCGCAGAGCGACCGTTTGACCGGCAACTTTGCTGCCGCCTTGTTCACGCATGACACGTCACGCACGCTCGATCCGCACTTGCACACGCACTGCATTGTTTTCAACGCGACGTTCGATGCGGCAGAGAATCGTTGGAAGGCGCTTCAGAATCACGAGCTACTGCGCGCCAGAAAGTTTGCCGAGAACGCCTATTACCACGAACTCACTCGCGAATTGCAGGGCTTGGGCTACCGGATTCGCAATCGCGTGCGAGGCGACTTTGAAGTTGAAGGCGTCTCCGAACAACTGTGTGAACGCTTTTCCAAGCGGCACACGGAGATTGACGAAGCCCTCGCCAAACTGATCGCGGAAAAACCTGAACTTGCCGGGGCAAACTTCCAAGCCTTGCGCGCCCAACTTGCCACGGCAGAACGAAGCCGTAAGCAAAAGGATTTGAGCCGCGCCGAATTGCTGATGCTGTGGGAAGCGCAGTTGAGCGAAACCGAACGGGCTTCCTTGAGCCAGCTTTTCAAAAGTCCGGGCAAGGAAGTGAATCAGAAAACGCCCGTCACTGTCAGCGAAGCCGTCCAATGGGCAGAGGAGCATTTGTTCGACCGGAATTCGGTCGTGCTCGAATGTCAGGTGTGGCAGGAGGCGTTGGGTCGCGCGCGGGGTGAAGCTTTTTCCGTGTCCGAACTCAAGGATTTCACCCAGCGGCGCGGCTACATACGGGACGAGGAACGTCCCGGTGCGGTCACGTTGCGCGAAGTTCTGCTGCGCGAATGGGAAATCGTTCAGACCGCAAAGGAGGGCGTGGGCGATTCCTGGCGGCTAGTTGCGAATCCGCGTCCGGTGAATCCAAAACTAGACGATGAGCAACGGAGGGCGCTCGATACCTTGCTCTCCTCCATCAACAAAGTGTCCGTGTTTCGTGGCGGCGCTGGCACGGGCAAAAGCTTTGTCCTCGGCGAACTGGTCGAACAACTCCGGCAGTCGGGCCGGCGCGTTGTAGTTCTCGCGCCGCAGCGTCAGCAAGTCGTGGAAATGGAAAAGGCGGGATTTCCGTCACCCTCTACGGTTGCGAATTTCATCCTCAAGCGCGAACTGGCTGAACGCGCGGTCGTCGTCGTGGACGAGGCTGGGCAGATCGGCGGGCGGCAAATGCTCGAATTGATGCGGCTAGTCCGCGAGCGGAGTGCCCGGCTGATTCTGTCGGGCGACACGCGGCAGCACGGAGCGGTTGAGGCTTCGGATGCGTTGCTGGCAATTGAGCGTCACTCCGGCGTCAGGCCAGTTGAATTGCACAAGATTCGTCGGCAAGACCCGGCGCTTGGCAAAGACGCCGACGAGCGCACACGCATCAAGGAGTATCGGAACGCAGTCGAATCAGCGGCGGCGGGCAAGTTGAGCGAATCGTGTGTTTTATACCGGGCGCACCTCAGCTTCCCTTTCCCACACTCGTCCTTTTTTGGCCTGCTGGAAAAATCCTCCGACCGCCGTGGCGGAGTTCAATCCCAAAACCCCGCGATCTGGCTTCACTCTGGCGAGGTCCAAAAGTGGTTTCAGGCTGGGAGTAAATCCGATGATTTTCAAATGACTGT
>DATAUD010000066.1:0-49977 GCA_036268455.1 Verrucomicrobiia bacterium
TCAAATTGTTCGCGCAGGAGATCCGCTTGGCCTTGGCCTTGGCGCTCGCCAGCGCCGGCAATAACAACGCCGCCAAAATCGCGATGATCGCTATCACCACCAACAATTCGATCAATGTGAATCCGGTACTTCTTTTCATAATCGTGAGGTTTACCGCTCTGGAAAGAAAAACCATCCGTGATGTTCGACGGATAAAGAGCGAGTCGGGTCAACCAGAAAACCTTCCGCCGTCAAACAGCAGGACATCGTGACACTTCGGCTTCTGGTCATGGCATTCATGGAATATTGACTCAAATCCTAGTGTAGAATTTCACGACGCGTCTATTCGTATTGTGAACAAACCGATTAGCAATTTGAACTCTATGACGTGTAACTCCCAGAAAGCGCCTACGGTCTTGGAAAAATGATTAGAAAATTGCGGTTGCCCAAACTCTCCTTGAACTTTCCAGGATAACGAAAATCCCCAAAACAGTGTGAGACCTGCTAACTCTGCCTTACCACGAAATACGGCTGTCCCATCAAATTTGCGCCCAGTCCCGGATACAATCGCGCCCTCGGGCCTTCGCACAGCTCAAAATAATACGCGAGCGGAAATGCTGAGTCCGTGTATTCCGCTGGGATCGCCGCCGACCAATGCTCTGATTTGCCGCCCATGTCCGTTACACGCCAAGTCTCCGCCTGGTTCACGCGCCGGTAATGCAGCCGCGCCGATGCCATGCGGCCCGGTGCCGTCACTTCCACCGTCAAGGCCTGGCCTCGTTTAAAAGTCTTCGGCGCCGTGTGCAAAATCCTTTCCCCAACCTGTTTTTCCGGCAGCAAAACCAGTTCAGTGGCGTGTTCAATCACACGTGAATTCCCGCTCATGGGCTGCGGCGTTTCGTCCATCTTCTTTTGCATCGCGGCAATGTCCGCGTCAATCGCCGCCAGCCGGTCCGCCCAGTTCCCGCGCAATTCCGGCGTCAAACCGTACGTGACGTCCGCCACATAAGCGCCCTTTGAATGGTTCACTAATTCAGCCCACGCCGCGCGCGCCTTGCCGTACGCCGTCACTGCCAGCGCCAGCGCAGGCCGATGCCCACTCTTTTCGTACAACGCATACAAAACTGCGGCGCGAAATTTCCACGCGAAAAAAAGACCCGTTCCGTTCTGGATTGCCACGTCCACCGACATCCGTCGAAATTCCGGCGCTCCTCGCGGCAGCGTCGCCCTTTCTGCTCTGGCGAGATGTTCTTTCGCGTCCAAAGCCAGTGTCTCCAGCCATCGTGCGACGTCAGCAGGCGAATATTTGCAGCCTCGCTTTTCTTGAATCAATTCGCCGGCAAACTGTTCGACCGTCAGGAACATCTGCGGATCCATCGGGCTGACGGTGCCAAACCGCCGTGGGGCCGGCGAATCATCGTAAAGTCCGCGCCGCGTGTCGGCCATGATCGGCTGGTTGAGATACATCTCCGGCCAGTAGTTGTTATTGCCCGCCGACGGCGCATGCGCGCTCGTGATGATCGGCAGCAACCGGCTCGCGCTCGAAAGCGCCGCCTCCGCCGATTCTGCGCCAGGCCCAAATTGTTTGCGCAACATCCGCTGCCACGTCTCCGGCTTCGCGTCCGGGTTGTAACCCAACCGCCCCCACATCCGGTATGTGTAAAGAAATTTTTCCCAACCACTGCCACCCGTGCTCAAAGTTGCGTCCGCGTAACCGTCGCGCCCGCCCGGCAGACCCGAGGCCCTGCGCCCCTTGAACGACAGCGGCTCCATCAATTCGAAACCATCCGTTCCGCAAAAACTCCAGTTCCGGCCCAACGCCGCAGCCATGGCCGGATCGCCCCATAACAGTATCCGCTGCGTTCCCGGCCAGACCCGGTGCAACACCTGGTACTTCCGTCCCTCGGCCAGCAAATCACCATAACTGTAACGCAGAAAACTTCGTGAACCGGAGCTGAGCGAAAAAAAACCTTTGTCCTGTGCGTTGCGCGCCGGCATCTCGAGATTGCGGATGGCGGCCTGCATGTACGGCAACCCAGTGTGTTCCCCCCAAAATTTGGGAGAGATGGTCACGGGAAGTCCCGTCGCCAGCGCCACCTCAATCGTCTTCTGGTCCATGCCCTTCGCGTGCATATCCAGTTCCAGCGGCCGGCCGGTCCTCACCATTCCGTCAAATACCGTCTTCCAAAAATCATAATTCCCCTCCGGCACCCCGCTCTCGCCATGAATCCGGATCGTTACGCCCTTAATGGCCAGGCACGCCTCCAGCACCGCCTGCAGTGCGTCACGCGAATACTCCGCTTGCCTGTCGTCCGTCAGCCCCTCGATGACATAATTCACCCGCGGTCCATCCGTCCATTTGTAACCGTGCGTCCAGATGCCGAGTTGAAAATGCAATCCGCGCAACGCCGCCTCATCGCTGATGAACTTCAACGTCTCCAAATTCGCCGCCCTTTCCTCGTCGCTGAACCGCGCCACCTTGACGTCATAGCCCGGCACCTGCACTAAAAAGGGATATGCGAAATAAAAATAGCCGTCGCGCAAACCCGACGATCCGTCGTAGCCGATTCCCAGGGCGAGGTTAAACCGGTTGAATCGCTGCGCAGCCAGCATCGTCAGGTAATCGCGCCAGAACGCACGATCATGATACCAGGTCTTGTCTTCGACCTCGCTGACCAGTGATCGCATCGCACTACGGATGCAGTTCGCGGGACGTTCCAACGATGATTCCACACCACGTAAAGCTGCCATCGGATTTTCAGCCTGCTTCACCCGGTCCGCCAAATCTAAAAGAGCATAAACCAATCCCTGCGTGTCCGCTCCAATGGCCAGCAATACCTTGTTCCCGCCAATGGTAGTATGCCCCAAACCCAATCCTTCCGGCACATCTGGCAGGTTTATTCCACCGGCCCGCGCCTCCGCCGATTCGCGGCCCGCGGCTACGATGCTTTCCTGTCCGGCGGAAACCTGTTCCAAAGCATTACAAATCCTCGCCGAAACTCCGCGCGCGTTGAGCGCTGCCTGCAAATATCCAGCCGCCCACCTGGATGGCGCCGCCTGCGCCACGGCGTCATTCGAGACCAACACAATGGCCAAAGGTCTTCCCCCATCCGCCGCCCAGAGGTATTCCGTAAGCAGCGGCGACGACGCCGCGCCTGCGGCGACCGTCGCGCTTTTGGCTATGAATCTTCTCCGGCTAAGTCCCTTTCCGCTATTGTGGCTCCTTTTACCCATGTGGATGACCAACCCGATGTGGGTTGGGAGCGAGGTTCGAGAATTCGTCCGTTGGAGTCAAAATTTCGACCCGTAAGGAGAGTCGAAAAAAATTTCCTTCCCGAAAGGGTTTCCGGTGGCGGATGGCGTATAGATCTCTTCGTTTCATACGGCGAATTCTCCCCTCACCAGAATACGCGGATTGGTGGTGCTGACCTTGAAAGCTCGTCCGGGATTTCTCGATCTCCAAAATTTCGATATCGGCCCCGAACGATACGACCGTCCAGGCGGCAATTAATGCACAGGCTGCCAGCTTCTTTTTCACCCTCTCAGAATGTTCACATTTGACTGTTTTTAATTCTTGCCGGCGCTGAGGTTGAGTTCGATTGTCCGGGCCGCCGTCTTCGACCGGCCAGTGTCCGAGGCCATGCAAATCACCAAACGGTTGCCAGCTTGGTCAGCTTGCCAGCCTGCCGATGTCGCATCAAATCCGGATGACGCGAGCTTTGGCAGGACTTTGCCGTCCACCTTCACCGTGGCGGCATCGCTGACGCCATACACCAGCAGATAAGCCGTTTCAGGACGGTTTTCGAGTTTCCAGGTAATGCCATTAACCTTCGATTGTACTGTCACTTTTGCCGCTTTTCCTTCCTCATTGACCGGCGAAACGGTTTCATTCTCCCCGGGCGGTGTGACAATCATTACACTGACGCGGCCACCACTCATGCTGCGACCGAATTGTAATTCCCGATTCAGTTGCGCTGGCACGACTGCCCCCGGTTTCAAATAAACCGGGATCACGTCCAATGGGACGTCGGTTTTGACATCAGCGGGGCCCGTGACCGTTTTTCCATCCCACAAACTTGTCCAAACGCCGGAGGGAAAGGCAATGATCCTGAAATTGTCTTCGTTGATGACCGGGGCAACGAGCATATCTCCACCGAACATGTATTCATCCCTCACGGCGGCCACTGGCAATTCGCCGGGAAAAGATAAGGGCATGGAACGCATGATGGGAACACCCGTCTCACTCGCCACGACGGCGGCATTGTAGGTGTAATTCAATATATTTTCCCGAACCCACGCATCGTATTTGTAGCTGGCCACGGCGGCGTCTCCAAAATACCACGGGTCGCGCGTTGCCTTTCCGTGAGGTCGCCAGATCGGACTGAAACAGCCGAATTCAATCCAGCGCATATAAACCGCAGGTTCTGGCAAGCCAAAATATCCGCCCAGATCACTGCCCCAGGTGGAAAAACCGCAGGCGCACAGATTCAGCGCACCGGTCAGGACGGCTTTAAGACCGTCAAAATCGGATGGGTGATCGCCCGCAAATTGGCCCAGCCAATGTTGCGTGCCGGGTGAGCCCGCCCGGCCGTACAGGATGAAATCATCCCCGCGCTTTTCCCGGTAGAGTTCGCTGATCGCCTTATGATATTCAAAGGAGTAAAAATTGTGCATCTCATCGCCGCGCCTGCCGTCATGAAATACGGCATCGTCCGGCACCATGTCGCCGAAGTCCACCATGCTTCCCGCCACGCCGGCATCCAACTCGCGCTTTAACGCGCGCCGGACAAGCTCCTTCGCTTTCGGGTTGGTGAAATCCACGTACATATCCCTGGGGCCGGGGGCGGTGTTCCCGTTTGGGAAGCGCAGAACGGGAAGCTCTTCGGGTTTCATTTCCGGCATGAGCGATTCTGGCCGGCGAACCGCGGGCATGTAATAGCCCAACACTTTGATGCCATGCGCGCCCATGAATTTATTCAGTTCAGGCGAACTTGCCGAGGGGCCTTCGGCGTAAATCGCGGAATGTGGAATGTCTAGCGCCGCGAATTGGTTGAATGTGTTCTCTTCTTCGGCAACCGCATTGCCCAATGGACCGTGCGCCCAGGCACCGCCGCCGCGGCCCATCCAAGGTTCAAAGACCCACTTGGGCGGCAACGGCACCCTGCCCGTCAGTGCCGTGTACGAGCGCAACGCCTGCTGCGGCGTCTCGATCCAAAAGTAGTAATCCAATATCGGACCTTGTTGCGTCAGGCGATATTTGGCCGGATCCGCCTTCCTAAAATCGCCCCTTAACCGATAGGTTGAATTATCAAAAACCGAATAGCCCTTGGAACTGTGATAGATTGGCACGAGTTTGTAGGTGGTATTCCTTAGACCCTGCCCGTTTCCCAGCCAGTCGTCGGAACCCCAAAGTGTAAACACGTTCCCATTTTCATTGAAGACATCGTAGCGCTCACCAAAGCCATAAATGACCTCGTTTGAATCAAGCTGGTTCTTGAAATCCACCGCGAGAACTTTGCCGTCCGCGCCGAACCGGAACCTTAGATCATTCACGCCGATTTGCGTCACGACCTTTCCAGTGGCGTTGTAAAAATCAATTGAAAATGGCTTGAGATTCACAGCCACCTTGCCATCGGCGGTCTGGAGCGTCCATGATTTTGAGGATCGGCTGGCTTTTATCGGCAACCAGTCAGCCGGTTTGAAAAAACCTTCATCGCGGCCATAGATTCTTATGCCGCCGGTTTTCGGCAGAGCAAGGTGCAGATCAATGTTGCGGCCGCCGGCTTCGCACCGCATCAACAGTGTGTTGTCTTTCATTGCCAGGCTGTCCACGCTGGCGACCGGCGTCCATTCCTCATCTCGAATATCGCCCGGCGATTCATCGGCAAACCACCACCGGGAAATTTTATCAACCTGTCCCAAGTACGTATCCAATAATTGACACGCGCTCGGAATATCATTTTTCTCAAAAGCGGCGTTCATTTTTTGGCGAAAATATTTTAGCGTTAGATCATTGGTCAAAGCCTCGCTGACTCGCGGGCGGAAAATCCATCCTTCCAGTAGCAACAGGTCCGTCCATCGCTGCGTGAGATACAGGCGTTGACCCAGATTATTCGTGTCCGTTGGCGTGGATAAGGAGGATTCCAATTGCCAGACTTGCTTGAGAGTTTCCGCATCGGGATAAGTCAACACTGCCGGAATCTGCCAGTGGAGCATGCCGGAAGGCAATTCGCAAAGGCTGGCCTGACATGGTGCCGGCTCAGGGCTGCCAGCGGGTTCAGCCTTGATAAAAAGGTCCACTGGCAGCAATTCGTTGAAGTCAATCGCGGCGGGACTGCTGTATTCACCGTCGCGCCAACGGGTCCGAAGGGGCAAAAATCCAAAGCTGGATTTTGCGGTCCCACCCACGGTCTTCCACGGTATTTTAAAAAAGGCGGTCCATTCATCAGCCCCCTTGGAAACGCTGACTTCAAACGCCCCCACGTCCCCGGATCGAACCCCCTGGTCTGCCTGGGCGGCATCTTTCAAGACCCGGCTGCAGCCAAGTTTCAAGCCATCCGGCGTCGTCGCGAATTGGTAGCACGTTGGATTGGCGAGGTCCGGCTGGACGAAGAAATCCACTTCATCGGGAAGCGGCGGCCAGGAATCCGATGCGCCAGGCGAACCCTGCATCGAATACCAGCTAGTCGCACGATTGGTATCGGGATAAGTCTTGTCCGAAACGGGGAAGGCCATATCCCGTTCCTTGCAACGAAACACCACGAAGAGCGTGTCCTGATTATAAGTAATATGGCATTCAGTCGCCGTCACCGGACGATTTTCACCGCCGGTACGGTAAAAGCGATCCAGCACAATCGTGTGCTCATGGTCAGCCAGCACGTCCTCCAATGAAGGAGAACCTTCCCAAGGCGACTTCAGGACAATCACGCTGGTTCCCCACGTTAGTTGTCTCTCCGGCTCCGCTCCCCAAACCGCTTTGCAATCGAGAAGGGCCATGAGCAACAGCACAAAGAGTGACAAAATCGTACTGATCAAAGGCTGGCTCGACTTGGAAATCGCCCGTTTGTTTCCGGGACTTGGGCGCGCAGACACAGAATTCATTAGCCGGATGCTAGGAAGAAACAAATGGCCGGTCTATTCGTATTCTGAACAAACCGGTTGGCAATTTGAACTTCATGATTCGAATTGTCGTATTCTGTCAAAAATAAAAAAGCGTTCCTCCTGGCTTCCCCGGAACATTCAAGTTGTCAGGCGATAAACGGGACGCTGTGTAAGAATGATGTGACGTGCATTGCCTGATTGGCTAGCCAGACGCCGTCGGATAGTCTCAATGGCGACGGATGTCATCTCGTCCCACTCGATGGCGATGGTCGAGAGGTGCAATTCCTCGGCCACGGGAGCGTTGTCATGGCCAATAATTGCCGGCCGTCTTATTTTTTGCGTCTCACAATGCAAAAGGAGAGCCTCGGCCAATCGGTCGTTGACACAAAAAATGCCGTCCTTTCCGATTGCCAATGCCCGCGCCGCCACCTTTGCTCCGTCTTCAAGATACCAGCCGCCCGCGCTTATCACCCGGCTTTTGGGCAGACAGGAAAGAAAACCGCGCACCCTGTTCTTGCTCCGTTTATCGGCTGCCGGCCCTGCGAGCACAAGAAACCTTCGCCCCCCCTGCACGTGTTCCCGGAGCGCCTCCGCGGCGCACACGCCCGCGGAAAAATCGTCGGTCGCCACGGCGTCAACCAAAGTCGCTGTCAAACCCGGCTCGGGACGGTCGTTGAGCAAAAGCGCGTAACGGCGGGCGGAAGCAGCTTCCGCCAGCAATGCCGGCACTTCCCAAAGGACTGGATAGTAATCAACTGACAAGTGGGAATTATTGGACGGCCAGCGAACCACATGCGGCACTTTGGCTTCCCGCAATCCTCGCTGAAGATGCTCAAGCAGGTTGGCGCCAAAACTTCCCGGCCGTCGCGCCCGGGCATGGAACCATAACTCGACTCCGCGCAAAAGCGGCCGCTGCCCGGCCACATACGTCCCGGAAGCAGCCCGGCGCTCCAGCAAGCCTTCGACGCTCAATTCTGTCACGACGCGGTGAGCGGTCTGATAGCTGACTCCATAGCGCTTCGCCAGCGCCCGGTTGGAGAGAAAACGATCTCCCGGCTTATGGAAGCCGTCCTTGATCCGGACGATCAGTTTGGTTTTCAGCAGGTTGACTTTTTCGGTCCTCGGACGCGACATGTTTTCCTTTTCATTATGCTCGTTGTTGAAGCAAAAAATTCGAGCGGCAACGCTGCGTTTTAATCATATCAGTTCATCGGTTATCATACCAGTTGTCATACAAAGTGTTCAATTAAATTGACGAATACTTTTTTCCCATCCATGGTGGAGTATCTTGCAGACGGAATCATTTCCCACGCATGTCACCGCCGGCTGTCTGACATCATGAAACTGAGCGGCTCATCGAACCTGTTGGCCGGGAGGAAGCTCGTTGTCATCGGCGGGACGGCGGGCCTGGGCCTCTCGGCAGTCAAAGCGTTTGTCACGGCGGGCGCGCGGGTCCTGGCTGTCGGTCTGAAGCCAGAGAATGTGGCCGCAGCGCAGCGTGAAGTCGGCGAGGCTGCCACGATGATGTGTGGCGATGCCACTTGTCCGGACACTGCGGTCTCAGCGGTGGCAAAAGCCGTTGCGGAGTTTGGCGGAGTGGATGGTCTGTATCACGTGGCCGGCGGCTCCGGGCGGCAGTATGGGGACGGCCCGTTGCACGAGATCAGTGACCAGGGTTGGGAAGCAACCTTGAAGCTGAACCTGACTTCGCTCTTTTATTCCAACCGCGCGGTCGTGCGCCAGTTCCTTGCGCAGGGCACAGGCGGGACGGTTTTGAATATGGGGTCGGTGCTGGGTTTCTCGCCCTCGCCGGCCTATTTTGCCACTCACGCCTACGCCACCGCGAAATGTGCGGTGGACGGCTTCACCAAAAGCTGTGCCGCGTTCTACGCGCCGAAAGGAGTCCGCTTCAATGTTCTTGCGCCTGGATTGACGGAAACGCCCATGGCGCAACGCGCCATCAACGACGCCACCATCCGAGCCTTTATCAAAACCAAACAACCGCTGGCCGGCGGGCGCCCCGGGCGCACCACCGATCTCGATGCAGCCGCGGTCTATTTCATGAGCGATGCTTCCAGCTTCACGACGGGACAAGTGCTGGCTGTGGATGGTGGCTGGTGCGTAAGCGAGGGGCAGCTTCAGCCATGAAATACGCGCTTGGGATTGATATTGGAGGCGCCCGCATCAAAGCGCTGGCAGTAACTCCGCTTGGCCGCAAGCTGGCCGAGACTGCCACTGCGACCGGGGATGACGGAAAGAAAAACTGGATCATGAATGTGCGGCTGGCCAAGTCGCACATCGAGCAATCACTGGGTTGCCTGCCCACGTGGATTGGCCTTGCTGCGCCGGGCCTGGTCGCAAATGACCAATGCTCGATCCGCTCCATGCCGGGACGTTTGCCGGGATTGGAAGGCTTGATTTGGCGGAAGTTTTTGAACTCCGCCGGGCCAGTGTCCGTCCTGAACGATGCGCAAGCCGCTTTGGCGGGCGAAGTGTGGCGCGGCGCGGCGCGAGGAGCGCAGAACGCAATTTTACTTACCTTGGGAACCGGCGTTGGAGGCGCGGCGCTCGTGGATGGACGCTTATTGCGTGGTCACCTTGGCCGCGCGGGACACTTTGGTCATATCTCCCTGGACCCCGCCGGCGGTTTGGACATTGCCCACACGCCGGGCAGCTTGGAGGATGCCATCGGCGAATGCAGCATCCGATCGCGCTCACAAGGACGCTTTGCCTCCACCCGGGCCCTCGTGACTGCGAGCAACCGAAATGACCCCGCTGCCCGGCGGATATGGCTTGAGTCCGTGCAAGCATTGGCCGCGGGAATTGCTTCGCTCATTAACGTGCTCGATCCAAAAATAGTCATCCTTGGCGGCGGCATCGCCGAGGCGGGCCCGGCTTTGTTCCGCCCGCTCAACCAATATCTGACCTCCTTCGAATGGCGTCCCCTCCGCACCCGCGTGGCCGTTGTTCCAGCCCGGCTCGGCGATTTTGCGGGCGCTTTCGGCGCGGCGTGGAATGCCCTCCATTTTCAGAAATGAATTTATCATGAACAACTCCTCTCCCGCTCAAACCTATCTCCAACGCTCGCGCGATCTGGTGGGCAAGGCCGAATCGCAACTCCCGCAAATTTATCAGGCGGCTGACTGGTTCGCGCAGAGCATTTTGGCCGGGCGCATGGTCCACGTTTTTGGTTCGGGGCACAGCCGGATACTGGTCGAAGAAATGTGGCCGCGCTACGGTTCGTTTCCGGGCTTCAATCCCATCGTCGAACTTTCCCTCACTTTTCACAATCTCGTCATCGGCGCCAATGGGCAACGCCAGGCCATGTTTCTGGAAAACGTCTCAGGATTGGCCGAACGCATTCTTCGCAACTTCGCCCTGCGCCCGGCGGATTCGGCGCTCATCATTTCGTCAAGCGGCTGCAATCTCGTACCGGTGGAAATGGCGGACGGTTTTCGGAAGAAGGGCGTCAAAGTTGTGGCCATCGTCACGCGCCAACATTCCGAAGCCAGCCCGGCAAAGCATCCCGGCGGCAAGAAGCTTCAGGACTTTGCCGATTTGGTGCTGGACACCGGCGCGCCGGTGGGTGACGCAATGGTGGCCATTCCCGGCCTGGACGTGGCCGTATCGCCTGGCTCAACCATCGGCGGCTGTCTGCTTGTCAACGCCATCAAAGCCGAAGTGGCCGCACGTCTCACAGCGGCTGGCCAGCCGCCCAGGGTATTGACGGGAGCCGCAGTAGTCGGGATTGATCGCGCGGCCGAAATCTTTGAAGCCGCCTACGATGAACATGCGCATCGGATGGCGCGAATCTATGCCGAATCAGGCGCTTAATATTGCAATGAAAACCAACCCTCTCCGCACTTCAGTCATCGGCAGCTATCCGTTTCCCGGGTGGCTGGATTTCGCTTCGCAAAACCTGGACCGCTTTGGTTCTTCCGACCTCGCTGAAGCCCAGGACGACGCCGTTATCACCACGTTGCACGATCAATTGGCCGCGGGATTGGACGTTGTGACGGATGGCGAACAAACCCGCCTGGATTTCAACCTCTCCTTCTACGGTTACCTGGAGGGCATCCAACTGGAATCCTCATCACCCAGAAGATTTGGTCCGCCGGCGCACGATCAACGTGGCAAACATCAAGTGATCGCGGCGCTCCGCGCTCCGCGCGGGCTTGGCGCGGTCGAAGAATACAAGCGCCTGAAACGATTATTCCAGGCGGGCAATCACGGATCACAGACCACGTTGAAAGCCAGTGTGCCGGGGCCTTATACCTTGAGCGGTCGGCTGCTTCCCAATCAGCAATACCCGGATCGCTGGGCATTGACCGAGGCGTTGATACCGATCGTGCGAAAGGAACTTGAAGACCTTGTTTCCGCAGGTTGCACCGAGATCAGTGTGGATGAACCTTCCATGAGCTGCTATGCGTACCGCGAGGACACGAAACGCTTTGTGGATATTTTTAACCGCACCGTCGAGCCGGTGGCTGGCCGGACGCGAGTCTGCACGCATTTGTGTTTTGGGAACTATAAGGCACGCGCTGTGGGGCCGCGCCATCTGGCGCCCCTGTTCCCGGCCTTCCTTGATTTCAAATGCGATGAGATGCACGTGGAGATGGCGAGCCGGGAGTTCGCGGAGGTTGAACTTATCGCGCAAATCGCCCGCCGGATGGATGTCGCCGTGGGCATCGTGGACGTAAAAAGTTATTATATCGAGACTCCGCGCGACATAGCTGACCGCGTACGTTTATGCCTGAAACATGCCGCGCCGGACCGGCTCGTTTTTGCGCCCGATTGCGGCCTGAGCCAAACCGCACGCTGGGCTGCGAAACAAAAGCTGGCCAGCCTGGTGGAAGGCGTCAAGCTTGCGCGAAAGGAATTGGGCCTCGACAAATGAAATGAAACCGGCCTTTCAAAAGGATGATACGCTGCTGGCCGACATCGCCCTTGCCCGGGCTGCAAACCGCGCCCGGTTATGGTGGCTGGGCCAAAGCGGTTTTCTCCTTTATACGCCAGACGGAACGATTCTTTTTGACCCGTATCTTTCTGATTCACTGACCAAAAAATACGCCCGCACCGACAAACCGCACCAGCGCCTCACCGAGCGCGTCATCGCCCCCGGCCGCCTGGCCGGCATTGACGTTATCACCAGTTCGCATAACCACACCGACCATCTTGACCCTGAAACGCTTCGGCCTTTATTCGCCGCAAATCCGCTGGCAAAGCTGCTCATTCCGCGCGCCAATCGTTCCTTCGTGCTGAAGCGGCTCAATGAAGCCGGGCAAATGCTGATCGAAGTGGAC
Source organism: Verrucomicrobiia bacterium (assembly GCA_036268455.1). Taxonomy (GTDB): domain Bacteria; phylum Verrucomicrobiota; class Verrucomicrobiia; order Limisphaerales; family Palsa-1400; genus DATAUD01. The sequence goes on from DATAUD010000066.1 coordinate 12,384, forward strand.
GCGGGCGAGCGCGTCACCGTGGCCGGAATCGAATTTCACGGTATTCCCGCCGCGCACAACACGGTCGAACGTGACGAATTCGGCCACTGCCGCTTCCTCGGTTATGTCGCGCGCTTGAATGGAATTACAATATATCATAGCGGCGACACGATGTTGCACGACCAGCTTGCCAGCCAGGTCAGCCCCTTCAAGCCTGACTTGGCGCTCGTGCCCATCAATGGCAACCACCCCGAACGGCGGGTGGCGGGCAACCTCGATGGGCGCGAAGCGGCCATGCTGGCTCATGACATCAGCGCCGACCTCGCCGTTCCCCATCACTTCGATATGTTTGAGTTCAACACCGCGCCGCCAGATGAGTTTGAATCCGAGTGCCGGCGACTGGGCCAGAGATGCCGCACGTTACGCAACGGGGAGGGAATGGATTTGTAAGCTCATAATGTATGAAACTTCGTGTTGCGGGAATCAACTTCGATCATATGCACATGGGCGATCTGCTGCGCATGGTCTTCAACCACCCGCAGGCTGAGATCGTTGGAATCTGTGACGAGGAGCCAAAGCGGATGCAGCAGGCCATCGCCAACTTCAACCTCCCGGTCGAGCGCGTTTTTACAGACCTCGATGAGTGCATTGAAAAGTCGCGGCCCGACTTTGTCATCCTTTGCCCCGCCACGGCCCGGCACGCCGAATATGTCGAGCGGGTCGCGCCTCACCGTGTGCATATCCTGGTGGAGAAGCCATTCGCCGCGTCAGTGGCAGAGGCGGATCGGATGATTGCCATCGTGAAGAAGCATCGGGTGTTCCTCGGCATCAACTGGCCGTTGCGCTGGTATCCGAGCCACTGCACCGCTCATCGCCTATTAACTGAGGGACACATCGGCGCACTGGAGGAAGTTCATTTCTACGGCGGCAATCGCGGTCCGCTCTGGCACAGAGCGGATAAAGTCGAAACCCTTCCGACGGCGGCTGAAAAAAGACGAAGTTGGTTTTACCAGCGCAAGCTGGGCGGCGGCTCGTTACTCGACTATCTGGGCTATGGCACGACGCTCGGCACCTGGTATCACAATGGGCGAAAGCCCGTTGAGGTCACGGCTGTGACGGACCTTCCCAATGGTTTGGAAGTGGACGAGCATAGCATCACCGTCGCGCGCTATGCCTGCGGCCTCTCAAAATTCGAAACGCGCTGGGGCACTTTCACCGATCCGTGGACCCTTCAGCCTCAGCCAAAATGTGGCTTTGTGCTCAAGGGCACGGATGGAACGATCAGCAGTTACGATTACGATCCCGGAATCCGATCACAAACTCGCAAAAGGCCGGAAGGCGAAAATATTCCTGTGGACCGATTGAAACCACCCTTCCAAAATCCGATCCAATACTTTATTGATTGCCTCCAGCGGGACCAGCCGCCCGCAGGGCCTCTCTCGCCGAAAATCTGCCGCATTGGCCAGCAGATGGTGGACAGCGCCGTGTTGAGCGCCCGGCTCAAGCGCACCGTAAAATTAAAATGACCTGACGCACGCCGAAGCATGGCAAAACGCAATTATTCATTGGCCGCCAAAACTGCGGGACCTATCATTCCCGCGCCCAATTTGCCCTACGGCCCACCGCAACCTGATCGGTATCGTCCCAGGATTGGCATGATTGGTTGCGGCGGGATCACCGCATCGCATCTGGCCGCCTATTCTGCCGCCGGCTGGGAGGTCGTTGCGGTCTGCGACAAGGTGGAAGCAGCCGCGCGGAAACGCAGGGAGGAGTTTTGCCCGAAGGCGGCAATTTATAAAGATTATCAAAGCCTCCTGGAGGACAGTGGCGTGGACGTGGTGGACATCGCATTGCACCCCGGACCACGCGTCGCCGCCATTGAAGCGGCGCTCAACGCGGGGAAACACGTACTGAGTCAAAAACCGTTTGTGCTCGATCTGGAGGTTGGCAAACGGTTGGTGGCGCTGGCCGCGAAACGAAAATGCAAGCTCGCCATCAACCAAAATGGGCGCTGGTCGCCCTATGCCAGTTATATCGCTCAAGCCATTCGCGCCGGATTAATTGGAGAAGTGCAGACGGTTTCAATGAGCTTGAACTGGGATCACACCTGGATCAAAGGCACACCGTTCGAGGGCATTCATCATGTGGTGCTCTTCGATTTCGCAATTCACTGGTTCGACATGGCCACCCTTTTTTTTGCGGGACGAAAACCGCTTCGGGTTTTTGCCGCAAGCGCCCTCGTGCCCGGGCAACAATTGAAACCGCCGATGATCGGAAGCGCCTTGGTGCAATTCGAGGGCGGAAGCGCCACGTTGAGCTTTGATGCCCATTCCCGTTTCGGACCAAAAGAAGCCATCTGTGTCACCGGTTCCGCCGGAACGATTCAGGCATCCGGGCCGATTTGCGCAGCGCACGATATCACGCTCGACCTGAAACGTGGCCGAGCGAAGCCAAAACTGGAGGGGAAGTGGTTTAACGACGGCTTTCGCGGCGCCATGGGCGAGTTGCTCTGTGCCATCGAGCAAGACCGCGAGCCATCGAACTCAGCGAGCGAAAACCTGACCAGTCTCGCTGTTTGTTTTGCAGCCACGAAATCGGCGGACACGCAACAGGCTCAAATCCCGGGCAAAATCCAAACCCCGCTTGCTCCGAACAAGGGCAAGCATGAAGCTGCTCTTTAGCTTGGTGCGCGAAAATATGGAATTACATTATGTCGGCAAAAATGCCAGCAACGCCGATGTGGATAAGTTTTGCCTCCCTTCGCTTGCCGCTGGACCAGGAATTTGCCGATCATCATTCGATTGAACTTATCCAGTCGTGTAGGACCTAAATGCTCCTTCCACCTAGCAATTGACTTGGTTTACGGTTTTCTGGTGTTGTATGACACACCGGTGGGGGCGCCGGTCGTCAATGCGCGCATAACAAAATCCGAGGAATGTTGGAGTTGCTCGCTATTCGAAACAAAATGGTATTCGTAACGGGCCGAGTGTCATATTGCCATCGTTATCATTAATCACGTTTGTGAGGTCAAACATCGAAAGCCCATCGCCTCCGACCGATTCCGCAAAATTGGCGGCTCCGACCGTCCCAACCAAGTTTGGCTCGGAAACATTACTTATGGTCACGTGGGACATTGCCACAGACTCAAACTAATGCTTCCTTTCCGGGATTTTTTCCTGACAATTCCTGACAGTTTAGATTCGCAAATAGGACGTCTCTTTTCGACCTAGGGGGATCTGCTAATATAAAAAATAGTCATTAATTACAGAGTCTTTGAGTCGTTTTCACGAAATGAAGCGAAATGGCAAAAGCAGGTTCAAGTCCTCTCTCGCGCACCATTTAATTACTTAGGAAATATGAAAATAAATGAGACTTTAAATACGGAGAGTGCAGAGAGGGGTATTATCGTGAATCAAAGGGCGTAAAAAATGGCAAGAAAACATGGTTGGTTGACCTCGGATTGGTTGACGGAAAGAGGCAGCGCTTTTTTCCTTTCGACAAAAAGAAAGAAGCCGAAGACGAAATGGCCATCCGCCAGGCATTAATAAAAAAGACGCCGGCGCCGTTTCATTCAGATCAACGACACGCTTACTTGGCGAATGGTTTTCACGTTCACGTTTAGGGATTAGAAGAAGTCGGAAAGTGGCTGGCTACATAAATCAAGTCAGTCCTAGCAGTGTTAGCCTGGCTCCCGGCGCTGCCGGCGCCGCCGACGTTGCTGTATTTTGAGGGGCTCATGCTGTTGGCGAAGGCGATGACTAAATCACTTACCCATTTATGAGGTTGCGCATGTCCATCCGCGAAGCTGAAAGTGCTGTTGGCGCCGTGATAAGCTGCCGGGGAGTCAACCCATGCGGCGGTGAAAAAGGGATTTGTCGGCGTGACATCCGGCGCGCCGGGATACATATCCCAGGTATGCTGGTTCTCGGCAAAGGTCAGGCCGAAGGCGGTTTGCTGTTGCGAGGCGCATTCCTCTACCCAGAGAAATCGTTCGCTCGGATGGACTAACTGGGACTGCCGGGTGATGGTTCCCAGCAGAGGGGAGAACTGAGTATCGCCGCCGACGAAACCGCCAGCTCCCGAATAGCTGTCCCAGCAAAAAAAACCAGCCTTGGCGAACCGAATGTCGCCCGGGCAATGCAAAATGTCCGGGTTGGGTGCGTATTGATAAATCGGGCCGTTTCTATAGCCCGTTTGGAAAAGCCATTTTGCGGCGTCGTTGCCGCCCAAAGTTGCCGGAGGCGCGATGGTGATTAAATCCGCTTCCAACCGCCAGTCCGCAGAAGATACGGTACTGAATCCGACTACTTTATCTGAGTTATCATTGCAATACATCAGCCAAGCCAGGGCAAGTTGTTTTTGGTTGCTTAAACAGGCGGACTGGGTTGCCCGTTTTTTGGCGGAAGCCAGGGCCGGCAGCAGCAACCCGGCCAGGATGGCGATGATAGCGATTACAACGAGTAACTCTATCAAAGTAAAGCCACGCGGACTAGTTACCACCGATATTTTCGATCTGTTCATGTTTTGAATAGAGCTGGCGGGAACTGGAACTCCCGCCAGCATTGAATGTATCTTCCAAAGACTGCAAAGATCGGATCCCTTATTGCCGCAAGCGGAAGAAGCTCGCGGAGTTAGTAGTAGCTATAGTTTGGGGGTTCGCCTGATTTAGAGCATCCGTCCACGGGCCTTTTGCGGAAGCGGCGCTTTGAAGTGTGCCGACACCAGTCCACGAAAGACTCAAGTTGCCGGCCAGGGATTGGAGTTTCAACGCCGAGGCAGCGGCAAACGGGGAGGTCGCGGACATCACGATGTTGCTGAATTCAGCAGCAGCCGAGCCGTTGCCGCAACGGAGCCGAATGTTATCAAAGGTGTTGTCCATGGAGGCGACTACTGGCGGGTTTGGCTGGCTGGCTTCAGCCTTGGTGAAGTCGGGATCGAGCCAGACGGTGACGGCAGTGTTGTTGCCGGGAGAATACACACTTTTAATTGCGATAGTGTGGTATTCGTTAACGACGATCGTCTCGACCGGCGGCAGGGCGAGTTCGCCGCCCTCGCCACCGCTCTTATCGTCAATGCTCCAGGAATTTCTGAGCCACGATTGTCCAGCCAGCAGGCGTTCGTTACTGCCTTCATAGAAATGCAAACCGCCATAGCAGCCGCCAACGTCATCGACGGTTTCGCCGTTTAAATCGAAAAACTCCATGCTGAAATAGGTATAGAGCGTGTTGGTGGAGGTGGATTGATAATTGCCGCCAATCCATTCGTTTTGACTGTTAAAGATCTGAATGCCCAGGTCGCTGTTGATGCTGTAAATCACATCAATCGGACCAGGAATATTCACCGGCAGCGTCGGGTAGGGATCAACGGTGAAAGACCAGCTTGTAGAATAGGCCGTGCCGTTGGAGTCGGTGACAGTTAGAGCAACGGTGTGAGAGGAGCCTGCCGCGAAGGGTGCGTGCGGCTGGTAATTGACGGTGATTGCGTTGGTGGCGACCGTAAAGGCCGGCGTTACCGCAGTGTTATCCAGAGTAAGGACTACCGAGTTAGAAGCGATGCTGAAGCTGCCAAAAGCTACTTGAGCGCTTATCGGCGTGGCCAAGGCAGCAGAGGGATCGTTGGCGGCGGGAATTAGGTTCAGAAATTGGGCCGCTGCGGGAACCGCAAAGCCGGCGCCAGCGGACGTGGCGGCGAACACGATGTTACTGAAGGTGGCGCTGGTAGTGCCATTGCCGGTGCGGAGCGCGATGGTATCGAAAGTATTCACGGTGGAGACGGTAACGGGACTGTTTGGTTGCGCGTCTTCGGTTTGAGTGAAGTCAGGATCCAACCAAAGGTTGACGGTGGCGTTTCCGCTCGGAGAATAATCTACGCGCTCGACAATAGTGTGCCATTCGCCAAAGACGATGGGCGTTTCCGGATTCAAGTCCGCCTGCGGCGCGGGTGAAGGATCCACGCTCCAGCTTTGAGAAACCCAGGCGTTCCCGGCGATCACATGCTGCGGGCCGTTGATGCCGCCGGAAATAAATTGCAAGCCGCCGTAACCGCCGCCGCCGCCGGTTTCGCCATTCAAGTTGTCGAATTCCATGCTGAACCGCGCATAGACTGTCTTGCCAGAATTCGAATCGTAGTTCGCGCCGACCCAATCATCATTGGTGGAGAAAATAACGATGCCGGTTTCCTGGTTGCTGGCAACGATCGGGCCGGGAATGACGGACGGCAACGACTGGAAGGCCGTGGTGAAGCTCCAGGTGTTCGTGTAGGCATTCGCATTGTTATCCGCAAGTGTTATGGAGGCGGCGTGCACGGCGCCCGCACTGAGCGGTGGGTTCACGGAATAGCTGACGATGGTGACACCGCCGGATTTGGCGATGTTGGGAGAAATAGTGGCGCCATCCAGTTTTAATACGATCGTGTTCGGATTGACGGGAATGCTGCCGTCCAGCACCTGCACGCTAAGGTTGCTGCGGGAACCACTGAAGGAACCCGGGCCTGGTGACGAGGTGAAAGTGGGAGGTGAGGCGGAGACGATTTGCAGAGCATCGAATTGAAAATCGTCGCCACCTCCGCCGGTGCCAGCCGTTGAATTGCCGCGAACAAAGGCGGCTTGACCGATGGAACCGGAGATAACGCCGGTAAAGGTGTGCCCGGTGGTGTTGTCAGTAAAAGTATAGGTGGTCGGAGAGTTTAGCGTGAAGGTAAAGGAACAGAATTGCTGGTAATTGTAGCTGAACCCGACTGCTGCGCCATTGGTCACGGCGGCATCGGAATAGTGGCCGTCCACGGCGTTATTGGGTTCAAAACCGACGTGCCAATAGGTGAAGATGGGGGTGCCGTTGGTGTCTTCGAGGACGAGGGAATTGGTGGTGCCGGAGTTATCAAGACTGTTTAAGCGAAGTTGCACGGAAAAGGATTGGCCCGGCACGAGGGGTGACGCAAAGGGGCGGGACGCGATGGTTGAACTGCTGACAGTGGTGTTCCAGATGTCAAAAGAATCTCCGCTGGGACCGGTGCTGCTGATGAAAGCACCGCCAGTGTTCTGAATGGTGAAGGTCCACGGGCCGAAGCCGAAGCCTCCGTTGGGATTTCCCGCGGTGCCAAGGCCGTTGCCGGCGACGTCACCAGAGTAGGCGGGATCCGCGGCGGTGTCGAAGGCGTTGGTGGTTTGCGCAAAAGAGTTGTTTGACCCAAAAAGCAGGACGGCCATGAGGCTCAGGCTAAGGATGATGGTTTGGAAAACAGGATGGCGATTGGCCGCCGACGAGGGTTGCGAGTTGGTTGGGTTCTTCATTTTGAATTGTGTTACGTTGTTACGTTTCTTCTTCGCGCCGAAACCGGCGACGGGTGCAAATTGGGTTGTGGGCTATTGTGGGTTCGGTCTGGAAAAAGACTATACCCATGAACATGGGTATTCGGCATTCGACGACGAAAGAGCTATTTTTTAGCTCCGCGAGAATGAAATCGAGTCGTGGACGCGGGATTTCCGGTGGACGCCTGTTTATAAAAGCGCGTAAAATGATGGCTCAGGCGTCCCTGAATGTGTGAAAAATTTATTGATCAAGCCCTTTTCCCTCGCGGCGGTCAGAATGCTGGCATGGATATTGATGGCCGTGCCTTTGACCGCGCGTTCTTCGGTTTTGTGGAATCGGCCGGAGACTCAACTGGTCTGCGATAACGGTACCGGTGAGGATATTCTGAACGGAGCGATCAAGCCACAGGATGCCAATTCTTCAGCGACGCTTTATTTCAGATTTCGCGTGGATCCCATTGCAGACTCGGCGATCAAATCCATCGGCGACTATAACGCGGGATTGGTGTTCTTTGAAAAGAACGCACAACACCTGGGTCTCGGGAGCAGCCGGCAGGCGTGGGCGTATTGCGCCATGAATGTGACGAACAGTGAAAAGGGTTATGTAGATCTGAACTCAGCGACCCGCGAACCGGGGTTTAATTGGGAATACATTCGCGCCGGGACGCATAAGTATATCGCTTTCAGGATTGACTATGTTGCGGGTCATGAGGCCCGGGTGACGGCGTGGCTGAATCCTGATTTGTCCCTGAATGCGACAGAAATCAATCAGCCGACGAACCTGGTCACGCGGTTTGAAGGGAATGCGACCTTTGACGAAATTCATTTGCTGCATGACGGGCGGATTGGCGGATGGAAGTTCAGCGAGATCATTGGGGCCACTTCGTTTGAAGATTTACGGCTGACACATTTCTGGCAAGGCCGCTGGTTTTTAGCGGCGGTGAGCGGAGGATTGCTGGCGCTAGTGGTGGGAACCGTTCAACTGGTTGAGCGCAGGCGGGCGTCGCGAAACATTCAGCGGTTGGAGAAGGAGACCGTGCTGGCGACAGAGCGTGCCCGCATCGCGCGAGACATCCACGACGAATTGGGTGCGAGTTTGACAAAAATTCAAAAGCTGGCGGACGTGATGAAACAAAATGGCAAAGGGGTGGAGAATCTCGGCGAGTTGCCTGAGGTGATTTCGGAAACGGCGTGCGATAGCATTCGAGCGATGGATGAGATTGTGTGGGCGGTCAATCCGCGGAACGACACGTTGAAGGAGTTGGCCGATTATCTGGTTTATTTCACGGAAGATTTTTTGCGGCAGACGGGGATTGCCTGCACGCTGGATGTGCCGTTGAAATTGCCGGACTTTCCGGTGGCCGCTGAGGTGCGGCACAATTTGTACATGGTGGTGAAAGAGGCGTTGAACAATGCGGTTAAACATGCGGCGGCCAGTCAGATCAAATTTGGCCTGGATTTTAGCGGCGACCGGTTAACGCTGTTCATTCAGGACAATGGGCGTGGATTTTGCCGCGACGAAATCAAACGGGCCGGCAATGGATTGGAGAATATGCAGAAACGATTAAGCGCGATCGGCGGGACGCTGGCTCTGCAAAGCACGCCGGACACGGGAACCTCCCTATTGTTGAGTGTGGCGATGGTTGAACACAAAATGAGTGCGTCATGAATCGAACATCTGAACAAAACGACCGGCCTCATGGTCAGGTTACAATCGTGGTCGTGGAGGACGAAACCTGGATACGAGAGAATCTGGTTCGGGAGATCAATCACGCGCCGGGGTTCCGTTGCATCAATGATTATCGCACGGCGGAGGCCGCGCTGGAAGGAATTCCTAAAGAGGGCCCGGATGTGGTGCTGATGGACATCAATTTGCCGGGGATGGATGGCGTTGAATGTGTGCGGAGGTTGCGTGCGAGTTCTCCCGAGTTAAAATTTCTCATGCTGACGGTCTATGAAGAGAGTGAGAAAATCTTCAAGTCGCTTTTGGCAGGCGCGAACGGATATATGCTCAAGCGGACGAGCACGCCGAATTTATTGGAGGCGATTCGGCAGACGTATTCGGGCGGGGCGCCGATGTCGAGCAGTATCGCGCGAAAGGTGGTGGCCTATTTCAACGAGATGGGCAAGGCGCAATCGAACACGGTGGCGCTTTCACCGCGGGAGTTGCAGGTGTTGGAATTGCTGGCGAACGGGGCGGCTTACAAACATATTGCGGACAAGTTGTCGTTGAGCATTGAAACGATCCGCATGAACGTGAAGCATATTTACACGAAGTTGCATGTGCATTCGCGCGGTGAAGCGGTGGCGAAGTATATGCAGAAGACCGGAACGTCAAAGTTGCCGGTGGGGAATTAGGTTGATACGGCAAACAACTGCTTCAGAAAGCAGATTCAGTGGCAATCTGGCCGCGACAACGGGGAGCGTAGAAATCGGAAACAAACGCCCCGGCATTTTGGGCGTGAACACCCATCGGAATTGCGAAATCTTTGAAACAAAAGTTACAGTGCTTCGGGTTTGCGATTCAGGAAATCAGGGTCAGATTTGATTCATGAAAGAATCCGATGAAACGCCAGCGCAACCATTGATTCCTTCCTCTCCCAACATTCAGAAATTGCGAAAAGCCGAAGCAGGGATTGACCGCCGCAAAATTTATATCACCAATGCCGTAAAGCATTTCAAATGGGAACCTGCTGGCAAGCCCATTGGCATGCCGATTGAGGTGGCGGCAGCGCAGTTCGCGGAGGCCAAAAAAGATTCTTGGCGACCGTTCCACTTTCCCAAGCCGCTGAGTTCTACGATAAACGACTTCCTCGAGGTATGGTAATCCGCATGTGAAGGATGTCATCACAGAGATGCTGACGGCAAAAGGCCATGATGGATTGAATGCCGATTATATTCAGCGCCTCCGTTACGACCTGAACGCGTTTGCCAATTGCGAGTTCGCACGTACATACGTGGCTCCGATCGCCGGAGGTTTCGTCCCGCACGCGTAATAACTTACGCACTTCTGTGCAGACAAGTCCCATCACCAAACAGCAAAAGGATCATGCGCGGAATCAACTTGGCACGAGCGGCGGGGGAGAATCAATTTGTCGAATTCGGTCTGTTCACTGCACGTGGGGCTATCAACAATTTGGAACCTGGAACCTATGGTCGCGTTGCTTTCGCACAGCGGCAGTCGCGGAACCGGCGCGGCAATTTGCTATCACGACAGTAAAATGCCTTCAGCCAATTTCCTGATGTGGCGGGATACTTGAGCGAGTGTCAGCAGTCTTGCCAGTTTGGAGTCGTGCTTCATCGCCCGTTTTCAACCTCCGGCTGAACGACCTACCGCCATGGCCTTGGTTTCTGCAATGGGGACCTCCTCCGCAGGCGTGCTGCCGATGCCCGTTCTGGACACGCCACCATTAAGCCTTGGATTTCGTGGAAGGGTTTATTCGCAACCGCATTTGTACGATCGCGATGTCGTGCCAATTCGCGTCCAGATCAGTTTTGTCGCCGCGCGCGGCCGTGCGGAGGGCGGCTGCCTTGCTCGGCCAACGGAGCGGCTAGCCTTTTCCCAACGGTAAGAGGACATCCACGAATTTTCTCAGGCGTTAATTCGCAGCTATCATTTGAAACGATCGACAAACGTCAGACTCTCTCTCGAAATGAAACAACCGCAAATCGAAAAGCCCTTCCTTAAATCAGTACTGCAGCAGGAGGCGGTAAAATTTCCCCTGCTGAAGGTTATCTATCGGAACCTGGACTTCGTGACGGATGAAGCCATTAGCCACGGAGTTTTGGCTTGGAGCAATAGGCCACACAAGTGGGCTCCAGTTTGTAAGGCTGCTCGATTCCTCAAGAACAACCGTAAGGTTGGTGTCATAACGAATATCAGCCGAGACGTCGAGATACGTGCGACTTTCGAGGGTTGCAAGCAGGCCGTTGGGATTGCCATAGATCGTGCCGTTGCAAAGCAGGGAATTCGTCGGAGTATCGCTGAACCCGGTTCGTGGCGCTCCCGGCGTTATGTCACAGCTCTGCAGCCAGGCAACGTAGGAATTGTTGGAAGTTACATTCAAAGGCGTCACGATGGCGTTAGCCCAAAGACCTCCGAGAATCGCGGCTCCCGTCGCATTGGGATGGAGATAGAAAGTCCCCTCGACCCCTGACTCCGGAGTTAGATCGGTGAGATAATGGTTGGAGAAGGTATTGAAGGCCAGCTTGTCTCCCGCGAACACCAGGCCGGGATGAGTGATGGCACAATTAGAAATCAACTGATCAATTTCAGGGAAGTAAGTTAGCAGACGCGCCAAACCGGGAGCATCGTAAACTGCGCCATTATGAGTATTGGTCGAATACCAGGTCGGATAGTGGACAAAAACGTATGCCGTGGGATAATCGTCCAGGAATTGGTCGGTAATCGCTTGCAGGTTTGCCATGAAGTCGGAAGGGGAAACCGGGGAGCCGTCCGTCCCGCTTTGGGCACTGTCATTGGCTCCAAGCATAATGGAGAAAATCAGTTGCCCGGGCTCGCTTGCCTCCAACGCAGCCGCGGCAGCCTCAGCGCCTTGAAAATAGGAATTCGAGGGAAGCCAATCAACGGTGGTCGCGCCGCTGTGTCCCTGGTTTGACATCCGCACGGCCATGTTGAAACGCGTCCCCAAACTTTGCATGCACTGTACCGCCGAAGCTTGTGTAGTCGGATCCGCCAGAGTGGCTCCATAGGTAATGCTATCTCCCACAAAAACGATGTTGTAAACTGGTGAAGCTGGGGGAACAACCACCGCCGCCGCGCAGGAGACAACCTCTACAGCGTCAATAAACGAGGTGCGATCCGACACTGAAGAAGGAACTGTCCCGGCAAAACTAATAACATGAACCCCGGCGGTCACATTAAAAGGGAGCGAATTGTAAACCGTCCACTGCGTCGTCAATGGAGTAAAAGTGCCCACTTGATTGCCATCCACCGAAACTGCAATCGCCTCGGACCCGGCCCCTCCGTCACCCCGTCCTTCGGCTTGAAAGCGGATGATATTTGTTCCCGAGGACTTGAAGGTTACCGCCTGCGAAAACTGACCGGTCCCCTGGATGAAGGCCGCTTGCCAGCATTCGGGAATATACTTGGGCGTGCCCAAAAGAGTGCCGGACTCAGTCACGATGCCCGAAAAAGAATCACCATCGGAAGAGCTGAACTGCCAGCCTGGAACTCCGGTCTGAGGATTGAGGGTTCCGTAGCCCGTGGTGTACATGTCCCCCGGTTGCTGGCTATCCTCAAAGCTCGGATTGATGACCGTGACCAGGTTCCCGGGCGAACCAGGAGAAGGCACGGGCAGCACCGTCAAGGCGGCAACAGTGCTGTTGGTTGTTCCGCCTATGTTGGTAATAGATACTTTATAGTTGGTAGAGTCTCCGATACTCAGATTGCTGATAATTAAAGTAGCGTTCGTAGCTCCGGAAAAACGCCCGCCATTGGCCACGTTGATATAGGTTCCATTTGTTTCCCTCCACCATTGATAGCTGAGCGGAGGAGCGCCGGTGTTTTGCACGGTGAACTGCGCGCTTTGACCCACATAAATAATTTGCTGCGCGGAAGGCTCCGAAATAATTGCCGGGGGTGGAATTCCCGCGACGGCTGCAATCGAGACATTGTCTATGAAAGTGGTATGATCGCTGGGAGGGTCGTACGGCAAAGTTGACTGAAACACCAGCGGGTAGGAACCGTTGCTCGGCACGTTAAAATAATAGGTGTAGTTTTGCCAATCGCTCGACATGGATTCCGTCGTATTGCCAGGCGTTACGGTCTGAGACAGAAAACTTCCCACCGATACCGTAACTGGGTTCGCGGTGCCGGTGTCGGAGCGTCCCATGGCCCAGAAAGACAGACTATAGTTACCCGCGCTCAACTTGACGGTTTGGGCCATACTGCCGCCTTGCAAGAAGGCGGCGTTCGTGCCGTCCTCAATATTCCCATCGTTAAGACCACCATTGTTAGAGGCGAGACCGTCGTAAACACCGGGCGTAGTACCCGTAGAATAGCCGAAGGCCCAACCCGGCACGGCGTTGGTGGCCACGCTGCCAAAAGTTACGGTATAGTCGCCATAGACAACGCCCGGCTGTTCAAAACTGCCATTGGCAACCAAATTCTGGGAGTTGGCCGCAAGTGGCGGCCAGGCGCAGAATATTGTTGCGGCTGCAAACATCTGAAGCACGGATGGGCGAACCTTAAATACCGTATCTAATCTCATACAAAAACATACTGATGGCCCGGCTACGAGTCGAAGATGATCCCGGCTTTATCCCGCAAAACGGATCCGTAACCAATAACAAACCGCGTTCTAAATACTTTATGTTACTTTAATAACGTCAAGACGGGCAGCCGGAATCCCATTTCCGACTGCCCGTGGTCGCCTCTTCTCTCCGGATTACTTAACCAGCACTTTGTAGAACATTTGCGGTGCCGAGGGCGTCACCTGGTACGGAGACATGGCGGCTGAATTGGTTGTCCACGGGCCTGCCAGGCTGGGCGCCTGAAGAAGTGTTCCTCCGCCATTCCAAGTCAGGACAATGCTGTTCGGGCCGTTCGCAACTGCGTGCAACGTGACTGAAGGGATAATACCGGCGGCGGCATCATACAGCGAGGCAATCTGATTCCCGCTCAGCGATTGGCCATACACCGCCACGTGATCCATCAAGCCATTGTAGTTATATTCTGCGTTCGCCGCCCCGGGGAAAAATCCAAGTTGAGTCGCCGAAGAAAATGGTTCCACTACGTGACCGCCGATGGGAGTGTTGGTCGCGGTCAAAGTGCCGTTGGTATTCAGGATATAGACTGTCGCATCAGTGGGCGTGATGACCAGCGCGACAAACGACCATTGCCCGGGCGGGGGCGCTATGCCAGAATCCCAGTGGAAAGTGTTCGGGTCATAGTTCCAACTATAACCCAAATCCTGATTGCCGGCGGCGTTCGTGTCTCCTGCTGGACAGAAGTTAAAGCCCAGGCCGTCCGCGCCGATGACGTAGATCAAGCCGGCATATGCCGTTTGCAGCCCGGTCGGATTGATCCACGCGGTGAAGGTCACAGTATTGGCATTTAGTTCCCACGGAGTCAGGGTAATCGCCGAATTCGTGTCAGCCGCGCCGGTATTGATAAAGCTCGCCGCCGCGTTGTCGCTTGGAAAATTGAGCAAACCGTCCGCAGGCGTCGGACCGGCGATTGAGTCAAAGCCGTTAGCTACGTCAACGCCATAGACTCCGTTAAAGCCGCCGACATAATCATACGCCACCGCCGTCCCGGAAGCCGGGTCGCTTGTCTCATTCAATTCGTAATACGCCACTGGATGAGAAGCCACGATCACGCTCGCGTAACTGCCAGCCTCGGGCGGCGGCACTACCGTCATTTGCACGGTCGAACTATTCGTCGAACCATATATGTTGGAGGCATTCAATAAATAGTTGGTCGCATCCGCGGCACTGACATTGCTGATTGTAAGTGATGAGCTGTTGGCTCCGGAAATGCGGGCGCCATCGTTCAGATTGACAAAGAGGCCGTTCGATTCGACCTGCCAATGATAGGTAGGCGCTGGTATGCCGATTGCCTGGGCCGATAGATGCGCGGTTTCACCGGCATATAGAGTCGGTGCCTGAGGCATCGACTGGCTGGTAATGGCGGGCGGAACCGGCGGCGCGCTTCCCGCGGCGGCGGCGTAAAGATCCGCAATCTGAAGCCCACTCAATGCCTGGCCGAAAATGGCCACGTGATCCATCGATCCATTAAACGCATCATTATTTGGCTGGCCATCGAAAAATCCGAGCATGGGCGCCGCGGCAAATGGTTCCACAGCGTGATTATGGCTTTGGCTGGCAATCAAAGGAGCGCCATTGGTGTTGAAAATATAAACGGTCACATTGGTGGGAGTGACCACCAGGGCCACGAACGACCACTGAAACTGCGGTGGAGCTATCATGGAATTCCAGCCGTAAGTGCCCCCGTCAAAATTCCAGGTATAACCCAGCGTGCTGTTGCCGTTGGCGTCCACGTCTCCGCCCGCGCAAAAGTTAAATCCCGATCCGTCCGCCCCGCCAATGATATAAATCAAACCGGCAAATGGATTCTGCACCCCAATAGGGTAAATCCACGCCGTCATGGTGACAGTATTGGTATTCAGCTCCCATGGAGCCAAAGTAATTTCCCCATTGGGGGAAGGAAAGAGCGCCGCCAAATCATTCGCGGAAAAATTGGGGAAACCGTCCGAGGGCAACGGGCCAACCGTCCCATCGAAACCATTTAGCACGGAAGTGCCATAGATGCCGTTGAATCCACCTGCAAAATCAAATGCTGTCGCCGTTCCAGAATTTGGGTCAGTGGACTCATTCAACGGGTAATAGGCCACCGGATTGTCAGCCAGAACTGCGTTGTCATAGCTGCCGGGCGCTAGGGCTGGCAGCACCACCAATTCCGCGGCCGAACTATTCGTCGTCTCGGCCGAATTGGAGACTTGCAGCAGGTAGTTGGTGGCATCGGCCGGGAGTAGATCGCTGATCGTGAGCGTCGAATTCGTGACGCCGGAAATCCGGCTGCTATTGCTCAGATTGACGAAGACCCCGTTCGATTCGATCTGCCATTGGTAGGTGGGCGACGGAGAACCGGCAGCCGTGGCCGAGAAGTGCGCCGTCCCACCCGTATAGACAGTTTCCTCGGGAGTTGGCTGGGTAGTAAAGGAAGGTGGAATGCCTCCCGGAGTGATCGAAACATTGTCCAGGAAAGTTGTGTGATCGCCGCTGGGGCCGTACGGGATCGTCGCTTGAAATGTCAACTGATACACACCACTGCTTGTCACGTTAAAATTAAAGAGGTATTGCGTCCAGTCACTCAACACGTTTTGCGCCGTGTTGGGAGGCGTCACGGTGTTGGAAGAAATATTGCCACTGTCGTTTCCCACCGTCACCGCAATCGGGTTCGCGCCGTTGCCCGAGTTGACGCGTCCCATCGCCCAAAACGACAAAGTGTAGGAACCCGGAGACAGCGTCACCGTGGTCGCCGCCAGACCGCCCTGCAAGAAGATGCAATTCATCCCATCCTCATAATTTCCGCCGGTGAAACCGTTGCCGCCA
Source organism: Verrucomicrobiia bacterium (assembly GCA_036268455.1). GTDB lineage: Bacteria > Verrucomicrobiota > Verrucomicrobiia > Limisphaerales > Palsa-1400 > DATAUD01. The sequence continues at coordinate 28,768 of DATAUD010000066.1, forward strand.
CAAACGCCGTCGTAACCATTACCGTTTCCAGTAGCGACACCCGAAGTGCCCAGTATCCAACCCGTCACGTAGTTTGTCGGCAGGGTTTGAAATGACACGGTGTATTGGTCACTCGCGAGCCCGGGGTCTTCAAAGCTGCCATTGGTAACAATTTGAGTGCGGCCGGTGATCGCCAGGCACATGACTCCCGCTAGAGCGAGCAGATAAGCGAGAGCATGATTTGCCGTGCGGCCGGCGGTGGGTTTGGATTTTAATTTCATATGAGTAGAGGAGGTTTACTGCGATGAAAAAATGTTACCGATTAGTTGTTTAGGGCTTTGTACTCCAGGGACTGCCAATAGGACCGGGCCATCCGAGGCACCAATAGACCGTTTTTACGTCCTGCAATTTGAACACGCTCGCGTGGCCGTCAACGAACGCCATATCAATTTGGCCGGGTATCATTTGGTTATAGACGGTCTTGCCGGGAATCAGCGGATGACGCGCGATCAGCAAACGGTCGTATTCGTTCCCGTTCGGTGGCAGATCCACACCGGGCGAACCGGTGATGAGGTCAAGGCCGATGCTTGGCAAATCCGCCGTGCTCGGCCAGGCATCCACCCAGACCGCATCATAGAAGGCGGGTGTGGCGGACGGGAATTGTACGGCTGACTCCTTTTTAAAATACCCCGCTGCATCCACGGTAGTAGATCCACCGGAAATAGGCGAGTCGCCATAGAGCCACCCGTTAATGGCATAGCTTCCCAGGTAGAAGTTGGTGTTACTGGCAGAGGCCCAGTACCAGGAGGACTTGGCATCGCCTTTGGAAGTGGTGAGGTTGTTACGTAGAGACGCGGTCGGGCACAATACGATTTGATGTGCCGCAGCGTAATAAGGGGAAAGAGTTCCCATCCACAACGCGTTATTGCCGGTGTCGTCGAAGTAATAGATACCGGTCCCGGCGTTGTCATCTTGATACATCCGATAGGCGATAACATTTTGCCTGAGATTGTTGAGGCATTGCGTTCTTTGGGCTTGCGTCTTGGCCTTCGCCAGGGCGGGGAGAAGCAGGGCGGCGAGTATGGCTATGATAGCAATAACAACCAGTAATTCAATCAGGGTAAATCCGCGCCGATAGTTGCCAGACCGGCCTCCGCGACGCGCCGGGTGGGTCATCAACGCAGTTTTCATAGCAGCTATCGTTATCTGAATTGCGGTCATTGCTATAGGACTTGCCTGTTTAATTATTGCTAACTGCCAGGTCTGGCCATGTCGTACAAAGTACCCGACTGTCCGGTTGCGGGCTCGGTGTTCATGTAGATGTCACAAAGAATAAGAGGGTGCCGCGCGGGCGTCCACTCACCCAAAGGAGTGAATTTGATAATCGGTTCTGCAGAACATTATTCAACCTCCACACGACCCGGAGGCAGCTTGAGTTACAGATGCACAATCCCGTGCCGGAACGCGGTGATCACTGCCTCCGTTCGATCCTTGACCTCCAATTTGGAAAATAGGCCTTTGATATGAGATTTGACCGTGTCTTCGGAAATAAATAAATGGGCGGCAATTTCCTTATTGGTGCGCCCCCGGGCAAGCTGATGGAGGACATCAAGCTCGCGTTGCGAAAGGTCGGGACGCCGGCGGCGTGCGGCGAGACGATCGGCCACTCGTTGTGGCAAGGCTTCCTTGCCTCCGTTGACGGCGCGAATGGTCGCAATCAATTCGTCTTCCGGCGTATCCTTGAGCAGATAGGATTGAGCGCCAGACTGAATGGCGCGAAAGATATCCTCATCCAAATCAAAGGTGGTCAAAACGATGACGCGCGCGTCGGGAAATTCTTTGCGCAAGGCGATAATGGCTTCAACTCCACCCAGGTCCGGCAACCGCAAATCCATCAACACTACATCCGGTTTATAACGGCGGTACATTTCCAATGCCTGGCGACCCGAACCGGTTTGGGCGATGACCTGAAGATCCGGCTCCATTTCAATCAAGGCAGCCATCCCTACGCGAAAGGCGGGATGATCATCCACCAACATGACTCCTATTTTATCTGGTCGTTTCACACGCTTGATAAATTGGCTCTGTCTTGCGCTTAGTCAAAGTGCCTTCTCAATCTCGCAAAATGGGAACGCTCAAAGTGACCTCGGCGCCTTGTCCGCGTCCGCTTCGGATGTCCAGTTTGCCGTTCAATTCAATGGCCCGCTCGCGCATTCCAACGAGGCCGAAACCGCCCTCCTTCTCATTGCGGTCGCCGGGATCAAACCCCAGGCCATCGTCTTTCACCCGCAACCGGAATTGTTCTCTTCCAAAATCCAGTTGCATCGTGATTTTCCGCGCCCCGGAATATTTAACCGAATTAGTGATGGCTTCCTGGCCAATACGCAAAACATTATTCTCGATTACCGGGGCAAGCCGCCTTGGCTTTCCGGTGATCTCGACGCTGGTCGCGATCTCGGTGCCATCCGCCATTTGTTTTAGAATTCCCTCCAAAGCTGCGCTTAAATTGCTGCTTTCGAGAACATGCGAGCGCATATTCCAAATTGAATTGCGCGCCTCCTGCAAACTGGCTCCCACCAGCGTCAGCGCCGTATCCAGATGCTGGAGCACCGTTTCTCCGCTTTGATTTATATGTTTCCTCGCCAGCCGCAGTTGGACCAGAACGGCCGTCATCCCTTGCGCCAAAGTATCATGAATCTCGCGCGAGAGCCGATTGCGTTCCGACAAAATAGCGTAGAACTCCGCCTCCGCCATCTGGCGCTGGTGTTGCTGCTGCCGAAGGCGGTTGCGGGAAACCATCACCACCGTCCCGACCGCGATGATTAAAATACTCGTGATTACTCCAAGCATAAGCGCGATGTGCTGAAGGGTCCACCACGGTGGTGGCTGGACAATTTCTAAATCCGCCGGCGAACGCAAAAGGATTTGAAACGACGGAGGCTGGGATATTCCCGGTGAAGGCTGCCCTTCATCGCTTGCCAACGTGGAAATTCCGGTGATTCGCACCTTGGCGCCAATTTGCCAGTCCGGACTGGAGCGCCCGGGAGTCGGCGTCTTTAGCATCGCCTTGAACAACTGCCCGTTCTGGTCAAGCGTTAGAGAAATCCCATTCAGAAAAGATTGGATTTGAGTTAGAACCCCTTGAACGCTGACTAAATCATCCTCGTGATCAAAGGCCTCATCCAGGTTCGTCAGCACGATCGGCAGGGGCGGCTGCGCGCCGCCAACCTTTCGAAAAATCGCGTCTTCGAGACGCGGAGCGTTCAATCCAAATGCCGGAAATCCCAACACGTCAATCATGTCCCCGGGCTTCAAATGATCTTGCTGGCTGGTCCGAAAATTTAATCCTTTGTCGTCTTCACGAATCCAAATGGACGATCCCGATTGGGCGTGCGTCACTATTCCCCGCACATGGACTCGATGCATATAGGCGTAAAAGTTCTGCGGTGAAAACGTCCAAAGGCTCGCCGGTGAGCGAATCGGAACTGAGAAAGGGTCCGCCGGTGCTCGCTTTTCAATAATTACCTGCGCCTCAGAAGGAACCTGCAATGCCGGAACCGATGCCTGTAGTTTTCGATTAAACCGGTTCACGCAAATCCCATCCACCTTCACTTCGGCATCCGGCTCGACCCCTGCGGCAGCACGCCGGCTCAGCGTGACTTGCACCAGCCCACCATCCACCTCAACGACGATTCTTTGCACGTCACTTCCCGACTCGGAATTAAAACATTGGCGCACGACTCCCTTTACTTCAACCCACTGAGAATCCGAAGCGCCGGCCACCAACTCTTGGTACGAGGTGGGCTTTGCCGCCGGTATCGAGGTTGTGCCCAGCTTTTGCGCCATTTGAACCTGAACAACGGGGGCAAACTGCGAATTCGCGGTGAGGCCCTCGATTTCCAACAGATCTCCCCGATGAAACGGCGCCAGAACGTCCTGCTCGCTGGCTTGCGTCGTCACACAAATTCCAGCCGTTTGATCCTGCAAGACAATAGTTCGACGGTCAGAATCCGTCTCGACCGTATCCATCATTGTGCCTAATAAATGCACTGGCACCGATTTGGTTGACTCACTCGCGGTCAAATTCCGGACTTGAGATATGTGAGTCAATACTCGTGCGGGAAGCGGCCGCTCGTCCAGGGCTGTATGAATAGCGTCGGCCCAGTCCATTCCCAGGACTGCTGCACCAGCGGAATTGGGATGGAGATAGAACGTGCCCTGAACTCCTTTTTCGGGCGTTAGAGCTGTCAGATAGTTGGTTGAAAAATACTCGAATGCCGATTTGTCTCCCGCAAGGACGTGCCCCGGATGGCGCATCGCGTTCGTGGAAATCAACGCATCTATCTCAGGAAAATACGAACGCAGCCGCTCCAGCCCGATCGGCCCATACAAGGCGCCGTTCTGTGTATTAGTCGTGTAAAAAATGGGGCGATGAACAAACACATTGGCCTCTGGATAACTGGCCAGAAATTGATCAATCATGGACTGCAAATTTTCCCGGTACGCAGCGGGCGAAACCGGCGCGCCGTTTGGCCCTCGTTCAGCGCTGTCGTTGGCGCCAAGCATGATCGAAAAAATTAACTGCCCCGGCTGGTTGGACTCCAGCGAAGCCGCCGCCGTGATCGCGCGCTGAAAATCCGACGCCGCATTCGTGGAAGGTTTCCAATCCACCGTGGTGTGCCCGCTGTGCCCCTGATTTGACATGTGCACAGCCGCACCCAGCCGTTGGCCAAGGTACTGGGCGCATTGAACGGATGCCGATTCCACTGCCGGGTTGGAAAGTGTCGCCCCCGCCGTGATGCTATCGCCGATAAAAACGATGTCGTAGCCTGGCAATGCCGATCTGATATTTGACATCACCACTCCCGGCGACATTTGTTTGGATTTGGGCCCAACGGAAGCGATGATCGAAACGGTGTCAATATAAGTTGTGTAATCACTGCCTCCGGAGTACGGAATTGTCGTCGAGACCGGGACAAAAGGGATCGTGCCGCTAAATCGCAACACGTAAGTTCCAGACGCGGGCACAATGAAGTTGTAGGTGTAAAAAATCCAATTATTGGATGCCCGCTGACTGGTATTGGTTGGAGTGAAAGTCTCGTTCAGCAGGTCGCCAAGGGAAACTTCAATCGTATTAGGTCCAAAAGGAACCCGGCCCATGGCATGAAAAGCCAGTTTGTAAGCCCCGGCCGCCAGTGTGAGCGTCTGAGAAATTGATCCCACTCCCTGGAGAAATGCCGCGTTCGAACCATCGTCAATCACCTTGGTTTCAAAGTAGCTCGATCCGCGGCTGCTGATAATCCCATCATAGGCGCCTCCGCCCGAAACTCCAAAAGCCCAGCCGACAACTGCGTTCGTGGCGAGCCCCCCGTAAGAAACTGTATAAATATCGTTCGCCAGTTCCGGGGTTACCGACTCGAAACTCCCATTTACGACTAGGTTCTGGGCCTTACTGAATAGTGGCCATAATAATAGCACCATGGCCAGCAGCCATCTGGCCTGTGCCGAAGACGGTTTAGAGTTATGTGCGCTGCCGTTCAAAGTGGGTGATTTTATTTCGACGCGTGGATTTTGTCGATTCGCTTGCTTAGGGGACGAAACATGATCAAGTTCGTACTTTTATGTTAGGATGGCATGGGATTGGGCTTTCCCTCGATTGACGAATCGGGGGCATGCCCAATCATACTCAAGCGCTGGAAAATTACGATTCACCCATTCGGGTGATTCTAAAGCACTCTGCTGATTTGATAGGAGTTACAACTTTCCGGCGCTATTTCTTTGCCTGCGGCCAGTCTGGACTGGCATGATCTTCGAGAAGTCACCGTGAGTTATCCACCCTCGCGGAGACAGGTTTGCGTTCCTCTGCGGTTAAAAATTTCCCATACAAATCCACGCCCCTCCGGTGTCCTTGTCTGTGATGGCCGCTTTTTTGAACGACTTGCGCATTGCCTTGCACGCGCTGATTCATAAACCGGGGTTCACTTGCGTGGCCGCCGCGACTCTTGCCTTGGGAATTGGCCTGACCTCCGCCATGTTCGCGGTCGTTGAAGGGGTCTTATTGACGCCTCCGCCGTATCCAAGTCCTGAACGCGTCGTTTGCCTCTCGGCGGGCAAGGAAGACCAGCCTTACGAAGGGCGTTGCCCCGTAAAGACGTGGGTTGCCTGGCACGATGAAGCGCATTGCTTTGAATCCATCGCGCCGTATTGGTGGAGTTTTGAGTACCTGATTCGTGAGGATGGCAGCCAATTCATCCAGGGCCTTGACGTCACAACAAATTATTTTGGCCTCATCGGCGTCAAGCCGCTTCTGGGGCAAACATTTTCCCCATCACTCGGCATCATGAGATCGGACTCCATTGCGGGATTTTCCGAGATCATTCTCGGTTACGATCTTTGGCAAAAAACCTTCAAGGGAGATCCGCACATTATCGGACAGGCCATTCACATCAGCCGGATTGACGAACCGCTGACCGTTATTGGGGTCATGCCGCCCGGCCTGAGATTTCTTCCGGCGGACAATAATAACAACGAACCCAACTTCGACGTCAACGCGCCGGTGGATTACTGGCGACCCGTGATGGTCCGCGAAAGCAAACTTAAATACGAGCAGTGCGATGTCATCGGCCGCTTGCGGCCCGGCGTGACTTCGAGCCAGGCACAAGCCGAATTGGCGGTCATCGCTGGCCGACACGCGCGCGCTGAAGGCGTGTCTGGCGGCGTCAAAGTGAAGACGGGCTCATTGATGACTCTGCTGAACCGCGAAGGACGCCGTCTGCTTCTGCCCTTGCTCGGCGCCGTGGCCCTGCTGTTTTTGATTGCGTGCGGCAACGTCGCCGGCCTGCTGCTCGCTCGCGGCTTGCGGCAACAACGGGAATATGCCGTACGCTGCGCCCTTGGCGCGGGTCGCGCACAACTTTTCTCGGCCGCGATTGCCGAACCGTTGCTGCTTGCGCTCTTTGGCGGTCTCATCGGAAGCGGTTTGGCGGTGGCCATCGTCAAAATTATCAAGATGATTAGTGGCTTCGCAATTCCACGCTTGGATATGGTGACGGTAGGCTGGCCGGTTATTGGAGCCGCCTTTGGCCTGGCGTTTTTGGCGGCCATCCTCGCGGGTGCGCTGCCTGCCCTTCGCGCCTGCCAATCCGACCCGGCCTCCGCCATGAGCAGCGGCGGACGCAGCGGCAGTATCGGACGCGCGCAACGCCGGTTGCTCGCCGCCGCCGCAGTCGTGCAAATTGTCCTCACCGTTGTTTTGCTGATCGGCGCGGGCTTGCTGCTTGGGACGGTCGCCAACCTGGCCCGGCTCAATCCCGGCTTCAATACTAAAAATATCTTAACGCTCAGCGTTACTCCGATGGAGGATGATTTTATGGGTTTTCACAAACGCGCGTTGGAGCGTGTTTCGGCCTTGCCCGGAGTCGAAAAAGCCGCGTTCGCGTGGGGCGTACCTTTCACCGGCAACAAATGGACCGGCCTGTTCACCGTCGAAGGCCAGTCCGATGACAAGCCGGCGAATAAAACCATCGTCAGCGAGCGCGCCATCACGCCCGGCTACTTTGACGCGCTGAAGATGCACCTCGTCATCGGCCGGGATTTTCGGGCGAGCGATACTTGGGATAACTGGGCCAACAAGGCGATTCCCGCACCCGGCGATACCCAGTTCGTTGGCATCATCAATCAAACGATGGCGCGGCAGCGTTTCGGGAACGCCAGTTGCATCGGAAAAATACTCTACACTCAATTTTTTCCGAAGCGTCCGATGAAGGTCATTGGCGTGGTCGAAGACATGCGCAGCGATTCCCTGGCGGGCAATCCTGGGCCGGAAGCCTACTTTTGTTATTGGCAGGTTCCCGCCTTCACCAAGCATCTGCTTGTCAAATCCGCTTCCGACCCGCGCGCGCTTGTTGCCGCGGTTCAGCATGCATTGCACTCGGTTGATCCCAGAGTCGCGGTGGATCATGTAAAAACCCTCGACCAAATCCGCGCTGATTCCATCGCCGCTCAGGTGTTCGCGATGCGGCTCCTCGCGGGCTTCGCCGCTATCGGAGCCGTTCTTGCTTTGGTTGGAATCTATGGCGTCATTTCGCTTTCGGTAAATTCCAGGAATCGCGAAATCGCCATTCGCATGGCCGTCGGTGCGCAACGTCGCGATGTCCTGACGCTGGTCCTGGCCGAAAGTTTGAAACTCATCGCCACCGGTGTGACCGTGGGAATCGCCGTGGCGCTGGCTCTGGGGCGGGTTTTGCGAGCCTATCTTTTCGGCGTCGGTCCGGCGGATCCGCTTACCATCATTTCAGTTTCCGTGCTGTTTGTGGTCATCGCGCTGTTTGCCTGTTACTTCCCCGCGCGCCGGGCGACCCGCACCGATCCGGTCACGGCGCTGCGCTGCGAATGATTTGAAATTATGCCAACACCCGCGCCACTGATCGAACTCAAGAGCATCGAGAAGATTTTTTTGACCGACGAACTTGAAACGCACGCGCTCGCGAAGGTGAGTTTTGAAATCCGCCCCGGCGATTACGTTGCTATTTCCGGCCCGTCCGGCTGCGGCAAATCAACGCTGCTGGCCATTCTCGGATTGCTGGATTCGCCGACCGGCGGCCGGTACGAATTGCGCGGCGAAAGCGTCGGGCGCCTGGGCTATGCCCAACGCGCGCGCGTCCGCAATCGCGAAATCGGCTTCATTTTCCAAAGCTTCAATCTCATCGGCGACTTGACCGTTTGGGAAAACGTCGCCCTGCCGCTCACCTACCGCGGTTTGGATTTCGCCGAACGCCACGAGCGAGTGGATGAAGCGCTCGCAAAAGTCGGCATGACGGCGCGCGCGAAGCATTACCCGCAGCAACTTTCTGGCGGCCAGCAACAGCGTGTGGCCGTCGCCCGCGCCTTGGGTGGCCGTCCTTCCATTTTGCTTGCCGACGAACCCACCGGAAATCTCGATTCAAAAAATGGCGACGCCGTGATGGGCTTGCTGTGTGAATTGCATGCCGACGGCGCAACGATTTGCCTCGTCACGCACGATCCAAATTACGCGCGCGATGCGCAAAGAACCATTCACATGCTGGACGGCCAGATTATTACCGGAGTTTGATTATTCATTATGGACCTTCCCATCTCAGCCGAAATCCGCAAACGCCGCCGGTCGCGCCGCTGGCTCATTATCGGCGCCGTGGCCGTCACGCTGGCGGTGGTCACGTTCGCGCTTTCGCGCCTCAAGCCAGCCGCGCCGTCCGTGGAAAGAGCTTCGCTCTTTCTGGACACGGTTAAACGCGGCGAGATGCTCTGCCAAGTGCGCGGCAATGGTACGCTCGTGCCGGAAGATACCCGCTGGATTCCGACGCTAAACGCCGGGCGCGTGGAACGCATTCTGGTATTGCCGGGAGCGGCCGTCAAAGCAGACACGGTGCTGGTGGAGTTGGCGAATCCAGAGGTGGATCAGGCGGTCTTCGACACCGAGTGGCAGCTTAAAGGCGCTGAAGCCGACCTCGCCAAACTCCGCGTGCAGCTAAAAACGGACGAATTGACCCAGCGCAAAGAAGTTGCCACTGCCGAGGCCGACTACAGCAACGCCAAACTCGAATGCGCGATCGAAACCGACCTCTTCAAATCCGGCATCGCTCCCCAAGCAATTTTAACGCAAGCCAAAACCAAAGCCGATGAATCGTCCAAACTTCTCGATATTGAACGCGAGCGCCTCGCCGCGATGGCCGATTCCGCGAAAGCGCAACTCGACGCGCAGGACGCCAAAATCGCGCAGCTTCGCGCCCAACTTGAGTTGAAGCAAAATCAGCGGGCCGCCCTTAAGATTCGCGCCGGCATGGACGGCGTCCTCCAGCGCTTGGGCGACATGAACAACCCGCTTCAGGAAGGCCAGCAACTGGCCGCTGGCGCATCGGTGGCTCGCGTCGCCAACATGGCGAAACTCAAGGCCGCCATAAAAATCGCCGAAACCCAGGCCAGGGACGTGCAGATAGATCAACCCGCGCAGATAGACACGCACAATGGCCTCATCACCGGTCATGTCGTTCGAGTTGATCCCGCCGTCGAAAACGGAACGATTACTGTGGATGTCGCGCTGGATTCTCCGCTTCCCAAAGGCGCGCGCCCGGATTTGAGTGTGGATGGGACCGTCGAAATCGCGCGATTAAAAAATGTCCTCTACGTCGGTCGTCCGGTGCAGGCGGATGCGGACAACCAGCTTGGGCTTTTCAAGGTGACTGATGGCGGGGTTGGTGCGCTGCGTATCCTCGTCAAATTTGGCCGCAGTTCGGTCAGCACCATCGAAATCCTCACGGGTCTTCAAGTCGGCGACCAAATCATCGTGTCCGACATGTCGCAATGGGACACTCACGACCGCCTCAGGCTGAATTGACCCACCAACTCCCACTTAGTGCTCGCCATAGGCAGCCAGATTGCCAATAAAATTTCTCTCAAGTTCCAGTGAATTCCCTTGAAGCGAACATAAGGATTCTGTCATTTTTCCGGCAACCCACTTCTGAAGAACACATGAATACGACCCGATTGATACGTGGCTGCGCCTGGTGCGCCGCTGGAATTTTCCTGGTGACGGCGCCCGCTTCCACCAAGGCGCAAACGACGAATCAAACGCCATCCGCGCGGCCCGTCCGCCCGTCGCCACCCACGCGCGATCCCCACACCCCCGGATACGTTGCCGCCAAAGATTTGCCGGATGGTGAAAACGCGCCGATGGACGCCGAAGGTAATTTCGTCATCGGCCCGACGCATCATGCCGCGCCCGATGCGATGGTAAATACCAACGTGCCGCAGGGAAAGATCTATGAATTCACGATGAATTCAGCCGACAGCAAGATTTATCCCGGCATCGCGCGCGAGCAAGGGACTTTTGGCAAGCCAAGTCCGGATGATCCGACCAAGCTGATCGTTACCACGAGCCATCCTGCGCCTTACAAACGCAAGCTCTCGGTTTATGTCCCCAAACAATACGTGGCCGGCACTGCCGCGCCATTTATCGTCGGCGCGGACGGCCCCGATCGGTTGCTCTTCACTGTTTTGGATAATCTGATCGCAGAACACAAATTGCCGCCAATGGTCGGCATTTCCATCAGCAACGGCAGCGGTGATGCGCAGGGTAGCGAACGCGGATTGGAGTATGATACGATGTCCGGACGTTACGCTGAATTCGTGGAGCAGGAGGTATTGCCATTGGTGGAAAGCAAGTGTGATGTGAAGCTGACGAAGGATCCCGATGGCCGGGCCACGATGGGCGGCAGTTCCGGTGGTTCATGCGCACTGAGTATGGCGTGGTATCACCCGGAACTTTATCACCGCGTGCTCACGTATTCCGGCACGTATGTGAACCAGCAATGGCCGCACAGCGACGAGACTCCGCATGGCGCCTGGGAATATCACGAGCGGCTTATCCCCAACAACCCCGCCAAGCCCATCCGCATCTGGCTCGAAGTCGGTGACCGCGATCTCTACAACCCCAACGGAATGCGCGATAACATGCACGACTGGGTCGTGGCCAACGAACACATGGCCCAAGTGCTGGCTGACAAAGGCTACCACTACCAATTCATTTTTGCGCGCAACGCCGGCCATACGGACGGAAGTGTCAAGCGGCAAACCCTGCCCGAAGCGCTCGAATGGCTCTGGCAAGGCTATCATCCTGCGGAGAAATAAAAAATTTGATCGACCTCTCGGACTTGATGCGGCTGCACTTCTTGGAGTGCAGTCGTGCCCTTTGCCAGAACCGCGGGTAATAACTTAAAATAGTTTCGTAGAAAAGGAAGCCTGACATTTGTCAGGCCGCGGTTTGATAAGATGTAACTTTATCGTATTACCTTATTGCTTCTCCGAACGATAGAAGATTGGTGAAACAGTGTTTGTTGAAATCGGCAGACTAAGGAACCGATTCGTTAAAATAAAGTTCGTCAACTGATTCCATAAACCAAACTGTAGATTTGTGTCGCTGAAAATGCCATAAGTCGAACCAGGCTGGCCGTACAATGTCAGGATCAACTGGTTTGATTTTACCAAATCAAGCACCGGTTCGATGCCCACAATAATGATCCGCGCCTGATTCGCCTTTCCGTTCGTTATTGCCGCCCCGCCAGATTGCGACGCCAAAAGCTGAGACGGAACGATGTAAGCCACCGACGAATGGACATTGGACACGGTCAAAAAGTCCAGGGCAGCGATCGTACGCACACTGGCGGTTTGTTGGGAAGGATCGAGATCAAAACTGATGTCATAATTGTTTGAACCCGCTGCCCTAAGCAGGCCCTGGGTAATTTCGGGGCTCAGCGGACGCAACACGAGATTTGTCAATTCAGAAGCTGGCGCACTCAGTTGCAGAGTGATATTCGTCAATGGCAGGCTTGCGGCCAGAATGATCGGCACTGTGCCCGTCTCGCCGTTGAGCAGGTTGGTCGAGCCGAAGTTCAGGTTAAAATCACTTAAGGTGTCCCGCACAGTTATGTTGAATGGTTGCGAAGCGCTTAACGGCGGCACTCCGTTGTCAGTCACCGTCAAGGTGAAGTAATTTGTCGTCGGCCCTTGCGTCGAATTCGGCGTCCAACGGAATACTCCGGTAACCGGATCCAGTGTGACGCCGGTTGGAATGTTTCCGGCCAAACTATAAGTCAGGGTATTGGTTGGAATATCCGGATCGGTGGCGTGATTCGTAAATGTCACCAGTTGGCCTTCACTGACCACGAAATTCGCAATCGGAGCCAGCACGGGCGGCTGGTTCACTTCGCGAACAATTACCGTCACCATTCCAGTTGCGCTCAGCGCGGGCAATCCATTATCGGTGACAATCACCGAAAAAACATTTGTGCCTGGGCCGTCTGCCTCGCCCGTGGACCATCTAAGGGCTCCGGTAGCGGAATTGATCGTCACTCCGGGCGGAACCGCGCCTGCCAATTTAAAGGTTAGAACCTGCGCGGCGTCGGGGTCGCTTGCCGGCATCAACACCGTCACTACACTGCCTTCATCAACGGTGACATTGGTGGCGGCGAGGATGACGGGCGGAGAATTGGTAAGGCTTACCATCGTTTGAGCATCGGGTGATTGCGGCGCCGACTCGCGGTTGCCCGAAGCATCCGTCGCGATGCTGTAGAATGAGTAAGCGCTTCCGTACGTGCCTTGATAAATCGCGCTTGTCTCCGAAGTATGCGTCAACCATGCAGAAAACGGGCCGTTATTCTGGCTCACATAAATATCGTAGAAAGCAATTCCCGAGCCGCTCGCATCATCAGCGCCGGACCAGTTGACCGGAATTTGCTCGTAGGAATTTGCTGGAAGCTGGCTGACTGCGCTGGCCGGTGCTGTGGTATCCGCCGATGGCAGTGCGGAGTAAGTGAGTATATAGGAACCCGTGCTGTTATAATCGAACAAATGTAACACATGTTCGTAGATAGGTGGACGTCCCAGGCCGACGAAGGTCCGGTCGGTGATCCAAACATTGGTGTCGAGAGAAATAGGAACGCCGTCCGACCGGGTAACATTGACTAATTGATACGCGCCGTTTGCGGGGTCCGGCACATTCAGATACACGAAGCCTTCCGGCATCATGGCATTTAATTGGACCTGAAGATTGCCAGCTGAAACAGTTCCATTCACTTGCGATGCCAGCACGACCTGAACATTGTTGGAGGTGCCATCGCTCAAATAAACCGTGTCGGGATAATCATTGGGATCTGGCAGGTCGTTGACCAAAAAGTCCGGACGCCCGTCGGCAAACGGGGCGGGAGCATCCACCACATGAATCATTTCATGGATCGAGACGTTATCAATCAGAGAAAGTTTTGGATTTCCCAGATCGTCCACGGCCTCGAAAGAAGCATCATAATCCGTGAACAAACCTTGAAGGGTCGAAGTCATCAGCCAGCGGCCGATCACATTCGTGCCGGGAGCGATGTCACCCAAGTCAAGCATAAGAGACGGCAGCAGATTTTGCCCGTCCACCTGGCTGGCGATAATCTTGAAATCAATCAGCAATCCTTTTTCATTGTCCACGATGGTCGGCTGTGCGGATGTGATGGTAAAATCATGGGCCGTGCCGCCGCCGTGATTGCGAAGCAGGATCGCGAGCGAAAATGGTATGCTGGGCTCAATCGCGGGCGTATTCGGATCATCCGCATAAACATTTCTCTCTAGGAAATAATCCACGTCCAGTTGTGGAACCGGATGCACGGTTATCGGCACAGGAGTCAGCGGAATGGACACAAGGGTGCCATCAAGCGAGTATTGCAACATTCCGCCGACATAATAAACGACCGGCGCCGTGGGGGCGGCATCCACCGTCGGTATAACGGTCCACATCACGGAAGCATTGGTGCCCGCAGCCAGCGTTCCGGAGCCATCCACCGCCGAGAGATTCACTAATTGCGGGATGGGTATGCCAAACAAGTTCGTGGCCGGATTTCCAGACGCATCAACCACGTTGAGCTGGACTAATACGGCCGCCAAAGGAGTTGTCTCGCCGTTGTTAAACTGGAGAGTCGCCTTAAACGCTTCGCGGCTAAGCACGGCATCCTGGTCTAATTCAAGTTTTACACTGCCGCAGACGCCGCCTCGACCGCCCGCCGTTGCGTTGTAGTTAAGCGTCTGGATATACGCGGTCAACGGATCGGAGAACCCGCCCGATTCCGCCAGCGCCTGATTTTGCGCAGCCAACTGGAGATGAAGGCTGGCCGCGCTCAGACTGATGAAATCAGTGCTCTGCCCCGCCGGAGCATTGGACGGTTCATAAATATTTTGCGACCAGTTGGTCAGCGTTCGATTCCAACGATCCATGACCCGGTTCAACTCGGATGCCGAGAGTTCTTCGGGAACAATTCCGGTGAGTAACGCCGCGCGTTCCGCGTCAGAGATAGCCGCACCGCCGTCGGAGGATGGGGCCATCGCTTCCCGCAGTCGCTCGATCCAAACGGTCGTGTTAGTGGTGCTGTTTTCATTGACCCAGACGCCATCCGGCGCGCCGGTCAAGTCATTGAACAAATCAAAAAGATTTCGGACGCCAGACTTGTAAGCTTCGGCTGGATCAGAAAGTAAAGATAGAGGTTTTAGCGTGCCGGGGGAAGACGGACCAAAACACATGAGTAAATGATTCAGGCACTGCAAATCTCCGACGACGCCCAAAACCGCTCCGACAACGGGAATCTCGTGGCCAAGCGCGCCCGCGCAATCCACCCCGGCTTCAAGGCAGTTTTCTACGCCTTCGGGATTTTTACTGCCGATATCCTCGCCGCATTCATAAGCACCGTGCAAGCAATTCGGCAAGTCAGGCAGCAACGATGGCAGGCAATCTTTCAGGATCGGCAACGGACCGCAATCTGGAGAACTGGCAGGGGAACCATTGGTGGGACACGGAGGAGCATAATTAATGGGCGGCGCGGAACTTGCGGGAGTCAAGCCTCCCGTAACTACGCCTGCGGGACCGCCTCCGCCTCTGGTTGATGTATAGCCATATCCTCCGCCTGAAAAGCCGTAACCACCACCGCCGCCGCCGCCGGTTACGCCACCGCCACCGCCGGGCGCTCCCAAACCGGAAACAGTCCCACAGTTTCCCGCGTTCGGAAAAACAATCGGAGCGGTGGAGGATTTCATTTCGCCACCGCAAGGATAGGAGCTGCTTAATTGCCCGCTGGCAGTGCAGGGCGCGCCACTGCTTCCGCTGTTGTTTCCGCCGTCACCGCTTCCGTCTCCACCGTTGCCGCCGCCAGGATTCATGCCGGGGCCGCTGCCAGTGATGATATTGGTAGTATTTGGTGGACTGAGGCGTTGAATGGTCAGGGGGATAACCATTGAGCTGTTCGCGGGCAGCGTGCCGAGATTGTTGATCAGCGGCGTGAATTTGAAATTAGGATGCGTGTCAAACTGGAGTTGGCAATCCTGCGCCGCCAGCAACCCGTGATTTGAAACAGAAAGATTCACCTGCCAGGTGTCTCCCACCATATTCGCCAGATCAATAACCGTTGGTTCCACGGTGACCACGGGTATCGGCACGTTGGCCTCAAATTCAGTCTGGATGGCGATGGTATATTCGTCCGGTATCTCCGTAGGAACCACGATCCAGGTATAGCTGATGCTTTGAAATGAAACGAACGCGTCAATCTCGTTCGATTGCCCTGCCAAAACCAGAATGGTTCCGCGATAATCGGTGTGTTGGGCGGCGGAAACTTGCAGGTTATAATAACCTTCCGTTAATTGGCTCGCATAGAAGGCTCCATCGTGGCCGGTCACTCCATTTGTAATGGCCGCCCCCGTCGTGGCATCCGTAAGGATGACAGTTGCGTTCGTCACTGGCGGCGAGCCGGCAGCATAGAACGTCAAGTCGTCCACCGCCACAACTTTCAAATCTCCTTTTGCCTCAGACAAAGCCCGAAACTGGAAAGGCACGCTGAGGCTGGCGTGGGCGGCGTTGAGGCCCAGGTTGCCAGAGTACGTGTTCAAAGCAGTGCCAGCCGGCGGCATTAATCGCAAGGTCACGCTGTTCGTGGCCCCGGGTGCGAGTGAGGGCATCGGGTTTGCCGAGGCCAGGCTCAACCACGGCAACGCCGGCAGCGAAATGGAAATGGGTCCACTCTCGGCAGCACCTTCGTTGACGACTTGAAAACTCACCAGCTTTTGATCGCCGACGGTGACGCCTGACACCAACTGTCCAGGCATCGCGACCAACCGCGGGACAACGCCCTGCACAGCCACACTGATCGGAACCTGAACCGTCGCGCCTTCGGCACTTGTTACAATTAGACCGATTTGCGCCTGCGAATAGGATGCGTCGGTCGCTTTAATGGTGAACGATAACTGATTGGTTGCAAGCTCGCCGAGGGAATTGGTTTGAAGCGTGGCAGTCACCATTAGATTCGGAGGAACATTGGTGGTGGTCACGTTCAAGGCGGTCAACGGCACGTCCCCGGCATTTACGATGTTCACCACGTCGGTCACGCTTCCGCCTTGAAAAATTGTCTCTGTCAACAGCGCGGGCTGGGCGGTCATGCCGTACAACGTGAATTGATCCTGAACCGTCGCGTCGGCATCACCCGGATGGGCGGCGCCAATCGTGTAAATCCCAGCCTCGCCCGGTAATGGCTGCCACGTCGTTGAAAAATTTCCCTGACTATCGGTTAAAGCGGAAATGATGCGATGCGTTTGCCTTAGATAAATGTGGATGTTTACCAGCACAAACGGCGCAGGCTGGTTCGAGATTGGTTTAAAAGCGCGGCCGCTAAAGGGAATCGGTGTATTCGCGACGGCGCTGTGAACGGTCGTTGCGACCACGGCTTCGTAAGCCGGAGTCACATGTATGGGCACACTGGAAATCGAGGTATTATTATCTTCTAAAATTTCGGCGACCGTATTGCTCACGTCGGTTTGCGCGATGACCCAGTAATCTCCGGCGGCTTGAGGCAGGCGAATAGAAAATGTTTGCGAAAACGCCTCTCCGGCGGGCAACGATCCGGCAAAAGGATAACTGCCGACTAATGTAGCTCCGTCCAGGGAACGGTTGGTGGATAAATAAAGTGTTTGGATGATTACATTCGAAGACATCGCGCTCAATCCCTGATTCAATATCGTATATCCAAGATTGGCGAAGGTTTCGGTATCGGCTGAAGCGGGCGCGATCACCGAAGAAACCACCAGGTCCGGCAAGCTGGCATCACTGACGACGAGAGAATCCGATCCGCTGTTAAAGCCCGCGGCGGTGGCGGTCACAGAAACAGTTTCATTTCCACTTGCGCCACCGTTCAGGCTCGCCACATTGAAATTGACCGAAAAAGCGCCGATAGGAATCGTCACCGAAGCGGGCGCTGCCAACTTTGCCCCGTCGGACGAAGCCAGAGATACCACGAGTGCAGTATTGGTTCCTGTGTTTCGAAACACAACTGCCGAGGTCGCTGGATTCAAACCTTGCGCCACCAGATGGCTTGCAAGAGACAATTTCAGAGTGGGACCGTCGTCATCCGTCACGGTCAAAACGGCGGATGCCGCTTGCGATACCACCGTGGAGGTGCCGCTGGCGAGAATATACGCGGTAAGAGTAGATGTCTTGTTGCCGTCCACCAGATCATTATTCACCGCCGCCACGGGAACACTGATCGAGGCCGCGCCCGCCGGAATGGTCGCAGTCGCCGGGACGATCGCGGCATTGGGGTTGCTTGAAGTTAATTGCAAAACCACCGACCGGCTCGTCACGGGCGTGCGGGTGAATGTGGCCGTCGTCGCCTGCGCTCCGGCCCCTTCGCTGACGCTGGTTGCGCCCAAGGTCATGGTAATACTCGGAAGATCGTCATCCAAAATAACGATGTTCGTGACGGCGCTCGCAGCGCCCGGCGCCGTCGCGGTGAGGGAATTTGTTATTGGATTTTCGATCAAAGAATTTTCAACGGCCAGAGCTTCAAAATTTGTCGAGCTTTGACCGGCGGCCAGAACCAGCAGCGCAGGGGTCGAAATCCGCGTGGAATCCGAAGCATTGATGGTCACGGTCAGCGCCGTGCTGGCGCCGGTATTCCGCGTCACCGTCCCGGAAATCAAGCCGCCTTCCATGACCGTATTCGTGGCCAGCGTCAGGCTCAAATGCACCATGTCAGCGTCCTGAACGATGACGGACGCGGACGCACTGGTGAATGCGTCAGCCGAGGCGGTGACGATGACTGTCTGCGGTCCGCGCACGAGGCCGTCAATCAACGGAGTCAGATCGAACGACGCCGAAGCCTGGCCGGCCGGGATTGTGACGAACGATGGCGATGCAAGTTCAGTGGCGTCGCTTACGCTGATGGATGTGGTCAGCGGTTGAGATTCGTCCCCGTTGCGAGTGACAACTCCGCGAACCGGCTGGGTGGCCCCTTCGATAGTCTCGCTGGCTGAAAGTGAAAGCGAGAGAACCGCAGGAATAGCGGTGGGCATAGTTGCCACGCCCAGATTATTCGTCTCATTCTGCTCGACAATTTCATTGTAAACATCGGCACTGACAGCGAACCAGACGTTTCCCAGCGGACTGGCAAGGGGAATCGTCACCATCTCATTGCGCGTCACCGCGCCTCCCGCCGCCAGATTGTTCGTGAAAAAGAATGTCGCCAATCTGGAAAGGCCGGCGCCGGTATTGTTCGTCGCGAGATAAACAGATTCAGACCAAGTGCCATTGGCGCTTGCACTTCCAGAATTGGTAGTCTTCCAGGTCAACGAAACGATCTGGCCGGGTTGCGCTTGCGGCGGCGCCATGATGCCTTGCACAGAAAGGTCCGGTAATGGAGGCAGTGAAAGGTTGATCAGGCGCGACGCCAGGTTGTTTCCTTCATTCGACTCAGCGACGGTTTGGCCATCGTCGGTTGACACCAGCAGGTAGTAGGTTCCCGCAGCAGATTGCGCGGTAAGCGGCAGTGAAATGGTGGTTGAGTTTGAAACTACGGCGCCGTTGGCAATCGGCACGTTCGTGATGACCACTGAGGCCAATGGTATTGCCCCGACCAGACTATTTGACGACGGGCCGAGGTAAACTTCATCCGTCCACGAAGAAAAGGCCGGCCCTGAACCGGCGTTAGTGGTGTTCCAGGAAAATATAAAACTGTCGCCAAAATTCGCAGTGGCAGGGGCAGCCAAAAGATTCCCCGGTTGCAAATCGGGTGAATGCAGCCGGAGGGGCGTGCTGCCAACCGTGACATTATTGTTCTCGTTGCCAAGCTCCTGCACCTGGTTTCCCGAATCCGTCGTCACCACGACGTAATACACACCATCCAATCCGCCAGGCGCGATGACTGTCTCGCTGCGATTGATAGACTGACCGCTGCCGAGATCATCGTGAAAAGTAAAATCTCCCAGATGAATTTGTGGCACACCTGTGGAGTTCGTGGAAATGGCGATGGAATCGGCCCACGGCGCGATCGCGGTTTGGCTTCCCTGATTAAGCGATTGCCACGAAACCACGAACGGTTCTCCGGCATCTGCCGCTGAAGGATTCGTGACGGTCATGACGACGAGGTCGGCAATGGGCTGAACCGTGAGCACGGCAACAGCGCTGGTGACTGAGCCGCCATTATTGGACACCACCACCTGATATTTACCAGTTTCGTTGGTTTTGGTATTGGCCAGTGTCAAGCTGCCACTCGTCGCGCCTGAAATAGCAGCGCCGTTGAATTGCCATTGATAAGCCAGCGGATGCGTGCCTGTGGCGGTGACAAAGAAAGATACGTTTTGGCCATTGATAACCGTCTGGCTGGCGGGTTGGGAAATGATCGCCGGTCGAGTGACCGATTGATTCGTGTTGCCGGCCGCGACGAGATTCAGCGAACTGGCCAGATACGTTTCCTGGAACAACAGGTTCGTGGAAAAAATCAGGCCGTTGTCATTGGCAAAGCCGCCGCTGAATGAACCATAGCTCACCACGCCGAAACTATTTCCCGCTGACGGTACGAAGGGGTCAATCAAGGTGACGTTCAAGTCGCCGCCAAAAGTTGCGGCACCGCTGATGATCAGATGATCGTATTGTGAACCTGCCGTTACTCCACCGATCTTGAGGTTCAATGTGCCCGAAGTCGTCTGCACATAGCTCCCATTTATTTGAAGGGTTCCGGGAGTTGCACCAAGGTCAAGGGTGGCGCTGTTGACGATATTCCCGCTAATGGTGTTGGTTCCGGAAAGCACGCCACCCATAAGCTGAAACGGTTGAGTGACGGAAAGGCTGCCTCCGTTCAGTTGTAAAATCCCGGCGGTCTGAACCGCTGTTCCCCCAAATGAAAGCGTTCCGCTCTCCAAATCCAACTCGCCGGTATTGTTGAACGTCCAGTTAATGCTTTCCGTTCCAGTCCCACCAGTCCTCTGCAGCGTGCCAGTATTGATAAAATAATTGGTGTTTTGCACGTTATAAGTATCCATCGTGCTATTGATCACAGATTGCCACAAACCCGCATTGACGATGATGCCGCCCCCGGCCTTGGAAGAGGAATTCCCAGCCCCGTAAAGATTCGCCGCCCAAATCACCGTGCCGTAATTGGTCAGAGTAACAATATTGCTAAAACCATGCGCAGAATTGTTCTGGGCAAAATAAATCGTGTTGGAAAGACTCAGGGTTCCTCCCGCTAGAACCGTCAACGAACTTTCCAGATCGCCGCTGGACCAGTTTAAAATTGCGTTGGAAGTAATAACTAAAGACTCATTGATTTCTCCAGAGAAGTTTATTTTTGCTCCTGAGATCAAGGTTCCGTTGAGAGTTCCGCCTGAAAAATTTGCATTGCCATACACCGT
>DATAUD010000067.1:0-5368 GCA_036268455.1 Verrucomicrobiia bacterium
AAGTGTTTATTTGACAATAACTTGCGTCCGATTTGGGCGGTTAGGGCGAGGATTTTGAGGGTTGCGCGGGAAAAACGGCGTTCTCGTCCAAAGACACCCGTCCGTTTTTTGTCTCGATTCGCTTAGGCGAGGATTTGGGGCAGATGTCAAGAGTTGACTTGTTTAGGCGTCCGGTTTTACTCCCTCCATGAATACACCGCAAACAATCCAATACATGACTGAACTGGAAGTGGCCGCGCTATTTTCTGTCTCCCGTGAAACGATCCGCAAGTGGCGAAAAACCAAAGGTCTTCCGCACTTAAAGATTGGCCACCGCACATTGCGCTCCCGGCGCGTTGAGGTGGACGCTTGGGCGGCAAAATGGCGATTGGCGATGGTGAGATAAAGGCCAGTTGCCCAAAGTTGCCCAAAATCACACTATTCGTTCCCATTAGGACAGATTGCCTCCAATTGCCAAAAAACTGACTTTAACCTGATTCCCCGAGGGAAACAGAGGTGTTTTGATTGGTGGGCCTGCTCGGATTCGAACCGAGAACCAAAGCATTATGAGTGCTCTGCTCTAACCGTTGAGCTACAGGCCCAGCCGCGCCCCGCTAGGTTTCCAGAAATCACGGTAACTTTCAACTGATCATGTTGCCCGGATTTCGACGGTCTTTGCGCCAAGGGCGGGATGGGTCGCCGTCAACTTGATTGCGCCGGGACTGTTTGGAACGCCCTTGATCCAAATCGCGCCGGCTCCTCCGCTCTCTTCCAATCCGAATGGATTGTCGCCCACAATAACTCCCGGACCGGACACTTCAAATGCAACGTTCCCGCCGGCGAAGGGGCGCGGCTGGCCGTATTTGTCCACTACGCGGAAAACGATACGGGTGGCGTCGGCCCCGTCTCCTTTCAACTCGCTGTCGTCGGCTTCGACGAGGAATTGGTCCTGGGAGGCGTCGCATGAAAATGTGTTTGACAGCGCGAGATTGTTCCCGACATATCCGTCAATACGAAGTTCGGGTTTGGCGGAGGCGGCTTCGATATCGAGATCGCAAAAAAACGGAGGATACGCGAGGTTGGGGAACCGGACCCGGTCCGCCGGCACCATGGCGATTTGCTTTCCGCCGACAAAAATATCGAGGCGCTCGCAGTTGGAAAAAATCGACGCGTCCTTCCCCGGGCCGCGAGGCGATTTCGGCCCAAAATCCCAATAGAAATTCGGCCTGATCACCGCCCGGGTTTTCGGGCTGACTTGCGCCTGGTAAAACGTCGCGCCGAGTTTCGGAATTCGGAAGACGTCCGCCACGCCGGGATATTTCACAGCGTTATAGGCGTTCACCAGACTGCCGTATTCAAACGCGCACCACGCGATGACACCGGAATTCGCCTTGGTTTGCGCGGCCCTATCGTGGGCCTCGGCGTGGTAGATGGCTTGCTTGGATTGCATCGCCGGGTCGGCAACGCGCCGGTATTTATTGTTGAACCCCTTGGCGCCGTACGAAAATTGCCCCACCGCTTCGGCAAGCATGTAGGGCACGCCCGGCGTCGGCTTCTCGATCCCGACGCTGCCGTCGCGCGCGGATTGATAATCGTCAAACGCAAAAACGTCCTCGTGCCACTCCCTTTCCCAATTCTTCCTCGATCCGCCGGTCATCGATCCCGAAGTGGGGCGCGTGCCATCGAGCAATTTTGCGGCCTCGGTCGTCCGCCGGTAAAGCGGCTGATCGTTTCGCGATTCGTTGACGCGAACGCCCCAAATTACAATCGCTGGATGGTTTCTATCGCGGCGAATCATGTCTTTGACATTTTGAAGAACGAGGTCCTTCCACGCCTCGTCGCCGAGGTAGCCCCAACCGGGAGGTTCCTGCCAGACCATCAGGCCCAATTCATCGCAAGCGTCGAGGAAAGCTTCCGTCTGGGGATAATGCGAGCAGCGCACGATGTTGCAGTTGAACTCGCGTTTGAGAATCTCGGCGTCGCGCCGCATAACTCGCGGAGGCATCGCGCCGCCAACGTAGGGAAACAATTCATGCCGGTCCAAACCAAAAAGTTGCCGCCTTGTGCCGTTGAGGAAAAATCCCTCGACCGTAAACCGCGCTTCGCGAAATCCGATTCGCGTCCGATAATCGTGGACAGCTTCGCCATCCGAGGAAAGCGTGGTAACGACGTTGTAAAGCCGCGGCGCATCCAATTCCCACAGCTCAACGCCGCCCAAGTCCCCAAGGGTGAGTGCCACTTCGGTTTCGCCCTCTTGTTCAATGGACACCGTTTTTTGGAAGCTGGAAACGAGGCGGTCGCCATCCATCAATTCGACTTTGATCGCAAACGGTTTTACGTTCGCCGCGGTGGCGTTGACAGTGCAAGTCACTTCAACGGAGCGGGTCGATTCGAGGACGTTCACCGGTTTGGCAAAAACGTCGCTGATAAAAACCTGGGGCAAGACGTGCAAGCTGACCGAACGACAAATGCCGCCCGGCTCGAGATAATCGACGGCGCGGGGTCCCTTTGGCGAACCATCCGGCGGCACGCTTTGCCAGCGTGAATCCACCTCGACATCCAGCACGTTTTCACCTTCTTTCAGCCATTGGGTGAGTTCGTAACGAAACGGAAGATATCCGCCCATGTGTTCCTGGAGCGCGGTGCCGTTGATAACCGGTTTGGCGCTGGTCATGACGCCGTCGAACTTCAGAAAAGCGCGCCGCTTGGAATATTCTTTTGGCCACGAGATATTGCGGCGGTAACTCCAGACGCTCTGCCACGACGCCGGATTCCAATTCTGCCAGGAAAGTTTCGCGACGCAGTGCGGCAACGTGACTTTAGAAAACGCGGTGTTGCCGTTCGCGTTGAATTTGCCTCCGAACAACCAATCCTGGTCCAGCGGCACGACAAAACGCGCGGGACCGTTTTGCGCTGCGGCTTTGGCGGGCATTGCGCTAAAATCCAAAATGGAACCGACTGCCAGCGCGGCTGTTCCGAGCGCGCATCTGCGAGTAAATTCCCGGCGCGAAATGGCGGCCGAGTCCGACTGTTTGCTGTTATCCTTCATTTTTTCGAAATTCTTACTATCGCGGCGGAAGCGGCTGTTACATTGACAACACACCGGCCCGTCTCACCCACAGCCAGCGACGTCCATTTTCCCAGCCATGGCCCGGCGCTGGTGATGGGCGCGTCGCCCAGCGTCACTCCGGTTTTTGCGGAGGCGCCGCCATTTGGAGCGGTGAGGAAAATTGCCTCAGCGTTTCGCGCGGGTTCATCCGATACGATAGTCACAGCCGCCCCGCGCGCACCAGCGCCGTGTTCCTTGTTGATGATCGTCACGAAAAGATCGCCGGCGCCGCCAATGGCGTACGCGGTTATATTGAGCTTCTCCGGGTTGGACATCGTGACTTCTTCAGCGGCGCCGTGATCGCCGAGATCAAACGCCTTGATGCCATAGCCCTTGGGATTGATTTTCAACCGCCCATCGGAGTCCGGGGTAATGACATCGTTTACGACCCATTGCGTGTTGTGAAAATCAACGCCACTCGCGCCGTGCGCGGCCCACCAATGTAGGAAGTCCAGCGCCCAAAGCGCCCCCGCTAACGTGTCGCTTGCGTCCCGAACGCCGCCACTGTAATGATCGTTCGCCTCGGTGAATCGAAACGGCAAACCGTTCGACGACACAGGCATCGCCACTTTGTTGTAAAGATTCTGGCAGGCCTCGACCCAGTCCGAGGACAACATGGCGTCGATTCCTTGCGTGGGTTCCACTCCGCGCCCCTTTCCGCCGACGTAGAAATGTTCCGTGACCGCCGAGATGATTCCAGAATCTTTCTCCGCATCGGTAAAGTGCGTCGTCCAATAAACATTGGCGCTCCCAGCGTCGGGACCGGCGAACTTCGCCTCTGGAACGGCGTTGGTGACGGCGCCGGCGAATGCGCGCCACTTTTCCAGGTAGGTTGAAAAATTTGTGATCGTCAGGTCGTGGTCGAAAACCCGTTTCACGTCCGGCTCATTTCCGATGGCGAAGCAATCGAGCCACGGCCGGTAATGCGTCCAAATGTATTTGGCGATGGCGGCGTTTGTCGCGCTGTATTGGCGCGTGGGATCGCTTTCAAGCAGCCGCAACGAGTAAATGACGTTGCGCACACCGGCGGCCTGGGCGAAGGCAAACAGGCTATCTATCTCCGATTCGTTCGGTATCGGAGTTTCCGCGGGCCATTCCACTGTGGTCCCGCCGAGGCGAAGGTGATGAATGCCAAGATTCTGGAAGAGGGTAATAAGCTGCGTGTTGGTGGCGTTGAAGAATCGCGCTCCGGGAAGGGATTTCATTCCGAAACTCAGTCCAACAAAATTGGCCGGAATTGCCGCGCCGGAAATCCGCGCGCCAACCGTTATTGTAACCGGCGGTTCGGCGAGTGCCGCGCAGGCCCAAACGGCCGCCGCGCAAATCAGTCCTTGGATCAGTTTCAAAACGTGTCGCCAAACAGGTCTTGCGTCCTGAGTGGCGGGCAAGTTTGAGCGCCGCCGGTCCGGCAAGGCAATTAAAAAGTACTAGATCAGAACGCGGATGCCTGCTTCTATGGGAAGGCCGTGAAAATGAATTTATCCTTTTTTCGCATTCTTCGCCGCGTGGCTTGCGCATTTTTGGTTTCCGGCCTTGTCGCAATTCGGGTGGTTGCGCAGACAAACAACGCCGCCCTTGTCGTTGGCGGATCGGTTGAAGAACCTTTGACACTTTCTATTTCCGACTTGCGCGCCATGTCCCGCGTCACCGTGAAAGCAGCGGAAAAGGGCGGGAGTGAAGCGACCTTCGAAGGTGTGTCGCTCTACGACGTCGTGATGCGCGCAAAACCAAAACTGAGCGCGCACTGTTGCAGCAACGAGGTCAACACAGTCGTCATCGTCAAGGCCGCCGACAATTACCAGGCTGCTTTTTCATTGCCGGAACTCGACCCCAAGTTCGGCGGGCACAAAATTTTGATCGCGGACCAGCGCGACGGCCAGCCGCTCAATCCCGCAAAAGGACCGCTGGAAATAATCGCTCCCGATGACAAGGTTTATTCCCGCTGGGTCCGGCAGGCCAATTTCATCGAAGTCCTGCCAGTCGGGAAGCGCTAATGGACGAGTCGGACAACCGGCGGCGAACGTGGCTGATTTGCGCGGCTCTGGCGCTTGCGGTGGCCGCCGCTTATTGGCCGGTCTGGCATTGCGGCTTTGTCTATCTCGACGACCCCGACTATATCTATAATAACGACGCTATCCAGCATGGTCTGAGTTGGCGGGCGATCGCCTGGGCTTTCACGACTTTCTACGCGTCCAATTGGCATCCCCTGACGTGGATCTCCCACATGGTGGATGTCCAACTCTACGGGTTAAGGCCGGCGGGCCATCATGCCACGAGCGT
>DATAUD010000068.1:0-17762 GCA_036268455.1 Verrucomicrobiia bacterium
TTATTCTGCCCCCCCCGTATTTGGAATCAAGGCCCCGCCTTCGCTAAAGCTACGGCGCGGCACGGCAGGAGAATATCGTTCCAGTAATCTGTGAATAACTTTTTCTGGACAAACCTACCTTCTTTGGTGCATTGTTTGGCACGCTTCCCCCCTCAGGGCCAAGTTTGAAAGCTAACTGAGGTTTATGAATAGTCAGCGGATTTCGGAAAAGGATGTCCGTCCGCCGCCTGCCACGAATATGTTCCTGGCTTACGATACGGCGGAAACGGCTCAAACAGCGCGCGATCTCGTCGATCACGTCACCGCGCGATTAAAATCAGAACTCGCCGTCCATGCCAAAATGTGGCGCTTCGACACGGCGACTCCCTCCCCAAGTGTCACTGAGGCCGAAACGGAGGCTGCGGATGCGGATGTGATGATTGTCGCATTTGGCGCGTCGAAAACGTTGCCGGACGGTCTTCTTAAATGGCTTGGGCACTGGGCGAAACATCGGCACATCCAAAGCGCGGCTTTGGGCGTCATTCCAACGGGTGCGCACTCGCCAGATGCCGGGCCAGCGATTGCGGAGTTACGGCAGCTTGCCCGCCATTATGGGTTGGATTTCATTTATCACGCCGATGCCACAGGGGTGGATAATATGGCGTCGATTGTCTTAAGCCCGCCTCGGTCGCAACGCTGGACATGGCGCGCGAATGAAGGCGGTCCCCACGCGGAAGTCCCGGTGTCGGAGTGGGGGATTAACGACTGATACTTTATTTAACGCTAAGGAGCAAAGGAGCAAAGGAGCAAAGACCCAAGGGATAAAGACCAGTCTGTTGCTTTTTCAATTCAGCTTGGCGTCTCTGCTTCTCCGCGCCTTGGCGTTGAAACCGGCAAAATCCCTAATGATCAAGCCGTCTAAACTTTCACCCAGCCGTCCGTTTCGTTGCTTTTCATGATGGCTTCGCATACGGCGACTTCCTGGTGGCCGTCTTCGGCGGTGGCGTGGAGCGGAGTGTCTTTGGTCCCCGAGGCGATGCGACCGTAAACGGAACGGAAGAGCATTTTGAAGGTGTCGGGAAAACCTTCGACGTGTCCCGGCGGATAATCCATGAAGCCCGCGGCGCCGTCGCCAAAGCCGGGTGTGGCGCGGAGCGCGGTTTGATTGGCGGTGTCGCGATTTCCAAAGCGGAACACCTCCGGTTCTTCCGAGCACCACCAGGCGGATTTTTTTGATCCGTAAATTTCGATGCGCAGGCAGTTTTTGCGCCCGGCGGCGACTTGTGAGACAGCGAGGTTGCCGTGCGCGCCGTTGGCAAACCGCAACAGGACGCTGGCAAAATCCTCAGTCTTGACTTCATAAGTGGCAAATTTCATCGCGGCGTTTGCCTTTGAAAATGTCTGCACTTCGCCGAGAGGGCGTTTGCGGGTTTTGTGATAGGTGGCGAGGTTCGCAAAGACGGAGCTGATTTTCGCGCCGAGAATAAATGTGGCGGTGTCCATCCAATGCGTGCCGATGTCCGCGACGGCGCGCAGTTTGCCGCCTTCAGCCGGTAGGAGGCGCCAGTTGTAGTCGGTTTCCTTGTAGAGCCAGTCCTGCATGTAGGAACCGTTGACGTGGATGATCTCGCCCAATTCGCCGTCGGCCACCAATTTTCGCATTTGCAGGACGGCGGGGTAAAAACGGACGTTATAATTGACGGCGAAGACTGTGCCGCTGGTTTTGGCGAGCTTGAGGATTTGGGCGGTTTCGGAAGTGTCCATCGCGAGCGGCTTTTCACAAATGCAATGTTTGCCGGCTTCGAGGGCGGCGATGGACATCTCGCGATGAAAGCGATTGGGGACGGTGATGTGGACGACATCGACGTCCGGCGATTGGAGCAATTTGCGGTAATCGGTGAAAGCGTGGGGAATGGCGTGTTTGGCGGCCATCGTCTCGGCAAGGGCAGGGACATCGCACAACGCCGCGACCTGAACTCCGAGCCTGCGCAGGGCTTCAATATGCACCGGCCCGATGAAGCCGGTTCCGATGACTCCGGCGCGAAGTTGATTGATGGGTTTGCTTTGCTTTTTCATGGCATCAGCAGTGGCGAAGCGGAAGGACTTTGTCAAGGTTTGACGAGGACGAGCGTCGCATTTAGTGTCCTCCATTATGCTGGAAACACAAAATGAAAAGGCGCTTCGATTTCAAGAATTGCACAAGGGGCCGGGCGCTTTTTTAATTCCAAATCCCTGGGACATCGGTTCGGCCCGCATTTTGGCGGGGTTGGGCTTCGAGGCATTCGCGACGTCGAGCGCGGCGGCCGCCGGTGTTCTCGGGCGGCGTGATGGCGAATTGACACGCGATGAAGCTCTCGCCCATGCACACGATATCGTCAACGCCACCGGCTTGCCCGTGGCCGTAGATCTGGAACACGGATTTGGCGACAGCCCGTCAACCGCGGCGGAAACCATCCGGCTCGCGGCTGACGTCGGACTGGTCGGCGGTTCGATAGAGGACGCCCGCGCGAATCGGGACAAGCCGATCTATGACATCGCCCTCGCTACGGAGCGCATCGCGGCGGCGGTTGAAGCGGCGCGCGGCTTGCCTTTTCCTTTCACATTGGCGGCGAGGGCGGAGAATTTTGTCCGCGGCAATCCAAACCTGGACGACACGATCAAGCGCCTGGTTTCGTACGAAAAGGCGGGGGCTGACGTGTTGTTTGCGCCGGGTTTGCCGGACCTTGCGGCGGTGCGCGCTATCTGCGCGGCTGTGAAGAAGCCGGTGAACTTCGCGGTTGGCGCAAAGGGGAGGGCCTTCAGCGTGGCGGAACTTGTTGAAGCCGGCGTCAAACGAATCAGTTTTGCGGCTTCTTTTTATCGAGCGGCGATGACGGGATTGGTGGACGCGGCGCGAGAGGCGCGAGAGCGGGGAACTTTCACTTTTATGGATCGCATTTTGACGACGCCGGAATTGAATCGTTTCTTTCCGGAGTGAATTAACCGCTTATCAAATTCCGATGCGCGTTGTCCTTCAAAGGGTGAGCCAGGCAAGTGTGACGATCGGCGAGGCGGTCAAAGCTTCGATTCAAGCCGGGCTGCTCGTGTTGCTCGCGATTGAGGAATTGGATTCGCCGGAAGACATTGAATGGTTGAGTGGAAAAATCATCCGCCTGCGAATATTTAACGATGAGCAAGGGTTGATGAATCGGTCTGTGCAGGAAATCGGCGGGGCGATTCTGCTGGTCAGCCAATTCACGCTTTTCGCCAGCACCAAAAAGGGAAACCGCCCATCCTTCAGCCGTTCGGCCCGGCCGGAAGTGGCGATTCCACTTTATGAGCAATTTATCCAGAGGCTGACACTTGAACTTGGACGCGCCATTCAAACCGGCGAATTTGGCGCGGATATGAAGGTCAGCTTGATCAACGACGGGCCTGTCACAATCATCATTGATTCGAAAAATCGCGAGTGAATGTGTTGGCTTCGGCCTTCGCAACAAATTTGACCTCGCGGGGTTAATCCCCCACACTGAGAGACATGAGTTTGATGGCAAAGGTTTGGCGGGTGGTCGGCGTGCTTGCGCTGGCTGGAGCCGTCGGGCTGTTAATTGGCTGGATGGCCAGCCGTGAGGGCGACGTCACGCCCATCGTCGTCCCCCCGAGCACCAATTCCCCGGTCGTGGCCCTGACTCCCGCTCCCGTGACGAGTTCGCAAGACAGCAATTTGGCGTTCGCACCCCATCACGATTCGCAGCCGCCCCCGCAGGCTTCCGCGCCGCCGCAATATTCGACCGATTGGGAGGAAAAACTCGACAACATCCTCCTTTCCGACTCGGATTCCAACGCCAAGGGCGATCAAATCCTGGCACTCATTCCCACCGCGCCGCCGGACGCGCAAGTCGAACTGACGCAGCATTTGGTGAATATGACGTCAGACGATCATTATGACGGCGCGGCTGGATTGCTGACCAACGCCACGACCCCAAGCGCCGTCTCCACAGTTTTGATGAACGATCTGCTCAACCGAGGCAACAATCTCAAGCTGCCGATGCTTCTGGATGTGGCGGAGAATAATGATCATCCGCTTAAGGATCAGGCCCGCGATATGCTTGAGCTGCTCATCCAAGAGGACGATGGCACGAATTGGGACCAATGGTCCTCTTCGATTAACACTTGGCTGCAAAACAACCCGCAGTAGGCCGGGTCAAAGGCTAAAAATGGTTCGGCTCCCGGCGGAGGAATTGGCCGCGGCTCGGTTCACCAACGAATTTTCCGTCGCGCACCGCAACTTTTCCTCGCACCGTGACGACATGCGGACGTCCCTCGATCTCGAATCCCTCAAAAGCGTTGTAGTCGAGATTCATGTGATGGGCCGCCGCGGATATTTTTCCGCGATAAGCCGGATCATAAACCACCAGGTCCGCGTCCGCGCCGGGTTGGATCGTCCCTTTGCGCGGGAACAAACCGAAAATTTTCGCGGCTCGCGTGCTGGCTGTGGCGACGAATTGATGGAGATCGATCCTTCCGCGTTTGACTCCGTGCGTAAAGTATAAATTAACGCGATCCTCCAGCGACGGAATGCCATTGGGGATTTTTGTGAAATCCCCGCGCCCCATCTGTTTTTGCGTGGCGAAATCGAACGGCGCGTGGTCTGTGGCCATTGTGGAAATAAACCCCTGGTGCAAGCCGTTCCACAAAATGTCCTGATTGCGTTTCTCGCGCAACGGCGGCGACATCACGTACTTTGCGCCTTCAAAACCAGGCCGTTCAGCGTCCGTTTTGTCGCAAAGCAAATATTGAATAAGAGTCTCAACCCAAACATGGACACCTGTGGCCGCCCCACGCATCGCTTCGCGAAGCGCCTCCTCGCAACTTAAATGAACGATGTAAACATGCGCGTCCAGAGCCCGCGCGAAAGTCATCAAATGATGAACCCCTTCCGCTTCGACATTTGGGGGGCGGCTCCAGTAATGATGTTCCGGCCCTGTTTTCCCCTCCGCCAGCAAAAGGGCCTGAAGTTGCGCGATCAAATCCGCATTCTCGCAATGGGCCGTCGTGATGACGCCCAACTCTTTCGCCAGCCGCAACGTTTGAAAAAGCTCCTCATCCGTAACGCCAAGCGCGCCTTTGTAGGCAAGGAAGACTTTAAAACTGCTCACCCCGCGTTTCACAATCTCGCGAAAATCGCCCACCGCCTCGGCATCGCATCGCGTCACCCCCATATGAAAAGTAAAGTCGCACGCGCTTTTGCCTTGGGCCTTGCCCAGCCAAAGCTCGAAAGCCTCCATCGGTTTCTCCGTCTTGCCCGGACAAATCATCTCGATAAAAGTGGTCGTCCCTCCGATCAATGCCGCTTTGCTCGCTGTCTCGTGCGAATCCTTCGCGAACGTCCCCATAAACGGCAGATAGATATGGACGTGCGGGTCGATGAACCCAGGAAAAACATATTTGCCCGCGGCATCGATGACTTCCGCGCCTGGCGGCGGCGCGATATTTTTGTCAATACGCGAAATGGTTTCTGTTTCGCAATAGATATCCGCGATGTACCGCTGGCTCTCGGTAACAATCTCGCCATTTTTGATGAGAAGCGACATGCCCAAAACTTATAATCCCAGGCCCATCATTTGACCAGAGTCGCTTTTTTTCCTTCTCCCCGGCTTGTCGCGCCGTAGCAAGGCGAAGGCGGAGGGAGAAGGATTAAGGATGAGGGCGAGTCAAAAACCTTAACTTAAAGAAGGAATTTACGAATTTGAGGTTGCAAATTGTAACCGCAAACCGAAGCTATTCATTCTTCGCTCCCAAAAATTTCAGCGCCGCTTCCGTTCGCGATCTCACGTGCAGTTTGTGGTAAACATGCCGAAGGTGCCACCGCACTGTCCCGTCGGTCAGCCCTGTGCGCGCGGCGATCTGTTTGTTTGGAAGCCCGCCCGCCAGCAACTCAAGAATTTCCCGTTCTCGCGGTGAAAGCCCTTCCACCTCCGCCGTCGCCGCCGCCGGTTCCTGAAAAGAAAGTATGACCTTACGCGCGATGTCCCGCGACATCGGCGCTCCTCCCTGTCGCACCTCGCGAATCGCCGAAACCAATTCCTCCGGCGTGCACCGTTTCAACAAGTAGCCGCAAGCTCCCGCGCGCAATGCCTTGAAAATCCGCTCGGTGTCTTCATACACAGTGACCATGATGATCTGCGCCGCCGGCAAAATCTGTTTCAGCCGCGCCGTGCACTCGATCCCCGAAATGTCCGGCAATTGAATGTCCATCAACACGATTTCCGGCTGTTGCTTTGGAATTTCCTTCAGCGCTTCTTCCGCCGTTGCGCAAGCGTACACGCATGCGCATTCCGAATCCGCCTGCACGAATTCCATGAGGCTTTCCCGGATGACTTTGTTGTCCTCGACGATTGCGATCCTGGTCATAATTCTCAATTCAACGGCAAATCAAAACGGACGACCGTCCCGTGCCCGTTTCGGGAATCGACTTGAAACTTCCCTCCCAATTTTCCCATCCGCGCCCGCATGTTCGCGACGCCGTCCATTCCCTCCGTCTGTCCCGTTCCGGTCCAGCCGCGTCCGTTATCGGCAATCGTCAGCCGGACCTGTTCATGTTCAATCTGGATATTCAGTCGGACTTCCGTCGCGCCCGAATGCCGCACCACATTTGTCAGCGCCTCTTTGAACGCAAGAAACAATTCGTGGCGATGCCGCGAATCCACGGCGTGGTCGTCCGTTTTGAACGGCCCTTCCAACCGCCACGCGATGTTCGCCAATCCCAAAAACCGCTCCGCGTAAAGTGAAAAATAGCTCACCATCGACGCCAGCGAATCGTGCGTCGGATTCATCGCCCAAACGATTTCGTCCAGCGCCGTCACCATCTGCCGCGCCTTGTCCGCCATCTGGTCGAGGTAGCCGTTTCGCGAGTTGGACCGCGCTCTCGCGCCGAGCATCGTAATTTCCGTAAGACCCGACCCAAGCTCATCGTGCAAATCCTGGGCGATGCGCGCGCGTTCCTGTTCCATCGCGTGCTGTTGCTCCACGCGTTGCCGTTCGCGGATTTGCGCCTCAAGTTCCGCCCCGCGCTGTTCAACTTTACGGCGAAGCTGGCTGATCCAGAGCACTGTAACAGCGAGAACGCACGCCAGGACCCCCAAAATAAAAAGCAGCCTTTGCAACGTCCACCACGGCGGGCGCGCCAACACTGCGACGTCCGAAGCCGAGTTGAGCAGCAATTCAAACGACGCGACATCCTGGCTCACGTGTTGGACGACCCATGTCCCGGTCAGCTCTAACTGGCTTCCCTCCGGTATGTCGCGAACTTCCCCGTACACATCTGGCAGCAACGCAAGAAAAGATCGCAGTCCGACGCGCATCTCCAACGATTGTCCCGCCGGCCCGGCGCGTTGATTTACCAGCAGCGCTTTTATTCGGACCCTGGTGGAATCCATCTCCGGACGAACCAAATCGTCAGCGTCCAGGATTCGCGCTTTCGGCAAATCAGCGTGACCGGTTTTGCGAACGACGGCCTCGCGCAAGACCGGCGAGGCGCTGCTCAATTCCGGAAAACCCACCACGTCCACGAGGTCTCCGGCCCGCAGGTCGGCTGGATGTTTGGCGATGAACCGCACGCCATTGCTCCCGTCCATCATGAAAAATTCCGAAGCCCCCGCGTAAATGATTTCGCCGGAAACTTTCACACGTTGAAAAACCCCGGCCTGCGGATCGAACAGCAACAGTTCGGACGCTTTTTTTCTCGGGATGGCAAACAAATCCGCCGGCGCCGGCTGCTCCACAGTCACAGCGCCGCCGTTAATCCGAATCTCATCCACCTTGACGCGGTGCGTCACGTAATCCCACGTCGCAAACAAACATCCCCTCACGCGAATCAACGCGTCCTCATAACGCGCCAGGTCCCGCGTTTGAAGTCCGGCCACGCGCAAGTCCGCTTTAATTCTGCCGTCCGCCGTGAGCAGGGTCACTCCGTCATCCTGCACGGAGGTAAGGATGCCCTGGATCTCCACGTATTGGGCGTCCAGACTCCCGTTCATCAATTGGTCACGCGTTGGATGGACCGGGTCCGGGAGGTCTCCGGCGCCGAGGCTTTCCACATGGCGCGCGTTGACGACCGGCGCAAACAGGCTCGGATCGGTCGTTCCCTCAACTTCCAAAAACTCCCCAATGCGCGCCGGGTCCGAACGGCTCTCGGAAAAATCAACGACATAAATCCCGCGCGTCGAGTCCTGAATCGTGAACGCCTGATGCTCCGGCAGAACAGAAGTCACGACCCCCCGGATTTTAACGGGATATCCGCGTTGCGCTTCTTCGCGTTTCAACCGATGGATGTCAGACGCGTTGACCAGGAGAGGCAATCCCGCCGCATTGGTCCCGGTAATTTCGACCGCCTCGCTCTGAGTCTCCATCAGTTCAATTTCCTTCCGGCTTGGGACCAATAAAATGCTGGAAACTTGAGCGCCATCGATCATTGAGCCGGCCTGGCAAAACCCCGTCGCGCGCGCGCGCCGATTTAGAAGATCGGCGGACGCGAGGCCGGAACCGCCCGGAATCTCCACGCTGATGCGGCCCGCTCTGGCGCTAAGTTCGAGTTTCAAACCATCCGGGTCCTCGCTCACAAACGTCACCTTCCCTTCGACTGCCACCCACTGGCCATCGTCGCCGCTTTCGCCAATGATCATAGGCCGCGCTTTGGGAAACGCCGCTCTCCCCGTCACGCTCGCGCGCAACGAAGGTTCGCCCGCAAACAATCGGCTCCCGTCGTCGGACGCCGTATAAAAAAAGTAAAGGCCGTCTCGCGGAACTTCCAAAAAGCCTGTGAAAGAAATCCCCACATGTTCGGGGCGCGGAATGACGCTGAGATCAAAATTCTTGACGGTCCCCGTTGCGAGCGCTGCCGATGAATTGAAATCGGGCAAAATTTCACCGGGAACTTCGACGCATTTGTAATTGAGGCCGTGAACCCAATTGCTTGCGCCGTCGAGCCGAAAAAGCGCCGAGTCGGGAAATTTTCCACGAGGCGCCCCCGGCCCCTTATAATCGACTTCCAAGCCGTATTTCTCCACGCCGTTGAACCATTCCACTCGAATCGGGTTGCGGCCCGCTTTCAAAAAAGCCGCCCCTGATTTTTCTACAGTCCCATGAACGCCGTCATTGTCCACCACCGGCCCTTTATTTCCGATCTTGAACTTGGCGCCCGTCCGCGTGATCGTTCCGTCTCCCTCCAAAGAAATTTTTTCTCCCGCTTCAATCCTCACGCCGTTCAAATCCAATTCCAACTGCGCGGCGCCGGAGTCGTCCTTCAAAACGATATTGCCGCTCGCCGGATTTGCCCACCAAACGTCCCCTGTCAAATGGAAAGAATAACTCGTCGTCGGCGTTTGGGATGCGAGAAGGCGGATTTGCCGGATATTTGTGACATCCGCATCTCCACGCACGGTCTGGGCCGGCAAAGCAATGCACAAAACGCCCGCGAGGGAACGAATCAAAGACGCCGTGTGCATTCGGACATGCTATTGCTTAGACTTGGCATTTGCAAAACGTTCATGGCCGGCAGCGCATTGCCTTTTGCGTCGAAAAGAGAATTCGCGTCCGGCCTGCCGCGCCACCCTGCAGCGTTTGGAACGTAAGTGCCTTCCGGATGCCAATAATTGACGCCAATCCCGCGCCCTTCGGAAGCCCCTTTGACGGCCTTAATGACGTCCGCCAAAAACTCCTTCTGCCCTTCCGGCGTCATCGGCCAGATCATGTTCTTCGCCGCCGCCGCCGAGGGGTGCGTGTCTCGCGAAGGATACGCGGTTTCGACCACCATTACATCTTTGTGGTAGCGATGGATCGTTTCCCGAAGGTTGTCGCGCAGGTTTTCAATCGTGCCGTGCCAGTTCGGGTAAAAGCTTTGGCCGATGACATCAAAATCAACTCCAGCGCTCGTAAGATGGTCGAAGTACCATTTCGTCACCGGCCAATCGCCTCCGCAATCAATATGAACGATGATCCGTACGTGATCCTCGGGCGTCGTGGCCGAGCGGACGCCGCGCCCGGCTGCTTTGAGAACGCGAATGAGACGGCTCCACTGTTTTTCGTCGTCATATGGTTCGGGCGGCGCGATCACGGTGACATCGCCCGAAAACACTTTGACTGTGGATAGCGGGACTTTTACCTGCGCGTCGGGCCACAAAAGACCTCCCGTGATCTCGTTGCCAATTTGCACAAAGTCCGGCGTTGCGCCGGCGTTTTTAAGGGTTCTGATCACGTTCGATGTGTAAGATTCCGTCTGATTGACCAGGCCGTTAAAATCCAGTTTTGCCCACGCCGCGGGTTTGTTTTGTTTTTGTGGATCAGCCCACCAATCGGAGTAATGAAAATCCAGCATGAATGTCCCGCCGGCATCCTTGATGCGTTTGGCCAGTTTTATCGTGTATTCCAACCCGTTGACACCGTTTCGCGGATCAACCCAGATTCGCAAACGGAAGCAGGTCCAGCCATTTTTCATAAATATGGCCAGGGCATCTCCCGGTTTGCCGCCGTCCATGTAAACGCCACCCCGCCGTTCCACCTCCGAAAGCGTGGAAATATCCGCGCCGAGATAAAATGGCGAAGGCTTCGGGTCGCTGCTGGCGCACCCCCAAGAAATAAGCAGCGAGGAAAGCGCCAAAATCAACGCAACCACGGAAAGTTTATTGGGCATGGCCGGATGGTCTCATAAAGCCGCCGGTCTGAATAGCCTCACAAATGCGCGGGCTTGCCGCGCCGAAGCGCAGCGAAGGCGGGGGATAAAACCATACCTTTGTGAGGCTAGCCAAGGTCCAAAATAAAGGGATAATTCCCGCATGACCACAGGATAAGAGGTGTGAAGCCGAATTGTCTCAAAAGAGGGAAACGCCCGCTCAAAGGATTTACTTTGATAGAGCTGCTGGTGGTTATCGCCATTATCGCGATTTTGGCGGCGATGCTCCTGCCTGCTCTAGCCAAGTCCAAACTCTCGGCATTGAGCACCCAATGCAAATCCAATCTCCATCAGTGGGTTATCTCCTTTAATATGTATGCCAACGACAATAAGGATGAGTTTCCGCCCGGGTGGGCATACGGGTCCAACGGCGTGTGGATGGGGGCCTGCCAGCCTTACTATAACAATACGAACATCTGCCTTTGCCCCGCCGCGATCGTGCTTCGAAGTTCCCTTCCCGCCGCCGAACAACAGTCCACAGCGATGGATGCCACTTTCTTGTCGTGGGGACAAATGGGTGTGAACGGCTATCCGGTTGAGGAGCCTTGGGGCTATCCCGGAGAAGAAGGCAGTTACGAATTCAACGGCAACCTCTATGGCTTGAAAATGACCCTCGCCGGCCCGCTTCATATCACCCCGGTGTTCGCTGACGGCATTTGGGACGGAACCACCCCGATGCCCACCGACGCGGCTCCTGCGGCGCAAGGAATCCAGTCCCCGGTTCAGGACGGCGGCTTGAGCGAGTTCGCCCTGGCTCGGCACGTCGGCAGAAATCCCGAGAACATGGCCTTTCTCGATTCCTCTGTTCAAGCCGTCGGGCTAAAGCAGCTTTGGTCGTTCAATTGGTCTCCGGGATGGGTTCCCGATCCTCCCACACGCTGGCCCGTGTGGATGAACCCGTATAATTAACAACAACCAGTGTCCCTTTTCCAAACCCATTACAACTGAACCAATCCATTTATGAAAAAAACACTGCCCGTCATTGTCTTCGCCGCCGGCCTTCTTGGCGCAATATTGCCGGCTTTCGCGGCATCCACCGTCCTCTATACGGAAGACTGGGGTTCGAGCAACGGTTCTTCCGCAAATCTCGGTAATATTGGCTGGACTCTCGTCGCGCCGGCCAGTGGTTCCAGCGGCCCGTACGAAGGCATCTTCCAGGCTGGCGCCGCGACAGACTCCTCCAGCGGCAATTCGTTGCCTGCGAACACCATTTATTTCACCGGCCTGGGGGCTGGGCAAAATGGAATGCTTTATACCGTCGCCGGAGCGGGGGCGGGGGCCGACGGCGACACCGCATTCAACCCCATCGACCCGACGCAACATACGGGCCTGACGCTTTCCGTGGAAGCGAGCGACGAAGGCAGCGCCGCCGTCAACTACTTTGCCGTGCAGGTGGGCGGCGCGTGGTACGTATCGGCCACCCCGCTGGCAGGTTCCGATCCGAGCTATCCCCAATTTACGCTGACAAGCACGCCCTATACGACTCAGGCATCCGCCTGGAACCAACTGACCATCGGCGGGAGCGGCGTAACCATCGGTTCGGTGGCGCCCGCAAATTTGTCCGGCCTGATCACTGGCATCGGTATTGTTCAGGTTGGGCCCGGCGGTTGGAATTATAACGAGATCATCCTGTCGGCGTCTGTCCCATCGACTGTCACCCCGCCCTCCGCCACGATTTATTCAGAAGACTGGGGAACGCCTTTCTTCAATGCCACGGGCACCCAGAACGGTGCGTCGGACGTTGCTGATGTTGGCTGGAGCGCGTCTGGCATCGCCTATACCGGTTCCTACGCCGCGCCCGGAAGCCTCGACCCTGGCACCGGCGTGACTTTTCCTCCTCCTCCACTGGGGAACATAAACGGCACGAATAACGCCTTTTATGCGTCCTTGGATCAAGCCGCTGACATCGGAATTTTCTATACCACGGACACCAATGGGCCGGGCATTGATGGCGACTCTTCGTTTACCGATATTAGTCCGGCCAATTATCCCGGGGGAATCGTCCTGAACCTGGAGTCTCAGACCAATTCCACAACCGTGGCGACTGACTATTTTGCGGTCCAAATCGGCGCCGTCGCCGGAGCAGGGGGCCAATGGTATGTCTCCGCCACTGGGCTTACAAATTATGGACCCAACGGAACACCGATCTTCGCTCACAACAGTCTGGTCTTCAGCCCCGCGTCCAATAATTGGGACATCCTGACGTTCGACGAGGGTGCCGTGAATGCCACCGGGAGCGTGGCGATTGGCGGCCCCGCGACCAGCAATTTGTCCGGCTCGATCACCGGCATTGGCGTCGTGGTCGTCGGGGATTCAGCCTACACGGGCGGCACAACGGGTTACGGCATTAATTACGCCTCAGTCAGCGTGACGACGCCACTGGTCAATTCAGGCGAAGTGAAGCCGAAGATTGATGCCGCCGGATTCAGTCAAACGGCCTACGCGGGAAGTACCGCGTCATTTGCTGTGGATGCGTTTGTCGGCACAGCGCCGTTGACTTACACCTGGACATTAACGGCGCCAGGCGGCTCCGCTACTGTTCTCAATAATGGCTCGACCGGAACCGGCTCCTTTATCATCGGGGCAAACAGCAACCTCATCACCATTTCCAATGTCGGTTCCGCCGACGCCGGGACTTATTCAGTGGAGGTGGCCAACCAATACGGCGCGGACAACAGCACCAATTACGCTACCAACACATTGACCGTTAATCCGCTGCCGAATGACATTTTGTACGCGGCAATGTTCCCGTTCGTCGGCCCTTTCCCCACGGGCGAGTCGCCGGCGGCTGACGGATGGTTTGCCACCGTCCCCAGTTCGGATAATCCCAACCGCCTCGACGAAAGCGGCAGTTTGTATGCCTATGAAACCACCGCGACGACCACCGGCTTTTTCACCTCAAGCGCCACGGATGTTCCCGGTTTGCCAGGTATGCCCTTTACCAACATAAACCCCGCCAACTTCTCCTTCGTCTCTTTCCGAGCGGGAATCGCCAACCCCACCGCCAATAACGCGAGTATCTATTTCGCGGTCGAGATGACGGGCGGCCAGTGGTATGCAAGCTCCTCCGCAATCCAGTTGTCCACGGCTCCGGGCGTTTATAACACCTACGGACTGCAATTCAGTCCCGCCATGCTGGAATGGAACACGCTGACGGTCGGCCCGAGTTCCGCAACCATCGGTTCAGCGATCACCGCTGACCTTGCGGGCGACATTATCGGCGCGGGGCTGGTTTTCGTCTTTAACGGGACTCCCGCCGAATACGATGTCGATTATTTTGCGCTGGTGACCGATTCCACCCCGCCCGTTCTGCCGAGCTTTCCGTCCGAGCCAAACGTGCCGTATCCGCAAACGGTTTACGCGGGCGGCGGGGCGTCCTTCCATTTTACGGAGGCCGGAACGCTCCCGCTCACCAACAACTGGCAGTTCAACGACAACGGTGTCGATCTGACCGATGGCGTCACCCCCACGGGATCGATCATCAGCGGATCGCAAACCACCGAAATCACGATTCAGAATGCCGGCAGCGCCGACCAGGGAACTTATGACCCGACAGTTTCCAATCCCGCCGGCACCGCCAATGTTGACAGCAGTGAATATGGGCCTCCAACTTTGACCGTGACGCCTCCGCCGCTTGGCTTGATTTACAACGAATCATTTCCCCTTTATCAGCCGATCCCGTCAGGTGGGGCGAATCAGCCCCTTGGCATTATTGGCTGGACGAACCAGTCGGACACTCCCGCTCGCGTTTTCCAAATCGGCACTGCCTTGGAAGGGGAGGGGGCCGCTTACGCCTACGAAGGAACCCAGACCAATTCCCTCTTCTATGCTTCAACCATCAGCGACACCGGTTTTTCGGGACTGCCATTCGTTGCATTTGACCCCGCGGACTATCCCGCCGGCACTATCGGTTTTTCAGTGAGCATGGAAGCGGGCAATACCGAATACACCAACGCCTCCGCTTCGTTCGCTGTTGAGCAAGGCGGCCAATGGTATGTCATGGCGACCCCAGTGCAGCCGACCAACACACTCGACTTATCCACATCGGCCTACATCACGTTAGGTCCGGAGATATACAGCCCCGCCGCATCGCAGTGGAAGACTGTCACTTTTGCGGGCACTAACGGCGTGATCGTTGGCGGAACACCGGCCCAAAACGTCAGCGGCCCGATCACCGCCGCCGGTTTGTTGTTCCAACATTATGGGACTTCCGGCGCGGACCTTAATTACGATTCATTCACGATTCAAGCCACCGGCGCGGGCAGCCTCATCGGAGGCATCGAGATCGGCCCGATGGTGAGCGGCTCAGTGACACTTTCCTGGGTCGGCAATCCAACCGTCTTCGTGCAAAGCTCCACGGACTTGATCCATTGGACCGCTGTGGCCAACACTCAGGGCAACCACATAGTGACGGTTACCGGCGCCGGATCGCACCTGTTCTACCGGCTTGCCGGGCCGACTCCGTAAGCTGATCGTTTTCTTGTGACTAGAGTTAATGTCGGGAAATTGGGGTTGGCAGCGTGGTTGGCCGCTTTGGCTTTCGGTTCTTCGATTGCCGCCGCCGATTGCTACAGCGTCACCGTCTCCAAACCACAGCCGCCCTTTACAGAAGACTTCAAAATGGGAACCGCGCGCCAGCCCGATGGCGCGACGCTGACGCTCGATAGCAGCAGTCTTCTGCTCAATGGAAAACGGTCGATCCCTGTGATGGGCGAATTTCATTTCTCGCGCTACCCGGAGAATGAGTGGCGCGAGGAATTGCTTAAGATGAAGGCCGGCGGCGTTGACATCGTTTCCACATACGTCTTCTGGATTCACCACGAGGAGATCGAAGGCCAATTTGATTGGTCCGGGTCCCGAAATCTCCGTCACTTCATTCAGCTTTGCGGCGAGGTGGGTCTGGAATCGGTCGTGCGTTGCGGTCCATGGGACCACGGCGAGGCGCGAAACGGCGGCTTTCCCGATTGGCTGCTGAAAAAAGGCTGGAAAACGCGTTCCAATGACACGAACTACCTCGCAAAGGTCGCCATCTTTTACGGCGAAATCGCAAAACAGCTTCACGGACTTTTCTGGAAGGATGGCGGACCGGTCATCGGCATCCAGTTCGAAAACGAATACAACGGCCCCGCCGCGCATTTGATGACCCTCAAACGCATCGGCGTCGCCGCCGGACTCGATGCGCCGCTGTACACGCGCACGGGTTGGAACCAGCCTTCGGGCCAGGTGCCTTTCGGCCAACTCATCCCGCTCTACGGCGTCTATGCGGAAGGTTTTTGGGACCGCGTTCTCACGCCGATGCCCGCCGGCTATTGGAAGGGTTTTCACTTCTCCAACTTCCGGATGGACGACGCCACTTTCGAGGGACCTCCAGGCGAAGGAGGCAGCTCGGACCCTCCCGACGCCGCGCGTTACCCGTATCTTACTTGCGAAATCGGCGGCGGCATGATGAACAGCTACCATCGGCGCATCCTGATAGATCCCAGGGACATCGAATCCACCACGCTCATCAAGCTCGGTTCCGGCAGCGCCTTGCCCGGCTATTACATGTACCACGGCGGCGTGAATCCCGACGGGAAATTGACGACGCTGATGGAATCGCAAGCCACGGGATACTGGAACGACATACCTGTCAAGAACTACGATTTTCAGGCCCCGATTGGCCAGTACGGCCAAATCCGCGAGCAATATCATCGCCTGCGCCGTCTCCATCTTTTCTTGCACGAATGGGGTTCGGTTCTGGGCGGAATGCCCGCAACCATGCCCGATCAACTTCCGCGCGGTAAAAATGATTTTGACACCTTGCGCTGGAGTGTCCGTTCGGACGGCGACAGCGGTTTCGTTTTCGTGAACAATTACGAGCGCCTCCACGAAATGCCGCCGAAAAAAGACGTCCAATTCGCGATCCATCTCCCGGCTGGCCCGCTGACCTTTCCCAAAACTCCCATCACCATTCCATCCGGCGCATGTTTCATCTGGCCGTTCAATTTCTACATTGCCGAGGGCGTTCGACTTCTCTGGGCCACCGCCCAACCGCTGACCGCCATCGACGATACCGATACGCGCACAGTTTTCTTCGCCAAAACTGAAGGCGTCGATCCTCAATTTGCCCTCAATACGAATAGTCCGCCCATCGACCCCGGCAACTTTACGTTTCGGTTGCCGGACGGCCGCTTGCTCCGAGCCATCGTGCTGGACAATGAAGACTCGCTCCATTTCTGGAAGGGCAATTGGCGTGGCCGCGACCGCGTTTTCCTGACAAAGGCAAACCTCCTTCTCGACGGCGACATTTTGCGCCTTACTTCGACTAATCCCGCCGATCTCAGCGTCGCCATTTATCCGCCGCCCGCGTCCGTCCAATGCGACGGTCACGATCTGTCTTCTCAAACAGACGGCATCTTCCGTCGCTTTACGCCACTTGCGCCAGACCCCGAAAATCTGAAAGTCACTTTCGTTAAAGTGCAAT
The DNA here is from genome assembly GCA_036268455.1 of Verrucomicrobiia bacterium. Lineage (GTDB taxonomy): Bacteria > Verrucomicrobiota > Verrucomicrobiia > Limisphaerales > Palsa-1400 > DATAUD01. The sequence goes on from DATAUD010000068.1 coordinate 17,151, forward strand.
CCGCCGGACCGCCGCGCGAAATTCCCCTCGGCAAAATCGACCGACCCGTTGCCACCGCTCCATTGGATTCGGAGTTTGAAAGCGCAGCCGTTTGGCGCGTCACAATCCCCGCGGGCATCGACCTGCGCGCCGACCCCATCCTTCGCTTTCACTACGTCGGCGATGTCGCCCGCGTCACGCTCGACGGCAAATTAATCACCGACGACTTTTACAACGGCAACGCACTGGATGTGGGGCTGAGTCGTCACGCTCCCGGCATTCTTGCCAGCGGCCTTCGCATCGCGATTCTACCGTTGCGAAAGGATGCCCCGATTTACATGGCCCAAAGCGCGCGCCCGGATTTCGCGAACACTTCCGCCATCGCGAATCTTCAAAGCATTGAAATCGTCCCGCGCTATCAAACGCAATTGACCAGCCGGTAAAACAACGTTTCCTACTGTTGCAGTCGGAAAAAACGGCGCTTAACGTTTATGCACGGCTGGCTCATGAACTTTCCAAGGCGGCGGATTGCTTGGAGGTGACGAGGGCGAAGGCGCGGCGTTGATGTTCCAAGCCCATTTCTTCGTGGAAGTCGGACAAGGTGGCCTTGGCCCGTTTGGGGTGTTGCGCGCG
>DATAUD010000069.1:0-38590 GCA_036268455.1 Verrucomicrobiia bacterium
CGCGCGCAACACCCCAAACGGGCCAAGGCCACCTTGTCCGACTTCCACGAAGAAATGGGCTTGGAACATCAACGCCGCGCCTTCGCCCTCGTCACCTCCAAGCAATCCGCCGCCTTGGAAAGTTCATGAGCCAGCCGTGCAGGAAAAGCTTTCGGGGCGCATACCCCTTGCAATTTCGTCGATTGCGGGGTATAAACTGCCGCGATTCGTTCGCATTGCAGCCAAGAGCAAAAATGAAAAACCCTCCCATACTCACCCTCCTGCTTTGTCTCTACGCGGCCATAACCGTCCAAGGGGCGGATATGCAGAGGTTGGAGGGCCATGTTCCCGCAGGGGTCCGCGAGCTTGAGCCGGTGGGGCAACTTGGGGCTTCCAATGAACTAAAACTGGCGATTGGGTTGTCGCTGCGCAACAGGGAGGCGCTGACGAATTTGCTCGGACGCCTTTATGACCCCGCCAGCCCGGATTTCCATCACTTTTTAACGGCGGACCAGTTTGCCGAACAATTCGGGCCGACGGAGCAGGACTATCAGGCGGTCATGGCGTTTGCCAAGGCGCACGGATTGAAGGTCGCGGGCACGCACTCAAATCGAACGCTGTTGGATGTTTCGGGAAGGATTGAGGACATTGAAAAAACGCTGCATGTCACGATGCGGACCTACAAGCATCCGCGGGAAAATCGCACGTTTTACGCGCCGGACGCGGAGCCTTCGCTGGAACTTGCGACGCCCGTTTTGCACATCGCGGGGCTGGATAATTACATTGTGCCGCGCCCGATGATTTTGCGGACGGCGCCGAAGGTCGGGAGCTTGACGGGAACGAGGCTTGCCAACGGAACGGGGCCGGACGGCACGTATATGGGAAGCGATTTTCGCGCGGCGTACGTTCCTGGAGTTGTATTGACGGGCGCGGGGCAGTCTGTGGGGTTATTTGAGTTAGACGGGTTTTTTCCGTCTGACGTTGCCAATTATGTGAGCCATGCGTCATTGCCGACGATCCCGTTGAAAACGATTTTGCTGGATGGATTTGACGGAACGCCGGGGGGCGGCAACATCGAGGTTTCGCTGGATATTACCATGGCGATGAGCATGGCGCCGGGGTTGGATTCTGTTTTGGTGTATGAGGGAGAAGTGCCGGACGACGTTTTGAACCGGATGGCGACGGATCGTCTTGCGCGGCAATTGAGCGCGTCGTGGCTCTATGGAATCGATCCGAGCACGGAACAGATTTTTCAGGAGTTTGCGGCGCAGGGGCAATCATTTTTCAATTCTTCGGGGGATTCCGATGCCTGGGCGAACGGAGTTGTGACGCCTGGGGACGATCCCAATGTCACCATCGTGGGAGGGACGACCCTGACAACCACGACGGCTGGAGGGGCGTGGTCGTCCGAAACGGTTTGGAACTGGGACGTGGAATACGGGAGCAACTACGATGGCATTGGCAGCAGCGGCGGGATCAGCACGAGTTATCCGATTCCCGCCTGGCAGCAGGGGATCAGCATGACCACCAACAACGGATCGACGACGATGCGGAATGTGCCTGACGTGGCGATGATCGCGGACAATGTGCTGGTTTTCGACGATGATGGTTCAACAGACACAGTAGGGGGCACAAGCGTCGCGACTCCGCTCTGGGCGGCATTTGTGGCGCTGGCGAATGAGCAGGCGGCGCAAAATGGGCAGGCTCCCCTGGGGTTTATCAATCCGGCGGTTTATGCGATTGGCAGGGGCGCGGGGTATGGGGCGTGTTTTCACGACATTACCACTGGCAATAACGAATGGAGCCAAAGCCCGAATCTTTTCAGCGCCGCGTCCGGATACGATCTTTGCACGGGATGGGGCACTCCGATTGGGAGCAATCTTGTGAACGCGCTTGCGCCGCCGGACGCATTGCAGCTTTCGCCTCCGGGAAATTTCGCGATGGCAGGAGGGGTGGGAGGGCCATTTGGCGGCGGGCCTGGAAATTATTTATTGACAAACGAAAGCCCGTACACGGTGAGCTGGAGCGCGGGCAGTTCGGCGGCATGGTTGAGCATTACACCATCCATGGGGTATCTGACTCCGTTATCGGGCGTCGATGTGACGGTAGGGTTGAACGCCGCGGCCGGCGACTTAACTCCTGGAACTTATTCCGCGACACTTTGGTTCACCAACCTTAACGACGAGGCGGTCTTTACCCGGCAATTCGTGTTGTCGATTCTTAAAGCGCCGGTGATATTGACTCAGCCAGCCACTCAAATGCTGCTGGGTGGCGCGACGGCAATATTCGCGGCGGCGGCCGGCGGCGGACTTCCGCTGTTTTTCCAGTGGCAACATGATGGGACGAACCTCAACGACGACGCGCGCATCAGCGGTTCGCAATCGATCTTCTCGAACGCCGGCAACATCTACGGTTCCGACAGCAGTGTTTTGACCATCAGTAATATTTCCCCGAGCGATGCCGGAACCTATACGCTGGTCGCAAGCAACGTGGCGGGAGTTGCCACGAGTTCCGATGCGCTGCTTGTCATCCCGCAGTCCGCGCCCGTTATCATCCAACAACCCGCCAGTCAAACAGCGATGGCGGGTACTAGCGCGCAATTTACTGTGGTGGCGCTGGGTGATAGGCCGTTTGCCTATCAATGGCAGGATGACGGAACCAATCTTGTTGATGGCGCCGGAATTTCCGGCTCAACCAGCCCTACTTTGACGTTGAGCGGCATATCCGCGGCTGACATTGGAACCTATACAGTGACGATCAGCAATGTGCTTGGGGTTGTGGCCAGTTCCGGCGCTTTCCTGACAGTATATGTCGCGCCAGCGGGCGAGCAATTGGTTCAAAACGGAGGTTTTGAAACCGGCAGTTTTTCTTCGTGGGGTGAATCGGGAAATACAATCGACTGTTCGGTCAGCAGCGGCGCGCCCGGCGTCCACTCGGGCACTTACGGCGCATTGCTAGGCCCGGGGGGTTCGCTCGGCTATCTTTCTCAAACATTGCAAACATCGCCCGGAGGGACCTACCTTGTTTCCCTTTGGCTGAATAGCTCGGATGGACTTGGCCCGAATGAATTTGAAGCGGTGTGGAATGGCGAGGCTGTCTTCGATCAAACCAATATCGGCGCACTTGGTTGGACCAACCTTCAATTTCAGGTAATGGCAGACAGCACCAACGCCGTCTTGCAATTTGGTTTTCGCGACGACCAGAGTTTCCTTGGTCTGGATGACATTAGTGTGACTCCTCTGCTCGGCGCTGACGGCGCTCCAGTGATCGCCATCGAACCGGCGGTTTCGACTGTCGCGCTAGCTGGGGGGACGGCCAGCCTCAGCGTGTTCGCGGCCGGGCAATTGCCGTTGTCGTATCAATGGTTCTTTGACGGCACAAATATCGGCGGCGCCGACTCAACGCTTGTGCTGACAAATCTTACAACAAACCAGACCGGCGCCTATACAGTCGTTGTCTCCAACTCTCTTGGTTCAACGACAAGCTCCAACGCGATGCTTACTGTCATTTCTGGAAACCCGGTTTTGGCGACCTTCGACGACCTATCCGGAGGTGGCACGGATGTGCCCGACCCTTATGACGGATTGACTTGGAGCAATTTTAATTCGATCAACGGTTTTACAGCAAACGGCCCGAGCGGCTACAACGTTGGTGTGGTTTCCCCCAATAATGTTATCTTCGATGGTTTCGGGACTGCGGCCGCCGTAACGTCCGTTACTCCTTTCGATCTGCTTTCGGCCTTTATGACGGCGGCATGGAATGACGGTCTTCGGGTCGAGGCCAAGGGTTATTGCGAATCGAATCTGGTCTATGATAACAGTTACATACTCAGCGCTACGGCTCCGACGCTGATTACCTTTGATTACGTCGGCGTGACGACGGTGGAGTTTAGCTCGTCGGGTGGAGTGTTGCATCCGGGCTATGTCGGCACCGGCGCGCATTTTATGATGGACAACGTAAGCCTCGTATTTCCGCCCAGCGCGCCGTCAATTATTACCGAACCATCCAACACGCTGGCGATCGTCGGAGGAAGCGCGACGTTCTCAGTTGGCGGCGAGGGATCTACTCCGTTGAGTTACTCTTGGAGTCGCGACGGTTCGGCTATAACCGGCGCCACGGCATCGAGCTATACCTTGAGTAACTTGCATTTGATGGATTCTGGCAGCCAGTTCACTTGCCTTGTTTCCAATGCGTACGGCACCGCGCTGAGCAGCGCAGGAATACTGACGGTAATCAATCCGCCCGGGTCGTCTGTTTTATCCCAGGGTAATCTTGTGGTGACAATTACAAACTACGGCGGGCGCGTCAGCTCGCTTCTTTTTGGGGGGATAGAGCTTTATCGCGTGGGAATTGTTGTTTCGGACTGGGGGTTGCAAACGGGGACCGACGGCGCGACGTTCGTGCGCAATGAGGCGAATACCGGCACGATCGGACAGCCGATGACCCTGGTCTCCTCCAACAACACATCGGCTTTCTACAGTGGCGTTTACAATGCCGGGGGCGCGGACGTCGCGGTGGGGCGAAGCTACGTGCTTGTCCCGGGTCTCGATGTTATGCAGGTTGCCCAGACGTTTACGAACAATGGCGCGTCCAGCATTACATTGCGCTGTTTCGACACTTATGACCCTGACTGGCTGCGCGCTAATGTGGCCTATTATTTTATGGCGGCGCAGCGTTACACTAACTCAACGGCCGCCGGCCCCATTCAAATTGGAAGCGGGATTCTAACTAATGACAATACAACTGTGCTATTTGGCAGCACAGATACCGCGGCAGTTCTGGCGGCATGTATCACCAGCTATTTTGGAATTCAAAATTCCACTAATCTCAACACCTTTTTTTTAGACAATGGCACAAATTCAGCCGGAGCGGTTGTTGATGATGCCTTGGACATAGGCCGGGAGATGACACTTGCCCCGGGCGCCGGCGCTTCCTTTGTTTATTACCAATCTTACGGAACTAATTCTTCCGCGGCCCAAACAAATCTCGCCAATGCGGTCGTTGGTTTTCCACCGGCGCTTCAGTCGGCGGTTCAATCGAACAGCAGTTTGACTTTGAATTGGAGCGCCATACCAGGACAAACGTATCAGGTTCAGTATAAGACCAATCTCCTCCAAACAAACTGGGTCAATTTCGGTCTGCCGTCCATTGCAAGCGGAACTACGATCCTTACAACAGACTTTGTCAGCGGGGATGCGCAACGGTTTTACCGGATTGTATTGGAGCCCTGAGATTCCGTCACGGGCGCTCGAGTGCCAGAATTCTTGTGTTGATGGCAACGGGGTCAGGGTAGTCCGGCGCGTTCTTGAGAAAGTCCTCATAGACCGTGATTGCCTGTTTTTTCTTGCCGGCAGCCGCAAGTTTCTCCGCCAAATTCAAGGTCAGCCGGACTTTTTGTTGCGGTGTCGGATCCAGTTTTAACGCGCGACGGCAGGCATTGATAGCCAAGGAAGTTTTGCCTTCGATTTGGTAAAGGTCTGAAAGCTTTTCCGTCAGGACCGCGCTGTCCTGGGGAACGGTCTTGTCCTTGAGGTAGTCAATCATTTTGGGAGGTGTAAGGCCGAGGATCAGGCTCCGGTTCACGACCCGCAAGTGAGACCATTCGATCAACTTGTTGTGACGCCGTTCCAATGCTTCGTGCAATTCGCGCGGGTCTTTGCCAAAAGGGCGATAGAGAGGATCGCCGATGACCGTCGTCTGCCACGATAATGCCGCCTGGCAGGCATAGGCCGCTTCGCCGAAGCTAAAGCCCGCAAGCCAACGGGAGAAGAATATGCCGATGTTTGGCGTGCCATCCAGGTAAGGCTCATCGACGCATCCCATTGTTGCTGTCGCCCCCGCCGCCAGGAGCGGGCCGCACCAAAATTTGTTGGTAGTCCGCAACGACTGCGCGCTAAAGGACTGCAAATGATAAGCAAAGGCTCCCGGCATAAACTCGACCTTCGGTCGCGCGAACGGGCCGGAGACATTCCAATCATACCAACCCGCGTAAAGCGCAATCTGGCTCATTGGAAAAACGGCGGGAAAAGTCCCGGGCTGGTTATCCACCACCGTCTGGAATCCGTAGCGCCGCGATATTTCCGCGGCGGCCCCGATCCAGTCGTCGCCTTTTTTATACGCCCCGTTTGTAAGTCCTCGGAGATCGAAGTAAGCCCGCCCCCAAAGCCCATTGGTTTCCGCATCCATGGCCTTATCCACGAGGCGCCGCGCTATCTCGGCGCTCGGCCCATCCAGCCGCGCGACCATCAGAATGCCGTTGGTGGGATTAAACCAAAAAGCGTTTGTGGTGTCGTAGCAGGGATTGCCCAACGGTCCTGTCAACGGCAAGCCCGGCTTCCGCGTTGGCAGAACACAAAGTTCCGAATCGACGGCGGCGCCGTTGCGACGAAGCTCCGCCCGCACTTTTTCCTCCCCCGGCTCAATCAGCGACGGGTCCTCGGCAATTCGCAGTGGAACGCCGTAACACAGAACGGCGTAACGAATGCTGGCGGCGGACGCCCTTACCGCATCGGGCGAGGGATAAACGATTAGCTTGTTATTCTCCAGAAATTGCAGAAGCGGATGTTGCAGGCGGTCGCGATAATCCGCGCGGCTCATGGTTTCGTCGGTTGGCAAATCCAAACCGATAATCTGGCTAGGCGGGACGTGACGGCGCTCGGCGTAATGGTCGGCCACGTCTTTTGACTCCGGCATCCGCGAATTGTAAACAAGCACGACCTCGTCGCCCGATTCACCTCTGCACAGGAACGGAGCGAGGACCGCCAGCAACAAAGTTGCGCGTCTGATTCTAATCCAAATCGATGCGCAAGCCGTCATAGGCAAATTCCACGCCCGCCGGCAATTCCGCCTGGGCAACGTCATGGTCAAAATCGTGGGTCAAATGAGTGAAACACGTCCGCGCCGCGCCGATTCGCCGTGCCGTCGTCAGCGCTTCATCCAGGCACATATGCGTCGGATGCGGGGCGCGGCGCAATGCGTCCAACACCGCAAGCTCCACCCCCTTTACCCTTTCGACAACCGGCGCGGGGACTTCCTTGCAATCGCTCAAATAGGCAAGCCGCTTTTTGCCATTCCGCACAAATAAATAGCCATTCGTTCCCGCGCTTCCGTGCGGCAGCGCCAGCGGGAAAATTTCCAAATCGCCCAGCGAAAATGGGCCGTCGATAATGCGCGGATCGGGCGCGAAATAGCCCTTCGGAACAGTCTCCGCGCAAAATGCGTATTGAAAGACGCGGCGCAAATCCGCCATCGTCGCCGCGCTTGCATAGACGGGCAACGCCTTCCCGTCGCGCAAATCGCAAAACCTCCGGCAATCGTCCAATCCCATGATATGATCGGCGTGCGAATGCGTGAACACGACCGCATCCAGCCATCGAATATTTTCGCGCAGGATTTGCAGCCGGAACTCGGGCGTCGTATCCACCACGAACTTGACCGCGTCCGTGGCGACGTAAATCGAGGGGCGGGTGCGATGATTTTTTGGATTGGCCAGGAACTCCGGCGGATAATCCTTTCCGATAATCGGCACACCCTGGGACGTTCCAGAGCCTAGAAAAATAACCCGAAATGACACGGCTTAGATTAAGGTTTGAAGTTTGAGTTTGAAATCTTAAAGTTTGGGCCAGCCGATGTTGAGCACGTTGCGCATTAAGAATCTTGCCCTGGTGTCCGATCTGACCTTGCTGCTGGAGGCCGGTTACAACGCCATCACCGGCGAAACGGGCGCGGGAAAATCGATCATCATCGGCGCGCTCGATCTCCTTCTCGGCGAACGGGCCGACCGCTCGCTTATTCGCGCGGGGGCCGACAGTTGCTCGGTCGAAGCGGTGTTTGAATTGAAAGGCCGCAACGGCGCGGTTGAAAGACTTCTCGAGGAAAACGGCCTCGAGCCGTGCGTGGAAAACCAACTTCTTCTTAAGCGCGTTTTTACCGCCGCTGGTTCCAATCGCCAATTTGTCAACGGTTCGCCCGCGACGTTGCACGTGCTCGCCGCCATCGGCCGGGAGTTGGTGGATATGCACGGCCCGCACGAGCATCAATCGCTGCTTCATTCCGCCCGGCAACTGGATATTTTGGACGCCTTCGCCAGCCTCAAGCCGTTGCGCGAAAAATTCGCGGCGCTTGTCGGCCAAAGGCGGGCGTTGGAGGCGCAGAAGGCTGCCTTGATAGTCGATGAACAAACCTACGCGCAGCAACTGGACTTGCTGCGTTTTCAAGTCAACGAGATTTCATCGGCGAAATTGCTGCCGGACGAGCAAGAGCAGGTCGAGCAGGAATTCAAACGCGCCGGAAACGCCGCGCGCCTGCTTGAATTGTCCCAGGCCGCCCTCAACCTGCTCGGCGAACAGGACGATTCGGTCCTTCGGCAGGCGGAGGAATTGGGGCGGACTTTGCAGAGCCTGCAACGTCTGGACCCCGGCGCCGCCTCGCTTGCGTCGGCGCACGAACAGGCTGCGACGATGTGGGGCGAATTGCAGTTGGCGCTTCGCCGTTACGCCGAGACGGTCGAAGTTGACCCGGCCCGATTGAGCGAATTGGAGCGGAGGCTCGATGTAATTCACTCGCTCCGGCGCAAATACGGCGCGACGCTCGTCGATGTAATCGCGTTCGGCGCCGACGCGGAAAAAAAGCTGCGCCAGCTTGAATCGCGCGATGTGGAACTGGCGCGTCTCAACGCCGAATTGGAAAAACTGGGCCGCGAAATCACGAAGGTCGGCGGTGAATTGTCCGCCCAACGACGGAAAGCCATTCCAAAACTCGCGAAAGCCGCCGCGCAGCAATTGGAAGGCCTGGGATTTCAGCAAAGTCATTTCAACGTCGCCATTTCCACCGCGGCGGCGGTCACGCCATCCGGCATGGACGAAATCGAATTTCAATTCGCGCCCAACGCCGGCGAGTCGACGCGGCCTTTGCGCGCCATAGCCTCCTCAGGCGAAATGTCGCGGGTAATGCTCGCGCTGAAAACCGTTCTTGCCGCCGAGGACGAAATTCCGCTGCTGGTTTTTGATGAAATCGACGCGAACGTCGGCGGGGAAACCGCCATTGTTGTGGGCCAAAAAATGTCGCAAATCGCGCGGCGGCATCAAGTCATCTGCATCACGCATTTGCCCGCCGTTGCGGCCAGCGCGGATTCGCATTTTGTCGTGACGAAGCGGCAGGTTGACGGCCGGACGATTTCGGAAATCACGCTCCTGGACCGTCCCGGCCGCGTTCAGGAATTGACACGGATGCTTGGCGGCCAGAGCGAAGCCGCCCGCCGGCACGCGGAGGATTTGCTCAAATCCATTAACCCGCCTTCTACGCGAGCTTGATGCCCACGGTGTCAAAGCGACTCTTGGCGTTTTCCATTATGTCGGATTTTTGCTGGGTGGCGTCAGCCCCGGCGGCGGGCGTCGCGGAAAGTGTCAGGACAGTTCCGCCGCTGCTGATGCCGGTGACGAAGCACCCGGCGACCGTCGCGATTTTTGGGACCGCTTTGGCGACGTCGAGAAGAATTTTCCGCGCCTGGTCGATGTCTGCTCCGCTGGCGATCGTGAACGCGACGCTTAATGGAGCGGTCTGGGCGTGGCTTCGGGTGAGGTTGATGCTCGCCTGGCCGGCGATGGTGGAGTTGGGAATGACCAACCGGCGCCCGTCCGCCGTTTCCAAAGTGGTGTAACCCAGGTCGATGCTTTCCACCGTTCCAATTTCCGGGCCGGTGGGCGCGCTGACCTGCACGCGATCGCCGATTCTAAATGGCCGGTAAAGGACCAGTGAAATTCCCGCCACAAGATTACTTAGCGTGCTTTGCGCCGCCATCCCGACAACCACTGAAACCACGCCCACGCTTGCCAGCCAGGCCGTCCCCAGTTTCTGCAAAGCGGGAATTAAATGCGTGTAAACGAGAAGCGCGGCTATATAGACCAGCAGCTTGCCGAATTGGCCCAGAAAGCGGATTCCGGTTGCGTCAGAGCCGTCGGCTTGCGCGCGGTCGAGGTATCGATGAATGATCATGTGGACAAACCGCCCGGTCGCCCAGGCTCCCACCAAAACGATCAACCCGTAAAAAAGCGCCCCAGGCAGTGTGGAAGGCTTCCACATGTTGTTGATCCAATAATCGAACGAGCGCATCATTTTCCGCTCGTGATCGTAATCGCAATCTTATTGTCAGGGCAAGCGGGGGATTCCGAGCATCGCGGTTTTTTGATTTATGAAGATTCAATTGCAAAGGCTTTGTTTTGTTATCGTCGTCCTGCTGGCAAACCGGCTGTTTGCCGGCGAGCAGCTTTTATTGATCACCAAGGCCCACGCTCACAACGATTATATGCACACGCATCCGTTGTTCGACGCGCTGGATAATGGGTTTTGCAGCGTCGAGGCGGACATTTATCTGACGAACGGACAATTGCTGGTGGCGCATGAATTGAGCAAGGTCAAACCTGGACGCACGTTGCAGGCGCTTTATCTCGACCCGCTTCGCGAAAAGATAAAAGAAAATGGCGGGCATGTTTACAGCAATGGCCCGCAATTCACGCTATTGATTGAACTTAAGCAGGATTGGCGGCTGGAATATCCCGCCCTGCGCAGCGTGCTTAAAAATTATTCCGATGTGCTCTCCTCTTTTTCTGACGGAACGGAACACACGAACGCCATCATTGCCATTATCACCGGGCACGAGGAGCAAGCTATGGTTGCGGGGGAAAAGATTCGTTATGCGGGCCTTGACGGGCAAGTGAGAGATCTTGATACAAATCCATCACCGCTGCTGGTTCCCTGGATCAGCGGCAATTGGAAAGCCTATTTTCGTTGGAACGGAGCGGGAGCGATGCCGGAAGCGGATTTGCGAAAACTTCAAAAAATTGTTGCCCGCGCTCATCAGCAGGGGCGGCGGGCGCGTTTTTGGAACGCGCCTGACAATCCTAATTTCTGGCAGGCCATGCATGTCGCCGGCGTGGACTTGATCAACACGGATAATTTGCCGGGCGTGGCGAACTTCTTCAGGCAAGGCGACTGAAAATACCCGGAGTGGAAAAGCTAAGAGGGTAGGGTTTGGAAAAACAGCAATTCTGAATTTGGAACTCAGGAAATCATGAAGTGGATTTGGGGAAGGGCAATCTTGGCGTGGGCATTTTGGGATGGGGCGAGTCCTGATTTTCTGAGTTCCAAATTCAGAAGCCGTCCTTTTCCCTCGTTTTCTTTGCGTCCTTGCATCTTTCGCGCCTTTGCGTTGCCCTTTAACCTGATAAAGAAACCATTGCGCCAAGGGGGTAATCCCGGTTAAATTGCCCGTTATGCTGCAAACTTTGGAAAGCCAAAGGGCGTCGGATGTTGATTGCTCATTCCCCGCCCAATATTTAAAGGCTTTTCGTTTCATGGTCCGCTCGCGGGTCCTGGACTTTAAAATGGCGGCCCTGTATCGCGCCGGAAAAATCCACGGCGGCGTCTTCCTCGGCCGCGGCCAGGAAGCCTTGAGCGCCTCGTTGGGCATGGCGTTGCGCAAGGGCGACATTTTTGCGCCGCTCATCCGTGACGGGGCCGGCCGCCTGGCTTTTGGCGAGCCGGTCATCGATGCTGTCCGCACCTACTTAGGCTCGGCTCTTGGTCCGATGCGGGGACGCGACGGCAATGTGCATCGCGGGCGGCCGCGCGAAGGATTGCTGCCGATGATCAGCCATTTGGGTGCGATGATTTCGGTCGTGAATGGGACGTTGATGGTGCGGAAATTCAAAAATATCAAAGGCACAGTGGGCGCCGCGTGCATCGGCGATGGCGGCACTTCGACCGGCGCGTTCCACGAAGCTTTGAATCAGGCGGCTGTGGAACGCCTTCCTTTGGTTCTCGTCGTCGCCAACAACCAATTCGCCTACTCGACGCCGACAAACCGGCAATTCGCGTGCGATGATTTGGCGGATAAGGCGGTTGGTTACGGCGTTGTCGCGCACAGCGTCGATGCGACTAATCTCGAGGATTGTCTTCGTGTCTTATCCACAGCGGTAAGCGAGGCGCGGGAAGGAGGAGGGCCGCAACTCGTTGTCGGAAATTTGCTGCGCCTTTGCGGGCATGGGGAACATGACGACGCACATTATATTGACGCGGAACTCAAGAAATCCCCGCTCGGCCGCGATTGCCTGAAGGTGGCCGGGGAGCGGCTCCTGCGGGAGCACTGGGGAGACGGCAAAGTCATCCGCGCCATCCAACGCGAGGCGATACAGGAAGTCACCGAAGCCATCGCAAAAGTTCAGCGCGAGCCGGGTCCCGATCCTTACGCGGAGAACTGGTGCGCGCTGGCTTCGCGGCATTTGAGCGAGTTGTTCGAAACCCCGGCGCCGGTTCGTCCTCCCTCGACATGAGCATCACTTATCTGGAGGCGATCCGCGAAGCGCAGGCCAAAGCGCTGGCCGATGATCCGCGCGTTTTCATATACGGGCAGGACGTTGGAGCTTTCGGCGGCGCGTTCAAGGCGACGAAGAATCTCGCCACTGAGTTTCCTGGCCGTGTGCTTGACGCGCCGATCAGCGAAGACGCGATTATCGGCGCCGCGATTGGCGCGGCCATCGAAGGGATGCGGCCGATTGTCGAAATGCAGTTCGCCGATTTTTCCACTCCCGGCTTCAATCAAATCATCAATCACGCGGCGACTTTGTATTGGCGCACGCGCGTTCCGTGCCCGATTACAATCCGGCTTCCTTCCGGCGGAACTTCCGGCGGCGGGCCGTTTCACAGCCAGAGCATGGAAGCGCTGTACGCGCATTATCCCGGGCTGATTGTAATGACGCCGGCGACTGTCGAGGACGCCTATAGCATGTTGCTCGAAGCGGTGGCGATCGATGACCCTGTGATTTTTTGCGAGCACAAATACCTTTACTACCACCTCAAAGCGCCGCAATTGCCCACCGAAGCCATGCCCGTCGGCAAGGCGCGAATTGCCCGCGCCGGACGCGACCTGACGATTGTGGCGTATAGCGCGATGTTGCACGAGGCGCTGGCCGCCGCCGAAGAAATGGCGGCCGAGGGGACGGAAATCGAAGTGGTGGACTTGCGCTCGATCAAACCTCTGGACACCGACACTGTGGTCGCATCGGTCGCCCGCACGGGACGATTGCTCTGCGTTGGCGAAGCGTTTCCGTGGGGAGGAGTGACGGCGGAAGTCATTGCGCGCGTGGCGACGGAAGGTTTTGGTTTGTTGGACGCGCCGCCGCAACGCCTCAACGCCAAGGACACGCCAATCCCTTATCATCCAAATCTTTGGTCGATGCACCGGCCCACGGCGCGAAGCATCTGTTCAACCGCGCGGAATTTGTTGCAAATGTGACATGAAACAATTGCCTATCATCATGCCTCAACTCGGTGAATCCATCGCCGAGGCGACCATTATTAATTTTCTAATCAAACCCGGCGACGTTGTTGCGGCGGATCAGGATGTCATCGAAGTGGAAACGAACAAGGCCACGATGAATGTCTCCTCGCCTTGCGGCGGGAAGGTTGTCAACTTGACAGCGCGGCTCAACGAAAGTTATCCGGTTGGCGCGACTTTGGGGCACGTCGAAATTTCGGAGGAGGAAGCGGCTCGGCTCGGCCTGGATCAATCTGTGCCGGAAGAACAGCGGCCCGCCTCCAACGGTTCCGGCAACGGCGGCAAACCCGGCGAACGGGAAGCCAGTCGTGTGGTGGAGCCGACCGTCCGAGGCCTCCCTGTGCCCGCGAATGCCGGAGGCGCGAGCTATATGTCGCCTCGGATGAAAGCGCGCATGGCGGAGTTGGGGCTTCACGCCGCCGATCTGGCGGGCGTCTCGGGCAGCGGCGCGGCGGGCCGTGTAACGATCCAGGACTTCGAAAAATTTCTCGACAACCTGGAAAAGCACAAACTCAGCACCGCCTCCAGCATGCGCGTGGCCGTTGCGGACGCGATGCGGCGAAGCTGGGCGCGCCCGCTGGCTACCGTTGCGCTGCCTTGCTCTCTCGAAGCGATGCTGGCGCACCGCAAGAAGACCAGCCCGAAGATCGGCCCGGCTCTTTATGCCGTTCGCGCGCTGGCCATCGCGCTTGGCGAAAACAGCGCTCCCGCCGGCAGATTGATTGGAAACAAAATCGTCCATCCGCCGTCCATCGACGTCGGTTTTGCGGTCGAGGCGGACGACGGCGTGCTGGTTCCGGTGTTGCGCAACGCGGATGTTCGGCCGTTGAGCGATTTGGTGATTCGTTACGACGAATTGGTCGCGCTGGCAAGGCAACGGCGGCTGCCGCCGGAGGCCACGGGCGGTTCTATTGCCACCGTGACGAATTTTGGGACATTCGGTTTGACATGGGCGACGCCGATTCCGTTGCCGGAGCAAACGCTGGTTCTCGGAATTGGCGCCGGCAAAAAGACGCCCTTTTGGGATGAGGCGAAGAACCAATTCGTTCCGGTAATGGAGGCTAATTTGACGTTGAGTTTCGACCACCGGGTATTGGATGGCGGCGCGGCGGGGCGCTTGCTGGCGCATATCGCGGCGCTGTTGCAACAGCCGGGAAAACTCTAGGCGGCCGGAAATCGCGCGAATGATTTTCGGAGCACATTGTTCGACCGCGGGCGGAGTGCACATGGCGCTGGTCCGGGCATCGCAAATCGGCGCGTCGTCCTGCCAGATTTTCGTCAAGAATAACATGCAATGGTTTGGGCGTCCGCATGCGCCGGAGCATGTTCAGCGATTTTCAGAGGAATGGAAACGGGGGCGGTTTGACGCTGTTTTTGCCCACGCGGGTTATCTAATCAATCTCGGCGCGCCCGATTCGGAAAATCGCTCCAAATCCCTGCAATCGCTCACCCAGGAAATTACATTTGCGGACGCGCTCGGATTGCCATTTCTGGTGCTGCACCCGGGCGCTCACCTCGGCGCCGGCGAAGAAACCGGATTGAGCCGAATCGTCGCCGGCCTGGACGAGGTTGCCGCGGCGACCAAAAAATGCCGGGTCCGCATCGCGCTGGAAAATACGGCGGGGCAGGGAAGTTCCCTTGGCAACCAGTTTGAGCATTTCGCGGCGATTTACGACCGCGCGCAATTTCCGGAGCGCCTTGGCGTGTGCATCGACACCGCCCACCTGTTTGCGTCCGGCCATGACATTCGGACGCCCGAAGACTGGGACACAACTGTCAAACGAATCGATTCGCTCTTCGGCCGAAAACAGATCGTCGCCTTTCACCTCAACGATTCCAAAACGGAACTGAATTCCCGCGTGGACCGGCATGAACACATAGGCAAGGGAAAAATCGGTCTCGAAGCGTTCCGATATATTGTTAATGACGCCCGGTTTAAAAAAGCTCCAGGCTGCCTCGAAACCTTCAAATCCGACGACATGCACGAGGATATCGAAAACCTGGCGACGCTGCGTTCGCTTGTGAAAAGCTGATTTGACGCCCTATCTTGCCAGGGCGACGAAATTCTTGAGCAGTTGCAGGCCGACCGCCTGGCTCTTTTCCGGGTGGAATTGTGTGGCATACACGTTGTCCCGCCACACGGACGACGCAAAAACTTCGCCGTAGGTGGTTTCTGTTGCGGTAATCGAAGGATCGGCCGGTTTGGGAAAAAAGCTGTGAACAAAATACACGTAGCTGCCTGGGGCGATTCCTTTATAAATCGGGCAATCGGGCAGCACAATGTCGAGTTGGTTCCATCCGATTTGCGGAATCTTGAGGTCGCTTGAGAAACGCACTACTTTGCCGGGGAAAATCCCCAGGCCCGCGGCGCAACTGTTGAATTCGTCGCTCTTGTCAAATAAAGCCTGGTAGCCGACGCAGATGCCGAGGAATGGCCGGCCCGACTTGATAAAATCCTTGATGGCGCCGAGCAGTTCCTGCTTTTGCATGGCGTTGACGCAGTCGTCAAACGCGCCGACGCCTGGAAGAACGACCGCCTGCGCCCCGGCCATTTCCGCCGGAGATTTGATCACCCGCACGTCGGCGCCCACTTTGAGCAGCGCCTTTTGCACGCTGCGTAAATTTCCCGAGCCGTAGTCAACCAGCGCAATCATTCAATAAATTAAAATCATTGCGATGGCGTTTTCAACTGTCTTGATGGGATCGGAAGGCTTTGGCCCGTGCGCCGCGATGGGGGTCACGCCTTTTGCCCCCTGCAACAATTGCCGGGCGAGCCGGGCTTTAACGGCGTAATTCACGTTCTGCGGGACTACCCCCTGCAATTGCATCACGGCCATATCGTTCAACCGCGCCACGACAATCCCCACAACTTCCCCGGTGGCGTCGCACAGCGGGCCGCCGGAATTCCCGGGCTGCACCGGCACGCTGATTTGATATTCCGTCGGATCATCCTGCATGCCGGAGAGGCTGCTGATTCTTCCGTCGGTATATTTAGGTTGAAGCCCTTGCATTTCGATATTTGGAAAGCCGATGGTGAAAACCTCCTGGCCCAGATTCGCGCTGTCCTTCGGCGAGATGGCCAGGGCGGGAAAAATTCCGCCGTCCACTTTCAGGAGCGCGAGATCGTCGGTTTTGTCGGTCTCGATCACCGCGGCCTTGAACACATGAGAGCCAAATTTCACCTTGACGGTGTCGGCGTCTTTGACAACGTGGAAATTAGTCAGCAAGTAGCCGTCCTGCGTCACAAAAAATCCCGAGCCAATCGCGCGCAATCGGCCGTGATCCGGCAGCGACTCGACTTCGTAGCTGCGCACTCGCGGAGCGTCCGGCAGGACGGCCGCGGCGGCCCCCTGCTTCAGGATGACATCGGGGATCTCGCTCCGTTTGCACACGCGGCCGACATCGTAAGCCCGGATGGTGCGTGTGTAATTGAATTTGTTCACGACGCTCAATGTCCCCGTCACCCTTGCCATGACGTCCAGCGTATCATTGTCCGTAAAACCCGACGGCAGGTTGCGCACAAAGATCGGGTTGGGCTGCGACGAACCGGGATTCGGATCAACCAGAGCGCCGTCGCCGGCAACCTGCAGGATTTTTGCGCCCACAAAATGCGTCCAGCCCGCCTGGGGTTTTCGCATATCGTACACCACGCCCTCGACCTCACGAAAATATCCGGCGCGGATTGCCTGTTCGAGAGAGGCCGCGGCTTGCTTCTGCGCCGCCACTTTTGATTGCTCCACCTGGGTCATGTTGATTCCCCAGGAATTGAGAAATTCTTTCGGCAATTTGTCCGGCGTCACGGTTGTCCCGCCGCTGGGGTACAAAATGACAACGCGTCCGCCGCTCACCAAATGGGCGTCTTGAATTCCGACGTAGGAAGTCCCGTCGATGGTCACCGAAGTCATTTTCTCGACGGCCAAAGCGGGCAAAACCCAGAGCGCGAGGAAAATCAACGACAGCCATTTCATCCCCCCACTATCCCATAAAGCGTCCCTTGTTTCAACCCGCCGTTGCGCGGGTTGAACCGACAACTCGGAATCGCCCTTGCAAACATTCGGGACAGACGGAACTCTCCGTCTCGATGCCGACGGACCTCGCGAAATACGCCTCGAAGTGCTCCCAGCATCCCCGGTCATCACGGACCTTCTTGCACGCGTAACAGATGGGAACGGGGTCGCTGAGATTCTCGATCGTGTCTCGACATTCCTGTAACTCGTTGACAAGCTCCTTCAGTTCGCGGCCCGCGCTCTGGACCTCCTGCAAGGCGCTCCTCAGTTCTTGCAGGTTTGCTTTCAGGGCCGCGGTTTCAGCCGCCCGGTCTGGATTCAGGGGAATTGGATGATTCGTGTTCGTCACGGCCTCGACTCTGGCATGGAGAAGAAAAACCGGGTATGTGCGTGTCACGCACACCGGTGTGCTTATTGAGCACAGGGTTTGAAATCGCGCGGATTTGGAGCTCAGAGGCCCCGTTTAATTGCTCGCTTGCGAGGCTACGCTACGCGTCCCGGCGAAGTGACCTCCTAAAAGATTTAGAGGATTTTGGGCGGGACGACGAAATTAGCCTTGTCAATGAATAAGAAAACGCCTACAAAGAGCGCAGTATCAGATCAATTGATAATGAACTAAACTTATTAACCCATAATGCGTAGCTTTGGCTACGGGCTCGTCAGAAAACCGCTAATTCTCGAAGCCGTCCAAATCGCCAGCCGCCCGGCGCGGCTTGGCGCGTCATTTGGACGGGCGCTTAGCGGTGCCTCTGACGAGGGCGTGTCGAGTCCGCGCCCTTTTAGTCCCAAGGCACTGCTTGCAAGCCATATTATGAAATATTCACCCCAACTGCTTTTTCTTGTTGCAACTTTTCATATGACTGCTATTCTGCACGCTCAGGAGGCAATGAGCTTAGAAACAATAGAGGCAGGTGAGACTGTGCCGGCAAGTGCCGCTCCTGCGGTGGGCGTATTCTATTCAGTCCAAAATCCCAGTTTGCCGCCTATGCCAGGTAATTTTTATAACCTGCCGGTTTGGGAATTAGGGCAGGATCGCTATCTTCTGGATGATCGGGACGTGGACTATTCATCATCTGCTACCGGAGGAAGGAACTTTGAGCCTATGGACGACCCTCCATCACCCGGCGGAACAGGAGGGGACGGGGACGGCGGCAGTTCATTCACTCCGCATTCGTATAGTACAAATGATCTCTGGCTTGAAATTACTGGTTATTCGAACTCAATGGCCTATTTGACGATTCATCCTCCATCGTCCATAACCAATGGCGTCTATGGATTGTATTTCGAAACAAATCTAACTGTGCCAGCAGCATGGTCTTGGGTTCTAACAAGCGACGCTGGCCAAACAAACCTTGTTGTCACAAATCTACCCGGCACGAACGGCTTCTTTAGTTTGGGGCCCGCAACCGCCATTCGTCCGGGGTTTACACAGCAGTCGCTTGGGCCAAGCGATGACGACTATACCGGAGAAGGACAGTCAGGGACGTTGCTTACGAACTTAAATGCCGCGATTGGTTTCACAATAAATTACTTTGGTACTTTGCAAAGCGATCTCTGGGTAAATAATAATGGAAATGTTACGTTCAGTAACCTTCTCTCGGACTTCACCCCGACAAATCTAAGTAGTTTAGGGGTGGATATTATCGCACCGTTCTGGGCAGATGTGGATACGAGAGGATATAGCAATGATGTTACTTCCGGTGTTGTGAGTTACGGCTGGGAGACTGTCAATTCGAGAAACGCTTTCGGGGTCGATTGGCCTGGCGTCGGATATTTTGAGCAAGAAGTAGATAAAACGAATACGTTCCAGCTTCTACTGTTGGATCGTTCCGACCGCGGAACCGGTGATTTTGACATCGAATTTAACTACTCTGAGATACAGTGGGATACAGGCGATGATAGTGGGGGCATCGACGGTTTATACGTTACCAACATCTACAATTTTGGTGAGTCTGCAAGAGCCGGTTACGCGACTTATAGAGGGACTTCATTCGAGCTAAACGGATCTGGCTGGGGTGAAGCTCTCTTAGACACAAATTTAGATACGCCGGGGTTGATACATTCTAATTTAAACAGCACCGTTCCGGGGCGGTACGTTTTCCATTTTCATAACGGAACTAACATGGACACGCCTTAACAGAAGTGAGTAATAATTATGAGAGTCACAATCAAAAATACGTATTCGACAGCCTTGTGTGCGCTGTTATTACTGAGTGGTTTGCCGGCGTCGTTCGCGCAAGGAAATCTAGTCATCAACGGTGATTTCGATACGAGCGCGATAGGGTGGACGCTCGTCGGGGCCGGTACGAGTTGGGAGGCTTCAAAGGGCGACCCCGCCGGGGACGTTATTGTAACCGCTTTGGCTGGTTCTCCTGCAACAGTTCCGAGCGCAAGCCAAACGATTGACGGCCTCGTGCCAGGCGATACCTACGCCGTCACTGGGGATTTTGAAAATGTGAGGGACTGGGGCGGCGGTTCACCAACCGCTGACAGTTTTGGGGTGGCGATCAACGGAGTTTATATGTTTGAAGCTGCTCAGGAACAACCGGGTATGTGGAACCCCTTCGACTTCTCTTTTACTGCTTCATCTACAAGCGAGACTTTGAGTCTGGCTGCGGAAATTAACGGTACAGGAGTCGATTACGAAATCGACAACGTGGGCGTTCAAGCCGTGCCGGAAGAAAGCAGTCTTTGGTTGGCCGTCATCGGAGGTATCTCCACTATTGCGTATGTCCGCATAAAGCATCGTCCAGTATGAACACCCCAAACTATAATAAATCCATGCCGTTCTTGGACATTGACAGTTGACAATATGCGGCGGGTTGTCGATCAAGTCGGCGCAATTAACTATGTGGCTAAGGAACTGTGATAGTACGACATCTTGGCGTGGAAATGATGCGCCCTGCAGGGTTAAAACCTATTCGCCCTCGGGCGCTTCGGTCTTCCACTCTGGGTAAATCTCTTCGGGCAACTGGCCGCGGCGGATCAGTTCTTGCAGATCACGTATGATCGTTTTGCGGGAAACGCTGAAGTCGCGCGACAATGCGGAAATGTTCGGGCGCTCCGTCGCGTTGCGAAGGCCCTTGATCATCCGATGCTGGCGCGCCAGGCGCTCGGTAAAACGGCGGTCAGGCTCGGACGATTCAATTTTTTCCGCGCGCTCCAGGGATTGCAGAACGGCCACCGTTTCCCCAATGCCGCATTCGGTCAGCGCGATTTCGACGGTGCGCTCGAGTTCATCCAAATCCACCGGCTTTTCGAGACTGTAGTGTGCCGACCGAGGCCCTTGAAGCGCCGCAAGCTGGTCGCGAAGTTCGAGGGTGCCGGAAATCAGGATCACCGGCACGTGCGCCGCGCTGGCCTTGAGGCGGGGAAGAAAATCCACGCCTTTTTCGCCATGTTCGAGGATATTGTCCAGGATGATGAGATCGGGCCGGGTTTCAGCCAGCGCCTTCAGCGCCGCGGTCCCTGTAGAGACGCATATAAGCCGAAAGCCGCGCAATGCCTTGGCATAAAGCTTTAGCTGCTTTGGCTCGTCTTCAATCACCAGGATGGATGCCCGGGCTTGCGCTGTCTCCGCTGTCACCATGTCAATCTAGGCCGGTTTTTCGATTTGGGAACTGTGCGTCTCGCGCACAGGGGTGGGCGCCGCGGGCATTACCACCGAGAATTTGGCGCCGCAGGACGTTTCGCTCTCCACGCTCAGGCCAAGCTCTCCGTTCTTCGCAATTGCGTAAACCAGCGAAAGCCCCAGGCCGGTCCCCGCCTTGGAGCCGCTGCGTTTGGTCGTAAAAAACGGCTCGAAAAGCCGGTCAATCACCTCGGGCGCAATGCCCGGTCCTGAATCCGCGACCGTCAATTCGACGAACTCCTTCGCCTCGCCCGGCCTTAAAACGTAGTTTTTTGCCGGCAGCGATGTCCGGGCGCGCACCACAATTTCCAGCCGGCCCTCGCCCTGCATCGCTTCGGAGGCGTTGACCAAAAGATTGAGGAGGATTTGTTCCAGAGGCCCCCGCCCAATGTTGACCTTCGGCGCCTCCCGCTCCAATTCCAGCGTCAAGGCGATGCCGCTGAGAAACTCCCGGCTTAACAGCGATACCGCCTCCTCCACCACCGTGCCGACATCCGTCGGTTCCTTGTCTTCCGTTCGATCCCGCGCGTAGCCAAGCATGGAACTGACCACCGATTTGCCCTGCAACACAGCCTGTTCAATGTCCTCCACGTGTTCCTGGATTTCCGTGTCCCCGGCGGTTTGGCGTCCAATGAGTTTGTTCGACATCCGGACGACCGACAGCAGGTTGTTGAAATCATGCGCAATTCCCGCCGCAAGCGTTCCGAGCGCCTGCATTTTATGGCTCTGTATCAATTCAACCCTGGCTGCGTTCAAGTCCCGGTCCCGCTTGGCCGCCTGGGCTTCCGCAATTACAAACCGCTCGATGGCAGCCCGGTGCCGCCGCAGCGTCAGCAAGGAAAATCCCACGGCCACGGCGACTCCCACCACACTGGCGACAAAAGTAATCGGCCACCACTCCACCCCTTTAACCATAGGAGCCACGACGCTGCTGTCTGGCGCCACTCCCCAATCCAGGTTCATCGCCGCCAATTGCCGACGAAGATTCCCCAACCTCCAGATTTCCACCATATCGCTTGCCGTCGCCGCGGCCAGTATGGACCCGTCCAGCGACAGGCGAACGCTGTTGACACTCTCAGCTTCTGGTGGAATCAAGTCCCCAATCGTTTCGTCCGTGGATGCGTCGCGCAACTGCACCGTCTGCCGCCTTTGCGAAACGGCGAACAGGTTCGAATTCTCTGTGAAAGCGATCGCGCCGTGCGTGACAGAAGCTTCGTCTCGCTGAATTTCCTTCACGAGCCCCCAATCGCCAACCGACCATACCGAAGAATGGTCCATCCCGGCCAATCCAAGCCAGCGGCCATCTGGACTGAAGCACACCACTGAAGTGGCCGCCTTTAACCGAGCGGCGAATTTCCCGGTCTGCCCATCCCAGACCGTCGGCCTGTCCCCATTGAATCCAAACCCCGTTGCCACCCAGCGGCCATCGGGACTGATTGCAAATCGTCCCGCGCCCGTCGCGCTGCCGGGGCCTTTGAAACTGGGGGTCGCCAATCCCTGGAAAACCACCGGCGGTTCCTGTTCTGTCAAGTTGATTTCAACCAACCGGCGGTCCGTCAACTCCACCGCTGCCCGATGTCCGTCGGTGCTTAATGCAATGGCGCGCGCGCCCAGATCGCCCGGCAGCGGGATTTTCCGCGGGTCGGCTGGCGGCGCTTTCAATTTTCCATTCTCATCCGCGGCCAATGGCCACGCCTCCAATCCGCTTTGCGCGCAAACGTAAAGTGTCTTCTCGTCCGGCGATATTCGAACGCAACGCACATCATCCAGGGGAACAAAGGACGCCTCGTTTCCCATGCTCAAATCCCAAACGCAAAACCCCTTGTCCTGGGTCGCCACGCACCAGCGCCCGCTCGGGGAGAGGTCCATCGTGAAGAGCGGCCCTTTGGATTTGTCGCACGGAAGCGCCGAATACACTTTGCTTTTTAACACCCGCCAGACTCCGAATCCTTCCCACGGCCGCCAAAATCCCACCCGGGTCCCGTCCGACGCGAACGTGTCCGCCAAGCCGTGTCCCGAAGCAATCATGCGCCCTTGCTCGACATTCCAAAGCCGGCTTGTGCCATCCCGTGAACTGGAGAAGAGCAGCTTGCCGTCGGGGCTGAAGCCCATTTGCACGCAACGCTCGCTGTGGCCGGACAAATGACGGTGCATCTCCCGGTCCGGTTCCCAAAGGTACACTTCTCCGTCGTCGCACGATACCGCCAAACGATTTCCGTCCGGCGCCCATTCCAGCAACGCAACGCCGGCGCTGTGAGCCAACGAGTGCAATTTCACCCCGGATGGATATTCCAACAGATCCACTTCGTTGTTCGTCGCCACAGCCAGTTCCTTCATGTCCGGCCGCATTCGAAACATTTTTCCCCAAACGCCGATGGCGCTCGAAAGCCTTTGGCCCGACGCAACGTCATAAACCGAGAGTTGCCCCGATTGTTCCGCGTCGCTGAAAATCAGTTTTTTGGAATCCGGTGAAAATACCAATCCCCTTAATGATCTGAAAGAGTGGTCCGGAGGCGCTTCGATTTTTTCGAACCCGTGCTTGAAAACGACTTGTCTCGTTTCGACGTCCCACGCCGCGACGGCGCCGCGATTAAACCGCCCCGCCATGAATTGTCCGTTTGGGCTCCATGAGAGTTGGCCCGGGCGCCCCCACTTCCCCTCCTCGGGGCCATCAAGGTCCAATGAGGAGATTTCCTTTCCATCGCGCAAATTGAACACCCCGACTTTGTTGCTGGCATCGACACTCGCATAATATTGCAATTTCGAGTCCATTAAAATTTGGCCCAGGTCATGCGGAGTTGGAAGTAACGGACCCTCCTGCACAAGGTCCCATTGCGCCAGGCACGCGATGGCTTCAGTGCGGGTATCCGACGATGGGCTGATTGCAACCGCGTTGCTGATGGAAATCATTGCGGCTTCGCGCCCGCCGGCCTCCGCGGTGGCGCGCATCGCCCGGGCCTGGGCTGTGTACGCCTTGCGCAATCGTTCGCGCCCGTCCGCCTCCGCTGACTCCGCGCGTTTCAAATTCCTTGCCGCGCGAAGTCCCGCAAACATAGCCACCAGCGCCAACGCAAGGACCGAAACCAGCACCAGGGCGACCTCGGTATTCGTGCGGAGAATGTCATGGCGTATGGCGGCCCGCAATGGGGCGTGATCTTCGGAACCGTTGCGGTCCGTTGGCTGGTCTTGGTTCATCGGTTCTCGGCTGACAAGAAACACTGTCAAGCCGGGCAAGAGAAGTCAATCCCCGGTGTTCAGCCCGAGATTAAATGTGAATATTGGCGGGTCGTTACTGCGGCAATCCCGGCCGGCTTGAAGCTCTCAGCAAAGGATCCCAAAACCGATAGTTGACCAGCGCCTGAATTGATCCGCTTCCTGGATCATACGGCGGATTGATTTGATTCCCCGGTCTTGCCTCCGCGTGTCCGTCAGTGAACTCGGTGACGCCGGTTTGCAAGTGCCGGCTTTGGTCTATTCCCTCCGCCGCCACTCCCGAAGTAATCGTCGCGGGATTCATGTCTCCATTGGGCCACCACAGACTGCAACTCCACTCGTCATATTCGCTCGAGTTATTGCACGGGTCTTTGTCCCCGATACAAGTCGTGTTCGCCGGCGCGACAAGACTGGAACGTTTGAACCACCTATACGGAGCAAACAAAACGGGACCGACATAGAACTCAACTCCCGATGTATCATAAGGCCAAAGGCCGAGGAAGAATGCGTTAAAGCCGTAACCCACATTGTTGCAATCAAACGACCAAGTCCATTTGAGTCCATTGGCCAGTTCTTTGTTTTGCAAGGATGGGTCGTGAAACAAATTAGAGCGGCCATTGCCATATTGCACGATATGGGCGCCCCACCAATCATTGGTGTACATACCCGTGTCGCCATCCAGCTCATTCTGGTTGCGATGGGCCGGAAAGACATCCCTGTTATCATCCGTGTACAATTGCATAAACAACCCGATTTGTTTGAGGTTGCTCATGCATTGCGTGCGCTTCCCTTTTTCCTTCGCCAAAGCCAGCGCCGGCAGCAGCAAGGCAGCGAGGATGGC
Source organism: Verrucomicrobiia bacterium (assembly GCA_036268455.1). Taxonomy (GTDB): domain Bacteria; phylum Verrucomicrobiota; class Verrucomicrobiia; order Limisphaerales; family Palsa-1400; genus DATAUD01. The sequence goes on from DATAUD010000069.1 coordinate 25,005, forward strand.
AATGATGGCGATAACCACCAACAGCTCGATTAACGTGAACGCCCGCGACGCCATCGCCACGTTGACTTTTGAATTATCTTGCATACGACGGCATCGCGAATACGTGAATTGTCATTGCGCAAGCCAATAAAACTCAGCGCGCCCGGAAGCCGGCAGTGTGACGGTGTTACTCCCATTGTCTGTCTGCGGAATGACATTCACCGGCGTCCAAACCGCGGACGGCCCCAGCGTCGGAGAACTTAGCAAATCATAACCCGTTGCCGCCTGCGGCCAACTCAACGCCACTTGGTTTGCGGATCGAACGACCGAAAGCTCAACCGGCGGCAACGCCGCCACCTGAAACGAACTCAGTTCGCTGATTGATAGGAATGAGTTGATTCCATTGGCCGGCACCCCGCCAACCGCCCATCCGTAACCGGTTCTCTCGTCCAACGGCAACCCAGTCAGATCAAATGTAATCGGAGTGTTCGTTGTGAAACTTCCATTCGGACCATCCGTCTCCAGTTGAAAGACATTTCCGGTGATGAGCCGGGCCGGCACTTGTATCCAATCCGTTGGATCGCTTTGCGGCTGGGTCATATCGGTATCCACCGGATTCTTCAAAATGAACACCAGCGGCGCTTCGGCATAATCGCCGCCATCCGGAAATGTCGCCCCGAGATCAACCTTGAGCAGTTTAAAGACTTGCTCCTGGCCATACTCCAAACCCGCAAAAGCAGAGGGAATTGGCGGCGCGAAAAATGTCTGCCATACCTGGCCGCCTTGTGACTGTGTCACAACCCCGTTGGTGGACTGCGTCAGGCTACCCGCGCGGCCCTGCTGAAACGTGTCGGCCACCACGTTGTTTGCCGGCCAGCTCAACGGCAACACAGGCATGGTTTGTCCCAGATTGGTATTTCCGAAATTATCGGTGATATTCGTCACGCTCACAGCGAGGTTTGTAATGGTCTGGCTGCCATAGACGCCCAATTGCACGAAGTAACCCTTGATGTCCGCGGTGACGCTCGCGATGCCAAGTCCCGGGTCATTCAATGTGTAAGCCCCGGGATTGTCCGCCGACGCCGCGGAGACCGGGTCGCTAAAATAGAGGTCGAGTGTTTCCGCCACTGGGTTGTATCCGCTGGCAACCAGCATGGGCGGGTTGGTCTGGGCATTAATGTTGAGTGTCGCAACCATGCTCGTGACAGACAAGCTGCCGCCGTTCACAACGACACCAAATGTCGCGCCGTTGTCCGCCAACGTGGATGGAGGAATGCTGTAGGAAGAATCGGTTGCGCCGGAAATATTGGTCCCGTCTTCAACCCATTGGTAAGTTAATTCCGCGGTGCTCGTCACATTGGCCGAGAAGGTCGTGCGTCCGCCTTGGGCGATTGTGACGGAATTGGATTGCGCGCCTTCGCTGTAAGCCGGTTCGGATTCAGCAATACCATACCCTCGCAATTCGCTGACCGAGATGAATCCAGTCGCGCCGTCACCCGGGACGCCGCCCACAGCCCATCCGTAGCCGGCGCGCGCGCCGGCCTCGACGTTCGTCAAACTAAAAACAATTGGCGTGTTGGTCGAAGGGTTGGGTCCGACAATCGTGGAAAAGTGGCTGCCACTGACTAATTGCGCTGACACTGGCGCCCAATCCGTTGGGTCCTCTTCCGGCCGGGCATAGAGTGTGTTAATCGGATTTTTCAGAATGTAAACGGTGGGCAGGCTGTTCCAACTTCCGCCGTCGCCAAATTGCTGGCCCAAATCCACTTTGATCGCGCGAATATCGACTTCACTGCCATACAACATCCCGGCAAATTGCGATTCAGTCGTCGCTTGGTCAAACGTGTCAAAACCGGTAAAGCCCGTCGGACCGCCCGCGCCGGGTCCGTTGTTGGCGTTATTGACAAAATCGTCGTTCACCGCCGCGAAACCAGCGGCTTGCAAGGCGCTGTTTGGGGTGTTGAGGCCCGGGATCGCGCTTCCGTGGAAGACAGTCGCCACTGCGTTCACCGGGATCAGCAGCACTTGAATGGGGACTTGGAACGTCCCGGAGCGGCCAGCCGTATCCTGCACGCCTGTGACAGTCAGCGTGGCGTTGGTGGAAACAGGGCCGGAAATCACCAAAGCGACCCCCAGTCCCGATTGGCCCAATAGCGTGGCGCTCGTTATGATGATACCAGGGGCGTTGTTAAGTGTATAGCCAGCCAGGCTTGTCGCCGACGAAACGTTGGGCGACTCATTAAACCAAACGTTGATCGCATTGGTTTCGCTGGGGTTGGGGTAGCTGTCCGCAGTCACCAATATCGGTGTCGGAGGATTGGTCGAATCATTGTCAATGATGGTGACAACACCAAAATCCGAAGCGCCGTTGGTGAAATTGATGCTGTAGTTGGCGCTGGGAAGAATAGTGAGATCCGCCGTTTCCGACGGTTGCGCAAAAGAGAGATCAATCGGAGATATTAATACCTGGCTCGAAGCCGCGCCGGCGTTCAATGTTACGTTCGTGCCGATGGCGCTGTAATCAACTCCGTTTGTCGCTGTGCCATTGATCGCATATTGAACCGTCACGGCGTTGTTTGTTGAGACCGTGCGCGTGAATGTGAAAACGCCCGGTGGCATATTCTTTTCCGCGGTCGTAGGAACGGTCACATCGAGTCCGACAACGGGGACCGATGGATTGACATCATCGGAGCCTCCGCCCGCGGCGATACTCGATATCGCGGCCGCACTGAGCGCGCGATTATAAACTCTGACGTCATCTATGCGACCCGCAAAGTACTGGTCCGTAACCCAGGGACTGCGTCCAACGAACATATCGTTACGTTCAAGTACGTTTGGCACGACCGTTGCGCCGGTGCCGGCTAGGACGCCGTCAATGTACAGATTTACATTTCCAGAGCCATCCTCCGTCACGGCTATGTGTTGCCATTGGTTTGTGGCCAGGGAGCCTTGGGGAGATATTATGGCCGGAGGACTTATGTTTCCATTATAGACTCCGAAAGCGACGCTGTCATTGATCCCATTCCGGCCGACGAAGAAGTTGTCGTTGGCGGAGCCATTGGAAAAATCGACAACGCGCGCCCAACTGGCATTGACTCCCTCCACCGTCGGGTCAATCCACGCCTCGATTGTCAACCCGCCCGAAAAATCGACCGAGCTGGGCGGAAGGTTCACATATCCTCCCTCGCCATCCAGTCGGACGGCGTCAAACACTTCTCCGATGTAATCCGGCGCCGCCGAATCTCCAACGGTCTGCTGAAGGCCATTGGAAAAGACGCCGTTGTTCCCGCTGCCGGAGGAGTCGTAGGCGATTGTTCCCGTCCGTTCATCGAAGCGATACCAGCCCGTGAGGTTTTGTTCCAAAGCGATGGAACTGCCGGGAGCAATGACATTGGGGGTAGTGGAAAGGTCTTGAACATTATTGACGGTCAACGCGTAGGACGGAGCCGCGTTGGTGGCGCCGGAAGTTTGCAGCAGCACGCTAAAGGCGTTGGCGCCCATTCTCGCCCCGGTAATGGTTCCCGAGGGGCTGAGGGAATAATTCGCAATGTTTGTCGCCGTCAGGGGATTCACGGAGGCGGAAAAAACAGCGACGAAGTCTCCCGCTGGATTGCCCAGGCTTAACGCATCCACCAATGTCAGCGGAGTGGTGTTCGGAGCTACCGACAGAGTCACTTCGTCCGTGCTTGTTCCAAGAGAATTACTGGCAACAACCGAATAGGTGACACCATTAAGGGCCGTGCTGACGACGGGAATGGTGTAGGCAAGAAGGTTTGCGCCGGGGATCGGCGCGCTATTGCTGTACCATTGGACGGATGCCGGCTGGGAAGCTTCGAACGTCGTCACCATAACAAGAGGCGCCCCATCCACAGCGGGCGGCGTGGAAGATAAAGTCGTCGGCGCTGTTCCGTCGAAACCGGTTAAAACTTCCGGCGCGGTGGAACTCGGCGCCAAAGGCCACAGATGATTAGCGGAGATGGGAGCTTCGATCGTTCCGTTAGGCAACGCCCAAGCCACAGAGCAGTGGGAGGGCGACGTCAATCCGGATTTGTGAAGGACCTGGAAAAAATATTTTTGGCCTTCTGTCAAAGAAATGGAGGCCGATTGCTGAGCCGGTTTGACGTGATAATTTTGCACACCGACCGCGCCGACGTTCTGCGCAATGAGGACCGCGTTGCCGGCAGTCGAATCGGTGCTCAACCAAAGCTGGCTGTCGTCGGCGCTGGCAATCCAGAATGTGTATTGTCCGGTGAGCGGCGCATCAATGTAGCCCTCAATCGAAGCCCCAAAATCATTGGTAACGCCGACCTGTTCGGCGAGTCCATTGGTCAAACCCACAGAGCTAGTGGGTGAATCGGGATAGGCGGAAGAACTGGTCAAATTACTCACGCCGGAGCCAGGAATAAAGTTATAGGTTGATTGGAGAACAACGCCGGCGCGTAACACAGTGATCGTCGCGGCGAGAATGAAAAAGGCAAGAATGGGCTGGTTGATCTTGCGCATAATACGAAGCGGAGTGTATTGCGATTTCATAGTTTTTTAGTAAACGATTACATTCGGGGCGTTTATTTCGGGCTTTCTGGGTTTTCTTTTTGCGGTTTAAAATTCTAGTTTTTGATGGCAATCATTTGGTTCGATGGCACCGAGCTTTCCTTTGGCAACGGGTGTGTTCCACAGGATGTCCTGATGATTAACGTTGCTGGAAGAATAACCTGCCGCGCCATCCTCGTGGGTTCGACAAGACGTTCCAGGAGCAGTTGAGCCGCCGCCCTCCCAATTTCTTCAGCGGGCTGAGCGACCGCGGTCAGGGGCGGACGTAAAGAGGTCGCCCACGGCATGTCGTCGAAACCGAGCACGGCCACTTCATCCGGAATCCGCAACGCGCGTTCGTGAATGGCTTGCAGCGCGCCCAGGGTCATCAAGTTGTTGGCAATGACCACCGCTCGGGGGCGTTTGGTCAAATTGAGCAACTGTTCCATTGCGGCGTGTCCGCCATCCTGATGAAAGTCGCTGTGAATGATCAAACTCTCCCGCGGAGTCAACCCGGCTTTTCGAATGGCTTCCAGGTAACCGGCCAGTCGCTCCTGCGCCACGCTGATATCGGGGGGACCGTTGATAAACCCAATCTCTTTGTAACCGTGAGAGAGCAAATGCTCGGTCGCCTCCCGCATTGCTTCCTGGTTGTTGGTTCGCACCAAATCCACCTGCAGACCTTGTGGCGTTCGATCCGCCGCGACGATCGGAATATTCCACGCCCGGAGCGGTTTGTAGTCGGCGTCGGCGCCGTTGTTCGGAATTAGAATCAGCCCCGCCACGCCTTCCGCCCGAAAAACCGCAAGTTGCGTCTGCTCGCGTTCGGTGAGGCTGTCGGAGTGCCCTAGCAGCAAGCTGTATCCCTCGCGGCAAAGCACCGCTTCAATTCCATGCACGACGCTTGTCAAGAATGGATTCTGCAAATCCGGAATCACGACGCCCACCACTTTTCGCGAACCGACCCGCAAATCGCGAGCCAGCCGGTTTGGCTGATAGGCGAGTTGTTGGGCCGCCTCGGAGACTTGTTCCCGGACCCTTTTACCGACGCCATTCTGACCCGCCAGAACTCGGGAGACGGTAGCTGTGGAGACCCCAGCGCGGGCGGCCACGTCTTTAATCGTGACAGCCGATTTGAGCTGAGGTGACGACGCCGCTCGTCTTCTCAAGTTTCTGGACATGCATGATGTTGTAAACGATTACGCAAAATTTGTCAATCGGGATTATGAACATTTTTATTTAGAAGAAGGTCTTATAATCCAGAATGATGCAAATGGTTTGACAACATTTTGCGTAATCGTTTACCATTTTGAAAATAATACTATGGCGCTAAAAACTTCTCAGGGCCTTACTAGGAGACAATTCGTCGCGATTGCGGGAATGGGCACAGCGGCGGCCTTTTCGGCCGGGCGGACGTGGGGGGCGAGGGAGTTGCCGCCGGAGGAGTTGGAGCGATGGAAGAAATCGCGGAAGTATTTATCTGACATACACACGGACGCGCGGATGCACCTGGGGGGCATCGGCACGGGGAATTTCGAAATTGGCGCGGATGGGCGGCTTACCACCTGGCAGCTTTTCAATACGTTACGGGATGGGTTTGTTCCTTTTTATTTTGCTGTCAAAGCGGGTGAAACGGCGAAGATTTTGCAGACCGTCGGCGGCCCTGATTCGCCGACGGTTAAAAGCATCGAGATGACGGGGGATTATCCGGTCGCGACTTTGCGGTTTCAGGACGACGGATTGCCTGTCGGGCTGTCGCTTGAGGCGTTCACCCCTTGGAATCCATTGGAGGTGGACGACTCTTCGCTGCCGGTGGCTGTATTTAGATTTCGTATCCGCAACGATTCGGACCGTCCGCAAACCATTTCTCTTGCGGCCATGATGGCCAATCCGATCGGGTATGCGGCAATTGGCGAGATGGATGGCGTTTCGCATTCGAGTCTGGGTTCGAATGTGAATGAGACGTTTCGAGAGGGCGCGGCGACTGGGTTGCTGTTGCGGGCGCGAAGCGGGGACGATCCGACCCTGGATAAGCCGGTGGATATTTTCATGCTGGAGGATTTGTTCACAATTCCGCCTGATCCGACGATTGACGACAAGAATTTCGCGGCGACGAACAGGCGCGATCTGGCCATTCCTCCACTTGACAGGCCTCGCGATTTGAAAGTTCGGAAATTTTCGCCGGGCGCCGTGCGCGATCCGGCGCGGGCGGTCATTTGGCTTGAGGACGCTCCCGCGGGAGTTTCCGACGCGTTGGTGACGGAAATGGCGGCGCTGGTGGACCGCGGCGCGACGTTGGTTTTTTCCGGGACGGAGATGCCGTTGTTGCGGGCGTACGGGACTGTCTCCGAGGGAAAACCGCTGACCGGGGCGAATGCGCGGCCAGACATCGTTTTTGAGGATTTTGAGAAGGGGTATGAGAAATGGACGGTTTCCGGCGATGCTTTTGGAAAAGCGCCGGCGCATGGGACGTGGCCGGGTCAGCAGCCAGTGTCCGGGTTCGCCGGTTCGGGATTGGTCAATTCTTTTGTCAACGGCGATGACGGCACGGGAAGGATGACCGGCGAAGCGTTTGTTATTGACAGGCACTTCATCCGTTTCCTGGTGGGCGGCGGGCATTATCCCACGACGCAAATCCGGCTTGTTGTCGATGGGCAAGTCGTCCGCGCCAAATCGGGCAACGACAACGAACGCCTGGAACCGGCGATTTGGGACGTCAAAGAATTCGCCGGGCGCACGGCGCGCCTCGAAATCGTGGATGAGCAAAAAGGCGGGTGGGGTCATATCAACATCGATGAAATCGTTTTTTCGGATTCGCCGGCCAATGGAGCGACTTTGCAAGCGCTGGAACGTTTGCTGCCGCTGAGGTTCAGCGGAGTGGAATCGCTTTCACCGGAGCGCGTCCAGTTTCTCGACTTGACGCTGGCGCCAAGCGCGGAACGTGCCACGGCCGACGGATTGGAACAATTCACGCAGCGTATAGGTGAAGGGCGTGTGGTTGTTTTGGCTGGACGGGTGCTCGATCCCGCTCTCACTTATTCCGCGCGATTGCGTCAGCGGGCGTATCAACAACTTTGCGCTCTGGCGGGGGCGACTTATACGATGACCGAGAGACAATCCTCGCGGGAGCCGGGCTTCGGAACGATTGCGCTGGCGACTTTGGCGCAGGATGCGACGGCGTTTGTATCGTTTGAAAATTGGAATGACGCGTGGGAACAGTTTTCGCGCGACGGGCGGTTTTCGACGCTCCGCGAAGGTGAGGCAAGTTCGCCGACTGCGCCAGGGCGGACGAGCAACACGGCGCTGGCGGCGACCGTCACGGTCCCGGCGGGCGGGGAAGCGGAGGTCCCGTTTTTTCTCGCGTGGCATTACCCGAACAAATACAACGCCGCGGGGGAGTCGATGGGCTGCTATTACGCGACGCACTGGCCGGACGCGCGGATGGTGATGCGCGACGTCGCGGCGCGTTACGGCGAGTTGCGCGACAAGACGATGTTGTTCCGCAAGACATTTTATGACAGCACGCTGCCGCACGGGCTTTTGGATTGCGTTACGGCGAACGCGGCGATAGGGCGGCACATCGGAGTGGTTTTTCGAATCGCAAACGGGGACGTTTACGGTTGGGAGGGATCGAACGCTTCGTGTCCGCCGACTTGCACGCACGTGTGGGGTTATGAACAATCCTTTGCGCATTTGTTTCCGAGCCTGGAAAAAGAGATGCGGCGGATTGATTTCACCCATCAACAGGGGGCCGATGGCGGAATCAATAACCGGACGGAAGTCCCGTCTCCTCCGCATCCGACCGGGGAGAGGCCATTCACCGATGGGCATGCCAGTTGCATTCTTAAGGCGTATCGCGAGGCGTTGAATTCCGCGGATGAAGGATTTTTTCTCGAGTACTGGCCGCGTGTCAGGCTGGCGATGGAGTATTTGATTTCACGTGACAAGGCCGCGAACGGCGGGACGCCGGCGGGGGTGTTGCAGGACGATCAGTGGAACACTTACGACGAGGCGTTGCACGGCGTGACGACGTTTATCAGCGGGTATTACCTGGCGGCATTGCGCGCGGCTGAGGAATGGGCGCGGCGTCTCGGCGATGGGCAAAGCGCGGATGAGTTTCGTTCCATTTTTCAAAGCGGGCAGGCGCGGTTGATTGAGCTTTGCTGGAACGGGGAATATTTTCAGCAGCATTTGCCGGATTACGCGCAACGCAACGGGGAAGTCGGGCCGGGGTGCATGTCGGACCAACTCCTGGGGCAATGGTGGGCGCATCAGTTGGGGCTGGGTTACATTTTGCCGGAGGAGAAGGTGAAGTCGGCGATGCGGTCGATTTACAAATACAATTTCAAATCGGACCTGACGGGCTGGAAGCATTGGCCGCGGGCGTTTGCCGGGGCAAAGGACAAGGGGCTGATCGTTTGCACATGGCCCAAGGGAGGGCGGCCCGCGAATGTTATGCTTTACTCGGATGAGGTCTGGACGGGGATGGAATATCAGGTTGCGGCGCACATGGTTTATGAAGGGTTTGTGGATGAGGCATTCGCGATTGTGGAAGGCGCGCGGGGACGGTATGACGGCGTTCCGCGTCCGCCGATCCAGCGCAATCCGTGGTGCGAGATTGAGTGTGGCGGGCATTACACGCGGGCGATGTCGTCGTGGTCGTTGTTGCCGGCGCTTTCGGGATTTCGCTGCGACGGGCCGCGCGGGGCGTTGAGTTTCATGCCGCGTTCCACTCCGGAACGGTTTAAATCTTTTTTTGTGGCGACGCAGGGATGGGGATCGATGTCGCAAACGGTGGATGGAAAACAGCAACGGGTGAGAATTGCGGTGGAGGAGGGGATGCTTCGTGTTGTGAATTTGGAGTTGGAGCCGCAAGTGGCGGGTAGCGCGGCAGTGGCCAGTCTCGAAGGGAAAAAATTCCCGTTGACTGTGACGAGGGAGATGGCGCGGGTTCGGGTTGGGTTCGGGGATGGGGTAATTGTTCGCCCGGGAAGCGCGCTGGAAATTACACTGTCGTGATGAAACCAACGGTGCTGTGGCTGGTTTGAGCACGAACAGAGCCAGGACATTTGAATTTCGTTACTGATGATGGTTGAAAATCTTGACTGTCACGTCGGGCAAGTCAGACAGAAATTCAATGAGTGGAGGAAGCACGGTCGGCCATGCAAGCTCTGGCATCTTCCTTGGCCTTGGCCGCAGCCGAATCGAATCACTCCAACGCGTGGTCTCCAGTGGATTCGCAACGAATGCATTGACATCTGTCAGAACCAATTGAGATGCGTTCAGCATTGTCTTTCGATCTCCGACTACCTCAAAGCCAACCTCGAGGCCTTTGGCAATGTTACCATCACCTGAGCCACGGAAACCGAATAAATCCAACCACTCTCTTCCAGTTGCAATTGTCCGTTCTCTTGATAGGACCTTCCAATCGCGAGAGGCGAAAATGACAAGATGCGATTTCTCCCGCGCAATGACCCTGAGCCAATTTGTGCTTGCAGGCCTGGGAAACTGGGACTCGGCGGACTCGGCCAAACGTCTTTCAGCCTCCGCTTTATCCTGTCGCTTCTGTTTACGGACCCCTTGAAGGAGCGATCTTCCCCAATCCTCAATAGCATTGTCAGCCGAAGGCATGTCGGGATAAGCTATTCGTGCTTTTTCATAGCTGCGACGGCTGACGAGACGGCGTTTGGAGAAATACGTCTCATCCACCTTCACTCCCGCCTTGAAATCGAATTTGATCCCGATGTCCAGCATTCCATAAGTGTGCTGTTCGTAAACCAGGAAGCCATCTTCACCAAAGTGCCTGTTGATCTGTTTTCCGGAGGGCAACTGCTCATTTTCGAAACGATGTTCCATGACGAATGCTTGAGTTCATCGAAAATAGACCACAAAGCATGCCTGTGACAAGAGTGAACGCGCGGGGTCGGGTTGGGTTTGGGGATGGGGTGTTTGTTCGCCTGGGGAGCGCGCTGGAAGTTACACTTTCGTAGTTTTATCTGACAAAAAAAAAGTCTCGCGCGGAGTTCGCAGAGAAAATACACGAAAACGGGAGATCGAATTGGAAAGAGAGCTTAGACGCCAGATTATACGCCGCTCACCCTGACCCTCTCCCCGAGGGAGAGGGAATAGGGTTTTCGTTTTATTTAAGTCAATAACAAATAAATTTTTGGTCCTCCCGAAATAAATTTCCATCTATTGGAGTTTTTTCTCAGAAATGTGGGAAAAATCGTCCAAAACTCCAACGGTTGGATTTCTCAGAAATGCGATTCCTGCTTCAATCGCACCATGAAAATAAATAATAACAATCACAATCAACAATCTAAAAATATGAAAGTGTTAAACCCCATCTTTGCGACACTGCTCGCGGCGGGATTGGTCTCCGCGGGGTGCAATACGCCTGTGACTCTTAGCGGCGGATATCAGAAGCCGGGGTTGAGCGTCGGTGGGACGGTTACCACCAGCACTAATAGCGTCACGCTGGATGGGTCTTATACGGAGGGGACTACGAACGTCGATGGAAGTGTCTCGGTGGGAAAGTGAATTAACCAGCAAGGTGAATGTTATGAAAACCTCTCTGGTTGCTCTCTCTTTTCTTTGGGGCGTGATTCTCTTCTGCCCGGGTTGCGCATGCCCGCGGCGGAAGGGGGTCACAACGCACGATGTCGAATTTTTCCGGGGACGTGAGGACGGGTTGATCGAACGCGAGGAATGGCGCGATGCGGAAAGTGGCGGGGGGATTTTTGTTTTCGCCGATCCGAATGTCCAGGCGATGGCGGCGATTCATACGAATCAAACGGCGCTCGGGGGCGGGTCGGTTTTTTCGGCGGGCGGGCTTTCATCGGTGGTGGACAGCAATCTGGTTCCGGCGATCACGGCGACGGGGACGGCGGTGGGGAATGTGATCGGCGCGGCCGCAAAAACGGCAGTCAAATGAACACGTCCCTTCCAAACAACTTTGATTGCGGGATCGCGCGGGAGCTTTGCAGGGCCAGCGCGGACGCTTATTACGAATCGGAAATTAACAATGGCGAGTCGGACACGCATGTGCTCGTGCGGCGCAACGAATCGGATGCGGTGGTGGCGTTTCGCGGGACGGCGGACGCGCGGAATTGGCTGACGGACCTGAAGTGCGGGCTTTGGCGTGACGCGCTGTGCGGGAAAATCCATGAGGGGTTTCACCTGGCGTTGGAGTCGGTGTGGGAGGAGTTGGAGGGCGAGGTTCGCGAGTTGGGAGCAAAAAGGGTTTGGGTGACGGGGCATTCGCTGGGCGGGGCGCTGGCGATGCTGTTTGCGTGGTATTGGGAGGGGCCGATTGCGGGGGTTTATACATTTGGGCAGCCGCGTGTGGGGAACGGGCGGTTTTGTGACAATTATAATTTGATTCGCGGTCGGCGGACTTTCCGGGTGGTTCACGCGGATGATATTGTGCCGCGCGTTCCGTGGCTGCTGGGGGCTTACCGGCACGCGGGGCACGAGGTGTTTTATCCGGGGCCGCGAATGGGGGACATTTGTGAGTTGCCGTATCTGCTGGATCCGTCGGCGCCGGCGAAGCTGCCGTTGGATTTTCGCAATGGGTTGCGGGAATTGACGTGCGAGAAAATCGCGTGGCTGGCGGACCATCATGTGGACACTTACCTGGAACTTTTTCAATCAAACCCATCGACCGTTTATCAATCATGATCGCAGAAATCACCAGCTCAGACCTTGGGACGTGGCTTTACGCCGCCGCGACAGTCGCGCAATTGGCGGGGACAGTCACGCTCCTGATCACCATCAACTCGAAACAACGGCGCGAGATCAGTTTTGCGGGGGAACCGGTGGACCGGAAGGAATTTGACAAGCATGTCGCGCAGGACGCGGCGATACACAGCCAGCTTTTCGCGAAGATCGGCGGGGCGGAACGGGGGATCGAGACGCGAATGATGGCGCGCATGGATAATTTTGAGACGGAGTCCAAGGAGTCGCGCCAATTGGTGCATCAGGAGATCAGCGCCATAGGCAATGACGTGGCGGCCTTGAAGAAGGAGGCCGAACTGGCGAACCAGCGCGCGTTCCAGATGGATTCGAAAATCGACCGCTTAATAGAAAGGAAACAACACATATGATCAGCAGCAATCAACTGGAACTCTTCGACGCCGCGGTGTTGAAGGTTCTCGACGCAAACAACACGCAGTTCGGGCTGGCGGCGCCGGCGCTTCGGATGCTGGTGCGGCAGTTTGGGTTTAACGCGTCCGAGTCGGAGCTTGTGGAGACGCTGGAGTATTTGACAGGGAAGGAATTGGTGAAGGAGGTGTCGAAGACGCTGGGGAAGGCGTTTCGGAATTGGAAGATCACAGATGTGGGGAGGAAATATCTTGATGAAAATAATATTTGAATGTAGCCACGCTGGCCCTCTCTCCGACCGTAGCGATGCGGTTGACAGGCTAGAAATCTCGCGCAGAGAACGCGGAGAGCGCGGAGAAAACAATTTGGAACTCAGGAAATCAGAAACGCAAAGAGGCAGAGAAGCAGAGACGCCAAGAAAATGGCGTCCGCACCGTGACCCTCCAGGAAATCTCTGAACGAGAACAATATCTAAATTGCATGAAGACGAAAAAGAAAAAGAAGAGGAAGCTTTCCGGCCCGGCGATCTTGAAGGCGCTTCCGGCTGAGAAGCAGGACGCGCTTTACAGGTATGTGAATGGAGAAAATGGGAAGAATTCACACACCTACAGCGAAACGATCAAGTGGCTGTTGGAAACGGAAAAGATCGAGGTTCACGACAGCGCGCTTCACAGATTTTTGAAATGGTATTCGATTCGTAAGGATTTGAGCGAATACGAGATTGTCGTGAAAGAAATCGTTGAGGAGTGCAAGAAAAATGGATGGCTGAAAACGGCGAAACAGGAGCGACTGTCGGCGCAAATTTTTTTTAATCGGCTGGTGGTCAATAAACAGGACCCGGAGTTGTGGGCGGTTGTCGAGAAGATCAACCTAACTAAAGACAAGATAAGTCTGGATACCAAAGAACTGGAAATGAAGGCGAAGTCGCAGAAGCTGGCGGTCAAAAGTCAGAAGCCAGAGACGCGGTCGCAGTT
>DATAUD010000070.1:0-73276 GCA_036268455.1 Verrucomicrobiia bacterium
CACGACTTGTTCGTCGGCCTGCGGCATGCGAATTGGTTTCGACATGCCCACAGCCTAAAAAAGTTTCAAACCGCTGTCCAGCCCAAAATGATTAACCCTCTCGCCTCGCCTAACTTCCCCTTCCTAATGAGCCAGCCGTGACGTTTATGCACTTTCCGCAATTTTCGAATCTCAAAATATGACCCTTCGGCCTTACCCCGGCGGATTCGGAATCAGAAAACGCAAGCGGTCAACAACAGATCTGTCCCAACCCGCCGCCACGACTCATCCCGCAGCCGAATTCCGTCCCGCAACCGCGCCGCCCCTTTCCCGCCCACCCCTTTCGGAGACTTCGCGCCGCCTAAAACCATCGGCGCGTAAAAAAACGCAACTCTATGCGCCAAGCCCGCCGACAAAAACGAGGCATTCGTTTCCCCGCCGCCTTCCACCAAAAGATTTGTCACATTCTCCTCTCCGAGCCTGCGCATCAACCACCGCAAATCAAACACCCGGTTGCGCGACGGCGCTTTCAGGACTTGCGCGCGAGCCGCCAGCGCCTCAACCCGACCTCTCGGCGCGGTGTTCGCCACTACAATCGTCGTTAGCGCCGCATCCGCATCCGAAACCACCTTCGCCTCCGTTGGCGTTCGCGCGTGTGGGTCCAGCACAATCCGCCGCAACCGCTTCCCCGAAAACCCCGCCACTCGCGCTGTCAAACTTGGATTATCCTGCGCAATCGTATTGACGCCCACAAGAATGGCGTCCGCCCCCGCCCGCAACCTCATTCCAAAACCTCGCGCCGTGTCCCCCGTGATCCACTTCGATTCCCCGCGAACCGTCGCGATCTTCCCATCCAGCGACATCGCCGCCTTCACCGTGACAAGCGGCATCTTGCTTACGATCCAATGGTTAAACGCCTCATTCAACCCCGCCGCCTGCTCGCCGAGAACCCCCGCGATCACCTCGATCCCGGCCCGTCGAAGAACTTCAAACCCCTTCCCGCGATGCGTCGGATTCGGGTCAACCGCCGCCGCCACAACACGTCTTATGCCCGCCGCGACAATGGCATCCGTGCAAGGAGGAGTGCGCCCGTGAGTGCTGCAAGGCTCCAGCGTCACAAAAAGCGTGGCGCCCTTTGTGGAACTTTTCGCCGCCGAAAGCGCCTCAATTTCCGCATGGGGCTTTCCGGCGCGACGGTGCCATCCTTGACCGATGACAACGCCATCGCGGACGATCACGGCTCCCACCATAGGATTCGGCGAAGTCCGCCCAAACCCGCGTCGAGCGAGCCGCAACGCCAGCCGCATAAACTCGGCATCCGGCGAGACATCCGTGGCGTTCCTTGGCAAAACAACCTTCACTGGGATTTTCTAACACAACCCCCGCCAACAACGCGAGCGGGTGATTTAATGACGTTCATTCGACAATTGGGTCAAGCGCCGGCTTGCGTCTTCGGCAACGCGTGGAGCCGTTTTTTCCAAGCGATCCAGCCGCGCTTCCATTCGAGCCAGCATGGCCTTCTGTTCGGAAAGGTCTTTTTCCAGTTGCTCGTTTTGTTTTTCCAGCGCGGCTATCTTCGCGTCTTTTTCGGCGCGCAACTCGCGCAGGGCTTCGACCGTCAGAGCTTCAAATCCACGATAGGTCACCGATTTGTAGCCATCGTCGCCGGTGGAAACCCAATCCGGAAAGACTTTCTCCACCTCCTGCGCAATCATGCCTATGCGGAGGCCCGCGAGTTCATGGATCTTTTCCGGTTCCTTGTATTCAAAGCTCACTCCGCGCAGTTTCAGCAAATTATCCAGGACGCCCTTCAGCGGATGTATGTTCTTTTTGAGCCGCTCGTCGGAGTAACTGGCCCATGAACCGCCTCCGGGCTTGTAGGCTGAACTGTATGCGTAGAGAACGCCGGACACGGACAAGTTGCCGTATATGCTCGTCGCGTATTCGAGCAGTGTCGCGCCGTTTACGTCCAATGTGACACCAGCGGCGGGTGTTGTCGTGTTGATTCCCACCGCTCCATCGTCTTGTACAAACATACGGATGAACGGCTCGCCGTCGCCTGCCTCTCGCGTCGCCAGTTCGATGTTTCCGTATCCGACGGAAACGCGCGATGTGCCGGCGCCCGTGTTAATGACGTGGCCCGTGCCGCCGGCATCGGCATAATAGTTATAACCGAGATGGACGCCATCGCCGAAGTGCGCGTAGGAACCATAAAGAAAGCCCGTGGAATTTCCGCCGCTCAATTGAAGGTGTTGATATACGGCGCTCCCATAAAGTTGCAAATCGCCGGCGATGTTGAGGAGGCTCGATGGCGTCAGAGCGTTGACGTTTACAGCACCATTGAAAGTGCTCTGCCCGTTGAACGTACTCTGCGCGGCAAAGGTTTTTTGCCCGGAAAAGGTTTGGGTTCCGTTGAGCAGTCCCACGTTCGTTGATAGCCGCTCGTCGGGCAATGTGCCCGAAAGATTGGCGGAGTTAAGATTCGATAATTCACTGCCGTCGCCGGTGAAAATTCCCAGGAACGAGTTGCCCGGACTGTTGAACGAATTGGCGCCAGTGAAGAGATTTGTGCCGGAAAAAACCTGAAAACCGCTCGCGGAGAGTCGTGCGACATCCGGGCTGCTGACGTCGCCGGCGATAATGGAGTATGGCGATGGAGTAATGGGCTGGCGCGGAGCAAGAATGGCAAAGGGACCGCTGCCGTTGGTGCGGACGCCAATTTCCAGCCAGCAATTGGCGCCGGTGAAAGCCGGCCCAAAATCCAGCGTCGCGGTAAAAAGACCGTCGTCAACTTCGGTGGCTGAATTGGTCAAAGGCCCGGCCAGCGGGCTTCCTCCGCTATCGAGCCCGAAAAGCGTGAAGGTAAAATCAAAGCTGCCACTGGCGGGACCGCTCGCGGTATTCAGCCCGCCCTGATACGTGAAGGCCGTCCCCTGAGCGAAAACAGTGGACAGATGGGCGTCGAAGGCGGCGAAAGTCATAAGAGACAATATTCCCGAAAGCAGCCGCGGGTGAATCGTGATAAATCGTTTCATAGTTTTTAAGGTTTTTCCGGGGCGGATTTGACCAGATAAACGCCGCCGCATCAAGCGCAGACGCGCAAAACGCCGGATTCCAAGATCGCGACAGTTCGTATCGGCTCGACCGGGTCCGATTATCGAAAAACCTTGGAAATAAGACCGAATTGGCGGGAGATTTCCACCGTGACAGTCGTGACAGACCGCAAAAAGCGAGTGACCCTTCGTTTGGCAAAAGCGGGGGATAGGTTCGACGTCCAGATAACTCCCGATGGGAACTACATTTTAACCAAGCTGGACCGCGCGCGGCAAAAGGATAGCGCCAAGGTTCGAATCGAAAAACGTGGCCGCTACCATGTCGGGATCCTGAACCACCCGATAAACGCGGAAGCAATCAAAAAGGCGCTCGCGGAATTCCCATGACTTCCAGGCTGCCTCCATCCCCTTCGCAGCGCGGCTACCCTGAATTAGGAAATAAGCACAATCTCGGTGCCGAAAAACGGGAAAACCTTGGAATCAGGTTCTTCGGAAAAACGACTTGCGACCGTTTGGATTTGCTGACATATTTGTCAGCATGAAGATGATCTCGAAGCGCCAACTGGTTCGCAATCCTTCCCTTGTATCCCATTTGAAGCCGGGACAGTCGTTTCAACTGGAGGATGGCAAGGAACCTTTGGTGGTATCTCGGCGCAAACGCCCGAGGCTGACGGCGGAGCAGATTCATTCGGAGTTGGATCGTCTTTGTGAAGGCGCGCCCAGCCAGGATGCTCAAGCCGCCCTGCGGGACCTTCGCCGATGACCATCTACCCAGATGCCTCGTTTTTGGTTTCCTGGCTCTATAAGCCCGACCCCCTCAACGCCAACGCCAGGGTCTGGTTCACAAGGCATCAGGCCGACGATTTCTTAATTTCGGATTGGTCTCGATTCGAAACAATCAACACATTGCGGGATTTGTGTCTGCGACCGCGTCCACCCAAGCTGGAATTGATTGAGGCATTGAGGCGTTACTTCTCGCATTTGCTCCAAGTCGGTCCGTTCGAGTTCGCGCCTGTGGATTGGGACGAAGTCCTCAAGGATGCGCACCAAATCAGCGCGGGATTTGCTGCGCGACTTAAGGCGCGCAGCGCCGATGCCTTGCACGTTGCGATTTTGGAGCAACTCAATCCGGACCTCTTCCTGTCGGGAGATAAAGATCAATTGGCATTGGCGACCGCCCGCGGATTCCGCTCCTCGCGCTTCTACTAACTCCTCCCAGATAAGAGATTTTCGCCGTGACAGTCGTGACCCGCGGCAAAAAGCGAGTGATCCTTGGTTTGGCAAACCCGTGCCCAAAGCGGAAGATTCTAACCAGCCTCGAAGGAAACCGATTAAAATTTCAATAACTGCAAGCCAGTTCAATCACCTGGCCGCAACCGCACTCCACGCGGATTCCTGAAATGACATCTCCCTGGCGTTGCACCGTTACCGCCGGCGGCGCGCACGGTTGGGGCCGACATTCGCGGGTCGTCGCGTTCGGCAGTTGTTGGAAAACAGGCCGGGCCTCCGCCTGCGGCATTACCTTCGATTGAAATCCCGCCGTTTGACCGGCGGCGGCTGACATTGTGGTTAACGGAACAAATGTGTCGGTCATGATTATCTTTTTCGCTTAGGCTTTTTTGGTCGAGCGCAAATTCAACAGCACCGTGACACGGCGATTGATTTCGTTGGTCGAATCGGATTCCGGCATCGGCTGTGTGTCTCCGAAGCCTGCCACCTTCGTGATTTGCTGCGCGGCAACGCCATGCTCGATCAGCGAGCGGCGGACGGCATTCGCGCGGTCCGTCGAAATCTCCCAATCCCCGTAATCGGCGCGGATAGGCGGGTTCCCGCTTTCCGTGTGCCCCTCCAACTCCACCGAAAAAGTGCCGTACCTAGAAATTTCCCACGCGAGCGTCGAAAATACCCATTCTCCATACGGCGTGAATTTCATCGACTGCGGCTCGAAAATGGGCTTGTGCGACCGGTCAAAAACGTTGATGCACATCCCCTCGGGCGTCAGGTCCAGTTTTATAGGATTCTCGCTTTCGCCCTCCGCCGAGCCAAAGGACCTTAAAAGATCCTGGTTCAACCGCCGCAAAATCGTCAATTCAACCGCCGAGGCCGAATCGAAATTTCCCGACGACGAACGCACCGCCTGCGTGTCCTTGCTGGGGATGATCCCGACGGAATCCTTGGTCACGGACGTAAATGGATTCCGAAAGGCCCGTTCGACGGCGTCCTTGATGCGCTGGTCCTGCGAAGTCAGCCACAGCACGATGAACAGCGCCATCATTGCCGTTGTGAAATCGGCGTAGGCCACCTTCCACGCGCCGCCGTGATGACCTTTCTTGTGACTCATTTGGCCGCGGTCTGATTGAGCGACTTCAACATCGTCTCCAACCCGTCGGCGCTCGGTTTGACATCGCTATACAATCCGCGCCGCGCCACTTCCACCGCCATGATGGGAGACATTCCGTTGGCAAAACTGATCACCGACGCGGCAATGCAGCGCACAAAGGCCAGTTCCGCCACGTTGATAAATTCCATGTTCACCGCCAGGGGGTTCATAAAACCGTACGAAATGAAAATTCCCAAAAATGTTCCCACCAGCGCCGAGGCCACCTTCTCGCCGATTTTTTCAATCGGCCCGGCGATCGACGCCATCGTAATGACAATTCCCAAAACCGCCGCGACAATTCCAAATCCAGGCATGGCGTCCGCCGCCTTGGTCAGCACGCCGATGGGTTGCTCGTGCTCACCCTCCATCGCGTTGATTTCGATTTCCAGCAGCAGCTTAAGATGATCGGGCTTGATCTTTCCGTCGATGATCGGGCGCAATCCGTTGCAGAGGAATTCCATGGCGTGTTTGTTTTTTTGAAAGCCGGGATACTTGCTGAAAATAGTGCTGTTTTCAGGATTCATGATGTGCTCTTCCAGCGCCACCATTCCGCCGCGCCGGCCCAGCATGAACAACTCGTACAGCGCCTTGAACAACTCATCATACGCCTTCTTGTTGTAGGGCGAGCCTTTCAATGAACCCAGTATCTGCTTGAACAAATCAATGAGGACCTTCTTGGGAGACATCAGCACCAGCGCCCCGAACGCCGCTCCGCCGATAATGACCAATTCAGACAAGTGCAGCAGCGCCATTGTGTTGCCGCCGGCCATCACGAACCCGCCCACCACCGAGCCAATGACGATTAATGTGCCAAGAATGACGATCATTTTGCGCTCATTATGACCGGTTGAAAACTTCCGGGTCTTCCTGCCGCAGCAAGGATTTAATTGACAGGATCGCCTGTGAATGAATCTGGCAGATGCGCGACTCGGTCACGCCAAAAGCCTCCGCGATTTCCCGCAGCCGCATGTCTTCGTAATAATAAAGCGCCAGGACCTTCCGTTGCATCTCGGGCAATTGGCGCAGCCGCTTTTCAATCAGCGCCGCCATTTCCCGCAATGAAGTCCACTCCTCGGGGTTCGTCTGCCCCTCATCGGCAATCGCCTCGTAAATCGATCCTCCCATTTCGCCGTCCGTCGTGTGGACCGCGTCCAGGCAGACGTACGTGGTCGGCCGGATTTCTTCCAGCAATTCTTCGTAGGTTTCCAATCCCATGTTCAGCGCCTTGGCCATTTGCGAATTGGTCGGGACTGTCCCGTGGCGTTGGGTGAGTTCCTGCATGGTCTTTTCAATTTTTTTCGCTTTTTCATGCACCGAACGCGGCACCCAATCCAGCCGGCGCAATTCATCGAAAATCGCGCCGCGAATCCGGACGCGCGCATAAGTCTCGAACGAAGTCCCGTTGTCGGGATTAAAACGTCGCATGGCATTGAGCAAGCCCACCAATCCGGCGCTGTAAAGATCGTCGGCGTTGACGTGGGACGGCAGTGTCATCGCGAGGCGGCCCACAATCGTCTTGACGAGTGGCAGGTATTCCTGGACGAGACTGTTTTCCGTCGCGCTGCCGGGGCCGGAGCGGCTGTACCGCTTCCAAAGCGTTTTTTGGGTCAGACGACGTTGTTCCGGAGTAATTTCGGACAAAGCTGGTTCGCAGAGAGTGGCGCTCATTATTTAGAGATTTTTGGAGTTGTTTGAGGAAAACTTGGGCCGGAAACGACATCGCTCGCGGTCAGCGCTTCATCCAGGCTTTTGCGCCAGGAACGCCCCCACCACCGCGCCAGCAATGCCGCCACATAGGCGGTCACACAGCCGTGCAACAGTATCGAGGCGCCGGAATCCGCTTCCATGAAGCTGAAACCCGCTCCCACCGCAAATCCCAATAGTCCGCCGACAAGCAATAACGATTTCATAAACAAATCACCGATCCAGTCACGGTTAGCAGGAGTGTTGCCATCTTCCGTGTTTAGAGACGGATAGGGAGCGATACGGGGATCGTTGCGGACGTTTGACGGATCGCGGAGGCGCCAAAGGCACATTTTGCCTTCGCCAAGAGGCAATTTCTTCCCAAATGGCGGGCTTGGACTCATTTAGAGGCGAAATTGCCCTCCTTCAAGGGCTTTCAACGGGGCTGCAACCTCCGTATCCGCGATAGCCAAATCCGTCCGCGCCCATGAATCAGGCAGTGCCCAAAAACTCATTGACTCACGGATTCGCTGACTCCTTAACTATGCTGGTGTTAGATTCGCTTAAACGTTACTTCGGTTTCACATCATTTCGCCCCCTCCAACAGGAAATCATCCATAGCGCAATGACGGGGAAGGACGTTTTCGCTTTGCTGCCCACGGGAGGGGGAAAATCGCTCTGTTTTCAATTGCCCGCTTTGCTTCGGCCGGGTCTTACCGTAGTTGTCTCACCGCTGATCGCATTGATGAAGGACCAGGTCGATGCGCTCCAGGCCGCGGGAATCGCCGCGACATTTCTCAATTCCACTTTGGACCCCGAAGAATCCCGGCGTCGGCTCGCCAGGTTGCACCGTGGAGGGTTTGTCCTGCTTTATGTCGCGCCTGAGCGCCTGATGCTCTCGGGCTTCCTGGAGGATTTGCGAAAGTGGAACGTGACCTTGATCGCTGTGGACGAAGCTCATTGCATCAGCGAATGGGGCCACGATTTTCGTCCCGAATATCGAAAACTCTCTCAGTTGCGCTCCCTTTTCCCGAAAGTCCCGCTAATGGCCCTGACCGCCACGGCGACGACCCGCGTCCGCGAGGACATCGTCAAACTCCTGGAACTGCGCGAGCCGCGATGTTTCGTTGCCAGCTTCAATCGGCCGAATCTTACCTATCGTGTCATCGCCAAAAACAAGCCGTCGTCGCAGGTGGTGGCCTTCCTTCGCGCCCATCCGCGCGAGAGCGGCATTGTTTATTGTCAAAGCCGCAAAAGCTCCGAGCGCCTCGCCGAACATCTCGAAAACAACGGCATTCGCGCAAGACCGTATCACGCCGGATTGACAGCGCGGCAGCGAAACGAAAACCAGGAACTTTTTCTGCGCGACGAGGTCCGCGTCATTTGCGCCACCATCGCCTTTGGAATGGGCATCAACAAGCCCAACGTCCGTTTTGTCATTCATTACGACCTGCCCAAAAACGTCGAAGGCTACTACCAGGAAACCGGACGCGCCGGGCGCGATGGATTGCCCGCCGAGTGCATCCTTTTGTTCAACCCTGGTGACACCGTTAAACAGATGCGTTTCATCGACGAAAAGCCGCCCGACGAACAGCAAATCGCTCGCGAGCAACTCCGCCAAATCCTCCATTACGCGGAGACCTCCGGCTGCCGTCGCGGCGAATTGCTCCTCTATTTTGGCGAGAGGTCCCCGGTTGAAAAATGCGGCGGCTGCGACAATTGCCTGACGCCGCGCGCCACATTCGACGGCACCGTCGCCGCGCAGAAACTTCTTTCGTGCGTCTTTCGCATCCGGGAGAAAAGCAATTTCGACGTCGGCCTCAACCACATCACAGAAGTTTTGACGGGCGCCGACACGGACAAAATCCGACGCTGGGGCCACGACAAACTATCGACCTACGGAATCGGCGGCGAGCATACGCGTTTTGAATGGCAGGCCATCGGCCGCGAACTCATGCGCATTGGTTATTTGCGGCAGGCGTCCGGCCAATTTAGCACGCTGGAACTGACTGACGAAGGCCGCGCCGCGCTTCGCCAGCGCAAGTCAATAGTTTTGACGCAACCCATTGCCGCCCCCGCGGAAAAAGAAAAAGAGAGGGTCCCGCGCTCCGGCGAAATCACCTGCGACGAGGAACTTTTCGAGCGATTGCGCCAATTGCGAAAGACCCTTGCCGACGCGCGCAACGTTCCGGCTTACATCATTTTTTCCGACGTTTCGTTGCGGCAAATGGCGCGCCATTATCCGGCGAACGAGGAACAATTTGCCCGCATCAATGGCGTTGGCGAAAAAAAGCTGAAAGAATTCGGCGCCTCCTTCCTCTCCGAAATCACCGCTTACCTCCAAACCCACCCGCGCCAAATGTTTGCGTGAAGCGCAGCGGGGCTTGATTGCCGGAAAAATTCGGCGACGTTAGGGAATGGGCATGTTACGCGCAATTTCGCATGTTCTTGCGGCCTTTGTGAGCAACGCCTCGGAATTCAAGCGCCGCTGGAAGGAACCGGCGACCGGCGATGGCTTTCCGCGCCGTTGGGAAGGCCAATGGATCAGCGAATCAAACGGCCATCACGGCGCACTCCGCTGCATCCTCGCCCAGAGAAGTCCGACAGAATTCGCCGCGACCTTTCATGCCGTTTACGCCGGAATTTTGCGCGTGTGTTACACCGTGCCGTTGCGCGGCCAGCGGGCAGGGGATGCGCTGAAATTGGAAGGCGACACTGACCTTGGGCGCCTTGCGGGCGGAACCTATCATTATTCCGGCGAAGCCACCGGGCGCATGTTTCGTTGCGCCTACCAATGCAAGTACGACTACGGCGCCTTTGAAATGTTCCCCGTCTCTTCCTAGTCGTCCCGCCTGTACACTAAAAATAAATCGGCCTCGACCCGTTTCATCGAAACCAGTCGCAATCTCGCCGCGTCCGCGAGCAATTCTATTCCCGCCCCGTCAGCAAGCGTGGGCGCGTCGCGTCCGCCGAAAATAACCGGCGCAATCGTCAGGTGAAGTTCATCCACAAGTCCCGCGCGGAAAAGAGCGCCGTTTAATTCCCCTCCGCCCTCGCACAACAAACGTTCGACGTTCCATCGTTTCCGCAGCCATCGAAACGCTTTTTCAAAATCAATTTCCGTGCCGCCCATCACTTTCACCTCGTCCGCAAGCGACCGCAATTCGCGCAGTTTCTTTTCTGGAATCAATTCGCTTGTCAATATCACGATCGGCGAAAAGCGACGCCGGAAAATCTCCGCATTTGGGTCGATGGTCCCGGAACCGCTGACGATGATCCGCAAATTATATTCGGCGAGTCCGCGCTTGACTCGCAGCCGCCGAAATTTCGCGGGGCCAGGCCCCAAATTGACGCGGTCCAAATCCACTGTCCGGGCGCCGGCCATCACGGCGTCCGCCGTCGCCCGCAATTCCAGCAAATGCTCGCGGTCGCGCGGCCCGGCAAACGGTTCGTAGTGCCGCGTGACCGGCGCGATTTTGCCGTCGGCGGTTATCGCCGCATTGAGGAAAACAAATGGGAACGCGCGCCGCTTCATCACGCCGCGATGGCGGATGCCGCGTCCACTCCCCCGGCCCACGCTGGAGGGTTCTTCAAATGGAACAACATTTCGCCCGCCTTCGGGACGAGCAAAACCCCTTCATCCTCCCGGTTCGCGAAATCCTGAGGCCGAATCGTTTTTGGATCGCGGTAGCTGAGATTGATTTTCCGGCAAATCTCCTCTGGAATCGAAGTCGCCAGGACCACTCGCGCCCGCGGCGTCTCGACGCCGTTTTCAAAAGTGCCAAGTCCGTGCACATGCGTGCTGTGCGCCAGCACCCCCCACGGATAATTCTGAAAACGGTCCCACTGCTTGAGAAAATAATCCCTGCAATGATACCCGATCTCCAGAATCGTGTTCCCGTGGCTGATGCAAACTTCGCTGATGTGCGGCGCGTAAATGATCAATTCCCCGCCGTCGGCCAGCACAGGCTCCAGCTTGTACATGCACTTTCCGCCCGTCCAAAGTTCGTCATACATCGGCGGCGCGCACGACAAAATCGTGTCAAATGGATGGCTCTTATAAGTGATGTGCAACCGGCGCGACAATTCGCTCGCCGCGTCCCAGGCCGCTTCCGGCGTTCCCGCATAAAGTCCCGCCAAACCCTGGCCTTCCACTACCAGGCAAAAACAGAGCTTCGGAACGGAAACCATTCCGCCCGCCCAATCCACCACCCGCCGCACCGGCGTCCATTTGTTGCCGATGATCATCGGGTTCGTCACGACCGCGCCAAGCCAATGGAAAAAATTCAAAATCCGCGGTCCGCCGACGCCCGGAAAAAGGTATTTGTTCCCGCCGGAAAACCCAACCACCTCATGCGGAAACACAGGCCCGATGATGATGACCTGATCGTAATCAAAAATCAGCCGGTTCACTTCCACCGGCACATCCATCGCGAATAACCCATTCGTCAGCCGGCTGATTTCCCTCGCCGGAATAACGCCCACCTCCCGCAACGCCGCCGGATTGTCCCAGGCATGATTGTGGAATTGCACGGAGCGATAAACACCCTTGCGCTCCTCCATCGAAATTTCCAGCCGCCGGCAAATGGCCTCCTCGCTCATCGGCTGATGGGTCCCGAGCGCAATCAGCACGTCCAATTTGTCCGTCACCCCGCCAATGCGCGAGAAAAGCGCCTTGAAAATCAGCCCAATCGGCGCCGTGCGCGTGCCATCGGGCACAATCACCAGCACACGTTTCCCGCGATAATCCCCCTCGGGACACGCCTGGGCGACAGCGTCGGTGGCTGCTCGATCCGAAACCAATCCGCTGCCCGGCTGGCATTGGGCCGGCAACGGTGTGGAAGACTCGCTATTCATTGGCCGCGCATTTGAATAGCCATGTGCACCAATTCCGTCGAGGTTTTTAAATTCAGCTTCTCCTTGATGTGGGCGCGGTGCGACTCAATCGTTTTAATGCTCAAGCGCAAATGCTCCGCGATTTGCCGTGTGCCGCGGCCCTCTCCGATCAACCCGAACACTTCCAGTTCACGGTCGCTCAACCGTTCCGTAACCGACCCCCCCGCATTGGCCCTGCCGGTGGCCAGCCTATGGACGAATTTTGAACTCATCCCTTCGCTAAGGTAGATGCCGCCGTTGAGCACCTGGCGGATCGCGCTCAACACGCGGTCCGTCGCCTCCTCTTTCATGATATAACCCGCCGCCCCCGCGTGAAGGACCCGCTCCGCATAAAGGGTTTCGTCGTGCATGGAAAGCACCAGCACCGCCACGTTCGGATACGTGGTCTTGATATTCTTGACCAGGTCCAGCCCGCTGCTGCTCTTCAGGGAAAGGTCCACAATGGCCAGATTCGGCTGCAAGCTGGGAATCGCCGTGAAAGCCAGGCCGGCATCTTCAAATTGTCCGCAGACTTTCAAATCCGGCTCGTGATCGATCAATTGCGCCAGCCCATTGCGCATCACCGGATGGTCATCGACAAGAATGATTTTGAACCCGCCTTTGACAGCATGGATTGTCCCGGACTTTGCGACAGATGGTTTCATTTTCGTTTCAAGCCGCGGCTGGAAATCCAGTCTTTGACGCCGACTCGGCCCCCCAGCGCCCTGAGTGTATGACACAACGAGTCCGATGTCCACTTGAGATGCGCTTCCAGGGTCATCAGATCATTTCATCAACCTCATTCCTCGCAAACCTCTGCCATGCCAACTACCAATCAATCCGGGGAATCTCCGATTAAAACATGAGGGAATCCCTTATTTGGCGGCCAAAAATTTACCGCTTGACGCGATGCGACAGTTGTAGCAACATTTTGCTACATTTGTAATCTCTTATGAAATCCGTCAAAATCTCCGGCGCCGAATGGCAGGTCATGAATATCCTCTGGGAACGTTCCCCTTTGACCGGCGGCGAAATCATTGCCGCCCTTCAAACCAAATCCGCTTGGAAGCCCCGCACAATCCGTACGCTTCTGGACCGGCTCGTTGGAAAAGGCGCCCTCAAGGTCCTTTCCAACGGCAAACGCCGGTTTGCGCCTGAGGTAAGCCTCGAAGCCTGCGTTCGCGGCGAAAGCCGGTCCTTCATCGAGCGGGTCTTTGGCGGCCAGCCGGCCTCAATGCTCCTTCACATCATCAAGGAAACCAAGCTGACCAAAGAGGAAATCGACCAGCTCAAGAAGTTGCTTGGGGAGAAACAAAAATGAACGCGACACTTCATTCTTTTTTTGCGTGGCTTCTGCGCTCCTCGTGGCAGGCGGCCATTCTCACTGTTCTGGTGTTGCTGGCGCAGTTCTGCCTTGGCAAACGCCTCGATGGCCGCTGGCGCCACCTCCTTTGGCTGCTGGTCCTCGCGAGGCTGGCGATTCCCTTTTCACCGTCCAGCCCCGCCAGCTTATTCAACTATCTTCGTTTCGATTCCCCCACAACGCATCGCCAAACCATCCCCACCGCCACTGTCGCGGAACCGCCGCAGCAATCTTCGATTCCACCCCAACCAGCCATGGCTGCGCAAACGAGCGATGTCGTGGCCTTGCCGCTCCCACCGGCCAGTCATTGGAAAGTCCCGCCTTGGCCGATTCTTCTCGCCGTAATCTGGGCGATTGGCGCCGCGATTCTGGGCGCGCGCGTAACCGTCCAAAATATTTTATTCCGCCGCCGCCTGCGTCATGGGATCGCGATAGACGATCCGCAAATCTCGCGTCTTTTCAAAGAGTGCAAATCCTCAATGCGCGTCGCGACCTCAGTGCGCCTGGTCGAAACCGGCCTGGTGGAAAGCCCGGCCCTCTACGGGCTTCTCCCGCCGAAACTTTTGCTGCCGCCCAAGCTGGCGGATCGTTTCGCCGCGCCTGAGTTACGCCATATTTTCCTGCATGAATTGGCCCACGTTCACCGGCGCGACATGGCCCTCCAATGGCTGGTGACTTGTTTCCAGATCATCCATTGGTTCAATCCGATTCTTTGGTTTGGCTTTCGACGGATGGCCGCCGACCGCGAATTGGCGTGCGACGAACTGGCCCTCTCCGTCATCGGCGAAACCGAAGGCACAGCTTATGGCCAAACCATCGTGAAACTCCTGGAAGCCTGCTCACCGCCTCCCGCGCTTCCCGGCCTGGTCGGAATCCTCGAAGACAAAAGCCAGATTTTCCGGCGCATTTCGATGATCGCGCGATTCAAGCGACACCCGCGCTGGTCGCTCGCCGGCGCGGTTGCGGCTGTGGCGCTGGGCGTGGCCACTCTCACAGGCGCTCAAACAGAAAAATCTTCCGAATTGACCGGCACGGTGAAAATGACCAGCGGCGCGCCCGCAAGGGCAACGGTTTTTATTTACACTGCCGGACCACGCGCGGGCACAAGCCCGGTTTGCCCTTCCTGTTATCCCGATTGCGGCAAAAGCGCGAAAACCGACAGCCGCGGCCGTTTCAAAATCAAATCGCTTGATCCCCAACTGATCTACCGTGTCCTGGTGGTTGGTGAAAACAGCAAGCCGGCTTTTGTCGCCAAAGTTGATCCCGCCAGGGAACCGATCCAAGTCACCCTCCAACCGCAAGACCTCGCCCAAGTCCCGCCCGACTGCATCCTGCGTGGACGGGTGGCTGACGCCAAGGGCGACCCAATCAAACTGGCGATTATCGAACGTCGCATGGCCCGATAGCAAGGCTCAGCCTGGCAATTGAAGCCACCGCTTTCGCCAGGCGAACATTTGTGGGTGTCACGGGTGGCGCCCAACCGCGCGATTTTCAGTTGACCGAGGGCGCGACAATCAAGGGCCGCGTGATTCGCGATGGCCAGCCGCTGCCCAACGTGTCGGTGGGGGCCGTTTCGGTCGATCGAAACCCCGAAAATTACACTGGCGAGTATGAAACGGGCACAGACACTAACGGCCAGTTTACTTTCATCAACCTGCCGCACAATCTCTCATACCAGATTTATGGTCTGATGAAGTCCTTCAATGAGCGTGGCGCAACCAAAGTTCTCATAGTCAAAACCGGCGGCGACGGCTCGGTGACAGACGCCGGTGCGTTGGAGACTTTCCCGGCCCATCGCATCAGTGGTCGCGTGGTTCTGTCGGATGGTAAGCCAATTCCTCCAAAGACTCGCCTGCTCGTCCGCAGGTCGGGTCTTTGGGACTCGGTGCTTGCTGATTTGGCAAAGGACGGCTCGTTCAGCGTCGTCGGCATCCCCTCCGGCATTGTTGACGTGACCATCGAAATGCCCGGTTATCATACTTCCTTTAAGAATGAGAGCTTCGATCCAGTGAACCCTGATCGGCTTATTGGCCGAATCAACCGGGACCTCGCGAGCCTGGTCATTCTGATGGACAAAGGAACCCGCCTCGAATCCCATTTTGACGAAAACGCCAATGAGATGGATTTGCCGGAAAATCACCCGCTGGCCGGTGTCGAACATTCCAACGACCACACGCATCAGCAAATGATTTCCGGCCGGGTTACGGACAAACAGACAGGCCAGCCGATTGCTAACTTCCGAATCACGCCGGGATTGGCCAGCCCATTCAGTGGCATAAATTGGAACCCTCAACGCGCCATTGATGGATCTAACGGAACCTACGTGATTTATTTAAACAAGGGGGAAAGCGCGCCCGCGCTCATGATAGAAGCGTCCGGTTATATGCCAGTGGCTTCGCCAGAACTGCCGCCCGGGCAGGGCAATTTTGACTTTGTTCTGACGAAGGGAAATGGGCCCTCCGGCGTCGTCCTCCTGCCGGATGGAAAACCTGCCTCCAGCGCAAGCGTCACGCTGATTTGCCCGCCGGATGAGTTGCGGTCCATGCAACTGAGCGGAGGCGGCACATTCGATGTCTTCCGCCATCGGCAACGTCTTGTGACAGCCGACGCCACGGGCCATTTTTCCTTTGCGCCCGAATTGGACATGCATTTTATCGCGGCTGCCTCGCCCGGCGGTTTGAATCGTTGAAGAAAAACGGCCAAATAACACTGGAGCCATGGGGATCCATCAAAGGAACATTGCTGCGCGGCGGGAAGCCATCGGCGAATGAAACGCTCTATTTAAACTTTGCCGCGTCTTACAGTCAACGAGGCTTGGACTTATCCATTCGGGCAATAACTGACGACAAGGGCGCATTTGAGTTCGATCACGTGCCGCCGGCCGAATGCCAAATTTTGGCGCCAAATCGGACGGGAGACAACCCCGGAGGATGGGGTCCACTTGAGCAAATCAAACAAATTCGCGTGGAGTCTGGACAAGTAGTCAATACAACCATTGATGCCCCTGAGAAAACGGTTGTTCAGGCCACCAGGGTCCAAGGGCAACAGTCCGATTCTACCCCTTCAAGGACATTGAAAGGTTTCATTCTTCAGCCCGATGGAAAACCGGCAGTCGAAGCAGGCGTCGGCTTCGCGGGCGATCAACATGACTTGCACATCGGCGATGGCCAACTTGTCGTGGAACGGATGAATCCAAACACCGCATTCACGGATTCCAGCGGCGCGTTTGCGGTTCCCTGGCCCAATTCCGCGACGGCGCTTTACGTTGCGTCCGGGCAGGGCGTTGCCAATTTGAATATCGCCGGTGTGACCAACGGGATGCGAATCGTTCTCCAGCCGTGGGCCAAAGTGGAAGGGATCATGCGTCTGAACAATCGCCCCGCGCCGGGAGCCCAAATCCATCTGCACAATATCGGCGGCGACCGATTCGGTTGGTGGGAAGGGCGGGTGTTTATGACGGACACAATCACGGACGCGAACGGACATTTCCTCTTTGCTCACGTTTTGCCCGGCAAATGTGGCCTTGGACGCTGGATGGACGCCGGGCATGGGACGCGATCAATCGGAGATGATGTTTTACTGACAGTCGCGCCAGGTGAATCAACGAACATCGCCTGGGGCGGCAATGGCCGGCCAGTCACGGGCGTTGTGGAATTGGCAAATCCAAAGAATCTGCCGGACGACGCCGCTTTCGTCATTTTCTTCCGCAGTAGATTTCAATCTTTTCCGAAGGAGCCCCGGATGGCGCGCCGTGCCTTCCACGATTACGAGGGCCTCATAGGCTCGGACAATACGTTTCGCGCGGACGATGTGCCGCCGGGATACTACGCTGTCGCCGTTACTGGACGGACAGGGCATCTTGGTTCCGCCAGACCCTTTCCCCAAAGCGTGACAGTCGAAGTCACCAACATTGATGTTCCACCTCTCGCCGACCCCAAAAAGTGCGAGCCGTTCGATATTGGTCGAATTAAAGTCTCTCTGGAATTTCCATCGGAAACCACGGCCTCGCAGACGCCAGGCGCTGAATAAAAAAATAAGCCGGATTCTCAAGGCCGATTTTCAGGGCAAAACAGCGCGGTAGAAGCGGAGAGGGGTGGCGCGGGACTGAGGGTCGGAAAAGTATAGAGGGGTGGCGCCTAACAAATTTGTTTCCACTGGAATCCAGGTTTGAAGGTTGGTGCTGGCTTGAATGACTACGGTGGAGGTGGATGGGCCGGTTATGTCGAAACCAAATTGTCCATTGGAGAAGCCAAATACGTTATTGGTAATAATCGAAACGGTAGCTGAGGAAGTGGCGGTGCCCACCGAAATGCGAAATATCGTGCCGTTACCACCAACTCCGTAGTCGCCGCTTTCGCCATAGAAACTCCCATCGGGACCCTGCACGAGGCCGGCTCGAGGAATGCCGCCATCGATCTCGTTAAAGGCAAACAGAGGGGTGAGCGAACCGCGGGGGGTAATCTGGAATACCACGCCGGCATCGGCCGGTCCGCCACCCGCAAAAGTAGTGCCATAGAAATTGCCGTCGGTCCCTTGAACTAAGGCGGCTTCGGGATACGCGCCATCAGCGCCGTTGGTGAAGGAATAGAGGGGGGTCAGTGAGCCGCTGGGGGTGATTTTGAAGATCGCGCCATCGCCACTCGTGCCACCATCGATAGTCGTGCCATAGAAATTGACGTCACTGCCTTGCACCAGACTCGCTTCGGGATTTGCGCCATCAATGCCGTTGGTGAAAGAATACAAGGGCGTGAATGATGCCCCGGCGGTGATTTTGAATACGGTGCCATAGCCATTCGAGCCGCCGGCGTAAGTCGTGCCGTAGAAATTACCGTCGCTGCCCAGCGCCAGACCGGCATCTGGAAACTCGCCGCCATTGTTGTTGTTGGTGAAGGCGTACAGAGTTTTTAGCGAACCGGCGGTGGTAATTGAGAACACGGTGCCACCAACGCCCACGCCGCCGGCTTGAGTGGTGCCATAGAAATTTCCGTCGCTGCCCAGCGCCAGAGTGTCCAGCGGATTTCCGCCATCAGTGCCGTTGGTAAAGGAATACACGGGTGTGAATGTGCCGCCTGAGCTGATTTTGAACACGGTGCCGCTGCCACGCCGGCCGCCCAATTTAGTAGTGCCATAGAAATTGCCGTCGTCGCCCTGCGCCAGACCGCCTAGAGGAACTGAGCCATCATCGCCATTAGTGAAGGAATATAAAGGGGTAAATAAACCGTTGGGGGCCATTTTGAACACCGTGCCATCGCCGATGCCGGGAGCGCCGCCGCCGTTTTCAGTCGTCCCGTAGAAGTTGCCGTCGCTGCCCAGCAGCAAAGTGGCCAAGGGAAACAGGCCACCGTTCCCGTTCGTGAAGGAATACAGAGGGGTCAACAAACCGCTGGCGCTCATTTTGAAAAGGGTACCCATCCTGTTCGAGCCGCCGTATAAAGCCGCGCCATAGAAATTGCCGTCGCTTCCCAACGCCAGACCGGCCACGGGTTCTGCGCCATCAATCCCGTTGGTGAAAGAATACAGCGAGGTGAACGAGCCGCCGGCGCTGATTTTGAACGCGGTGCCATTGGAAACCGCGCCGCCGAATTGAGTGGTGCCATAGAAGTTGCCGTCTGTGCCCTGCACAAGCGCATCCTGTGGGTATGCGCCATCGACGAAAGAATACAAAGAAGTGAGCGAGCCGCCGGCGCTGATTTTGAATACGGTGCCTAAATCGCTTGTGCCGCCAAGGCTGCTCGTGCCGTAGAAGTTGCCGTCGCTTCCCAGCGCCAAAGCGGCGACGGGGGACCCCCCATCATCGCCACCGGTGAAAGAATACAGAGAGGTGAACGAGCCGCTGGGGGTGATCTTGAAGACCGTTCCATAGTCATTGCCGCCGAAGTATTCAGACGTGCCATAGAAATTACCGTCGCTGCCCTGCGCCAAACCGGCGGCGGGAAACCCGCCATCATTGCCGGTGAAGGAATGCAGAGGAGTCAGCGAACCACTAGCTGTGATTTTGAACACCGTTCCAAAGTACACATTCGTGCCACCGAAGCTGGCCGTGCCATAGAAATCGCCGTCTCTGCCCAGCACCAGACTGGCCACGGGATTTGCGCCATCGATGCCGTTGGTAAAGGAATATAGAGGCGTCAGCGAACCGCCGGTAGTGAGTTTGAAAACAGTGCCCCAGCCATCGATGCCGCCTTGGGCGGCCGTGCCGTAGAAATTGCCGTCGCTGCCCAGCACCAGACTGGCCATTGGATTTGCGCCATCAACGCCGTCAGTGAAGGAATAGATGACCGTCATCGCCCCAGTGGGGGTCATTTGGAACACCTCGCCATAGAAATTGGAGCCGCCCGCTTTAGCCGTGCCGTAGAAATTGCCATCGCTCCCCTCCACCAGATCGGTCGCAGGATCTTCGCCCAAACTAATGGATCCGAAATTATGAATGTTGGTGAAGGTCACGCCTGGCTGTGCCTTCAGGGCGGTCGTTGTGAAAACAATCGCCAGAAGCATTCGGAAAAGCCAGAAGGCCAGGTTTTGTCTGAACGAACTGCAATTCACCACTGTTTTCATAACGCGGACGTAGGATTCAATCAAATACTGCGGGATGCCCGCAAGCTCATTGTCACGGCAGAAGACTTTTCTCGGGCGCGGCGTTTCGGCAACGCGACGATCTCATCAAACCGGCGGATATAGCTGAATAAAAATGGAAGCCGGGATTGTTAAAAACCTCTTGCAAATTACATTATAGTGTGGGAATACTCTTATATGAGCGAAAAAAACGCGCCAGTCAGTCAAACCTTGGTCAAGGCAGTCAAGGCCAGTCAAACCTGGTCAAACCATTTCCCATTACAGAACTGGCTTAAATTTATAGTTCCCTCCGGGGCGGTTTTGGGGAATTATCACCCCAACAAAACGCTGATTCTATGAGCTTAATGGATTACCTCAAAACACAACTGCTCGAAATCATCGAGTGGCAGGACGATTCCCGCGACACCATTTCCTTTCGCTACCCGGACCTCGACAAGGAAATCAAAAATGGCGCTCAACTGATCGTCCGCGAATCCCAGGTCGCCCAATTCATTTATTTGGGCCAATTCGGCGATTCCTTCGGGCCGGGCAAACATACGCTGACCACCGACAACATCCCCATTCTCTCCACCCTCAAAGGCTGGAAGTACGGCCTCCACTCGCCTTTCAAGGCCGATGTCTATTTCGTCAACACCCGCCTCTTCACCGGCAACAAGTGGGGCACCGCCAATCCCATCATGTTGCGCGACCACGATTTCGGCGTCGTTCGCGCCCGCGCCTATGGAACTTTCGATTTCCACGTCACTGACGTGAAGGTCTTTCTCAAGGAAGTCGCCGGCACGGACGACCATTTCCGCCTCGAGGAATTCTCCGATACGATGCGGTCGCGCATCGTCAGCGTTTTCACCGAGGCGCTGGCGGTCGCGAAATTGCCCGTCCTCGACGTCGCTTCGCGCTACCAGGAACTCGGCCAGGCATTGCTTCCGGCCATCAACCCCGCCGTCTCCACTCAATATGGAATTGAAATTTCCAATTTCGTCGTCGAAAACGTTTCCGTCCCGCCGGAGGTCGAGGAAGCAATCGACAAGCGCAGCAGCATGGCGGCTGTCGGCGACCTGAACGATTATGTCAAATTCCAGATGGCGCAATCGATTGGCAAAGGCGGCGGCGACGGCGGCGGTCTGGCAAATTCCGCCGCGCAACTCGGCGCCGGCCTCGCGATGGGACAGCAATTGGCCAGCGCGTTAAACGCCGGGCAGCAGCAGCAGCCGGCCGCTCCGCCGGTGATTGCATCCGCAACCGCCGCCGCAACGCCTCAATTGCTCACCCCCGCCGATGTCGCGAAAACCCTTGGAGTCAGCGAAACAGACGTGCTGGCCACGTTGGAGAAAGGCGAACTCAAAGGGAAGAAAATCGGCTCCGTGTGGCGCATCAATAAAACGGCCCTCGACGAATTCCTCCAAAGCTGATGAGCGACGTCACAGCGCAAAAAAAGTTCTCCTGTCCGTCTTGCGGCGGAGAGGCCCAGTGGAATCCCGCGAAAAAGGCGATTGTTTGCCCGTTTTGCGGCACAACTTCGCCCGCCCAGGCCGAATTGAACGAGGCAGGCCAGGAAGTGATCATCGAGCACGATCTCGTCACCGCCTTGCGCGGCATTCCAGACGAACAGCGCGGCTGGCAAACCAAAAAAATCTCGGTCAAATGCCAGAGTTGCCAGGCAATTTCCGTCTTTGATCCCGACCGCGTCGCGCAACGTTGCGATTTTTGCGGTTCTTCCGCGCTGGTGCCGTACGAAGAAACCAAGGACGTCTTCAGGCCGGAGAGCCTCTTGCCGATGAAACTCGCCGAATCGGCGATCCGCGATTCCATTCGCACCTGGTATGGCAACCGGTGGTTCGCCCCAAACAAACTTAAAGAGGCTGCGTTAACCGATACGGTCAAGGGCCTCTACATTCCGTATTGGACATTCGACGCCCAGGTCCACGCCGATTGGACAGCCGAGAGCGGTTATTACTATTACGAGACCGAACAGTATCGCGACGCCAATGGCGACACGCAAACGCGCGAAGTGCAGAAAATTCGCTGGGAACCCTCCGCCGGCTCAGTCGATCATTTTTTCAACGACGAATTGGTCCCCGCCTCGCGCGGCGTGCATGAGGAAATGCTCCGGAAGATCGAGCCGTTTCCCACGACAACCGATTTGCTCGCCTACAACGCGGGTTACCTGTCCGGTTGGGTGGTGGAGCGTTACCAAATCGACCTCGTGGCCGCCGCCGCCGAGGCTCGCGGGGAAATGGAAGCGGAAATGCAGCATCTTTGCGCCGCCCAGGTTCCCGGCGACACACATCGCAATCTCCAGGTGCAGGCCGATTTCTCCGGCCAGACTTTCAAACACATTCTGGTGCCGATCTGGTTGCTGTCGTACGATTATGGCGAGCGCCATTTCCAAGTGGTCATCAATGGTTACACCGGTTCCATAGCCGGCAAACATCCGTTGAGCTGGGTCAAGATCATGCTGGCCGTGCTGGGGGCATTGGCGGCAATTGGCATAATATTATTATTGACTCACCACTGAAGCGGCCGAATTGGTGCCGTTTCAAGACAAAAAACGCAGGCATACCTTCTACTTGGCACGGAAATGGCTATGTAATTGACGTATGCCCGTAACAAGGTTTATGTCTCTGGGGGTTTCCACGACGCAAAATGCCGCGTTTTCACCACTGTTTTGCCCGGAGAAAACAACTATCTTGAACATGCAAACACAACACGGAGTCAAAACTTCGAGGTTAACCAAGAACACTGAACCCTTGCATGGAGAACGACGCTAAGAATCGATGGGTGTGGTTTGTTTTGTGCCTCGCCTGTGCTGGATTGATGCTGCTTTGCGGCTGGCTTATTCCAATGCACTTGCGCGCGGTGGACCCGGCAGTCCTTCAGCGGGCGGGCATCGGAACACCTTCGCTGGTCAGCGCCGGGCTGTCGCTGGCCCATGAGCAACAGGCGTCTTCGGCCCGGCTCCTGTTGCAGGCCGCGCAATACGAAAATGTCTCGGGCGCCGGCGAATTGGCGCTCGCGTTGAGCGAACCCACTGCGACGAATCCGGCTTCTTTGAAAGCGACAGAGGACGTGATTCTGCTGGGAAATCGGGAGCGGGTTCTCAGTCGCTTGACTGCTTCGAGTTCACCGGCCGTCCAGGAGCTTTTGCATGGACGCGATTTGACAAATACAATTCTTTTTCCGCCATCCTCTTCGGCCTCGGGCCAGGCATTTGACGCCGCGGTGTCCGTCACCGGCCGGCTTTTGGAGGACGATGCGTTGGCCGGGTTGCGCGAGGCTCTTCTGGCGCGCGCGAAATCGGCCAATCACGGCGGAGACACTCAACCTCTCGAGGTAATGCTGATGGATGTGATGTCGCTGGGCCAGCGCTTTGATTGGCAGCAATTGGAGGCGTTTGTCCATAATATTAACGATCCCAAGACGCTGGATCTCCTGGCGGAGGATGCGCGCAACGCGGGGGATCGGTTGCCGGAGCTTTTTGCGGCGGTGGAACTTTCGGGGCAACCGGAGAAGGTGGCGGATTACCTGGCAAATTTCAGCCTGAGCGGCATGCACGATCTCGGCGTGGCTTTGCGGTACGGCGCGGGCGGCGTGGATGAATTGACGCGCCGGAACCAGCGACTTTATGAATCGCCGCTGAGGCAGCGGTTGACCGCTTCGGGACCGCTCGGGTTGTTCTTCCGGGCGGGCTCCGATTACGCCTTGCGCGCTCCGTGGTTCGCGTTGACATTGAAGTGGTTCTTTTACATCTCTTGCGGGTTTCTAATCGCGCTGGCGCTGCATTTTGCGCGTCCCCCCGTTGCGCCGATTGAGGAACCGTTGCGAGTGCGCGGGGTGCATCTGGCCCGCGAAGCATTATTTGCGCTGGGGTTTTTGCTGGTGGTCCTCCTCCTGAGCGAGCCGTTTCTCGCGCAGGAAGGCCAGAAGGCGGAAATCCCGTTTCGGCTGCGGCTTCCCACAGTGGGCGCCGTTGCCCCCAGCAAAGCCCCCAGCGTAAAACCCACATTAATCATTATGACAACAAGCTTATTGACCTTGCTTATTTTCTTTGTGTTGCAAGCGTTGCTCTATTGCGCGTGCCTGGTCAAGCTGGCCGAAATCCGGCGCCAGAACGTGCCGCCGCGCGTCCGGTTGCGCCTGCTCGAAAATGAGGAACACCTTTTTGACGCCGGCCTGTACCTCGGCTTCGGCGGCACGATTGTGTGTCTGATTCTGGCGTCGATGGGTTTGACGCAGTTCAGCTTGATGGCGGCGTATTCCTGCACGGCCTTCGGAATATTGTTCGTCTCGATATTCAAGATTTTCCAACTGCGTCCCGTTCGGCGGCAATTGCTTCTCCAAGCGGAGATGGAGCGCGAAGTCGTTGAAACGCCCACGGCGACAAGGACCACTTTTGTTCCGACCACATGAACCGAAGCATTCTCATTGTCATTTGCGACTTTTTGCTGGTGAGCCTGCTGGCTTTTTCCACCGTTGATCTCACCAAAATCGCCAAGCCGGGCGGCGCCCCGAACCTGACCCTGAATAAACCGCAGGGCGGCTCGACGAATCGCGTCACCGCGCAACAGGACATGGGCGACGTTATGCGCCTTGCGCTGGAACAGGAACGCAAGAATCGGGACGCCCTATTGGGAGAACTTTCGCGGACGCGGGAAGTTGTCGGACAGCGCGAACAGCAGATAGCGAGCTTCCAGGGCCAATTGCGCGCCAAGGAGGACCAGACGGCCCATTTGGAGTCGGAGCGGACGAACCTGCTCGATCAGGTCGGCGCGGCGCAGACGAACATCGAGAATTTGAACCAGCAATTGCACAACACCACCGTCGAATCGGTCATCTCAAAGGAGCAACGGGCGGCCCTCGAGGCCGAGGCGCGCAAACAGTTGCAAAATCAAAAGGAATTGCAGCGTCAATTGGCGGAATTGCAGCGGAACAACCAGGCCGCTCTTGCGGAACGGGCCTCGCTCGCGGGCCAATTGCAGATGAGCGAGGAATCCAACCGCATGGCCATTGCGCAAATGTCGCAGTTGCAGGATGAGGTCGCCGTTCAGCGCCAGGAAAATACGAAGCTGGCGGAGGGCGTCACGGCGCTGGCCACCAAATCGTCCGATCTGGCCAAGGAAATCCGGGAAAATACGCCGGAAGCGCCGAACCAGATTTTCGATGAACTTGTGACCAATCGCGTGCTGGCGAGTTTTTACGGGGTGAAGTCGGGAATTTTTGGCAATGAATCGCCCAAATATAAACAGGCCGAAACGGTTCTGGTGACCGACGGCACAAATACTTACGCGGTGTGCCACATCCAGGACACGCCTCTGACGTTGTGGAGTCCTGGCGCGCAATGGGCGGAATTGACCGGAACTCTTGCTCGCGGCCCGGGACTTTATCAGATGCAATCGATGTCGTTCGACGCGGTGGATCCGCGGATAGTGACGTTTCCGGTGCCCGCCTCGGCGGTGCGTTCATTTGGCGGGCAGGTTTATAAGCTCGCGCGCGATCCGTATAAGTTTGAAGACGCCGTGGTCGTTGGGACGCAGGGAAATTATTACGGCCAGTGCAAATTTCAAATCGACTTGTCCGCGCCGGAATATTTGAGGATGGACCACAATTCCTTGAAGGGATTGTTTGGAAAATTTAATCCTTCCAGCGGCGATCTTGTATTCAGCAAATCCGGGATGCTGATCGGGGTGATGGCGAACAACAATTATTGCGTGATGATCCGCCGTTTCGACACGTCGGCGACATTCCGATTGGGACCGGGCGGAAGAAACCAGCAGACGGCGCAAACATTGTCCGCCCTCTACGCCGTGGTTGCGGAATTGCCGTATAAGTTGCAGTGAACTTTACCGAGCTGACTGGACTACTGGATCAATCAAAGTTCTCTCCTTCAATCTGTCGATTAAATCGTTGAGCTTCGGGTCCGCATCGCCTATCGAGCTTTGTATGCGTTGCGCGGTTTCGGCGAACATCAGCGCATCCGCCTTTCGATCCTGCTTTGCCAGAAAATACGTGTAACGAACGGCGACCTCCGCGCTATAAGGGCAGAGAGCAAAAGCCTGGCGAAACGCGTAGTCGGCCTCAGCGGACATGCTCTCCCGTTCAGCCGCGTCCGTGGCCAGATACTCGGGTGGAGTCGGCACATTTATAAGCGCGCCGACCCGCCACGCATAAAGTCCGGCGATTGCCGAGCGCAGTTTGGAGAAGGCCCTGGCCGCATCTTCGTTGTGGACGAAAAGTGGGTCGCCGGTGAACCGGGTGAGGTCCTTCTCCACATAAATTTTCCGGCTGAATTCGGTGACATGCACAAGCAGTGTGTCATCCCGCAACCAGGACCCGATCATCTGGTCAACCAACGGCTGCCAATACTTTCGATCGTCGGAAACGATCTGTTCGGGCAAAGCCGTCATCGGCCGGCGTTGAATCTGCATGATCAATCCGTGCGGCTTCAAGTAAGGATACATCCAATCGAGCGGATAACTCTCCTCGATGAAAAATTCCCGGCCGGGATTTTTGTCAAATATAGTCTCAACCAGCAATCCATTGATGCCCATCACCGCGCCCACGCCGGAAACCCGGACCTGGCCATTCGCCTGCATTTTCACATCTTCATCCGGCCTGAGCTTTCGTTCCTTCAATCGGCGTTGGGCGCCATATAAGTATTCGTTAAAACAGAGTTGCGAGTCCTCATCCGACGGGATGTAGAGGGATTTCCCGTACATCGCCCGCAAATATCGCAAATAGGCGCCGTCCGCCAGGGCGTTCTGCGTCAAGGTGAAAAAAGGAACTCCTTGGGCGTGATTTTTGCAAAATGCCGCCGGCAATCCGCGGCCCGGATCCGTCCCGCCGAAGTAAATGCCGCCGGGCGGAATCGAACGGATGATGCCATTGGCAAACAGACTCGTATATTTCGGTTCGCACTCCGCCACCATCTGGTAGGCAAGGCAAAGTTCGAGCACCGGCTGCCAATAAGCGGTGTCCAGGCTCGGATCGGGCGCGTTGGTGCTATTGCTGTATTGACGATGACGGTGCTTAAAGCTGTCAAACATCGCCAAGATGGTCTTCGAATTGCCGTTGGTGGCGGCGGCAAAGTAGCGCTGGTATTCCGGCGAGATTTTTTCTCCCGCTTCCGCCGCCAATTCCATCGACTGTCTTTCTTTTGCGACAGCGAACGATTTCAGGACATTGATCTGCGCCTGACGCTGAATTTCCGGAGTGATACGTACAAGCCTATTCTGAAACGTGGAGACGGCGGGCGCGGCTGTCACATGGCATCCTCCCGCCGCCACTGCCGCGACGCCCGCGATAACCGCCAAGGCGCACGCCATAAGCGGATTCAAGCGGCGCCGTGTCGTCATGCCAAAAATTAGCACTGTCAATTGTAATGAATCAAGCGTTAAATATTGAAAATTCAGGACTCCGCCGTTTTTCGTCTCTTGCGCATTGCGATTTTCCGGCAAAACCGTAGCTTTTCCGCGGTGAGCCAAAATCTGCCACACGTCACTGTCATCATCGCGGCGCGGCCGGACAACCAGGAGGTCCGCGCTGTGGGCGCCGCGCGGCAGCTTGATTATCCGGCGGATAAATTGGATATCATCCTGGCGCGGGGCAAACAACCGTCCGTGCAGCGCAACGCGGCGATTCGGGCGGCGGTTGGCGAGATCATTTATTTTTTGGACGATGATTCGACCCCGCTTCCGGGAAATCTTCGGCGCGCCATCAAACAATTCGATGCGCCGGAAGTGAAGATGGTCGGCGGCCCGAATATTTGCCCGCCCGATGCGCCAAAAATCGAGCAACTCCTGGCGATTGTAATGGGCGCGTGGCTGGCGTTTTTTTCGAGTTGTTCGCGTTACCGCAGGGTGGGAAAGCCGCGCGCGACGAGTGAAAAGGAGTTGATCCTCTGCAATCTCCTGGCGCGGCGCGACGCGATGGTGGAATTGGGCGGGTTCAACGAGGCGCTCTATCCCAATGAGGAAAACGCGCTGATGGATGAATTGCAAAAGCGCGGAGGGAAGTTGATTTACGATCCGGAATTGGTGGTTTATCGCCGCCCGCGCGGAACATTCCCGGCCTTTTGCAAAATGCTGCTGAATTACGGCCGCGGGCGCGCGGAACAAGTCAGGCTTCACCCCACGCTTGGTTCGGCGCCGAATTTTGTGCCGCCGCTCTTTTGTTTGTTTCTCGCGGCGCTGCCGTTTCTGCCGCCGATTTTTTGGTGGGTGATGTTCATTTACGGAATCGCGATTTTCGCGCAGGCGATGGCTATCCTTCCTTTGCGCAAAGTTCATTGGACGCCTTTGATCATGGGGCTGATTTTCACGACGCACGTTCTTTATGGCTTGGGTTTTTTGCGCGGATGTTTCACCAAACCGAAACCGCCGCCGCCGGCTGTCTCGGCGGAGGTTAAATTGGAACGGATGTAAAAAAGAGATTCGCAGTTGAAACTTGGCGCGCCTGCCGGTTAATCTCTGCCCGCTTTATGGAAAAATTGACTGTCGA
This sequence comes from Verrucomicrobiia bacterium, assembly GCA_036268455.1. GTDB lineage: Bacteria > Verrucomicrobiota > Verrucomicrobiia > Limisphaerales > Palsa-1400 > DATAUD01. The sequence goes on from DATAUD010000070.1 coordinate 28,400, forward strand.
TGACTTAAACCTAACTGGACAGCGCGTGCTGGTGCGCGTGGATTATAATGTTCCAATGGAGGAAAAAAACGGACGCATGGTGATCAACGACGCCACGCGCATTCAGGAAACTTTGCCGACTTTGCGCCGGTTGATCGAGAAGGGCGCGAAAATTATCCTCGCCGCCCACTTGGGAAGGCCCAAGGGTAAACGCGAGGCTTCGATGTCGCTGCGTCCTGTGGCGGAGAAACTTTCCGAAATGATTGGGCGACCGGTGGCGTTCGCGGAGGATTGTGTGGGTGAAATCGCGGAGAATGCCGCGGCGGCGCTGAAACCGGGCGATCTGCTGTTGCTGGAAAATGTCCGCTATTACAATGAAGAAGAGGCAAATGACCCGGCGTTTGCCGAGAAATTGGCGCGTCTGGCGGACCTTTACGTAAATGACGCTTTCGGCGCGGCGCATCGCGCGCACGCTTCGACGGAAGGCGCCCCCCGCATTATCGCCAAGCGCGGCGGAAAATCCGCGGCGGGGCTTTTGATGCAGCGTGAGTTGAAATTTTTGGGGCAGGAGTTGGAAAATCCGGCTCGGCCATTTGTGGTTGTTCTCGGCGGCGCGAAGGTTTCGGACAAAATCAAAGTCATCGACCGGTTAATCGAAAAAGCGGATGCCATTTTGATTGGCGGCGCGATGGCTTATACTTTCAAATTGGCGCTCGGCCAGAAAGTCGGAAAATCACTTTCCGAACCGGATAAACAAGATGTCGCGAAGGCGGCGATGGAGAAGGCGAAGAGTCGGGGAATTCAATTTCTGCTGCCGTCGGACAATGTGATCGGCACGCCTGTGGACACGGGGAAACTAAACAAGAAGGGAAAGCCGGTGATGGAAATTCAGAACCCGCGTGTCAATACCGCGGCGGATATTCCCGCTGACGCTGAAGGATTGGACATCGGACCGGATACGGCGCGGCGCTATGCGGATATTTTGCGCGGGGCGAAGACGATCATGTGGAACGGACCGATGGGGATGTTTGAGGACGCACGGTTTGCGGAAGGCACGAACGCAGTGGCGCGGGCGGTGGCGGAGGCGACGGCGAAGAACGGAGCGAAGAGCATCATCGGCGGCGGCGACAGCGTGAAGGCGCTCAATCAAGCCGGGCTTGGGGACAAGGTGACTTTTATGAGCACGGGCGGCGGCGCGAGTTTGGAATTTTTGGAAGGGCGCGAACTTCCGGGAGTTGCGGCGATTTCTAATAAAGGATTATGAACAAAGAACGAAAGTTAATCATCGCCGGCAATTGGAAGATGAATAAAACGGTGGCTGAAGCCCTCGCTTTGATCAAAGGGTTGAAGATGGAGCTGGCGAATGTCAAAGAAGTAGATGTGGTCGTGTGTCCGCCATTTACTGCGTTAAGTGAGGTTTCCAAGGCTGTCCTGGATAGCAATCTCCGGCTCGGGGCGCAGAATATGAGCGAAAACAATTACGGGGCGTTTACCGGGGAGATCGCGGCGGGGATGTTGAAGGAGTTTTCGGTTCGCTACGTGATTCTTGGGCATTCTGAGCGGCGGCAATATCAGAAGGAGAGCGATGCTCTGATTTCAAAAAAAGCGCACGCGGCCCATGCGGCTTCGCTGAAACCCATTGTGTGCGTGGGAGAAACGCTGGCTGAACGGGAGGGTGGCCAGATGGAAAAAGTGCTGGAAACGCAGGTCTGGGGGAGTCTGGCCGGTCTTACGAGGGAGCAGATGGAGGAGACGGTCGTCGCGTATGAGCCGGTTTGGGCCATTGGCACGGGAAAAACGGCGACGACGGCGCAGGCGCAGGAAGCGCACGCTTTTATCCGGAAGTTGATCCAGGGAATGTTCGATGAAAGTGTTGCGCGGCGCGTGCGCATCCAATATGGTGGAAGCGTCAAGGCGTCGAACGCGCGGGAGTTGATGGAGCAGGCGGATGTGGATGGAGCGCTGGTTGGCGGGGCGGCACTGGACGCGCGGAGTTTTTCTGATATAATCAAAAACTCGATTTAACGAGTTATTATGCAAATTCTGTATATCTTTTTTACGATTTTAATGTTTGGGGACTGCGTGTTGCTGGTCCTGCTGGTGTTGTTGCAGTTGCCGAAGAAGGAGGCGGGCGCCGGGGTGGCGTTCGGCGGGGCGGCGACGGATGCTCTTTTCGGCGCCGGTTCCGGCAACGTGCTGACGCGGATCACGAAGTATGTGGCGGGTATTTTCTTTGTTATTGCGCTGGTAATGGCGGTGATGTCGTCCCACCGGCCGAAAACGGGCGGGGCGCTGCTTCTGGAGGATTTGACGAAGAAGGGCGCGACGCCGCTCTCGCAGCCAATCAGCCAACCGACCGTGCCTGTCGCCGCGCCGAGCAACGGCGGGCTGTTGCAGATTCCACCGACTTCCACGGCGCCATTGGCGGCGCCAAGCAAGACGACGACCTCCGCGCCGACTGGGACGAATAAGTAGGATTTTTGGAATAGTAATGCTAGCGCCGTGGGCCTGTTAGTTTGATGGTGTGCTCCTGGCCGTCGGGGTGGATTGTTGACCGGGTTTTTCCGAAAGTTACGGCGGAAATTTCTAAGTTGATGTCGGTGTCGGGGGCGTTTGTCCATGTTGCACGGCCTTCCTCGTCTGTCCATTTCACGGAGTCGTTGTTTTCGTTTAACCATGTCACCGGCATGTCATTGACGGCTTTGGGTTTTATGGGAATTACAAACACGTTTGGAATCGGGTTGCCTTCCTCGTCCACGATCCGCAATCGGAGTGGCTTGCCGTGGCGGAGGCGGACGCGGCTTAAAAGTTCGGCGTTTTCGGCGATGTTTACCTGCATTGTCCAAGAAAGGTAGCCGGGGGCCTGGGCAGTGACTTCTTGAATTTCTGGGGAGCAGCCGGGGACGGAAAATTTGCCGTCGCCACGCGTCAGGGCGGAGCAGTTTCCTATTGTGATTGTCGCGCCCGAAATGGGGGTGTCGTTGCGGCCGGCGACGACGAGCGTTTGAAATTCGCGCTCCCACTTGTCCAACTGGCCCAATATCCCAACGACCGGCCCCATGCCAAAACCACCGCCCAGCACCCGCAGCGTTGGCATGTCATCGCGCAATCCATAACGCCGGCGCACAGCAGTCTTGTCCACAGGAAGAGCGAACTTCGGCGCGATCGGAATTCCTGTCACGGCGATGTTCTCCGCCACAACGCCCCGCGCAGGCAGGCTCGCCTTGGTTTCTTCGCCGGCGACGGCGTAAAAAATCCACGAACGGCTCCATCCAAAACGCGTGCGCCTCGAAATCCCCAAACGCAAGCTGCCCGCGCGAATGGTTTGAAGTTTGCGCAACAGCCGCGGCGGTTCCTCCCGCTCGCCCTTGTCGCGCCATTCCTTGCCCAGACGGGCGCTTAACCAATAGGCCAGAAAGCACAAACGAACATGGTTGATGACGCGGTCGGGACGCCAGTGGAAAACGGGCCGCACCTCCAGGTAGCTCTTCAACTGGCAAAAGGCCTCCTCCGCTTGCAGCAAGTTCTTGTAGTGAGCGAGGGTCTTTGGCCCGTCGCATTGCTCGACGCTCTGGTTGGTGTGCAGCAAGAACCAGCCGTCGATTTGACGCTCTTGTTCGATCAGGCCGCCCTTTCGAGCCCACTTCAGGCGCCCTTGGGCGTCCACCTCGCAGGTGAAGTATTTGTGCGCTTTGAGCCGTTGCAGGGTGCGCCCCACCTGGCTGGCCAGTTTCTGGGCGTTGACTTTCTGGCGCTGGAGGGCGGCCAGGCGGGTCAACTCTTTCTCCGCTTTGTCCAGGCGCGCCGTCCGGCGTTCCTCGTCTCGTTGTTGACGCCGCCTCCCGCCGGCAATGACATAGCGTTTGCCCTGCCTCCAAAATCTTTTGCCGGTCCCCCAACTCTAATTGGGTTTCCTGCGGCAAGTCCGCCAGGAGGCTTTGCAGGGTGGCCGTCGAGAGCCGGGTGACATATTTGAAAAGCGCCTGATCCATCGCCTCCAAATTGACCCGGCCGCTCATCCCGCCGTCGAACACAAACGTCGCCTCCGAGATGCCCAAACGCCGGCGCAAGGTTTGCCGCAGCCCCTCCAGTGTTTTGTTGTCCGCGCGGTTGCCGCGCAAGACCGACACATGCAGCGGCACGCCTTCTGGATCGGTCGCCACCGCCGGCACGATCCGCCGACGGTCTCCGCGATGGTCCCGGCTGTGGCCGTAGCGGGCCAGGCCGTGCGGCCCGCCGCCTTCAAAATAGGTGCTGGTAATGCAATAATTACTTGCTACATTTCAAAGGCAAAAACTCGATTTTTCAAAGACTCACATCAAATCAGGGAGGAAGTTAGGCTAGAATTCCCAGTGAAGGCGGCCGCCGAGGATGGAGACGGGGCCGCGGGCGCGGTTGAAGGCGGGGTCGATGACGAATTGGTAGTCGGCTGTCAAGTGGAGGGATTTCCAGACTTTGAAGTTGTAGTAGGTTTCCATAGCCTTTTCCAAGCCGTAGTTGAGCGCGCCATCGCCGGCGAGGATGCCGAGACCCCCGTCTTCGAGGAATTCCTGGTGGACGTGGGACATGGCGCTGACCACTCCGGCAAGACCGTAGGTGTCATCGGGGCGTTTCCACAAGTCGCCATTGAGGCTGACGCCCATGGAGGCGCTTTGGTCCACGTCGGAATAGACCCAGGCTTGACTTTGGCCGTCGCTCCAGCCGAGTCGGGCGAAGAGGCCCACGTCTTTCATCAGTTCTTGTTCGAGGTTGAGGCAGAAGCCGTATTTGTAACGGTAGGCCTGGGTGTCGAGGATGTCGGCGGGGCGAATGGGACTGTCGATGGCTTCGGAATAACCGCCCATGTGGGCGCGGTTGAGATAGGCGAGCAGGCGGATTGACCCGGGATGATTGCGGAGGCTGAGGTGGCGTTCGAATTCTGTGACCATTCCCCAGGCATCGAGGTAGGCCTGGTCGATGGCGAGGCCGTTGGCTTGCGCGGGGATTTGGAACATGCCGTAACGCAGCGCCCAGTTGGGTTGATACAGTTCGGCGGCAAAACCGGTGATGAAACCGAGACTGTTGGCGGGATAGTCCCAGGCTTCGTTACCGACGAGGGCCCAATTGAGGAATTGGGTTGTGGGATCGCCCGCGTAGGTGTTTTTGTCAAAGATATCGAGAAGGCTGATTTCACCCACAGTGAGTTCGATGTGCGAAATGTCTTGTTTGGAGGCGAGATGGAGGTCGTCGTCGGAGACATCTTCTTGTTGACCGCCGAGATTTATAATTTGGCGGATGAAGACGCGGGCGAAGGTGGCGTCGGCAAGTCGCGCGCCGACTTTGTAGGCCATGGCGTTGGGAAAGGCCTCGATACCAAGGGTGTGGCTGAGGCCGAAGCCTTGCCAAGCCATGCCATCGATGTGCAGTTCGGCGCCGGACCAAAGGCGGAGGCCCAGGAAAACGTCCAAATCCACCGTTTCGTCGGATTCCGCGTGGCTGGCCATGCTATGGGGACCGGAATATTGGGCGGGGAAGGACGGATGCCATTGGACGATGTCGGTGTTTGCGACGTGGACTTTCCACCAGTTTGTGGCTGAAGGGATGTTTGTGACAGCGGATGGAACGGACGCGTCTTGCGCGAAGACGACGCAGTTGGCCAGGATGATGAGGAATGTCGCCGCAAGCTTCATTTTAGGCCAATATGATGTTTTAACTATAAAACATAATATTTGTTTAGATACTATTGTCAATCGTTCTGCGCAGAAATATTTCACGCGGAAAGAAGGTCGGCGGCAGCGGCGTTGGCTTGGACTTGCTCGGGATTTTTGCAGCCGGGAATGACGGCCGAAACCAAAGGGTTGGAAAGGCACCACGCCAACGCCCATTGGGACATTGGAACGCCGGGCGGGACTTCCTCTTTTTGGATGCGTTCGGCTTCGGCGACTTCTTTGCGCATTTTTTCCTGGTCGAACTGGGACCGGACGTCGTTCGCGGGGAAGGAAACGCCGGAATGATATTTGCCGCTCAACAATCCACTGGCCAGGGGGACGCGAGCAAGAACACCGAGCCCGTCGCGTTGGGCGTGGGGAAAATACATTTGCTCGGGGCGGCGATCCAGGCGGTTGTAAACGACCTGCAGCGCTTCGGCGCCGACACGACGGGCCTCGCGGGCCTGCAATTCGCTGCCTTTGCCGAGAATGGAGACGCCCAAGTGGGCGATTTTGCCAGCGCGTTTTTCCGCGTCGAGCATGGTCCACAATTCCTGGTTTTCGAAAGCGGCGTCGGAGCCGGAATGGAATTGAAAAAGGTCGATTCGCTCGACGCGCAATGCCTGGAGGGAGGCGTCCAATTGCCGCCGCACCTCGTCGCACGAAAACGCGTCGTCGCGATTCATGAAGGAGCGGAAGTGATGGCCGAATTTTGTCGCCACGATCCAGCGGGAACGGTCGTGTCTTGCCAAATAATCTCCAACCAACTTTTCGGCGGTGTGATCGCCGTAGCACTCGGCAGTGTCAATCAAATTAATGCCGAGGTCGGCGGCTGAATCGAAAATGGCGTCGGCTTCGTTTTGAGAGTAAGAGTGCCCCCATTCGCCGCCAAGCTGCCAGGTGCCGATGCCGATGACGGACACCTTCAGGGTTGTCGTGCCGAGTGATCTATAGCGCATAGTGATTTCAGCCACCGCCTTTTACCCGAGGGACGGAGGAAAGTGAACCCCCAATTTCGGCGCTCATTCCCATTTGCCAACGCCGCTTGATTCTCTACACTCCTGCCTCACAAATGGCGACCGACGGCCCCTCACTCTCATTGGTCATTCCTTGTCACAACGAGGAAGGGAACCTGTGCGCTTTGTTTCAAGCCGTTCACGATACGGTGGACCCGCTGGGAATATCCTACGAAATCATCGTTACGGACGACGCCAGTTCGGATTCCTCGTGGGAAACGTTGAAGCAATGCGCGGCAAAGGACGGGCGAATCCGGGCGCAGCGGTTCGCGCGGAATTACGGGCAATCCGCCGCGCTGTGGGCGGGCATCAAGGCGGCCCGCGGGCGTCATGTCATTACGCTTGATGGCGATATGCAGAATGATCCCCGAGATATTCCCAAATTTTTACAGGCCCTCGAACAGTTCGATTGCGTGTGCGGCTCGCGCGTCGCCGCCAGGCGGCAAGGCGATAGCTGGGTTCGCGTTGCGTCGTCGCGGATCGCCAATTGGGTGCGAAACAAATTGTCGGGCGAACAAATTTCCGATGCGGGCTGCAGCTATCGCGCGTTTAAACGGGAGTGCGTTGCGGATTTAAAATTTTTCAAGGGAATGCACCGCTTTCTGCCGACGCTGGTCAAAATGGAGGGTTTTACGGTGACGGAAATTCCCATTTCACATCATCCCCGCGGAACCGGGCAGACGCATTACGGAATTTCAAACCGGCTCTTCGCCTCTTTTTATGACTTGCTGGCCGTGCGATGGATGAAACGGCGGATGTTCCGCTATCAGGTCGCGGAGAAAATTAATTAGTCGAACATTTTTCCGGGGTTCAAGATTCCGTTTGGGTCGAGAACACGGCGGAGTTCGCGCGTGACGCGCATCTGGGCATCGCCGAGGAATTTCGGCAGGAATGATTTTTTGGCAAGGCCGACGCCATGTTCGCCGGTGATGGTGCCGCCCAGGCGAATGGCTTCGTCGAAGATTTCCTTGAAGGCTTCTTCCACGCGGTGCATTTCGTCCTTGTTGCGCTCATCGGTCAGAAATGTGGGATGCAAATTGCCGTCGCCCATATGGCCGAAGGTGCCGATGCGCAATTTATACTTCGTAGCGATATTTGCGACGAAACGGATCATGGCCGCCAATTCGCTGCGGGGCACCGTGGCGTCCTCCAAAATCGTGGTCGGCGCAACGCGGGCGAGGGCCGAAAAGGCGCTGCGCCGCGCGCTGGCCAGTTTTTCGCCTTCGGCGTCGTCGCGGGCGATGCGGACTTCCTTGCAGCCGTGTTCGCGGCAGATTTGTTCCATGCGAGTGGCTTCGTCGGCCACGGCCGCGGGATGGCCGTCGGTTTCCATCAGGAGCAGCGCCTCGCAATCGAGGGGAAGGCCAATCTTCGCGTAATCCTCCACGCAGTGAATCGTCGTGCGATCCAGAAACTCGAGGGTGCAGGGAATAATTTGCGCCGCGATGATCGCCGAAACAGCCTCGGCGGCATGGTCCATTTGCGAGAAAGTGGCCAGCATCGTTTTTTTTGCGGCGGGCTTGGGAATCAGTTTGAGGAGGACCTTGGTGATAACGCCCAGGGTGCCTTCCGACCCGACAAAAATGTCCTTGAGCGAATAACCGGCGACGTCCTTGACGCATTTGTTGCCCGTCCAAAGAATTTCGCCATTGGGGAGAACGACTTCGAGGCCCATGACGTAATTGCGAGTAATGCCGTACTTGAGGCCGCGCAACCCGCCGGAATTTTCCGCCACGTTGCCTCCGATGGTGGAAATTTTCATCGACCCGGGATCGGGCGGGTAGAAAAGCCCGACGGCGGCGGCGGCGGTGGCGATTTGGAGAGTGGTGACGCCAGGTTCGACGAGCATCGTGAGGTTCGCGGGGTCCACCTCCAAAATGGCCGACATTCTGACGGTGCAAAGAACGACGCAATCGGCGCTTGGGAGAGCGCCGCCGCTCAAGCCGGTGCCCGAACCGCGCGTGACAACGGCGATTTTTGCGGCATTGGCATATTTGAGTATCTCGCTGACTTCCTGTGTTTTGGAAACAAACGCCACACATCCGGGCATTTGTTGCATGGCGGCGGTTCCGTCGAAGGAATAGGAAATCAAATCCTCCTTCTCCGTCAGAACATTTTGAGAGCCGACCAAGCGGCGCAGATTATCAATGACGTCAGATGCCAGCATCGGCGAAAGCATGGAGTTTCCAGCGTCCGCCGGTCAAGCCGCGAGCGTATTGGGTAGTGGGCTACCGCCAGGCGACCGGCTCAAGCCAACCTCAGACGAGGCGGTAAACTTCACTGGAAGGGCTATAGCGCACGCTGAGGCTGCCGGCATATCTGCCATCTGTGAAACTTATGCAACGTGGTGCCACCGGCACCCAGCGGCCCGCAGGGCGGCGGGCGCGGTGGCTCGCTTGAAGATGAACTGTGCCCGGATGAAGTTGAATGGTGGACAGTCAAAGACATCTCTCCCGCGGTCTGCCGCTTAACCTTGTTTAATACGCTAATAACTGTCCCAGTAGTCCGATTCAGCACGAACGTTTACCGGGAGATAGTTCAAGTGCCGCTGCATCGAAGGATTTTGGTCTCAATTGTTTCCAGAGTGAAAAAAGGTCAGCTTTTTCGGGTGCATTTGTGTGGAGTCAGGAGGTAAATCGCCTTAGTCTCGAAAGGATGAAGCGGATCATCCTCAGACTTTTCGGCTTGGGCATCCTCTGTTTTGAAGCGACTTCTTCCATCGGTGCGACGATGCTGATAACCAAATCTGCAGACCTCTCGCTATATAATGCGAATTTGTTGGCCTCAATTACAAATGGTCCTCAGACAACAGCCATTTGGTTCGAGTGGGGCGTTGATACCAATTACGGCCATTTCACGCCAGCAACCATAGTGCAGAACGCCAATACACTGAACATAAGTAATCTGGTCATTGGTTTAACTCCCTACATGACATACCACTGCCAAGCGGTGGCCTCAAATGTATTTGGCGCGGTGTATGGGGGCGATATAGCTTTCACAACAGTCCCGAAATTCGTGGAAGTGAGTAGCAATGCGAGTTGGAGCGCGCTTGTTTTGTCCGGCGACGGGCACGAACTGGTAATCACAAGCAATGGAATTATCTGCGTTTCTACGAATTTGGGCCTTACGTTCATGCCAACAACTGGAATAGGCTCGGTTTTTGCAACGTCCTCGAACGGATTGAGCATACTTTCGGTGAGCGGAGCCAATCTTTATGTTTCAACAAATCGCGGCGCAACGTGGACCACAAACACGACTCCCGCGACGTTTGTCCAATTCGCGGCGTCTTCTGATGCGCGAGTGATAGCTGCGAGCGATGGCAGACTCGGCGTTTATGTCTCAACCAATTTCGCTCAATCATGGAACTCCAATGTGCTTTCGGATCCGATTTCCGGCGGCTATTACATATCCCGTTCGACGACCTACAGTCTCGCCTGCTCGGCAGACGGAAGCCACATCTACGGTGCGGCTACGACTTCGGTGGAGCTCAATTCTTACGGATGGATTTTTGGTTCAACGAATTTCGGAGCCACCTGGAATGTGTACGATCAATCAGGCGGTTTCGTACTTTCGGTTGCGTGTTCTTCCGGGGGAACGATTGTGTTTTACAGCCAATATGGATACGCGGGCGGGCAGGTTTCGACCAATAGTGGAACCTCGTGGTCTGGATACGGAGTACAGGGGCAAGGCAACATCGCCTGTTCCGCCGACGGGAAAGTTGCCGTATTGAACACAGTGTCCACAGGTTATGGCATTGGCGTTTCGCCAAATATGGGAACGACATGGTATGCGGCTAATTGTCCAATTCAACAAGGAGATGTAATGTCGTCCGCCGATGGAAATACGCTTGTGGCAAGCTCCTACGGCGCAATCTATATTTCAAAGCCGCCACCCAATCTACCTGTCAGTTTTGCATCTTCGTTCACATCGTCGAACGGTGTCCCAACATTTGTTGTGGCCGGTCAGCCCGGTTATTCGTATATGGTTGAAACTTCAAGTGACCTGATCAACTGGACAACGATCGCCTCTCTTATTAATACGAACGGAACGGTTCCGTTCACTGATCCAGCCGGGATGAATTATACGCAACGGTTTTACCGTGTTGTCGTTGGACCTTGATGGACAGCGCATCTGCAAAGTTAACTTCACTCAAGACTCAATTGATCATCTGTCATGTAAGATTACCTTTTCGCTTCAGGGCAGAAGAATTCCGTCGCTAACGGTCAAATCTGAAACTGCGATCTGATACTGTTTGGTGTTTTCTGGCAAATTCGTGATGATTGAGGCAGACATCAAATTGACAAAACCCTTGTAAACATTTGTCGGGATGACCTCTGAGGGCTCGTGATTAATAGTATTGTCAATTTCGAGTCGGTTGCCTTCAACCACTCAGTCACCCTTCCACTTACGATAAAATCCATCCTTCGTCCTTTCTCCATCTGCCAATTTGACTTTTCTATACATCACAATGGCAAACGACGCGCGTTGCAAACCTCGTGCGTAAAACCTGGCGTCCGGGATGTACTATGCCAGAGCGCGGGTCGCGGGTAAGCTGATTTGGGCCGGAGCGGACGAATCTAAATTTTGGGTTTTGTCAAGAAAAGGCTCATCTGATTCCGGTGCTTGACGGGAGAATTGCTGTCCGATTTAAGAAAGGCGAATTCTCAGGCGTGGATTGGCGGGTGCAAACAGTCGCCGCTCTGCGGATGTGCTTGGAGTGCTTAGGAGCGTTCACTTCTGCTGTTGGTATTTGCCCTTATCGAGACTCTTGATTTATTTGGGGGGGCGTCTCCATAATCATTCAATGATTCGCAATGCCATTGTTTGCGCGGCGCTGTTGACGGTTGCCGCTTCCGCCTTCGCTCAGGAACACATTCCAACCTTTCGCAAAATACAACTGACAGACCAGTTCTGGAGCGAGGGGGCGGATTATGCGGATTTTAATCATGACGGACAAATGGACGTGGTGTCCGGGCCGTTTTGGTACGAAGGGCCGGATTTTAAAACACGGCACGAATATCGCCCGGCGAATCATTCGTTCACAACCACCAATGCCGCCGGTGAAACCGTTACCATCCCGGGTTTTGAGGGCGCATTGGGCGAAAAGAACCAGTATTCGGATGATTTTCTCACTTTCACTTTCGATATCAACGGCGATGGGTGGACGGATATTGTTAATGTCGGCTTTCCCGGCAAGGAAACTTATTGGTATGAAAATCCACAGAACAAGGGAGGCCCTTGGGCGCGACATCTGATTATTCCTTCCACGGATGATGAGTCGCCGGGCTTTGGCGATCTTTTGGGGGATGGCAAACGGGAGTTGATTTGTTGCACGAGCAATTATCTTGGTTATGCGGCGCCGGCGGATTGGAGCCACCCCGAGCGGGAATGGACGTTTCATCGCATTTCGCCGAAGCATAAGGACTATCAAAAATTTCTTCACGGGCTGGGATTCGGCGACGTCAATGGCGATGGACGCAACGACATTCTCATCAAGAACGGCTGGTACGAACAGCCCACGTCCCTGGAGGGTGATCCTGTCTGGAAGTTTCATCCCTATCCGTTCGCGCCGCCGACCAAATCGCCGACGGCGGGGAGTTCCACGATGCATGTTTATGATGTCAACGGTGACGGGCTGCCGGATGTCATCACGTGCCTTGATCCACACGGGTTCGGACTGGCGTGGTATGAGCAATTGCCGGAGAAGGACGCGAAGGGTGAAATCCAATTCAAACAGCATTTGATCCTCAACCCCAACGGCTCTCCCAACGCGTACGGCGTCGCCTTTTCCGAGCCTCATTCCATTGCGCTGGCGGACATGGACGGGGACGGGCTGAAAGACATCGTGACAGGCAAACGTTTTTGGGCGCATGGAAAAGGCGGCATCGACCCGCAATCGAATTACCCGGCGGTTTTGTATTGGTTCAAACTTGTGCGAGGGCCAAATCATACGGCGGAGTTTGTCCCGCATTTGATTGACACGAATTCGGGCGTCGGGACTGAAGTGATCGTCGGGGATGTCAATGGCGACGGGCGGCCGGACATCGTGGTCGGCAACAAAAAGGGGACGTTCGTGTTCCTTCAACAATAAACGATTATGAAAAGACGTGAATTCTTGAAATCTTCGGCGGCTTTGGCCGGAACGGGCGCGGTGCTCTCGAACATGAGCGCGACGGCACAGGACGATTCGAAACCGGAACGTCAATTTTATGAATTGCGCCTCTATCATTTGCGGCGTGGGCCGAAAACGGAGTTGTTTGACCGGTTTTATCGCGACGCCGCGATTCCCGCGCTGAATCGGGCGGGCATCGAGCATGTGGGAGTTTTCACCGTGAGTGTGGGGCCGGATAACCCGACGATGTATGTGCTTTTGCCGCATCCCACGCTCGATTCGCTGGTTTCGACGCATTTGAAGCTAGCGCGAGACCAGGAATTCATGGCGGCAGGCGCGGAGTATCTGAACGCGCCGGCGACTGATCCCGCTTATGTCCGCGTGGAAAGTTCGCTGATGGTGGCGTTCGAGGGAATGCCCAAATTGAAGGCCCCTTTGTACGCGAATGGCGGCAAATCGCGTCTTTTTGAATTGCGCACCTACGAGAGCCACAGTTTGAAGGCCAACTTTAAGAAAGTTGAAATGTTCAATCGCGGCGAGATCACCATTTTCCGCAACGCGGGATTCCAGCCGGTGTTTTTTGGCCAGACGATGATTGGGACGCGTTTGCCCAATCTCACCTATATGCTCGCCGCCGAAAATGGCGAGGCGCGCGAAAAAGGATGGAGCACGTTCGGAGCGGACCCGGATTGGAAAAAGCTGCGCGAGACGCCGGGCTACGCGGATTCGGAAATCGTCTGTGATATCAGCAACGTTCTTCTGCGGCCGACGTCGTATTCGCAGATATAGCTTTTAAGAGGCTCTTACCACGTCCCGTCCACCAGGAGAGAGATGGTGTTTCGGGCCAGGCTGTCGGTTAGCAGGGGGACGGCCTGGCGTTCGGCGCTGCTTTGGTCATTGCCCACGCGAATGTAAGTGGAGCCTTGAACGTCGCGGTTTAAGTTGGTTTTTCCGGTGGTCGTGTCCACCGCCACCACGTGCGCGACGAGTTGAAGCGTATATTCCTGCGGCGTCAGCACGTCGTTGGTCTGATAGGAAAGGCCCGTGCGCAGGAAACGTGTGATAACGCCGGAAACCAGGATGTCCGCGCTCCCCGAGGTTTGGAGGCGGAATGTGCCGTCTTGCAGCAATTGCTTCCGCATTGAAATGGCGAGATATTCCGGCACACGCGGCTCCTGGGTTTTATTGGCGAAAGGCTGGATACGCACGGAACGACTGCCCGCGGGCATCCCGTTGGTCGGCCCCAATTTGTATCCCGCGCAACCCGCGAGGGTGAGAGCTAAAATGAACCAAAGCGCGGCGCGCATTGCAGTCCTATTTGTCCGGCATATTGCGGTTTAAGTAATCGAGCCGCTGGCGGGCCTGAGCGGCCAGAGGCGAACCGGCGTCGCGGATCAAAAGGTCGTTATAATAGACTTTCGCGCCGTCCCATTTTTTTTGTTTTTCGTAAAACTGCGCGATTCGAAAATCGCCGTTGGCCTGGACGGAGTGCAGCGAGGCAATTATCTGTTGGGCGTCGGTCACCCGCGGGTCGTCGGGATAGAGCGCCATGAAATCGGTGAACGCGGAAATTGCCTGTCCCGCGATGCTCTGGTCGTACTCCGCTTTGCGGGCCTGTTTGTTGTAAGCCATCGCGGCTTTGTAGAGAGCGGTGGCGGCAATTTGTCTTTGATCGGCGTAACGGTCGGCGGCTGTTTCGTAGGCTTTGACGGCGAGCGGATAATCCTTTTCCTTCTCACGCGCCGCGCCAATGTTCATCTGCGAAGCGGGCGCCAAATCGCCATACGGCCCGTAACGGACAATTTTCTCGAACATATCGGCGGTCTTGTCCATCGACGGGAAAAACGGAATATGGCCAAAGAGCTTGAACCATTGGCCGTGGAGGAAGCGGACGGCGATGACATATTGGCGGTGCTGAACGTCCTCGGCGTTGGCGGACTTCTGGTATCTGTCGAGCAAGGTCTGGTAGGCGTTGAAGGCGTTTTCATCCTGCTTTAGCTCCTCGAAGCATCGACCGACGAGATATTGCGCCTGCGGGACGTAATCAGAAAGCGGCCAGACTTTGATGACGCGCCTGGCGGCTTTGAGAGAGAGCCTGTATTTTTTTTGATCGAACGCTTGTTGCGCGAGCGCCAATTGGTCTTTGGCGCGAACCTTGCGCCATTCTCCTTTTGCCCCGGGCATCTCATAGGTCCAGCCTTCGCCGGGACGGTAAATCAACGGCGCCGGAGATCGATACGGTAGCGCCACCACCATCAGCAGAATCAAAACAATGCGTACGAACCAACGTGTCATCGCCAAAACCGTATCGCGTCTTGCGTCGGGAAGTCAAGAAATTGACCAAAAACGGCGGCCCAAAGAAAGGGGGTGATTTATGGTGTTAATTCTCCACTTGCACGAAGGGTGGGAGAGGGCAGTCCAGCGTTTCCGCGATTGCTCGCAGCAGTTCGGCTTCGGCCTCCTCAATAACGCCGTCGGCGGCCACGGTTTGGGCGCAGGCATTGATGACAACTTTCTTGAGTTGCGGCACGGATTCCACCAAGCGATCCAAGGCGGCTTCGACTTGCTCCAGCCCGCATTGCTCGGGAGCGCGGAGATTCAGGGGCGCGCGAGCGGAGGCGTTCAGGGGCGCGGCGCCTTGCTGGAATGCGGCCCGGACTTTGGCGGGGTCGGTCTGGCCGGCGTATGCCAGCGCGGAAAGCAGCACTTCGCAATAGGCGGTGATTCCATTGAGCGAGTAATATTGGACGATCTGTTTTCGCGCGCCGTGGAATTGGGCATCGAGGTGGCGGAGAATGATTTTTTGGAGGACGTATTCAAAAAGCTCAATCTGCCCGTCGCTTTCGATAAGATGTTCGGCCGCCGCCTGGAATTCCTCGTATTGGGCGGGCGAAAGATGGACGAGGGCCGGCAACGCGAGGTCCACCAGCGGTAATTTGGCGCGCGAAGCGATCTCGGAAATCTCCGGCAGCAGACGCTGGACTTCCTCCGCAATTCCGGGTGAGGTGTTCGACGTGATAAATTCGATTTGGCTGGGGCGCAGTTGGTCATCAGGACTCAGCAGCAGTGCGTAAACGAGCGCCGACGCGCCAAAAGGCTCTCGCGCCGCGGCCTGGACGGCGGGTGGAAACGAGTTCCGCAGTTGGACCGCGTAATGCAGATGCGCCGGGGTCGGAGCGCCAGCATGAGGAAGCACCGAGTGTGCGGCGATGATCGGTGGCGCAAGGGAAGGGGCGCGGCGGACAGGCGGTTCGATTGGCTCCGGCGCGGTCAAGACGGTCGGAAATTTACCGTCAAACGCCGGGTCAATCGCGCGGATGCGTTCTTCGAGCGGCGGATGAGTGTCGAGGAGGCCAAACAGCGATTCTTCCATGCCGTTTCCGAAAAACATGTGCGAGGCCTCGTTGGCGTGGGTCGCGTTCAGACGGGAACCATAAGCGAGGCCGCCGATTTTTTTCAAAGCGCCGACGATTCCGGCGGGATTGCGCGTGAATTGCACCGAGGACGCGTCCGCGAGAAATTCTCGTTGACGGCTGACGGCGGCCTGGATCAGGCGGCCGAAGAAGACGCCGATTCCCCCGATTGCGATCAAGGCCAGGCCGAAAAATGGGAGCGCATTGCGGTCGCGCCCACGCATGGGCACCTGCCATAAAATACGCCCGATTACGCCCAGGCATACGATCCCGAAAATGATTCCCATCATGCGCAAATTCAGCCGCATATCGCCGTTGAGAACGTGGCTGAACTCATGGCCGATGACTCCTTGCAGTTCGTCGCGCGTCAGCAATTTCATGCATCCGCTGGTGACGCACACGACCGCGTCGCTGGTGGAATGGCCGGCGGCGAAGGCGTTAATGCCTCTTTCGCCGCGCATAATATAGACGGGTGGCACCGGCAATCCCGAGGCGAGGGCCATTTCCTCGACCACATTCAAAAGCTTGCGCTCGTCTGGGTCCGAAGCGTCGGGACGAACCTGCTCGCCGCCCATCATATTGGCCACCGCGAGACCGCCCTGGGCCAGTTCCATTGTTTTGGACACGCTTCCCAACGCAATGACCGCCAGCGTCCCGAGCGTCACACCGATAAACAATTCCGGATTCCAAAACGAGCCCTGCGCAGGGTTGTAGTTGTTGTAGCTGTAATATCGGGAATGACGAAGGTGGACTCCGGCCCAAATAACCGAGACGGCCAGATAAATCGCGGCAATCAGGCCCATGACGCCGGCGATAAAATAAATCACCAGGAATTTGGTGTTGCGGTGGGCTTTTTGCTGGCGCTCGAAGAAGTCCATTGCGGGAAAGGATATGGCCTGGCTCTAAAAATTCACTTGCGCGGGGTTTTTCTCCTCCGGTTTGTCAATCACAAAAAATTCCGCCGTCGTGAAATGGAATGCGCCGGCGATGAAATTGGAGGGGAAGACCTGGCATTGTGTGTTATAGGCCATGACGGAGTCGTTGTAAGCCTGACGCGCGAATGAAACGCGGTTTTCGGTCGAGGTCAGTTCCTCCATCAAACTGCTCATCAGCGTATTTGCCTTTAAATCAGGATAAGCTTCCGCAACCGCAAGCAGACGCCCGAGGCTGCCCGTCAGGACGGTTTCCGCGCTGGAAAGCTCCTGCATGGCGGCGGCTTCGCCAGGATTGGCCGCTGCTTTGACGTTGGCGGCGGACGCGGCGTTGCGCGCGGCGATCACTTCCTCCAGCGTGCCGCGCTCGTGTTTGAGGTATCCTTTGGCTGTCTCGACGAGGTTTGGAATCAGGTCGTAGCGCCGCTTGAGTTGAACGTCGATTTGGGCGTAGGCGTTCTTGTAACGATTGCGCAACAAAACGAGCCGATTGTAGTCGCTGCCAATGAGAATCAGTCCGGCGATCAATACGATCACAACGATCAACACCACCGCAAAAATCATCGACATAGAGAGGTTCCTTTCACAAAGCAGATAACAGCCAAGTGAAGACCGCCGCAATTATAAATTGGCGTGGAGATTCCACCCGGGGGCGCTTTGAAATTGCGGACAAATTGGAAGACTTGGGTTATCTTCCGCAGCAGCAGCATGGACGAGGCACTCGCCAAATTTATTGAAGGAATGCCAAAGGTTGAGCTTCATCTTCACATCGAGGGAAGTTTGGAGCCGGAACTGATGTTCAAGCTGGCGAAACGCAACGGCGTCAAACTTCCGTACAGAGACGTGGAAGAACTCCGGGCCGCGTATAAATTTGCGAACCTCCAGGAATTTCTCGATCTTTATTATCAGGGGATGAGCGTGCTCCAGACTGAGCAGGATTTTTATGAATTGACGGCGGCCTACCTGGCGAAAGTGGCGTCCCAGAATGTGACCCATGTCGAAATCTTTTTTGATCCGCAGGGCCACACCGAGCGCGGCGTTGAATTCACAACCTCCCTCCGCGGCATCAAGCGCGCGCTGGCGGAAGCCCGGGAGAAATTCGGCGTTACTTCAAAACTGATCATGTCCTTTCTGCGTCACAAAACCGAGGCCGACGCTTTTGAAGTTTTGGAACAGGCAACGCCGCACCTGGACATGATTGACGGGTTCGGACTCGACAGCTCGGAGAAGCCTTTTCCGCCTTCGCTCTTCGAGCGCGTTTACGCGAAGGCCCGCGCAACAGGGAAACCCGTGATGGCACATGCGGGCGAAGAGGGGCCGCCGGAGTACGTGCGCCAGGCGTTGGATTTATTAAAGGTCAACCGCATCGACCACGGCAATCGGTCGCTTGAAGACCGCGAATTGGTGATTCGGCTCGCGCGGGAGAAAATGGGCCTCACCGTCTGTCCTCTAAGCAATCTTAAACTGTGCGGTGTCAAAGATATGAAAGAGCATCCTTTAAAAACGATGCTGCTGCACCAATTGAAAGCGACCGTCAACAGCGACGATCCGGCGTATTTCGGCGGTTACATGAATGAGAATTTTCTTGCCGTTGCGGAGGCGCTTGAATTGACGCGGGACGACATCATCACACTCGCGAAAAACGCCATAGAAATCAGCTTCCTTACTCCCGAACAAAAAGAACAAAAGGCGGGCGAACTGGAAGCATACGTTAGAGAGACGGAAGGATGAAGCGGGTGAGCGGATGGCTGCCCTGTAATCACGGCAAAACAAGAACTCGATAGAATTGCCGGCCGGTCGAACCGATGTTATACGATTCGCTTACGCTGGTATTCGTGGCCGTGACGACACCGCCAACATTGATCCAGTTAGCGGAAGCCAGATCGGTCGTGGTTTGCACTTGATACGATTGGGACGGCGCTGCGCTCCACGTGAACGTAAGCGTTGCGCCACTTTGCCCCGCCTGGATCATTGGCCCGACTACGGTAAGGGCCGCGCCCGAACTGATGACGGAACCGAGCGCGTTGCTCACGATGACGGAATAGGCTCCCGCGTCGTCCGGGTTTATGTTGGTAATCGCAAGCACGCGCGAAGCGGACCCGGTGATGCGGGCGTCATCGGTCAAATCGGCGCCGTTTTTCAGCCATTGATAGCTCAACGGTGAAGCGCCAAAAACGGCGACGCTAAACTGCACATCGGCCCCGGCGAATGCGGTTTGATTGGACGGTTGGAGGGTGATTTGCACTGCCGACGTAATGATTAACTTGAAAATCGCG
This sequence comes from Verrucomicrobiia bacterium, assembly GCA_036268455.1. GTDB lineage: Bacteria > Verrucomicrobiota > Verrucomicrobiia > Limisphaerales > Palsa-1400 > DATAUD01. The sequence continues at coordinate 47,815 of DATAUD010000070.1, forward strand.
CCTTTGCCGTAGGGACCGCCGGCGGTTGTGGTGCCGTAAAGGTTTCCTGCGGCATCCTGCACCATTGCGGATTTGGGTTGCGAACCGTCGTCGGAGCCATTGAACGCGGTGAGAGTGGTGTACGCGCCGGCGGGGGTGACTCTAAACACCGTGCCGTTCTGCGTGTTCTCGCTATACATTGTGGTGCCGTAAAAATTGCCGTCCGCGCCTTGAATCAAACCGGCGAAGGGATATTCGCCATCGCCGGAAAACGTGGGATTGTTCGCATACAAAGTGGTAAGGACGCCATTGGTGGAGAATTTGAAGACCGTGCCGTAGAACTGAAGATTATCTATAACATTGCGCCTCGTCACCCCGTAAAAAAAGCCGTCTGTTCCTAGTGCCAGAGCGCCGATGGGGTTGTAGCCGTCGGTCCCGCCGGTAAACGAATACAGATTGGTTAACGCCCCGTCGGGAGTCATTTTGAAAATGCCGCCGTCCCCGTGGGCGCATCCCGATGATGTCGCGGCGTAAAAATTACCATCAGTGCCCTGCGCCAACGCCCCGACTGGATCATTGCCATCCTGCCCGCCGGTAAAAGAATGGATGACGGTGAGCGCTCCCTCAGGCGTCATCTCGAATATATTTCCGTCACCAACAGTGAAGTCGTTTTCCGTCGCGCCGTAGAAGTTGCCGTTTGTCCCTTGCGCCAGTGGAACGTAAGGATTGTCATTGGCCTCGTTTGTAAAGATGAAAAGAGTGGTCAACGAGCCATCAGGGGTCATCATGAATACGGTCCCGTCACCGTTGGTTCCGCCATCATCTTCGGTCGTGCCATAAAAGTTGCCGTCCGCTCCCTGCACCAATGCCGCCTGTGGATTCGAGCCATTCGCGCCATTGAATTGGACGAGCGTCTGAAACACTCCGTTGGTCGTGAGACTGAAGACGGTTCCGGAGTGACTGGTCCCGCCAATCTGGGTTGTTCCATAGAGGACGCCATTGCTACCAAGAATCAAGCCATTGGGCGTCCCGCCATCCGCCCCGCCGGTGAACCAGTAAAGTGAACTCACGACGGTCCCCGCCGCACTGACGGGATAAACCACCAGCGTGGCCGACGCGCTAACTTCCCCGGCGACATTGCTCACGATCACTGTATAGGTGGCGTCGCTCCTTTGCGTCAATCCGCGCAATGTTAGTGAATTGGTTGTAGCGCCGGAGACGTTGGGGCCATCGGTCAAATTGACCTGGTTGCTTTGCCATTGGTAAGACAACGGGAGATCGCCCACGGCGGTAACATTGAATTCGGCAGTCCCTCCGACCGAACCCGTCTGGTTCGTCGGTGGAGTGATAATCTGAGGCGGGGAAACCATCACTTCGAGATACGCGTCATCGCTGGTTGCCGCCGATCCCATCGTGTTGCTGACGGTGACGGAATAGATTGCCGCGTCATCCACGCCGGCATCGCTGACAGTCAGAACGCGGCTCGTTGAACCGGAAATATTGCCGCCGTCAGTCAAATTCGTCCCGTTCTTCAACCACTGGTAGAATAGAGGCGGGTTGCCTGCAACCGCGACGCTGAAGAAAGCGTTCGCCCCAAAGAAGACACTCTGGGAAACGGGCTGTCCGGTAATTTCCAGGCCGGGGGAATTGATGCTGACGCGGAAAACAACACCGTTGCCGCTGGCCCCTCCATTTTGTGTCGTGCCGTAAAGATTGCCGTCGCCCCCCTGCGCGAGGGGCGTCTCAGGATTGGCGCCATTGTAGCCATCGAATGTCGCGAGAGTGGCCAGTGAACCGCCTGGGGTCCACCTGAAGACTGTTCCGTCATTATAAGCGCCGCCCTCGTAAGTTGTGCCATAAAAGTTTCCGTCGCTGCCTTGAATTAAATCCGCCGACGGGTTCCCTCCGTCGCTCTTGCCCGTAAACGAGTAAAGCATTGTCACCTCATCCGACGGCGACATTACGAATATGGTGCCGTTGCCGAACACTCCCCCTTCAAAAGTCGTTCCATAGAAATTGCCGTCCGCGCTTTGTGCCAGACCGCCGGCTGGGAGATATCCGCCGTTGGTATAAGAAAACGAATACAGAGTGATTAGCGCGCCGTTGGTGGCGATATTGAAAATGGCGCCGTCCCCGTTGGCTCCGCCGTCGAACGTTGTTCCGTACAAAGTTCCATCCGCGCCCTCCATCAGTTTGTTTGGATTAAATCCATCGGAGTAGTTGAAGGAGGCCACTTGAATCAACGCCTGACTGGGCGTTAGACGGAAAACCTCCCCGTCGAAAAGGGCGCCGCCGCCTGAAGTTGTTCCATAAAAATTGCCGTCTGTGTCGAGGATCATCGGATTATCGGGAGCGGCGCCATCGCCGCCGTCGAACTGGTAGATAATGGTCACGGCGCCATTGGTGGTGCTTTTGAAAATGGTCCCCCAGCCGCTCGCGCCACCTTCCTCAGTCGTGCCGTATAAAAGGCCGTTGGTTCCCTGTACCAGCCCGGCCTGTGGGGAATAACCGTCGTTGCCAACATCGTCAAACAGATACAGCGTCGTAAAAACGCCGGACGGAGTTATTCGAAAGACAGTTCCGGACGAATCCATGCCGCCAACCTGGGTCGTCCCATAAAAATTGCCGTCGCTCGCCTGCATCAACCCGTTGGGATTGGCGCCGTCCGTCGTCCCAGTGAATGAATAAAGATTGGAAAAGGTTACGCTGGAACCTGTCACAGAAGCCACGTTCAGCACAGCGCCGGCGCTGGCGACAGACCCCAACGCATTGCTCACGATGACGGAATACGTTCCGGACGCGGACGATGAAACATTGCTGATTGTCAGGGTCGCGGTGGTTGAACCAAAAATGTCGCCGCCATCGGTCAGATTGGTCGAGTCCTTCTGCCATTGATAAAATAACGGCGGATTACCGGCGGCTATCACTGTGAAAATTGCCGTCGCTCCGGGCGGCACCGTTTGGCTCATGGGTTGGCTGACGATCAGCGGAGTGGAGGACGTCACGGCAACGTTCAGAATCCATTGCCTGTTTTGGACAAATCCATCGGCCTGATTTGTGAACCAGATTGTCGCGTTGTAATTTCCTGGCGGCAGATTGCTGGCGGCGGAGTTCAGGCTCAACGTTACGATCGAAGCAGGCCCGCCTGGAGACACCGTGCCCCTCGTCGGATCGATATTCAGCCAAGGGGCCGCGCTGGCGGCCGACCAGTTAAGTGATCTCGCGCCGATGTTTGTGAGGACTACGCTTTGAGTCGCAGGATTGAACGGGCCGCCCGCTCCGCCGCTCGACATCAGATTGGCGGATGGGAAGATTTGCAGGGCATCCGGCGGCGAGACCAGCGCGTTGATCAAATTACTTCCGGCGGGCGTGCCCCAGCCGGTGCAAAGATCGTAGCCGGGGACCGCAAAATAATTGGTGGGGCTGGCGGCGTTGGTATTGTTGCCGGTGGTGATGTCATGAAAAGCGGAGGTATAATTCGCGCCGCGGCCAATGGCATAGAGGTTCGGATTGATGAAGCCGATTGCAGGCTGGCCTTGCGCGACCGCCTGTTGATTGGCCAAAGCGGCGAAACCCGCCCAAATCGGCGCGGCTGCGCTGGTACCCCCTATGGAACCTTGCTCTCCGTTGAACGCAACCAGCCAAATCGAGACATCCGCAATCGCCGCAACGTCTGGAATGTTTCGGAACCTCGTCGATCCTCCATTTGCCGGCGTGCTCAACCCTTGCTGCCACGTCGGAAGCGGAAAGGTGACGCTGCTGCCGCCGCCGCTGCCCGACCACGTCGTCTCGCCCGACCACGGCCCTCCTGGTCCGGTGGTTGTCAGCAAAGTGCCGCCCACCACCGTAACGTTCGGGTCATCCGAAGGCGGAAAAACCGCTTGAGGGTAGGCGCCGTCATCACCGGAGGCTTGGAACATTGTCTGGCCTTGCGCGGCGAATTGTTCGTAAATCTGTTCCCGGTTGGTGTCCACTGCCGAACCAAACCCCCAGGAACAACTGAGTTGGCGGGCGCGGTCGTCCGTGGCCATCCGGTTTAAAATGTCGTTTGGATTTGTCCCCTCGTAAACGAGCAAGTCCGACATCCCCGGCGCCATGCAAATCGCCATGTCGATGTCCAGCGTCACTTCGATTTCGTCTTGGCCGGGGGTTCCGCTAAAGCCGTCCAGGAGGACATTGGTGAGAGTCACGTTCGGCAACTTGGCCAGGCTTTCATACTTCGCGATGTCGGACGGGTAGTAACCGTCCAACTCGAACAGCCCGACTGATTGGCCCGTCCCGGTCAGCGCAACGCCGGGGGCGTAGGCCGCGCGGAAGTCGTATCCGAGAAAATTTCCGGCCGGACCGGACCCCGATGCGTAGGCGACGGCATTCGTGGCGTCAAAGGCGGTTCTGAGATTCATCGGGCGCGGGAGAACGAAGTTGTCCAATCCCTGAACACCCAGAACGGGCACGGCGAGATCGACGGATGGGTCGGCATCCGGGGCGAAGAAGTTACGGGCTTCGGTGGGATGCCGATAGACCATCATATGCACGTTGAACGCATTCTCGATGTCCGTCACCGATCCGTTGACGTCGAGCAATGTTCGATTGTCATGGATGCCGATGATCGTCAAGCCGTGTGAGGTTGCGAAACGTTTTACGGCCCGGTAATTCTCCTCCGTGGGGCCGAAGCGTTCCGCAAATTGGTGTGGCGTCAGATATTTGTGGTAACTTGGACTGGCCGGGTCGTAGAGATTGTGGAGTAAAATCTCTAGCGCGGCCCGGTTGCGCAATGGAAGTCCGAACACCAGGCTCAGCCGATTCGTGGATGCGTAATGGCCCAAAGGTTTTATTTTATCGACGACCAAGGGTCGTTGGCCGCGAACTGTTTGGGAATTATTTTGGGCGAATGTTGTTCCCGAAATAATCAGGGCGGCGAAAAGGACTGAAACAAACCTTGGTTGTACAAATCTCACGTGGCCGGGAAATATGACACGCGACTTTTACGCGGTCAACCCGGCGTTTTGTGGTGGGCCAAAAAAGCTAAACCGCGTTTTTATTTTCCGCCGGTTTGTGCGACTCGGAGAGCCAGCTTAAATAACTGGCGCTCGGTTGCGAGGACCAATCACGACTTGTGATGGAATCGTCAATTGGCGGCCCGTCCGCCACCTTGTCCACCAATATCCGTGGAGTGGCCGGGGAAATGGGGCGTTTTTTCATGATCGAACAAAAAGCTCCGAAGAAGATTGCCACAACAACCGCAAACGGTATGAACCAAAACGCATCCATGAAAACCTCCTTTGTTTATTTCTTAAAGTAATATCGCACCATTTTGCGAATTGCGCAATCAGTTTGAAGATATTCGCCTTTAAAGAGTTAACGAGGCATTCTTTGACTGTGAAACCGCTTGCAATTGTCAGTCTCGTAAATAATTGGGCATTAACGTGACTCCCCGCGAAGTTATTTCCAGGCCTGGCCAGTACTGTATCTGACGATGATGTTCAGCAGGGTGGCATCTGTACATGAATGTGATTTGTTGCGAGCCCTCGATAGAACGGTTGATTATCCCATGAGGCGATTACAGCAGGTCCCGGCTTTTCTTGACCTGTTCGTTGTGCGCGAAGTTTGTGCGCTGATCCAAACGCGGCACATGGGCCCGGGCATTTTGTTGGAGATGGAACTGGCAGCGCTGCCAGGGCACGGCGGGGAACACGGCGGTGCGGGCGGCGCCCAACCCGGCATGGTCATCGCTCGTCAACAAGAGCGCGCCGCGCAAGCCGCGTTTTTGCAGCGAGCTGAGAAAGGCGCGCCAATGCACCTCCGCTTCGCTCAAGGCCACGCTGACGCCCAGGATAGAGTGTTTGCCGTCCAGCCCGATGCCCAGGGCGATGAGGCGCGGTCCAACAGGCGTCCGCCCTGGCGGACTTTTTCGTAACGGGCGTCGATGAAGAGATAGGGGTAACAGCCCAGCGGGCGATTGCGCCAGGTTTCCAATTCGGCGTCCAAGGCGGCGGCGCACTGGCTGACTTGGGTGGATCTGACGGAGTGGCCGCACAGTTGTTCGACAATCGCGGAGACTTTGCGCGTGGAGACGCCCTGCACATGCATTTCGGCCAGGGCCAGCTTGAGAGCCTGCTCGCTGCGGATGCCTTTTTCGAGCGCGTTAGGGTAGAACTCCAAATCGCCGCGCACTTGCGGGACCTTGAACTGGATCGGGCCGACACGGGTGGCGAGGGTTTTGGGTTTGAAGCCGTTGGCGTGGCCCTGGCGGGTTTCGGTGCGCTCATAGGGCTGGGCTTGCAGGGCTTTGGAGCGCTCTTGCTGCATCGCTCCATTGACCAGCAGGCGGATGCCTTCGGCCAGGCCGTCGGCGCCCTCTTCGGTGAGCAGTTGCAGGACGGAGTTCAATAGTTCAGACTTGTTTTGGTGGGTCATTTTGATTCTGCGTTGGATGTGTTTGTCGACACCCCAACAGGAAACCAGTTTGACCCGCCCTCAACCAGTTTTCCGCGCGCGCCGCTTGGCCCCTTTGGGGCTCGGCTGCGCTGCGGCTCGCTTCGCTCGCCTCCGCTCCGCCTCACCCCAAAGGGGCCAAGGCGGATGGAAGAAAGCCAATTTACAGAAAGACTTTTACACCCCCGGGAGCACCTTAACTGGATGATTATTACGAGATTCGGGACGAATATATTTCTCGAAACAAGTATCTCTATATTTTTGAAATTGGTTCGCCTCGAGGATTCGGAGAGCAGTGGGCACAAGGTCATCTCAAGGAATTGGTGCCTGAGTTAGTTAAGCCAACCAAGAAGCTTGATAGAAATTACAGCGGCAATTACGACTTGCTGCTTCCTCCGATGACGGGCGGTCCTGTTCGTATTGAGGTAAAGGCGTCGCGGGCTGTCGATGGTGCAAGCCCCGAGCCACTCTACGTCAAAGCGTTGGCCTATGCGAGCAAACACAGCTTTTGGATGAACTTTCAGCAGATCAAACCCGCCCATTGCGATGTGTTCGTTTGGGTCGCTGTTTGGAGGGATGTGATCAAGTATTGAGTGCTTGCCTCAAAGGAGGTTGAGAATAACAAGTTTTACTCAAAAGGCCAACATCGGGGAAACGTCGGCGAAGGACAGCTACACTTGAAGGACGACAATATCGCTGAATTCGAGGTTTATGAAATAAGACCAACGAATTGAAAGCGGCCATCACACGAGCCTACGAACGTCAAATAGGTAATACCACTTCAAAAACGTAAGCGACACGCCGGGTGCCTCTTGACAAAGCATCCAAGGATAACGGAAGCGTGAGATAAATTCAAAAACCATGCCAATCCATTTTTACAAAGAAAATAATTTCAAATTAAGACGCTGCCGTCTCAAATGCGCGGTTGACACTCTGCGCGGGGCCGGTATGTTCTCACCCTCTGAATCGCGGGTTGGCCGCGGCATGGGGTGGTTGCTCCCCCACTAATAAGAAACGTCGCAACGTAGAATCAGGTAATGAAATGAAACGCCAGTATCAACCGTCAAAAATCCGGCGCAAGCGGCAGCATGGCTTTTTAAACCGCAATGCAAGCAAAAGCGGACGCGCCACGCTGCGCAATCGCCGCCGTGTCGGACGCAAACGCCTGACCCCGGTTTAACCGAACATGGCCGAAAAGCCTTCCGTTCGACTGGGTTTCCCCCGCTCCAGCCGCTTGAAAAAGCGGGGCGATTTTGGCCGCGCCCGGGCCGAAGGGGTGCGCCTGGTTTGCGGATGCCTCATCGCCAATGTGGCCCCGCGCGCTGCCGGCCAGACCAGCCGGCTCGGAGTGGTCACCAGCCGGAAAATCGGCGGCGCTGTCGTTCGCAGCCGCGCCCGCCGCCTTTTGCGCGAGAGTTTTCGATTGCACCAGGCCGAACTTGCCCGCCCGGTCGATTTGGTATTGATCGCGCGAAATTCGATTGTCGGCAAAGGGCTGGCGCAGGTCGAACGGGATTTTCTCCGGGCTTTGAAGCAGGTGCGCCTGGAAAAGGTGGCGGCGTGAACGTTTTTCAATATTTAATGACGAAGGCGATTCGGGTTTACCAGGTCGTGATTTCGCCGATCGTTGGGGCTTTAATAGGGCCGTCGGCGCGATGCCGCTTTACGCCGAGTTGCTCGCAGTACGCGCTTGAGGCGATTCGGCTGCACGGAGCGATTGCGGGTTCCTGGCTTGCTGTTCGCCGATTGGCGCGATGCCACCCTTGGGGCGCTTGCGGGGACGATCCGGTGCCGCCCGCCGTGGTTCATAAATCGGGAATTTGTCATGGATCGTAAATCGATCATTATTCTGGCCGTTGCGATGGCGCTGCTTTTCGGCATGCCCCGGATCGTGGATCATTTTTTTCCACCGAAGCCCATTCCGCTCAATCTTCAAACGTCTGTCACCAATAATCCGGCTGTGACAAACGGGGCTGTTGCCACTGTTCCCGCGGAGATGCCGGTCCCGGCCGCGGCAACGCCGGAGCATTCGGCGATGCCGGAGCAAATCGTCACGGTGTCCAACGAGGATTTAATCTGGCACTTCACATCGGACGGCGGCGGCATCAAGACGATTGATCTGAGACAGTATCCCGCCATCATCAAACGGACCGCGGCGGGCGGCATTGCGCCGACTACTCCGGCCACCCTAAACACAAATGCCCCCCTCCCTGTGATGAGTTTGGTGGGAGGCGATATTCAGGGAAACAATTATTTCATGCTGACGCAGACGGGCCAGACCATTCGCGCCGAGAAAACGCTGACCAACGGGCTGCGTCTGGTGAAGGAGTATGACCTTGGCAGCAACTGCTTTTTCAACGCGCGCCTCTGGCTGGAGAATACAACTTCAAAACCGCTGGCGGTCCCGGCGCGCGAATTGGTGATCGGCACTTCGACGCCTGTCGGGCCGTTGGATGATCCCACGGCCATGGGAACCATTTGGTATAACGGCGTCAAGTCACAAAACATCAAGTCGTCGTGGTTTGCCAATCGCACTTTGGGCTGCATTCCCGGAACGCCTCGCGAGCATTACGGTGAGGGCGCAAGCAACGTCGTTTGGGCGGCGCCGGACAATCAATTTTTCGTCATCGCCGCCATTCCTTCCAATCCGGCGCCGGCTTTGGTCATTGACAGGATACGCATTCCCGCGCCGGAGTTGAAGGAGCCGACGAATTCGATGAGCGTATTGCTGACGAATGGTTATCAGGCCGCCTTCACGTATCCGGCTGCGGTGCTCGGGCCGGGCCAGCGTCTCCGCGAGGACTTCATATTTTACGCCGGTCCAAAGGAATACAACCGCCTGGCCAAGATGGGCCAGACCATGAACAACAACCTGGACTTGATCATGGGTTTTACGGGGGTCTTCGGGTTTTTCTCCAAACTGCTGCTCCTTTCAATGAACGGCCTTCACGATCTTGGATTGCAGTACGGCTGGACCGTCATTGCCATCACCGTGATTCTCAAGCTCGTTTTTTGGCCCATTACGAAGGCCGGAATCCGCTCGCAAAAGCGCATGCAGGCATTGCAGCCCCAACTCAAGGCCATCAGTGACAAATACAAGGATGATCCCCTCAAGAAACACCAGAAAACCACCGAATTCCTCAAAGAGCAAAAGGTCAGCCAGTTTGGAAGCTGCCTTCCGACCTTGCTGCAAATTCCGGTGTTCCTCGGTTTTTATTGGATGCTCCGCAGCGCCATTGAATTGCGCGGCGCGCATTTCCTTTGGGCTTACGATCTTTCCCAGCCGGACACCGTGGCCTACTTGGCCGGGTTCCCGATCAACCCGCTGCCATTGATCATGGGCGTCTCCCAACTCTGGCAAAGCCAATTGACTCCGCCCTCGCCCGGCATGGATCCTGGACAGCAAAAAATGATGCGCTTCATGCCGCTCATTTTTATCGCCATGTTTTATCGAATGTCGGCCGGGTTGACGCTTTATTGGACGGTATCGAATCTGTTGAGCATCTTGCAGACGACGATGACCAGAAATATCAACGCACCCGCGCCGGCTTCCGTCCCGGGCCTCGCGAAAAAAAGAAAGTAACAGTTGACTGGCCGCCCGAAATCGGGCAGAAAAAAACGAAGCCATTTGGACATATGCCAACGCAACCCAAAGCCATACTCGAAGAACTCTTGAAACGCCTGGGGTTCGAAGCCACCGTCGAAGAACATCCGCTGGAAGACGGCGTTTTCCTTGATGTCAAAACCGACGATTCCGGCCGTTTGATCGGCCGGCAGGGGCAGACTTTGTCCGATCTCCAATATGTGACCAACCGCATGCTTTTTCAGGAGGACCAGAATTCGCCGAAAGTGCTCGTGGACGTCGGCGGTTATCGCGCCAAGGCCCGCGACACCCTGGTGCAAAAGGCGCAGGCCGCCGCGGAGAAAGTCCGGCGTTGGGGAGACATTGTTGAAATGGAGCCGATGAGCGCGTTCGACCGGCGCATTATTTACAATTCGTTAAAGGACGATCCGGGCATCGAAGCGGCCAGCGTGGAAGTGGAAGGCACGACCAAAAAAGCCATCCTGCTTCGCCCCAAACATTGATTCGCCTATTTCCGGCGCTTCCAATTGATTTTCGGCGGTTCGGGCAACCCTTGGGCGCGAAGGGCTGTGCGGAAATGTGTTTTGGACACTTTACTGAGTTCACCGGCGCCGTACCGGGTGACAAAGTCCTTCGCCGCCTTATCGACCGCCGCCGAACCGCCTTTGGGAAACTCCATTTCGTATTTTTTCCCCAAATCCCGCAGGCGGCTGACAAATTCGTTGCGCGCCAATATCGAGGCGGCGGCGACGGCGATGTCTTCCTCCGCTTTGTGGCGCTGGACCAATTCGATGCCTCGGCCCAGCTTCATCAACGCTTTTGCGATAACGCCTTTGTCGTGCGCGAATTGATCGCTTATGGCGCGCACCGGCGGCGGGTCCATGCGATACGCGACGGCCATCAGGTTTTCGATGACGCGCGCGTGCCCCCAGGCGAGCAGGGTGTTGACGCTTTTTAATTTGGTATAAAGCCGGTTGTAGGCTTCGTTTCCAATCGGCACTACCGTGTGCAAACAGCCCGGAGTGTCGCGAATCATTTGCGCCAGCTCGGCGATGCGGCGGTCGCTGCCGATATTTTTGGAATCGCGAACGCCGGCGGATTTCCACGCTGGGATCATAGTTTCATTGATGTAAACGCCCGCCACGCAGAGCGGACCGAAAAAATCGCCTTTGCCGCTTTCGTCCACACCGATGCGCGGGGCGAGCAATTCGGGATTCAAAACGGTTTCGTAGCCGAGTTTGACTTCCTGGATGATTTTTGGCTCGAGGACAAACTCGACAAAATCCTGCGTCCCTTTGCCCTGCACGACCAGCTTGCCGCTTTCGTAGAAGACGACATTGGTTTTTTCCTTCTCGCCGGCAAACCGCGCGTACGGCACCTGGCGAAACGCGAAATCATGCTCTTGCAGATATTTCTGAAGGGAATCCGCCTGGGCGTCAGTCAATTTGCAAGTGTAGCTGGTGAGCGGTTGCACTTTTCAAAAATAGCTGGACGCCCCATGAAAATAAATATTTCATTTGTCCTGTGGCGCTGCCCATTTCTCGCATCGCAAAGACATTGGAAACATGGTTTGAACAAAATGCCCGTGACCTTCCGTGGCGGCGAACGAATGACCCTTACGCGATCTGGATTTCTGAAATCATGCTCCAGCAAACGCAGGTTAAAACTGTCATTCCTTATTTCAATCGATGGATGGCGGCGCTTCCGACGATCCGGAAATTCGCCGCGGCGCGCCCGGAAAAAGTGCTGAAATTATGGGAGGGATTGGGCTATTACACGCGCGTTCGCAACGCGCAGTCGGCGGCGCGCGTCATCATGTCGGAACATTCCGGCAGGTTCCCATCGCGGTTCGACGATATTCTTGCTCTGCCCGGCATTGGCCGTTATACGGCCGGAGCGATTTCCAGCATCGCGTTTAACCAGCGGACGCCGATTCTTGATGGCAACGTCATCCGCGTATTGACGCGGATCTTCGGCATTGGCGGCGATCCCCGCGGCAAAGAAGTGAATGCAAAGCTTTGGGAGACCGCCAGCGCGCTGGTGTCAGTGCGTGAAGTCGAACCGTCAAAGCTGAACCAGGCCCTGATGGAGTTGGGCGCGCTAATATGTATGCCTCGACAGCCGCGATGCGCGGAGTGCCCGGCGCGTCAACACTGTTTTGCCCGGCTCGAAGGACGGATCGCTGATTTTCCCGCGTTGGCGGCAAGGAAATCCGCAACTGAACGGCGTTTCATCGCGCTTGTGGTTCGAGAAGAGGACCGGTTTTTAGTGCGGCGGCGGCCTGCGGGAATCGTGAACGCAGGTTTGTGGGAATTTCCCAATATCGAAATTCCTGTCAAAACAAGAAATCCCGCCGCGCTTGCCGCTCCGTTTGAAACCGCCGCCGCTGAACCCTTTCTCCGGGTTCGGCATTCCATCACCCGCTATCGGATTTTGCTGGAAGCATTCGAAGCTTCCCACCCCTCAAAAATTCAAGTGGATGGGCTTTGGAAGACGATGTCCGAGATGGACAGACTGCCCTTCACCAGCGCCCACCGAAAGGTGCTGAATGCCGTCCATCGGGCTTGATTAACGAGCGTCAGTGCGCCGCGAAAGATACCGAGCAGAGACGATGTGCAACGGATCGATGTGGTTGATAAATCCGTCCTTATCAACAACCGCGATAACGTGCTTTGTGATGAGAATAAACTCCGGATGCGGAATATCAAATTCCTGGCCGTCAGTGGTGCGAATTGCGAACGGACGGAAACCGCCTCCGCTTACCCGCCTTCTCAATTCTTGAACGCTCACAACTGAAACTTGCTCCAAATCACTCTGCTTTTCCAGCTTTTTCGGCTTTTGCGGGCTTATCGGATTTCTCGGTGCGCGGCGCGCGAGGCTTGCGATCCGCACGCTGGGCCTTTTCGCCTGCGGCGGCCTCAACCGGCGCTTGCTCTTCACGGCTTCGTTCGGTGCGCTTGTGGCCCCGGGATTCCGTTCTTGGAGCCCCTTCGGTCCGCGCCTCTTCCGTGGCGGTCACTGGGGTCGTGCTCTCCACGCGGACTTTGACGGTGGCGTGGACCTCGGAGTGAAGGCGCAGCTCGACATCATGCTCACCGATTGTTTTGATCGGATGCTCAAGGTGGATTTTCTTCTTGTCAAGGATGATGTCAAATTGCGTCTTCAACTGGTCGGCAATCATCCCGGCGGTGACGGCTCCGAACATCTTGCCATCGTCGCCGGTCTTGACCTGGATGACGGCGATGAGCTTGGAGATGCTCTTGGAGAGTTCGCTCATGGTGTTGAACTCATGGGCTTCGCGTTCGGCGCGGCGGCGCTTCAGCGCTTCGATGCGGCGTTTGTTCGCGCCCGTCAACGGCACGGCGAGGCCTTGCGGATAAAGATAATTGCGGGCGTAGCCGGCGGCGACTTTTACCAGATCGGACTCTCCGCCCAGACCAACGATATTTTGAATCAGGATAACTTCAGTTTTTGCCATAAAAATTCAGTCTGTTAAAATCTATTAAAATGGAACGTCGTCTTCTTCAGCGCCCGGTCCTTCGCCTTCCGCCGGTTCCGGCGATTTGGCGGGGGGAGGGGATGCGCGTCGCGGAGCGTCGGAAGCCGGTGCGCCGCCTCCGCCTCCACCCTCGGGGCGGTTGGAATCGATGAATGAGAAGGATTCCAGCACGACCTTGAGTTTGCTTTGTTTTTGATGAGTGGTTTTGTCTTCCCAGGTATCTTGCTTGAGACGGCCCTCGACGAGCAGCGGGCGTCCCTTGCGCATGTATTGGGCAATCACCTCGGCTTGACGGCCCCAGACATCCACATCGACAAAGCTGACTTCCTCCTTGGATTCCCCGGTTTCGCTTTTCCAGGTGCGATTGACAGCCAGCGTCAGTTTGGCGACGGCAGTGCCTTTGGGCGTGTACCGCAACTCGGGATCACGCGTCAGGTTGCCCGCCAAAATAACTTTGTTGAAGCTGGCCATCGGAATTACGCGGCGACAGGTTTCGGCGCGGGCGCGTGGGTGATCAAAACGCGAAAGACGTCCTCGCTGTTCGTGAAGCGATGGTGCAACTGCGAGACAATCGTCGGCGCGCCTTCAAAAACAAAATTGACGTAGTAACCGGCGGTATTTTTGCGGTCCGCCACGCGCGAAAAGGCCTTTTTTTCCATTTTCTGGACGGTTTCCACTTTCCCGCCCGCCGTCGCGATTTCCGCGGAGATTTTGTCGATCGTGTCCTTGATCGTCTCCTCTTTGCCGCTCGTGTTTAATATAAATAATCCTTCGTAACGTTTCACTTTTTTCCTTTGTCTGTCGGCGTCGTCAGGGCGCCGTTAAATTTATTCATTGCCGCCTGGATCCCGTCGCTCAACCAGCATTCCACCTGCTGGCAAGCCCGATCCAGGACTTCCTTCGCCACTTTCAGTTCCGCCGCCGTGAACCGGCCCAGAACATAGTCCGTTATTTCCCGATCATCCTCAGTGCGCCGGCCAATCCCCAATCGCAACCGCGGATAAACCCGCGTCCCCAATTGCTGCTCAACCGACTCCAAGCCGTGATGCCCGCCGCTGCTGCCAGAGGGCTTCAAACGAATCTGCCCCAACGGCAAGTCCGCATCATCCACCACGATCAACACCCGGTGCGGCGGCACTTGATAAAACCTCGCCACCGCCGCAACCGCATCGCCGCTGGCGTTCATAAACGTCTGCGGCTGGCACAAAATCACCTTTTGCCCCGCCCGCTCCACCCTTGCCACGCGGGCATTAAATTTTTTCTGCGCGCTCCACGCCGCGTCCCAATCCGCCGCGAGACGGTCCGCCAAAACAAACCCGATATTGTGCCGGGTCGTGGCGTATTCGGAACCGGGATTGCCGAGTCCCGCAATGAGAAACAAATTCTCCAATCACGCGGGGAAGTCTTACTTCTTCTTTTCCGGTTTCTTTTCGCCGGCCTTCTCGGCCGGGGCGGCGGCTTTCTCGCCTGCTTTGGCGGGAGCTTTCTCCGCGCCCTTGGCGGCGCCTTTTTCGCCCGGCTTGCCTTCGCCCTCGCCCTCTTCCTTCTTTTCCTTGAGCATTTCCACTTCGCCGCCCGGCGTTGTGGCAGCTTCCAAAGTAGCGGCTTCCTGAGCTTCGCTGACTGGCGCGGCGACGGACAACACTGGAATGTGCTTATCGCCAAGAATCTCAACGCCCGCGGGGGCTTTCATCTCGCCAATGTGAACGGCCTTGCCGATTTCCAAATGGCTGACATCGATGATCAGCACCTCAGGCAAATCCTTGGGCAGCGCACGAACCTTGATTTTAAATAAAACGTGTTCCAGCGTGCCGCCGCCCGTCTTCACGCCAACAGCCTCGCCGGTGGCCTCAACAGGCACCATGACGGTAACTTTCTCGTCCTCGGCGACTTCGTGCAAATCCACGTGCAGAAGCTCGTTGGACAGGACGTGATGCTGAACGTCCTGCATCAGAGCGAGGCGTTTGGGCTTGGCATCGCCCTCGACGTTCAGGTCCAACAGCACAATTTCCGAATGGGCGCCGTGGATGACGTTGCTGATGTCTTTGAGGTTAATCTCGAGACTTTGGGGCGGGTTGAGCCGTCCATAAATAACAGCGGGCACACGGCCAGCCGAACGCAATTTCTTCGCGCCGGCCCGGCGTCCTAATTTCCGCTGAAAAGCGGTTAAAGCGACAGATTTCATCGTAGTTACCTTTTACATGAAGACCCGCGGTTTTACCAGCTTTGAATAAGCCGGCTTAACTGGTGCGTCCGCCGTTAAAATCAAACAGCGACGTAATCGACGAATTGCAATTAATTCGTTTGATCGCCTCGCCCAACAGCGCGGCCACCGACAGCGTCGTAATCTTCACCCCGTCAATTGCGGGGCGTAGGACAGTATCAGTAGTTATCAATTCGTCAATATTCGATTTTCGGAGCCTCTGAATTCCCAAATCGTTCAGCAAAGCGTGCGAAACGCACGCCAGGATTTTTTTCGCGCCTTTTTTCTTGAGCAGGGCCGCCGCGTTGACCAGCGTCCCCGCCGTTTCCGTCAAATCATCCACCAGAAGCACATTGCGCCCGCGGATTTCTCCAATCACAGCCATCGCCTCGGTTTCCGTGGCGCTTTTCCTGCGCTTGGCGACGATTGCCAGGCCCGCTTCCAACACCTGGGAATAAGCGTGCGCCATTTTCAAACCGCCGACATCCGGGCTGACGACCACCAAATCCGGCAGTTTTTTGCCCTTGAGATATTCGTACATGACCGGCGCCGCATAAAGATGATCGACCGGAATATCAAAAAACCCCTGAATCTGCTGGGCGTGAAGGTCCATCGTCAGAACGCGGCTTGCGCCCGCCGCGACAAGGAGGTTGGCCACCAATTTGGCGGTAATCGGCACTCGAGGCTGGTCTTTGCGATCCTGGCGGGCGTAACCGTAAAAGGGAAGCACAGCGGTGATGCGCGATGCGCTGGCGCGCCGCACTGCATCCATCATGATGAACAACTCCATCAGGTGATGGTTGGTCGGCGGGCTGGAGGATTGGAGAATGAAAACATCCTCGCCCCGGACATTTTCCTCGATTTTGACGAACGTTTCGCCATCGGGGAAAGCGGACACGGTGCATTTGCCCAACTCCATGCCAATGGAGGCGGCGATGCTTTGTGCCAGCGGCGGATTGGAAGTGCCGGAAAAAATTTTCACAAAAATCAACGAATCGGTTCGCGCGTGCCAGCACTGTAACAATCGCAACCCCCTCCGCAAGCGAAATATGCCTTTACCGGCCAATCTGGGGGAAAATTCGGATAGCCTGGGCTCTTTCGGCGAATCGGCTTGCGTTGCGATCATGTTCATGCGAAATAAGTCCCGGTCATTGCGCTCCGCACCCATAGCTCAATTGGATAGAGCATCTGAACGGATCGAAAACCGGCTTTTTGCCATTTTTATCATTGGGCATCAATCACCTGCTTCTGTAACAGGATCAACGACTTGCGCGGTTTTTGTTTTTGCGATGGTTATCTTCAATTTGCTCCAAAAAGGGCATAGTGTATAGAAAAGCAGTATAGAAAAATTTGGTCGGTTTTCTGACGCAAATCAGATGCTCTTTGCTTGTCTGGCATCGCCGTGAAAAGCACTCCTGCGTTGGCATTTCATCTGGCTCCAATACCCGCGTCTTTGCGCCAAAGATGAATGCCCAACGAGAACGCCTGCAGTCGAAATGGTTTAACCTGGGTTCGGTGTCAATCAGGTAGCAGCTTCAACAGGTTTGCTTTCACATATTCTCCAGCCTTTTGCGCGTCGTAATTGGCGCCTGTGCGGAGCAGTTGATCCATGTCTGAGCAAAAGCCACGGTCGCCGAGATGCGCTTCCAGAATTCCGATAAATTCTGCCCGACCCGCCGCATTGCCTTCTTTCCTGAGATAATGCTGGAATGATTCGATGATTCCGGCGGGGTCAATCGGCGGATCGGCAAGCGTCAACGCCCAATACAGATCAAACAAATCCCGTCCCCGCCGCCGTTGAAACAGGGCGCGCATTTTGGTGCCCAGCATTTCGTGAATTTCGTAGCCGTTGATAAGAGTCTTGACTGGCGAGTCCCGGAACGAAAATTCAAACGGAATTTCCACAATCTGGCGGTGTGGTGTGCGTTCCGTCACATTCGCCTCAACCACGATGTCTAATGTCGTTCCCGGCTCGCTAATCGAAGGAATGGAATACGTCATTCGCAGGACGCGTGATGGCTTGACCGTATTGCGGATCGCAAGACCAAGAGCGTCCAACACCGAGGTCTTTGGACTTCCGACCACTAACGCGAAGCGGGGGCGAGATGCACTTTGTGCAACAACGTGCCGCCGCGCATGGCAATTTGGGTGTGCAAAAATTGGTCGTTGAACAACGCAGTCATCGCGCGGCACAAAATCAAATCCTGTTCAACCTGGCGCAGAGTTGGCCACGGGACAGCCGTTTGATGGGCTAAAATATCTCTGCGGGTGAGTGGTGTCATGGCGCGAGGTCTTTGGCGTTGTCGATAATTCGCCAGCGTTGGTTCATCTGCACCGAGGCTTTGTCATCATTCGATGGCGTGAGCGGAACCAAAAACAGTTGAGAGGGCAGCCAGTCCCGAATTGCTTTGGCGAGCGCCTTGTTGCCTGCTTTTTCAACAACGTAACCCAACCGCTGAGCCGTTGCGGTTTCGTTCTCCCTGTCCAACATTTGTTTGAGTTCGGGCACGCGCATGAGCGGCAGCAGCGGAACGAGAGTCTCAACTGCGCGTCCCATCCCTCCAATGCCGGGCGCATAACGAACCAGGTCAAACGCCGTCGCCTCCGGGGTGCTGACCTTAATTGGGGCAAAGGCATTTGGAGGAGCCTGGGTTGGCGTCTTTTCGATCCCGCGCTTAACGAAGAAACGAACCCTAAGCCGCCCAATCTCAATTTCACGACGAGGCACGTCGGTCATCACTTGGGTTACTTGCAATGCTTGAGGATTGGAGCCATAGACGCCGGCTGCGGATTGAAGCGCCAGGTAATACGGGTGTCCCAGCCACTTGAAATAATCGTCGAGCCACCACAAAACCGGCGGCGCTCCCACGAGGCGATGTTCCGGGCTGACGGCGAGGAAAAATTGCTGTGGTCGGGAAACCCGAACAATCTGGTTTCCCAACCTCAATAACTGATTCTTTGCCGCTGTGGCAGACAACCCTGTTTCCCTCACCAAGTCTCGCAAGGGGAAAGCAACCCGGCCTGCCGCAAGCCTCGCGTCAATAAACGCCGCTGCTGCTCCATTGCGTCTAACTTTTTCGGTCTTTCCCGTCATTATTTTGTTTGCGCAACGTAGCGTTAAACGCTTCATATTGCAAACGCTTTATGGCATCTGCCTTGTATCCCCTAACCGGGAAGTTTCAAAACGGAGATCGACCGAGAAAAAGCCGTCCAAACACCACTCGAAGCTCTCATTGCGATTTACGAGAATGGCTTGTCAGTCGGCCGTGATAATGGCCGAAGGCTTGTGGTCTTGGTTCGATTGGGTCCATCCGAAAAGATTGGCTCTGGCGTTCCAGCCGATACTGGTTGAACGACCGAAGCCAATCGTAAACTTATCGTTAGTCGGATTTCGGTAATCGTAAAGTTACGTTAGCCTGCCAACGCATTCCGCATCGAGTCTGACAGCCCAGCGCGAAACTACTGATAGAACTGAGAATTAAGAAAGAATTTTGAAAATATTAGTTGCGCGTAACCTAGGACGTGTGTTATACGTCTCTACGTTCGATGAAAACTTGCTTAAACATATCAGCCACGAATTGGCCGACGATGCGCGTCGCGAAAGCGACACGTCATAGCCGGTACAACCAGGGCTATGTGTTTAGCCTTGGACTATCCGCGCCCTCGATTGAAAAACAAACCGAAGGCAACTTGGATAGACCGGCGGTAAGCAGGTAAAGAACCGAAATAGACTTTTTCAACCCTGCTTACGAATCGTAGGCAGGGTTTTTTGTTTCCCTAAAGTAACGATGAAGAAAGAGAATTAAGCGAAAGGCGAACAGTCTGTGAGTATTGAAAGCACGACATCTAAATGATGTCTTCTGGTAGCAAATTGATAATAGCGAAGACGAGCTATAGCTGGTCACCGATGGTCCATGCTTATCAACCGTCCATAGCTGCGCCAGGCCTAAGAAAACGAATTTTACAATTTAAAGGCTTCGTAGGAGGTGTGCCTCTAAACACCGAAAGAACCACCGTGAAACCGTGGGTTGGTAGCGCAAGCTAGCAAGAGGTGTTTGTTCTTTGTTGAAATGGCACGGGCCGGGAAACCTGAAACGATTCCCGGCCCTTTTACTTTCGCGGTTGTGATTTAACAGCAGAATGCCTCCCCGCCAAGGAGGACGTCCGAGTGCAATTCCCGGCAACCGCACCAGTTTTTCACAGGCTGAGCGTCAGCACGCGGCCGAGTCTCCAAAACTCCGCTTACTCCGGGCGGCACGGAGGCAGCCTGCCAAATTTTCGGGGTCGTGGCAGACAAGCAATGCACTTGCCTTGCAAGCAAGCCTATATGGGAGCGTTACCCATCGACTCCACCATTTCATTTGACTGCGGGAAACTCGACCGACGCACAGAGAGAAGCCTCATAAACTTCTTCAGGTGGGTTTAACTCCCGCTCCCGCTACCATTTTGGGAAGCGATCCAGTTGCCCGACTGTAAATCGGGTGTCGTTAAACAAAGCTGGAAGTGACGAACTGGAGCGTTACCAGCGCTTCCCACCATTTTGGATTCGTAGCTCAATCAGCAGAGCGCCCCGTTGTCTGCGGGAGGGTGTCCTTGCGGACTGCCACCAGGTGCAAGTCCCTTCGAGTCCGCCAATTTCACGGAATGTAGCTCAGTCTTTAGAGCGCCCGGCCTGGGACCGGGAGGCCGCAGGTGAAAATCCTGCCATTCCGACCATTTCACGCTGCCGTGGCCGAACATACGAGGCATCCGTCTTCTAAGCGGATTGATGCAGGTGAGAATCCTGCCGGCAGTACCACAATTTTTGCCAGGTAGTGTCAAAGTAGCACGGCGGTCTGTTAAGCCGTTCGGTGTTGGTGCGAGTCCAACCCTGGCAGCCAATTTACGGAAGGCAGGCAGGTGCTTGCGCACGGCCATCAAGCTGGCTGCACCTGTCCCGAAAACAGAGTCCGCTAAACCCGGAGGTCGAAGCATTACCGACGCCTTCCGCCACTCTAAACATTAACGAAAGGAGAGCCCATGAAGCCCGTTCTGCGTTATCAGAGCCAGTTGTTGTTCCGCCGCGGCTACAAGCCAAAGCGCGTCATCCGAATCCGACCGGCTGGAAAGTTGAACCTGGTGTTCCGTCCAGTCAATCGCTTCGGGATCAAACCGCAGTTGACCATCGTCTCGTAGCTCAAAAGCAGAGCGCCCGGCTGATAACCGGAAGATCGCGGAGCGTTACCGCGCGGGACGACCACCCTGAGTAGCTGAGGCAGATTAGCGCCTCGCTGAAGACGAGGAGACGCCGGAGCGATACCGGCCTCAGGGGCCAATTTAGCCGAGATCGCCACGGAGGATTTTGAGTTCGCAGCGTTAACGTCTGCCCGCGAGCAGCGACGCTGCGCCCTCAACTCCCTGCTGCGGCCTTTGTGTCCGTGAATGCAAAGCAGCTCGCGCAACCAGCCCTTCAAGCTGGTCCTAGCCGGTGCGAGTCCGGCCACGGACGCCAAAGAAATGAGGACTTGGGAATGAGGAATGCAGAACAAAATGCGCAGTCACCCGGAGTTTCTGCGCGCTGTATTGATCGAAGCGACTGCGATAGCGACAAGTTCGTTCGCTTCGCGCAGCAACTCGGCGGACAATTCGGGCTTTATTTTGTGCGTGGCTGCGAGCAATTCGATCCAGTAAGCGGATTCGTCGGCTTCCTCCACAACAATGCCCATCTTTGCGATGAAGTCGGCTTTGGATCTGGACCGCGACGCAGCCCTGTAATTCGCCCCAACTGACGTGCCAGAACGCAGCAACTGTCGGCCTATGATTCGACACGTCTCAGACGCCGGCAATTTTTCGACAAATTGAATGACGTTCAAAGCAAATTGTTGGGTCCGCACTTTGAGATCTCGCTCTGGCACCGAAGGATTCTGCATTCCTCATTCACCGTTCACAATTTAAAATGTCCGCGTAGCTCAGTTAGATCAGAGCGTCACTTTGCGAAGGTGAAGGTCGCAGGTGCAACTCCTGCCGTGGACACCATTTTCACAGCCCCTGTGCCTCAGAAGCAACAGGGCGAGTTTCGTAAACTTGTAAGGTGGCCGTGCGCAAGCACTCGGTGCGAGTCCGACCAAGGGCTCCAGCCTTCGCCAGCCGGCTTCGGCTCGGCAGGCCATTTTATGGTGATCATGATGTAACACGAAGCATCACGTCCCGTGAAGGCGTTTGTGCCGGTGAGAATCCGGTTGGTCACCCCAATTTCGATGGGCCGAAGTTGATCGTTTATCCTCCAACATAAGGAGGGCGTACCGTCCGTGGCGAAAGCCTTGGCGGTCCGGGTTCGATTCCCGGCATGGAGTGCCTCCGTTCGATCACGCCACTTGCCCATCTGATCTTCCCGAAGGTGCAACCCAGGTTGCCCTCGGACCAAACCGCGTCCGGTATCCGTGCTAAAATCAGCATGAGGGTGCTGGATATTCCCGTAGTTCAACTGCGAGAGAACGCCCGGATTTAATCTGGGAAATGTGGGTTCGATTCCCATCGGGAGCGCCAATTTAGACGGGCAGCAGAGTGTGGATAATCGTAAGCGGGAAACCGCGAGCGGGTGCAAATCCCGCACCATCGGGCAACCGGTGAATTTCCATCTCGCCTCTTGTCCGTCTATGCTCTTAATTTTTCGACGGGTCGCAGGATTGGGTTATCGCCTACGAAGCGCGTGGTCGCCGGTTCGAGTCCGGCCTTCGGCTCCAGATGCCGAAGTAGCTCAGTGGTAGAGCACGTTCATTCCCAGTTCGTCTCTTATCCGTCGTATTGGCCGTGCGCAAGCACTTTGATGGGCCGAAGTTGTGGGTTATCGTCGGTTGTCGGTTCGAGTCCGACCTGCTCCACCACATGGGGCAGTAGTTCAATGGTAGAACAACCTCCGCGAGGAGTAATTCCACTGCGTCCCTTGCCTATCTGCAATTTCATCGCGGCGTACGCCTTGATGTCTCACCCAAAGGCTCCGTCGGCTCAGCATGTTGCGTTTTCCGCGGAATCATTTCGGCGATTCGGCGACCTTAACAATTCCACTTATCTAATCGTGTGAACGTTCTTCAAGCCAACCATACATTGCAAGCACAGGATCATGCTCCGCATCAAAAGTAACAGTTCCGAGCGGTCTCTTGCTACCAACGTCCCAAATCCAAATTCTAATCCCGTACTCGCAGTGCCCGTAGGTATGTGTCTCCGTATGTGGTCCTTGAAGCGTTCCTCCAAGCGGATCCTTGGTAATATAAACGTCGGTCGATTGAAACGACTTTTCCCTGGAGAAAACCGGAGTCGCAATTACTATTGTTTTTACTAAAGTAAGGCTTCGGTTTTTTTGATGGGCATCAAACAAATTTCTAAGTATAAGCCCTGCTTCTTTTATATGGGCCAAATCAGAATCAGCATGCGACTCGTCCTCCGGTATTCCACTTAGCCGATTGATCCCGTAGAATTCCATTGAAGCAGATGCCAATCGCTCTCGAATTGAAAGGGTGTTTTGGTACCAAATAACATAATTGGACTTGATTAACGACGAAGTTGTGGCATTGTTTGTTACCTTCATAAGAGTGCTAATGCTCCCCACATTTTGCCTAACAAAATCTTTGACTCTTAAAGCCGGCCCGTGATCATATGCGATCATGGCGATAAGCGGCATCGAGATCGCTGCCATATAGCTGATCAATCCTACTCCTCCTCGCCCAGATGGATTTATTAGATTTATTAATGAATAGACCATCAGGGTGTAGCCAGCAACCATAATAACAAGCCATATATAACTAGAAAGGGCCGTCCAGCTGTTAAAGCCAAGATAGAGACCCGTAGCAAGAAATATTGCCCCCACACAGCAAGTGAAAATCAACAGAGGCCGCGTAAACCGACGGGAAGTTTTTGCCAGATTGCAAGTCGATTGATGTTTCATATTCTTCCAAGATTATTACAGAATACATTAACAGGGATTAACCGTAGCGCACTTTTACCGCTACAGTCTTTGTATAGGCACCTGTTTTCCGCTGACCCGATTCAATGCGGTGATTTCCTCGCTCGCCGCGCCAAAGTCAATCGCTGGGGCATTTGGAAATGCGCGAAATGATGTGTTGGTCATAAGGTCTGTCAGTTTATGCGTACTTCAGATGGTGATCATACGTGATCGATTCGTAAAGCGGAATTAATGAATGCCGAAGTGCTTGTTGAAGCGGGGTGGCAGGTTGGGGCTCATGGCTGGTATGGTGGTTTCCACGCGGCGGCAGAGCTGGCGGACAAAATTATCACTTAAGCTGAACGTCCAAACCGAAATAGACGGCGCGATACCGTCATGCCCGACCATTTTCCGCGACGCGAATACCGGTGTCGGCCAGGACATCACAGGCTTGGCTGCGGCGGTTCAACTCCGCCTTCGCGTTGCGGTTCTTTTTCTGGGTTGCAAGCATTGCAGCGATGCAGCGGTCTCTTAAGCCGCAGAGGTGCTTGCACACGGCCATTGGGGCAGCACCGTGGCGACCCACCATTCCGACGCTCCCGCAGCTCAAAGTATCAGAGTGCGACGCTTCGAACGTCGCGGTTGCAGGTGAGAGTCCTGCCAGGAGTGCCAATTTCACGGGCATGTGGTTCAACCCGAATAGCAGAGGGTCCAGACTCAGAATCTGGCAGCCTTGGGGGTGCAATTCCCTTCATGCCCACCATTTTCGCGGCGACTGGCCTCAGCGGGAACAGCAGACCCCGGCGACTTAAAATCGCCGAGCCTTCCGGGTGCAAGTCCCGGGTCGCCGACCGGCGTGTGGTTTACCGGGAATAGCAGACCGCTTCGACTCAAGATCGAATAGCCTTGGGAGTGCAAGTCTCCCCACGCCGACCAATTTGGAATGTCAACCGGACAAGCGAGCCGGGCTTCGGTGCTAACGAGTGCGTCCTTCTTTTGGAGGATGTGGCGCAAGTCCACGGCATTCCGCCAATTTCTGCGCGCGTAGCTCAAAGAGAGCAGACGGACTTATAATCCGTGTCGCACTAGATTAGTGCCTGGTTCCGGAGCATTACCGGACGCGCGTACCATTTTCCAGTCCCTGTGGTGTAGTCCAGCCAACACGCCTGCCTCTCAAGCAGGAGATCACCGGAGCGAAGCCGGTCAGGGACGCCAGTCGCCTCCATGCAGAAAGCCCGCGGATTTATTTTGTAAAGAAATCCTGACGGAGCATCACCGTCTGGAGGCTCCAATTTCGCTCGCGTAGTCCGAGCGTTTGCACGCGGCCACCTTGAGACACGACGCGAGGGCGTCGGCAGTGCAGGTGCGTGGTGGCCGTGCGCAAGCACCCTGCCGCGAGCACCATTTTGGCCTGCAAGCTTTAAAGTGAAGCAGCGGTCTTTTAAGCCGCTGAACTCGGAGCGTTACCGAGGCGGGCCACCATTTGTTTGGGATTAGCAGAGCGCATGGGCGGCAAAATCACTCGGACGAAACCGAAAGCATGACGGCAAACGAGTCCATATAATCACGCCAATGAATTATCTGGCGGTCTTTGACGGTAATAATGGAACAAAAGCGGTTGTCGTAAGACTTTCTGGTGCTCGGAACTGTGCCATGAACCTCGTATTCCAAAATCGTGATGTTCGGATTGATGGATTTATGAATCCGCAAATTATCCGCGGAGTGAAGGACATTTGTGTAGCCCCCAAACCAGTCCATATACGCCTTGCGCCCTTCAATCCGAGTGGTAAACCCTGGAATATTGTACATGAACTCAAAGACGGCGTCTTTTGCCACGGCGTCCCA
>DATAUD010000071.1:0-45705 GCA_036268455.1 Verrucomicrobiia bacterium
TTTGCGGCGCCGTTTGCAATAGCCCCGCGCCCGCTGGAGCCGAATGGCGCCGAATCGAGTCTGAATGCTCGTCCAGTGTCCTTGCTTCCAGCGGCTTAACTTGTTTTGACAAACCGGGCAAGTCGGCGGCGCTTGATCGGCTTTGAGTTGCGCGCCTTTTTCCAGCATCTGGCGAAACACCTCATGCCCGCCCCGCAACAACTGCTCTTCCATGTGGCCCAGGTCTTGATCGGCGCATAGGGCCGAGTTGTGCATCTGTCCGGCCAGACCGCCAAGCAATCGCTCCGGTTGGGCTGGCAACAACGCCTCCAACCCAAGGTCGCAGTGAGGTAAACTAACTGCCGTTTCAGTGGTAGCTGTCATGCGGCCACTCTAGCCGCCTTCCCACCCCTTCAAAAGCTGATTTGCGCCCCAACGAAAGTCTTGAAGAACCAATTCATCACGCGCATTTTGATCTCCGTCTGGATAAGAATTGAATCGCCAATTATGAAAACTCCGAGTCTGCCTTTCTTCGATTATCAGCCAAAACCGTACACCGGCCCTTCGGCGGACGAAGTCTTGAAGCTGCGCCGCGAATTTCTCAATCCAGGCATCCTTCTCTATTACAAAAAGCCCATGATGATCGTGGAGGGCAAAGCGCAATACGTCTTTGACGATAAAGGCCGCCGTTACCTCGATGGCCTCGGAGGGATCGTCACCGTCAGCGTCGGCCATTGCCATCCGCATGTCCTCGAAGCCATTCGCCGCCAAAACGAAACATTGCAACACGCCACAACCATTTATCTCCACCCCAACATCGCCGAATACGCCCGCGATCTCGCCGCCAAAATGCCCGCCCCGTTGAAGGTCTGTTACTTCGTCAATTCCGGCTCGGAGGCGACGGATCTCGCCCTCTTGATGGCGCGGGCCCACACCGGCAATTTCGACGTCGTCGCCCTGCGCAACTGTTATCACGGCGGCAACATGTCCTCGATGGGGCTTACCGCGCACAGCACCTGGAAATTTAACGTTCCCCACAGCTTCGGCGTTCACCACGCTATTGCCCCCGACCCCTATCGCGGCCAATGGTCCCGCACCGACCCCGACGCCGGCAAAAACTATGCCGCCGATGTCAAAAGCCTGATCGATTACGCGACTTCCGGCCGTGTCGCCGGCTTCATCGCAGAGTCCATTCAAGGTGTAGGCGGTTGCGTCGTTTTCCCCGATGGGTATCTTAAAAACGCCTACGAGCACGTCCGCGCCGCCGGTGGACTTTGCATCGCCGATGAAGTCCAGGCCGGATTTGGCCGGACAGGCTCGCACTTTTGGGGATTTGAAACACAGGGAGTCGTGCCGGATATCGTTACGATGGCCAAAGGCATCGGCAACGGCTGCCCCTTGGCGGCGGTGGTCACAACCCCGCAGATCGCCGCGTCCCTCACCCAGCGCGTTCACTTCAACACGTTCGGCGGCAATCCCGTCGTGTGCGCCCAAGGCAAAGCAGTTTTGGAAGTCATCGAACGCGAGAAACTTCAATCCAACTCCCTCAAAGTCGGCGGGGTTCTCATGGCCGGCTTGGAGCGATTGAAAACAAAGCACAATATCATCGGCGACGTCCGAGGCAAAGGCCTGTTAGTGGGCATGGAATTGGTCAAAGACCGTGCCACCAAAGAACCCGCCAAGTCCGAATGCGCCCAGGTTGTCGAGGCTTGCCGCGACTTGGGATTATTAGTCGGCAAAGGCGGTCTCTGGGGCCAGACCATCCGAATGGCCCCGCCGATGTGTTTGACCGAATCCGACGCCGGTTTCCTATTGGAAGTCCTTGATGCCGCGCTATCTACATTATAATTATAGATATGACACGCGAAATCTTAACGACACACCAAAAAGCTCTCCAAATAAACTTGGATCCGTCCAAGTACGGCACCTTTGCGGAAATTGGCGCGGGTCAGGAAGTCGCTCGCTGGTTTTTCCGCGTCGGCGGAGCCGCCGGCACGATCGCCAAGACCATTTCCGCTTACGATATGACCGTCAGCGATGCCATCTACGGTCACGCCGAACGATACGTCAGCCGCCAGCGTTTGGAGACGATGCTTGAGCGGGAATACGGATTGCTCGTGGAACGGTTGAAGGAAAAACGCGGGTCGACGACGAAATTTTTTGTTTTCTCGGACACGGTTGTGGCGCGCAGTTATTCCCGGCGGGATGACGCCCATGGGTGGCTGGGCATTCGGTTTCAAACGGAACCGTGTTGCGAGCCGTCGCAGATCATCGTCCACGTCCGGCTCTGGGACAAAGAAAATATTCAGGAGCAGGAGGCCCTGGGAAGCGTCGGGGTGAACCTCGTCCATGGCGCGATGTATTTGCACAATGACCCTGGGGCATTGATTACGTCTCTGGTTGATAACGTGGGGAGCGACCGGATCGAAGTGGACATGATCCAGTTTTCCGGGCCGGCTTTTGCGGCGGTGGACAATCGGCTGATGGCGCTGCAATTGGTGCAAAGCGGATTGACCAATGCCGCGCTGTTTACGCCGGATGGCACGGTGATTCAACCGGCGGACGCCTTTTACAAAAAGTGCATACTCGTCGAGCGCGGCAGTTTTCGGCCGGTGACGAAAGTGACGCTGGATATGTTGAAATGCGCCCAGGCCATTTTTGTGCAGGAGCCCAACGTTCAGGGGGAAGAAGTCCTGACGCTGATGGAGATGACGCTGAAAAATCTGACCGAAGGCGACAAGATCGATCATCAGGATTTTCTGGATCGTGTGGATATTCTGGCGTCGCTTGGCAAGACGGTGCTGATTTCCAATTTCGGCGAATATCACCGGCTGGCGGCTTACTTTTTTCGCTACACCAAAAAAATGATTGGCCTGGTGATGGGGGTGCCGACGTTAAAGGAAATTTTCGACGAAAAATATTACGCTGACTTGAACGGCGGCATTTTGGAATCGTTTGGCCGGATGTTTAAAAACGATTTGAAGCTGTATGTTTATCCCTTGCTTGAGCCAAAAACCGGAGCGCTGATCAGCGCCGCCAATTTGCGGGTCGCGCCCAACCTGCGGCATTTGCACGCTTACTTGATTGAAAATCGCTTCATCGAGGGGCTGCGGGATTACGACGAAAAAGTGCTTTCGATTTTCTCCCGGGATGTGCTGCAAAAACTCAGGTCCGGGGACACTTCCTGGGAAAAGATGGTCCCGGCGGAGGTGGCGGAGAAGATTCGGGAACGGCATTTGTTCGGGTGCAAGGGGGTTTGTTAAGGTTGGTCGTATGTGCCGGATGATTGCATTTGTCGGCAAGAGATCGGTGGATCTCGAAGGGATATTTGGCGCGTTCCGAGAGGGGTCAAAATGCGACCCGTATGTCACGACAGCTCTTGGGCGTGACTATGACTGCCATCCAGACGG
This sequence comes from Verrucomicrobiia bacterium, assembly GCA_036268455.1. Classification (GTDB taxonomy): domain Bacteria; phylum Verrucomicrobiota; class Verrucomicrobiia; order Limisphaerales; family Palsa-1400; genus DATAUD01. Next base: position 3,390 of record DATAUD010000071.1, read on the forward strand.
GTGGGGATATGCGCTTTACGACGGCTCCAGTTTGCGCCACTTCCGCAGTTCTCTTCCCGTCTGGCGGGAAAAAGTTTCGTTGCCGAAGGTGACAGGAAAGAATATTTACGGGATTTTTCATTCGAGACTTGCGTCGGACCCTTCGCTCAATTCTCCGATTTGCTCGCATCCGTTTATTGTCGCGACAAACAAGGAAGTCTTGCTTCTCGCCCACAACGGTTCTGTCCAAGTGGACGACGCCTCGGCAAAGGGCATTGTCGATACCGAATGGGCTTTTTCCGAAATTGTAAAAGCCGGTGGCTTGGAGCGGGCGCTGCCCCGACTGAAGGAGCAAACAAAGCCGAAGTCCGCGCTGAATCTCGTGTTGCTGTCAATCCCTCGTGACCAAAAGGCGCCTCCGGTTATGCAATGCCTCAATTACTACAGGGCTTCGCAACCGGGGCGCGTCGAGTATTACAAAATGTACACCGCTGACTTTCCCTGGGGAAAAATCTTTTTTTCGTCCACGTTCAAGGACCTCGACTTGAGTGGATTGGGCAACGTCGAACTCGCCCCATTGGGCGAGGTCTTCAATCTTGAGACCCCGAATTCGAGAATTGATCGGAGAACCCGGCCCACGACCGTGGAATCAGTTAGAAAAACTCGGGAACGCCGGACGTGACACGGCGAATGCTCCGCTCTTTGTGATTCAGCATTGAATCCAAGCGGGTTGTTCTCTACTGTCCCTGCCAATGAGAATACGAACGCGCTCCATCGCGGCGGGCTTGCTTTGCGCGTCGCTGCTCGCCGGTTGCAATAAATCCAACGAGCCGTCCAGTGGCGCGTCGGGCGGCGATGTCATCAAAGTCGGGGAATTCGCATCGCTTACGGGCAAGGAGGCGGACTTCGGCCAGTCGTCCCATGACGGTACGGCGCTGGCCATTGACGAACTCAATGCGAGCGGCGGTGTCCTTGGAAAGAAGCTGCAATTGTTGACCGAGGACGATCAATCCAAGCAGGGGGAATCTAAAACGATCGCGCGCAAATTGATTTCCCGCGACGGGGTGGTGGCGATGCTCGGCGAGGTGGCTTCGGGCAGATCCCTGGAAGCGGCTCCCGTCTGCCAGGAAAGTAAAATCCCGCAGATTAGCCCCTCTTCGACGAATCCCAAGGTGACGGAAATTGGCGACTATATTTTTCGTATTTGTTTTACTGATCCGCAACAGGGAAAAGTCCTCGCGCAATTTGCGCTTGGCACGCTCAAGGCGCATCGCATGGCCGTCCTGACCGACGCGGCCACTCCTTACAGCGTCGGGCTGGCAACTTATTTCAAGGACGCGTTCACGGCGGCGGGCGGGCAGATTGTCGCGGAACAAAAATACAGCAGCGGCGACAAGGATTTTAACGCGCAATTGACGGCGATCAAGGCGGCGAATCCCGAGGCGCTTTTTGTTCCCGGATATTATACGGAGGTGTGCCTGATTGGACGACAGGCGCACGACCTCGGCCTCACGGTCCCGCTCTTCGGCGGCGATGGGTGGGAATCCCCGCAGTTAATCAGCATTGGCGGGGACGCGTTGGACGGGGATTATTTCTCGACGCACTTTTCGCCGGAAGAGAAGAACCCGGCGGTGGAAAAGTTCGTTCACGATTTTCAGGCGAAATTCGGAATGGTGCCGGACGCGATGGCGGCGCTGGGGTACGATTCGGCGATGCTTCTGGCGGACGCGATGAAAAGGGCGGGTTCGAGCGACGGACCAAAAGTCCGTGACGCGCTGGCGGCGACAAAGGATTTTCCGGGGATCACTGGGAAAATTACAATTGACGCTGAGCGCAACGCGAAAAAAGCGCTGGTGATCATCCAGATCAAGGGCGGAAAGTTTCAACTCGTCCAAAAGATCGCTCCCGAATGATGCCTTTGTCCTTTGCATGATTGTTTTTCTTCAGCAGTTGATTAACGGCCTTTCACTGGGTTTCGTCTATGCGCTCCTGGCGCTTGGCTATACGATGGTCTATGGCATTTTGCGTTTCATCAATTTTGCCCACAGCGATGTTTTCATGGTTGGCGCATTCTGCGGATATTATTTTGGACGGGTTGTTCCACAACATTCGCTGGGCGGCGGGTTGCTGGTCATGGCGATGGCCATGTTGGTGTGCGCCGTGCTCGGGATCATCATTGAGCGGCTGGCGTACCGACCGTTGCGGGGCGGCTCCAATCTGGCCGTGCTAATCACGGCCATAGGCGTCTCGCTGTTCCTGGAAAACGCGGGGCAACTGGTTTTTGGAGCGGATCCAAAACCTTTTCCCGCCCTGTTTCCGTCTCGCAATTTCACCACGGAAGCCGGATTGCGCATTTCCAGCAACCAACTGCTGGTTTTTATTGTGACGGCGGTCCTTCTTTTCGGGTTGCAATGGATTGTGATGAAGACCCGGATGGGCACAGCCATGCGCGCGGTTTCCTTCAATCACCAGGCGGCGTCGCTGGTTGGAATTAATAATGACAGGGTCATCTCATTCACTTTTGGGCTTGGCTCCGCGCTGGCCGCGGCGGGCGGAATTTTGTATGCGCTCAATTACCCGTCGATTGATCCTTACATGGGGATTTTGCCGGGATTGAAGGCTTTCGTTGCCGCGGTTTTGGGGGGAATTGGCAACATTCCTGGCGCCGCGCTCGGCGGGATTTTGCTGGGCTTGATTGAAACGTTTGTAAACGGCAGCCGCTTCTCGACCTACACGGATGCGATTGCGTTTGGCGTGTTGATCGTGATCCTGCTCTGCCGCCCGGCAGGTTTGCTGGGGAAGTTTCAAGTGGAAAAAGTGTGACCCCATATGAATCGCGTCAAAGAGGCCGTTTCCGCGTGGCCGAAAACTATTTTGATCGCGTCGCTCGTGGCGAGCTTTCTGTTCTGGCTCGTGTCCAGCCGCATGGACCCTTATTATCTCGATGTCCTGACTAAGATCGGCATCAACGTCATTCTCGCGGTCAGCCTCAATTTGATCAACGGTTACACGGGGCAGTTTTCTCTCGGCCACGCGGGTTTCATGGCGGTCGGCGCGTACGGCGCGGCGGCGGTCACGATGTTTGCCGGCCCAAAGTTCCTTCTTCATGTTCCTGCCAATTTCCAGACCGCCGCGACAGACAGCCTGTTCGCCGTCGCATTAGTCATTGGAGGATCGGCGGCGGCGGCGGCGGGTTTTTTGGTAGGCGCGCCGTCGTTGCGATTGAAGGGCGATTACCTGGCCATCGTCACGCTCGGTTTTGGCGAGATTATCCGGGTGATTTTTCGGAACATTGATTCGCTGGGCGGCGCCCTTGGCCTCAATGGAATTCCGCCCTACACGAACATTTTTTGGGTGCTTGCGGTCGCGGTGATTTGCACTTACGTCGTCGTGACAATAGTCCATTCCACTTACGGCCGGGGCTTTCTGGCTGTGCGCGATGACGAGGTGGCCGCCGAGGCGATGGGATTGAACCCGACCCGCTACAAAATCGTGGCGTTTGTCGTTGGCGCATTCTTCGCCGGGATGGCAGGCGGCCTCTACGGGCATTATACGTTGTCGATCGATCCCAAAGGGTTTGATTTCATGCGGTCGATTGAAATTGTCGTCATTGTGATTTTGGGAGGAATGGGAAATACCGCCGGGGTGATTGCGGCGGCGGTGCTGCTGACGCTGCTTCCCGAATTCCTGCGGACCTTTGACCAATACCGGATGGTGTTTTACTCGTTGCTGCTGATCGTTCTTATGTTGACACGGCCGCGGGGGTTGTTCGCATGGAAACGCCGGGCCAAACCGGCGTTGCGCGCATGAGCGTCGCCGCCGCCAATCCGCCGCTTCTGCAACTGGAGCACTGCACCCTTCAATTCGGCGGACTGACGGCGGTTTCCGACCTCGCCCTTCAATTGGACGGCCCTGAAATCGTCGGGCTGATCGGTCCCAATGGCGCGGGAAAAACGACGGTGTTCAATCTCATTACGGGAGTCTATCGTCCCACCAGCGGTGAAATTCGCTATCGGGGCGCATCGATCGTCGGAGAGAAACCGTGGGAAATCACCGGGCGGGGGATCGCGCGCACTTTCCAAAATATCCGGCTGTTTCCGTCTTTGACAGTGTCCGACAACGTCCGCGTCGCGTTTCACCTGCACCTCAAACACGACGCGCGCCACTCATTATGGCGTGGGCGCGGTTTTTTGCGCGAGGAAACAGAGATTCACGAGAAGGTGATGGAAATGCTGGAAATCTTTGATCTGGGAAAATTTCGCGACGCGCCCGCCGAAAGCCTTTGTTACGGCGACCGGCGCAGGTTGGAAATTGTGCGCGCCCTGGCGACGGAGCCCGTTCTTCTGTTGCTCGACGAGCCGGCCGCCGGGATGAATCCAACGGAAAAAGCGGCGTTGATGAAGTTGATCGAGTTTGTCGAACAGAAATATCGCATCGCCATCCTGCTCGTCGAACATGACATGAAAGTGGTGATGGGCATATGCCGGCGGATCATTGTGCTCGACTACGGGGTCAAAATCGCCGAGGGAACTCCCGGGGAAGTGCGCGCCGACGAGAAAGTGGTGGAAGCGTACCTGGGACAATCGCGCTCGTGAGACCGCCAACATAAATCCGAAAGTGCTGTCCATTCAAAATTTGAGCGTGAACTACGGCGCCATCGCCGCGTTGCACGGGATTTCGCTTGAAGTCGAGACGGGCGACATCGTGACGCTTATCGGCGCCAACGGGGCGGGGAAGACCACGACATTGCGGGCTATTTCTGGCCTGGTCAAAGCGGGCGGCCAAATTCTTTACGAAGGCCGCGATTTGACAAACCTCCCGCCGCACAAAATCGTGGCCGCGGGCATTTCGCACGTCCCGGAGGGTCGGATGATTTTTGCCAATTTAACAGTGAGCGAAAATCTGGACATGGGCGCCTACATGCAAAAAAGCAGGGCCTCCATTCAAAGCGACCGGGAATTTGTCTTTGGGATGTTTCCCCGGCTGGCCGAGCGCCAGAAACAGGTTGCCGGCACGCTTTCCGGGGGCGAACAGCAAATGCTGGCCATTGGCCGGGCGTTAATGAGCAAGCCCAAAGTCCTGATGCTGGACGAACCATCCCTGGGCATTGCTCCGATACTTGTGCAAACCATTTTTGAAAAGATCGTGGAGATCAACCGACAGCGGGGCGTGACGATTCTGCTGGTTGAGCAAAACGCGAATCTGGCCCTGGAGATTTCGCGTTTCGGGTGCGTTCTGGAGACGGGGCGGATTATCCTGCGCGACACCTCCGCGGCCTTGCGGCAGAACCCAAAAGTTCGCGAGGCTTACCTTGGCGGTTAAGGCTGCTCGCCGTCGCTGCTGGAGTGGAGGCCGAATTGCACCAGCTTGGCTTTCATTGTCACGCGGGTGACGCCGAGCCATCGCGCGGCTTTGGCCTGGTTGCCTTGGGCTTCGCGAATGGCGCGTCCGAACAATTCGCGTTCGGCCGTCTCAATGACGCGCGCGTGAATGTCCGCCGCTTCGCCGCGCCGCGCCGCCGCGAGCAAGCCATCGACGTAATCGCCCAGGGGTTGGGCGGGCGAAGCGGATTGCTCCTCGTTTCTTGCAAGCGCGCCGCGGAAATGTTCGGCGCCTAACGTGTAATTCTGCGCAAGGAGGAGAGCTTTGCGGACGGCGTTTTCCAGTTCGCGGACATTGCCGGGCCACGATTGCGAGCGCAACAACTCGATCGCATCGGCATGGATGGATGGTTCCACATTTCCGAGACTCGGACCGTGTTTGCGCAAAAAGTAACGGACCAAATCCGGAATATCCTCGCGCCGCTGGCGCAATGGCGGCAGACGAATGGAGACAACATTGAGGCGGTAGTAAAGGTCCTCGCGAAATTCCTTCTGGCGGATGGCCGATTCAAGGTCGCGATGGGTCGCCGCGATCACGCGGACATCAAGAGCAATATCCTCCTTGCCGCCGAGACGCTGCAAACATTTCTCCTCCAGCACACGCAGCAATTTGGCTTGTGTGCCGGGCGTCATGTCGCCGATTTCGTCCAGAAAAATGGTCCCCTGATGCGCTTGTTCGAAGCGCCCGATGCGCCGCGAGATCGCGCCGGTGAAAGCGCCTTTTTCGTGTCCAAAAAGCTCGCTTTCCAGCAACGTTTCGGGAATCGCCGCGCAATTCACCGCGATGAAGGAAGCATTGGCGCGATCTCCGTGTTGATAGATGGCACGGGCGATCAATTCCTTTCCGGAGCCGGTTTCGCCGCGAATAAGGACATTCACCGGCTTGGAGGCGATGCGCCCAATTTCTTTATAGATGGATTGCATCGGCGCGCTTTGGCCGATCAGGGCATCGTGGCGTGAGCCGTCTTCGCCAAGACTCACGGGTTCAGACATCAAGCGATTGCTGTTGGCGGCCTTTTGCACTAAATCGATCAAATGCGGAATGTCGAACGGTTTGAGCAAATAATCGTAAGCGCCGAATTTGGTCGCCTCAATGGCGGTCTCGGTGGTGCCGAAGGCGGTGGTAAGAATAATCGGCAGACGTGGTTGAGCCTCATGCAGTTGCCGCACCAACTCCAGTCCGGACAGACCGGGCAGCCGCAAATCGGTGATGACAAGATTAAACGTTTCCCTTGCCGCGCGCGCCAACCCATCATCCCCGCGCCGTTCGACGGCCACATCATGACCTTCACCCGCCAGCACCCGTTGCAGCGTGTCGCTGATGCCGGAGTCGTCTTCGATCAGCAGGACTTTCGCGCCGGCGCTCATGTGGCTGAGCGAGGGAGAATGATGCCGAAAGTCGTGCCGCGATTGACCTGAGTCTGGTATTGCAGAGCGCCGCCGTGCTTTTGGATAATGCACGCGGCAATCGATAAACCCAGGCCCGTCCCTTCCGGTTTGGTGGTGAAGAACGGATCGAACAATCTTTTTTCCACCTCTGGCGCAATCCCGCGCCCGGTATCGGCCACTTCCAGGATGACAACATCCGTTTCGCCGTTGGTAAGGGATTTGCGGCCCGGGCGGCAGCGAAGCGTAATCGCCCCGTCATGGCCGATGCTGTCGGCCGCGTTCTGGACAAGGTTAATAAGCACCTGTTTCATTTGCTCGCCATCCACTTTGACGGTCAGGGAATTTGAATCTTCGAGCAAAAGGCGGATGTTTTTTTTGGCCAATTCCGGAGCCAGGAAGCGTTGAACCTCGCGCAGGGGCAATTGCGCCGGGAGGTTCGCCAGCACCGGTTCCGCCGGGCGCGCGAATTGGAGAAACTCCGTGACGATCCGCTCCAAACGCAGAATCTCGCGCCCGACCAATTCCGCGTCGGCTGCGTCAGCCGACCCGGGGGCGAATTTTTTTTGCTGGATGAAAACGGCGGCTTTGATGGCGGTCAGCGGATTACGAATCTCGTGCGCCACCCCTGCGGCCAGCATGCCGAGCGAGGCGAGTTTCTCGTGATGCTCGGCAAGCGACTGGCTTTCCACCAACTTGACCTGCAACGGAACGACCATGTCCCGGTAAACCAACACCGCCAGCGCGACGCCCAGGACAAACAAGGACGCCAGCAGCACCAGGACAAGATGACGCAATTGCGTAAGTGTCGAATTGGCGCTCGCAAGCAACTGGTTGCGCGATTCGTAATGCGCGGCCGCCAGTTCCTGGCCAAGATCGAAGAGATGCTGCGATTGGCCCCGTGCGCCGCTCAATTCGGCCAAGGCTTCCGACGGCGCGACCTTGGCTTGATCGCGGGAGTGCATTTGCTCGGCGTCGGCCAGATAATCTTCGTAGGCGGCCTTTACCTGACGGAGTTCGTCCTTTTCATGGGCGGTGGTCAACAGCTTGGGCGCTTGCTGCTCCAGCCAGTCGTCCAGTTTGCGGCTGGAATTGAGAAATTGACGCCAGGCGGCGGGATCGTGATCGGCGGTGTAGCGGAACCGGATATTATTGATCGCGCGCAGGGAATCCTTGAAATGCTCGGCGATGCCGAAACTTTCCGAATCGACCGTGTTGAGTTGCAGGCGCAATTGTTCCGCCTGCCGTTGAGAAAGAACGATGGATGCAACGATGAGCAATCCCATTAAGCCAGCCGCCATACCCAAAGCAGCCAGCCGAAAGTTCACGCTCAAGTTCATCCAGACGAAGGTTACGCGAGAATCCGCTTGGCGACAAGAATGCGAATGGGGAGGGGACGAATCGCTATTTCGGCTTTTGGAGGAGGGACCGGTAGAAATCGGTAATTTCAGGGTCGGGCGGTTCGGGCCAGTAGCGCTCGAATTGCACGGGCATTCTGTGTTTGCGCCCGATCAATTGGCCGTCATGGAGCAGGCGCATTCCCGGCTGATTGAGCAGCAAAATCGCGGCGGCTTGGTGTTCGGGAAGAGGCAATATGGACGCGATTCGCAGTTCGTCATGGTTTTCAAGGAACCGCAACGGGGTAAAACTGTTGTCCGCACTCTGGATGTGCGCTTGCAAAGCCGCGAAATCCCGCCGCGCCAATTCGTCATAAAAAACCTTGTCGTAAATGTAATCAAAGCCCAAAGCTTGCAGGCGCGGCTCCAAATTCCAATAGGCCTCGGCAATGAACAGAAAACCAGGATGAGACCGCTTGACCGTCGCAATTGCATTCGCCCAAAACTCCTGCTGAGGAGGAGGTTGCGTTGCGGGAAATGCCTTCCAAGTTCTTTCGAACACGTCTTTGAGCGCCAGCATGGCCATATCACACCGCACCCCATCGCATTCGTTGGCGATTGATTGCAGCACTTCGATCATGGCCGAATGCGTGGCCGGGTTGCGATAATCCAATTGCGCCGTGTCGTTCCATGCGGGGAAATAGGGGTCCCGTCCGTGTGCCACCCAGAACGTTCCTTGCGGAGTTGCGACGGGAAAAGTTTCCGGTTTTTCCACCGGGCTGTTCACTAACAAGGCGGGTTTCGCCTCGACCCAGGGATGGTCCGGCCCAACGTGGTTTGGAACAAAATCCAAAATCAACCCAATGCCGAACTGGCGCAGTTTTTGTCGAAACTCCCGAAGAGCAACGGGACCGCCAAGCGAATCGGCGATCGAGTAATTTGCGATGGCATACGGGGAACTTCCGAGGCACTCATCCGCGGCCCCGCCAAAGGCCTCCGCGGCGAGCGCCCGCAAATCGGGCCGGGAGCGCGCGACATCGCGGCCTTTCGGCCCCGTCGTCCAGACACCCATGAGCCAAATGTGCGTAAAGCCACATTTTTTCCAATGAAGGAATTGCGAGTCGGGGACGGTCGCGAGCGTTATGGCGCGATCCGAGTTGTCGGACAACTCGCGGAGCCAGCAACGCGTGTTGATTTCAAAGACCAGTGGGCGGTCCATCAAGAATTAAGAATTTTCATTGCCCGTTTGGCGTCGGATACCCGCAGGATGAGCAGCCCTTGTTTGGCATCGGGGGGAGTGGCGCAATAGGCATATTCGATGTTGATTTTGGCAAGGGCCAGCTTATGGGCGATTTTGGCGAGGGAACCGGGCTTGTTATCGCCGGTGATCATCAGAACATCGTCCTCGACCACGAGCGTTCCATGTTCCTCGAAGACGAACAACGCCTTGGCCGGATCACTGACCACCATGCGCACGACACTGTGATCCACAGTATCGCTCGTCGAAATGGCGTAAATGTTGATCTTGGCGGCACTCAGGGCGTCGCAAACCCGCGCCAGCATGCCGGGCCGATTTTCGAGGAACAGCGCCAATTGCTTTGTAATTTGCATAGTTTTAAACGTCCCTTTGGAGGGCCATTGGGCCAAGGCCGCACGATAACAGGATGCAATTATTTGTCGAAGAAGAATTCAGGGCGATTTCCCGGGCGAATTCAATTAGTGGATTCACCTTTTTGCATATCCGGCGTCATTCCTATTGATCTCTAAAGAAAAATCGGTATCTTGAATGTGTCCTATGAGCTTCTCGGAAACGAAAATAGCCCGGAAACTGGAGGAAAAGCAGCGCCAGGCGCTTATTAGCCTGCTCGCGGATGACGACTCGAAAGTTTACCGCACCGTGCGAGAGAAGTTGCTTTCTTACGGCCCTTCCTGTTCCGAATGGATGCGTGAACACACCGTCAGCAACGATCCTGTCCTTCGGCGCCGGGCCACGGAGATTGTGGAACATTTTGCGCGTCAGGACTCCGATACCCAATTCCTCGCTTTCTGCCTCAATCAAGGGGAGGACTTCGATCTTGAACATGGCGTGCTGCTGCTCTCTCGAACCCAGTATCCGCTTATCAATATCGAGGGATATTCCGCCGTTCTGGACGATTACGCCGGCGATTTGCGGGAGCGCCTGGATTTGAACGGCCCCTCGGACCAGATTTTGCGTGTTATTAACGATTATCTTTTCCGCGAACAGAAGTTCGCCGGTGACGAACAGAATTTCTACGATCCGCAAAACAGCTATTTCAATTGTGTCATGGACCGCCGCATTGGCAATCCAATCAGCCTGAGTTTGCTTTATCTGTTGTTGTCGCGTCGGCTTCGTCTTCCGGTGGTGGGCATCGGTTTGCCGGGGCATTTCCTTTGCCGTTACCAAACGAGCCGGTCTGAATTATATGTGGACGCTTTTCACGGAGGCCGGCTGCTGGCTAAGGCCGATTGCGTCAAACACGTCATCAATCTTCGCCAACGGTTTGATGAAAGCTGCCTGGCGCCGGTGAGTTCGCGGCGCATTCTTTTGCGGATTTGCGCGCAACTTCACCAAATCTACACCCAACAGAAATCCCCCGTTCAAATCGAGCGGCTGCAGCGTTACCTCGTCGCCCTGGCAAAATAGGAATGCGATTCAAAGCAATTCCGGCGGTTGCTGTTTTTCGATGCTGGAGAGTTGCCTGGGTCCTCCTGCTGTTAATGGGTTGCACCGGTTCGGAGCGGAAGGCGGATTTGGTCATCATCAACGGGCCGGACCCCGAAACATTAGACCCCGCCCTTGCGACTGGAATTGAGGACCTGCGGGTTGTCGCCGCGTTGTTTGAAGGATTAACCCGCAATGATCCGGTCACTTCGCGGGCGATTCCCGGTTTGGCGGAACGCTGGGAAATTTCCCCGGATGGTTGCGTTTATACATTTCACCTGCGCGACAATTTGATGTGGTCGCCCGGCGACCCGATCACCGCTGACGACGTGGTTTATTCATGGTTGCGCGCATTGAATCCGCTCACGGCCGCCGAATACGCCGGACAGCTTTTCTACGTGAAAAATGGCGAGGCCTACCTCAACGGGAGAATCAAGGATCCGGGGCAGGTGGGCGTTCATGCGCTGGATTCGAAAACGGTGCGCGTGGAATTGAACCATCCGACACCGTTTTTCCTGGACCTCTGCGCGTTCCAGACGCTGGCGGTGGTGCCTCGAAAGTTGATCGACAAATACGGCGAGGATTGGATGCGCGCGCGCCCGCTGCCGACCAGCGGGCCTTACTTGCTCGACCAATGGCGATTGAACGACAAAATCCGGCTTGTCAAAAATCCCTATTACTGGGACGCGGCCAACACGCGCAGCGCGATCATCGACCTGCTGCCGATCAGCGCGCCAGGAACGGCCCTGAACCTCTATCAAACGGGGGACGCCGATATCATTTGGGACCGCGACAATGTGCCGTATGAGTTGACGGATTTGCTGTCGAAACGCCCCGATTATCACACCTTCAAATATCTGGGGACCTATTTCATCCGTTGCAACACCACCCGGCCGCCGTTCAATGACATTCGCGTCCGCAAGGCGTTTGCGTTGGCGATCGACAAACGGCGGTTGACCGAACGGATTTTGCGGGACGGAGAACAGCCGGCCGATCACTTGGTCCCCGACGGAACCGCCAATTACGACCCGCCGCCCGGCCTTGGCTGCGATCCCGCCGAGGGGCGGCGTTTGCTGGCGGAGGCGGGCTATCCTGGCGGGAAAGGCTTTCCGCCCGCCAGCTATTTGTTTGACTCATCCGGCGGCGGCGGAAAAATTCACCAGAAGATGGGCGTCGAGATGCAGCATATGTGGGAGGAACAATTGGGCGTCCATGTGGAACTCAAACAAATGGAAAAGCGGGTTTATCTGGCCGCTCAGAGCAGTTTGGATTATGACCTGACACGGAGCACATGGGTGGGTGATTACGATGATCCGAACACTTTTTTGGATTTATTCCGCGGCAACAATGGCAATAACCGGACGGGCTGGAAAAACGCGCGTTATGACGAGTTGATGGACCGAGCGAATCAGGAGGTGGATTTGCGCAAACGGGCCTTGTTGCTGAAACAGGCGGAAATCATCCTCGTGCGCGACGAAGCGGTCATCATCCCAATTTATTTTTTCGCCGGGTTCAATTATTATGATCCGGCAAAGGTCAAGGGCATTTTCTCCAATATGCTTGACGAGCATCCGATGAACGATATTTGGAAGGCCGCCGCAAAAAACCGTTGAGCGATGTATTTTATCCGGCGCATTTTGTTTTTGCCGCCATTGATGCTGTTGATCAGTTTTTTGGCGTTTGGTCTTGTGCACCTGATGCCGGGCGGGCCGTTTGATCGTGAACGCAAACCGGCTTCGCCGGAAATCGAGCGCCATCTGCTGGCTAAATATCATCTCGATGAGCCAATCCTCAAACAATATTTGCGCTACCTCAACGGCATCGTTCACGGCGATTTCGGGCCGTCGATGAAGTACCGCAACCACTCGGTGACCGACATCATTATCGAAGGGCTGCCGGTTTCGTTGAGCCTCGGCGCGCTCGCGTTTTGTTTCGCCATGGGCACGGGGATTCCGCTGGGGTTCTTCACCTCGATTCACAAAGGGAAATGGGAGGATTACGCCGGCAGCTTTGTTGCGCTGGCTGTCATTTGCGTTCCTGGCTTGGTGATTGGGCCCATTTTAATCATGTGCTTTGCGGTCAAACTGCATTGGTTTCCGGTCGCGCTTTGGGGTTCGCCCTGGCGGGTCATTTTGCCGACGCTGACGCTGGGCCTTTATTTCACCGGGCGCGTCGCGCGCTTGATGCACGAAGGAATGCTCTCGACCCTGCATTCTGAATTCATCACAACCGCGCGCGCCAAAGGGTTGGGCGAAACGGCCATTCTGGTCAAACACGCCTTTCGGATCGCCGTGCTGCCGGTCCTTTCCTACTCGGGGCCCATGCTGGCCGATTTGTTGACAGGCTCGTTTATAGTGGAAAATCTTTTCCAACTTCCGGGCATCGGCGTTTTTATGGTGAACAGTTCTCTAAATGCCGATTACACGATGGTGGTCGGATTGGTTCTGCTGTACGCGATTTTGTTGCTGGGCCTGAATTTGGCCGTCGATTTTGTTCACGGCCTTCTGGACCCGCGGGTGCGCTATGATTGACGGCGAGCACTTAAGTCCAAATCAGCGGGCATGGCGGCGCTTCCGTCGGAACCGGGGCGCGAGTGTTGCGTTGTTGGTGTTGCTCGGGGTAGTCGCGCTGATTTTGATTTGGCCGCTTTTTCGTTCTGCGGCGCTCGCTCCCATCCTCCCAAAAGCGATGAGCCACAATCCCGACGCAATTTCAGATGCCCAATTCGCCCCGCCCAGTTGGGGAAACTGGTTTGGCACCGATGTGCATGGCCGCGATCTCTTGAGTCGTGTTTGTTACGGTGCGCGCGTTTCGCTGCTCGTCGGCGTGGTCGGCGCCGTCGTGAGTCTTGTCATCGGCGTCTTATGGGGCGCAATCGCGGGATACTGCGGAGGCAGGTGGGATGGCGTGATGATGCGTTTTGTCGATGTGCTCTATTCGATGCCGTCGGTCGTGTTTGTAATTGTCCTCATCACCGCCTTGAACGCCGTGCTGGGGAAATTGCAGACGGGACCGGGTGGCTTGAGCGCCAGCACGGCGGGAACGATGCAATTTATCGGGCTTTTCGCGGGCCTGGGAGCGGTGTCGTGGCTGACAATGGCGCGGATTGTGCGCGGGCAAGTGCTCTCCCTGCGTCATCGGGCGTTTATCGACGCCAGCCGCGCCCTTGGAGCGACCCATACGCGAATTCTCCTGCGTCATATTCTTCCCAACGTCTATGGCGTCATTATCGTATATTTGACCCTGACGATTCCATCAATCATCCTCTACGAATCGTTTCTGAGTTATTTGGGATTGGGCATCCAGCCGCCGCAGGCCAGCCTCGGTTCGCTTATCGCCAGCGGCGCCGAGCAAATAAACCCAATTCGGATTTACTGGTGGCTGATTGTTTTCCCCAGCGCGATGCTGGCGCTGACATTGCTCGCGCTGAATTTTGTCGGCGACGGTCTGCGCGACGCCTGGGACCCGCGCACGGAAACGAATTTTAAATGAATTCGTTAATCAAATTCTCGAGAAACTCCTGGCGGCCGCTGACGTTCGCCGAGGGTTCGCCTTTCTTGAGCATGTATTTTTCCAAAGCTGCAAAACTGCTCTTGCCAGACTCGATTTCCTCGCCAATGCCGCTGTCCCAGGAACTGTAGCGTTGACGGACGAATTCGGCCAGGCGCCCATCTTTTCTTATGGCCGCCGCAATCTTCAGCCCGCGCGCAAACGCATCCATGCCGCCGATGTGCGCGTGAAAAAGATCGACCGCCTCGAAACTCTCGCGGCGGACTTTGGCGTCGAAATTCACTCCACCGGTCTTGAACCCGCCCTGATTGAGAAGGGTCAGCATGCACTGCGTCGTCAAATAGATGTCGGTTGGAAATTGATCGGTGTCCCATCCAAGCAACATATCGCCGGTGTTGGCGTCGATGGAGCCGAGGGCGCCCGCGGCGGCGGCCACTTCCATTTCATGCTGCATACTGTGACCGGCGAGCGTTGCGTGGTTTGTCTCCAGGTTGAGCTTGAGATGGGGAAGAAGATCGTATTCGCGCAAGAAATTCAAGCAGGCCGCCGCGTCCGAATCGTATTGATGCTTGGTCGGTTCCTTCGGCTTCGGCTCGATGTAAAACTGGCCTTTGAAGCCGATTGCTTTTTTGTGGGCGACGGCCATGTGCAGGAATTTTGCCAGATGATCCAATTCCCGTTTGAGATCGGTGTTGAGCAGCGTGGAATAACCCTCGCGCCCGCCCCAAAAAGTGTAGCCGCTGCCATCCAAATCGTGCGTAATTTCAATGGCCTTTTTTACCTGCGCCGCGGCGTAGGCAAAAACATCGGCGTTGCAACTGGTCGCGGCGCCGTGGGCGTATCGCGGATTTGAAAACAGCGCGGCGGTCCCCCAAAGCAATCGGATTCCGGTGCGTTTCTGTTCTTCCTTGAGCGTTTTCGCGACGGCGTCGAGGTTCTTGTTTGTTTTGGCAAGCGTGTCGGCTTCGGGGGCGACGTCGCGATCATGGAAGACGTAAAATGGCGCGCCCAACTTTTCGATAAATTCAAATGCCACGCGGACCCGCCGCCGTGCATTTTCCAGCGAATCGCTGTTGTCATCCCAAGTGCGATTGATTGTCGGCATTCCGAACATGTCCGCGCCGCGTCCGCGAAAAGTATGCCAATAGGCGACGGAAAAGCGCAGATGATCGCGCATCGTTTTGCCATCGACGACTTCTTCGGCATTGTAATGTTTGAAGGAGAGCGGTTTTTTGGACTGAGGCCCTTCGTATTGGATTCGAGATATGTTCGGAAACGCGTTTGCCATATAAGTTCTTGCCGATTGCTAAAGAAAACGGGCCGCTGATGCAACAAGAAAAGCAGTTATAAAATCAAGGAGCAGCCGGCTCTATCCCAAAGGCGTATCCCGTTGCACGACCTTTTTCCCTGTCATTTTGCTCGATATTTTCACTGGGCAAAGCTATGTTCCTCGTCGGATTCCCAGTCAAAATGATAATGTGCCGAAAGCCAGTGCGAACGAAAGCGTTTACCCTGATCGAACTCCTCGTCGTTATAGCGATTATCGCGATCCTGGCCGCCCTGCTTCTGCCGGCGTTGGCGACCGCAAAACAGACGGCAAACATGACCAAGTGCAAGTCCAACCAAAAGCAACTTGGAATCGCTTTCAATCTTTACGGAGGTGACAATGCCGACATTTGCCCGGCGGCGGCATGTGAGGGCTCCTCGGACAACACCCAATACACTTGGGATACTTCCATCCATCCTTACATTGGCGGCGGCCACCTTACCAAAACTCTTCTGGATAGCGGCGCGGTTGACCAAAGCCTTACCCCTCCCATTTTGCGTTGCCCGTCGGACATTGGCCCCGATAGTTACTGGGTCACAACCGACACAAACGACACATCTCTTGGCCGCAGAACTTACGCCATGAACGCAATAGGCGCCGATTATTCCGCCGCTTTGGGACAAGGACTGCCAGTTCCCACGGACGGCCTTGGAATTTATTGGACGGCTTCCACGACGACTTCCGGCGCTCCCGGTTATAAGAACTCGGTCGTGGTAAGCCCGGCGGGGACGATCAATCTTGTGGAACAGCCGGCAGGCGACAATGTCTGCGGAAATGTCTGGCCCTCGTTTTCCATCGCCCCCGCCAATCCAACCCCCGGTCAGGGTCTGGGAGAATGTTACCAACTGGACCCCGCGGACCCGAACAATCAAGGGCTGGCCCTGTACAAATTACACGACAATCATTTCAACTATCTGTTTTTCGACTGTCACGTTACCGCTTACACGATTCAGCAAACTGTCGGCACCGGCACGACGAACAATCCGAAAGGTTTTTGGACCATCAATCCGGGGGATTGAACGCTGGTCGTCGGCGGACCTTCGCGAGCGCCAACTCGATAATTTCGCGCGCGGAGCCGACTTTCAACCATAGGCTCATGGAGAAATAAAATACGGTGGCGGTAATCATCGGGACAAATACTTCTCCCAGCCTTAGCACGAGGTTGGAATGCCCAAGATGGCTTTGCCAAAGCAGCCGGAGACCCCAGCAGATAAGCCCAGAAGCCAAGGCTATCGCTCCGATCAAGGGAAATTGTGCCGTGGTTTCTTTCATCTCCAGCGTCCGCAACTTCTTGCGCAACGCGTAGGCCAGCAGGCCGAGATTGAACGTCGAGCTGATCGTGTTGGCGATTCCCAATGCCCCCGCTCCCAAGTGATAGCCAAACAAAAATACGATTGCGAATATCAAATTGATCGCGAGGCAAAAAATGCTGATTCGCATCGGCGTGAGGATGTCTCCCAGAGCGTAAAAGGCCCTCGCAAGGATGTTGACCAGCGAAAACGAAACCAGTCCAGGCACCAGGCAAACGAGGGCAAAGCTGACTACTTCGGTCGAGCGGGCGTCAAATTTCCCGTGCTGGAAAAGCAGGCGGATAATTGGGGTCGCCATCGTGAAAAGGAGGACCGAAGCCAGAAGATTGACAAATACCAAATGTCCGATGGCCTGCCGCAAGGTCCCGCGAAACTGGTCGAAGTTCTTCTCCACAGCGAAGGTGGACAATGTCGGCAATAGAAATGTCGCGAGGGAAATTCCAAAAACGCCTTGCGGCAGCTCCATCAATCGGACTGCGTATTGGAACTCGCCGACGATTCTGGCGTTTTGCCCGAAAGCCATGCCTTGGGTCACCATGACGTTTATTTGGAAGGCCGCAACACCAATGGTGCTGGGGATCATTTTATGCACCACTTCGCGCACAGTCGGATCACGCCAGGGAGAAGCCCAGCGATAACGAAAGCCCTCGTTCCGCAGGCTCGGCACCTGGAAAAGCGCCTGAGCGACGCCCGCCGCAAGGACGCCGATCGCGAGCGCAAAAATTTGGGTGTCGAGATGCCGGCCCATGCGCGGTGCCAGAAATAAGACCGAGGCGATCATCACGACGTTGAGCACTGCGGCGCCAAGGGCGGGTATGAAAAAATGCCCGCGCGCATTGAGGATTCCGATGAAGACGGCGCCCACGCAAGCGAGCGTCATGTAGGGAAACATGATGCGCATCAATTCGAGCATGAGCCGCGACTCGGGCCGCCATGGCAGCGTCACCAGCAGCATCGTGATGATCAGCATCGAGATCAACACGACTTCCATGGAAACGGCGATCAGTCCGGAGATGACGGCGTTGGCGGAGTGCCACATTGCGGCTTCGCCTTCGAGCTTCTCCTTCGATTTAAAGATCGGAATGAAGGCGGCGGTGAGTGCGCCCTCGCCAAGGAGGCGGCGAAAAAGATTGGGAACCTGGTAGGCGAAAATAAATGCGCCGTAGATCGCGGAGGTGCCGACGAAGGCGGCATAGACTTGCTCGCGAACCAGGCCAAGGATGCGGCTGGTCAGCGTCGCTGCGCCAATTCCCCCGGATGATTTCAACATTTGGGACATCGCGGGCTAATCGGAGGAAATGTCAGACCGAGTTGTTTCGTCAACCTTCAGAGTTTCAAATTATTATCGGTGACGGCCCCAAGGGAGGCGGAGGTGACGGCGCTGGCATATTTCGCCAGGACGCCTCGCGTGTAACGCGGCTTCATCGGTTTCCACGACTTGCGCCGGCTTTTCATTTCTTTCGACGAAATAGACAGAGTCAATTCACTCTTTTCCGCGTCGATCACAATTTTGTCCCCGTTGCGCACCAGCGCCAACGGCCCGCCGGTGTAAGCTTCGGGCGTTATGTGGCCGACGACGAATCCATGCGTCCCTCCGGAGAAACGGCCATCGGTAATTAATGCCACGTCTTTTCCGAGGCCTTTGCCCATGATGGCGCTGGTTGGGGCGAGCATCTCTCTCATGCCGGGACCGCCGCGCGGACCTTCAAAACGGATCACGACGACGTCGCCCGCTTTGATGGTGCCGTCCAATATTTTTTTCAGGGCCTCTTCCTCGGAATTGTAAACGCGCGCGACGCCTTCGAATCGCGTGCCTTCTTTGCCGGTGATTTTTGCGACTCCGCCTTCGGGCGCTAGATTTCCGTAAAGTATGACGAGGTGGCTGTCTTTTTTAATTGGGTTATTCAGCGGAAGAATGATTTTTTGTGATTGAGGGTAGGGTTGGACATGGGAAAGATTTTCCGCGAGCGTTTTGCCGGTGACGGTCAGACAGACGCCGTGGAGAAGCCCCGCGTCGAGCAGCATTTTCATCATGGGTTGAATGCCGCCGATGGCCACGAGTTCGGACATCAGGTGGCGTCCGCTCGGTTTAAGATCGGCCAGGACGGGAACGCGCTTGCCAATACGGGTGAAATCGTCGAGCGCCAGCTTGACGCCGGCGGCGTTGGCCATTGCCAGGAGGTGAAGGACGGCGTTGGTCGAACCGCCGAGGGCGATGACGACGGTGATGGCGTTTTCAAACGCGGCGCGCGTCATGATGTCGAGCGGGCGGATGCCTTGTTCGAGCATCGCGAAGACGGCGGCGCCGGCGCGCTGGCAATCCTCTTTCTTGGCTTTGGAAATGGCGTTTTGGGCGGAGCTGTTGGGCAGGCTCATTCCCAACGCTTCGATGGCGCTGGCCATTGTGTTGGCGGTGTACATTCCGCCGCACGAGCCGGGGCCGGGAATGGCGCAGGATTCGATCTTTTGCAGTTGGGCATCGTCGATTTTCTTATTGGCATGAGCGCCAACGGCTTCGAAGACAGAAACGATGTCCAGTTTTCGCGAATCGCCGGTAATGCAGCCGGGGAGAATCGTGCCGCCATAGACGAAGACGGCGGGGCGATTGAGGCGGGCAATCGCGATCATCGCGCCGGGCATGTTTTTATCGCAACCGCCGATGGCCACAAAGCCATCCATGCCCTCGCAGGCAACGACTGTTTCGATGGAATCGGCGATGACCTCGCGGGAGACCATCGAGTATTTCATCCCTTCCGAGCCCATTGAGATGCCATCGGAAACGGTAATGGTGTTGAAGATGATGGCCTTGGCGCCGGCACGGTTGGCCCCGGCTTCAGCTTCGAGCGCGAGTTGATCGATGTGCGCGTTGCAGGGCGTGACCATGCTCCAGGTGGAAGCGATGCCGATGATCGGCTTTTTAAAGTCCTCCTGTTTGAAGCCGACGGCATAGAGCATCGCGCGGCTCGCGGCTCGCTCCGCGCCGTCCAGGACCAGGCTGGAATTAGGACGAAGGGCGGCGTTTCCTTTTCCGGCGGATTTGGCGTTTTTAATTTTCATTTTTCGATTGAACCAACATTAGAAGGCTGAGGCGCGAATCGCCATCCAAAAGTTTTTCCCGTTGACAAGTTGGAATCTAACTGTCATACTGTTCTATAACAGTTGGACAGATTATGATTTTTCAGGTGGATTTTCAGGCGGGGAAACCGGTTTATTTGCAGTTGGCGGACCAAATTCGTTACGCGGCCGCTTCCGGCAAGCTCCAGCCCGGGGATGCGCTTCCTTCGCTGCGGCCGCTGGCGGAGGAATTGCGGATTAACCGCAATACCATCGCCAAGGCTTACGCCGAGTTGGAGGCGCAGGGGCTGATCGAAACGCAGCACGGCAAGGGCTATTTTCTCAGGAACAACCACGCGGCGCTCACCCAGCAAACCCGCCAGCGCCTCTTGCTCACAGAAATAGACGAGGCTGTCGTCATGGCGCACCACTTGCGTGTGGACCGCGAGAAATTCCTGTCTCTCGTCCGCGAGCGGCTCGACCACTTTGAGAACAAAGCGTCCGCCGAGGAAAATGGCAAATGAAAGCGAAATCCCATCAATCACTATGCAAACGCCAGTCATTGAAATAAAAAATCTCTGCCGCCGCTACGGCCATCTCGATGCCGTCAACGGGCTGAACATCACGGTGGAGTCGGGGCGCTGTTACGGGTTCTTTGGGCGCAATGGCGCGGGAAAAACGACGACCATCAAGTGCCTGCTCAATTTGTTGCAGCCGACTTCGGGCACCGCGCGGGTCTTTGGACTGGACCCGCGGCGCGATGAAGTGGCGGTCAAATCGCGCTTGTCGTATGTGCCGGACAGCGTCGCGTTCTACCCCTGGATGACGGTGGATGAGACCCTGAGATTCATCGCCTCGTTTCGGTCGCATTGGAATCGAGAAACGGAGGCGGACCTGCTCAAGCGCTTCCAACTCGACCGGAATCAAAAGACCAGCCATCTCTCGAAAGGACAGAGAACGCAATTGGCGCTGATCGGCGCTGTGTGTCCGGAGCCGGAGTTGCTGGTGTTGGACGAGCCGACATCGGGACTCGATCCAATCGTTCGCCGCGAATTTATCCAAACAGTCATCGGCGCTTATCACGCGGCGGACCCGGAACGCCGGACGGTGTTTGTCTCGACGCACTTGATTGGCGAATTCGAGGGGTTGATCGACGAATTCACGATCATCGATCATGGCCGCGAATTGCTGACGTTGCAGGCGGATGAGGCGCGAAACCGGTTCCAGAAAATCCGCGTCAGTTTTCAGCATCCGCCTGCGAACCTTGATCTTTCCGGCGCGCTTAACGTGCGAAAGTCCGGTTCGGACATGGAGATTCTGGCCGACGGGAATCGCGAGCGATTGATGGAAAAATTGCGCGCCTGCCGGCCGGATGAGTTGCGTTGCGACGCGTTGAGCCTGGAGGAAATTTTCGTCGCGGCGGGGACGCTGGCCGCTGTCAAGCAATGAAAACGCTGATCGAGAAGGAAATCCGGCTGTTACTGCCCGCGTTTGCGGGAGCGCTTGCGCTGGCCATCCTGCCCGTATGGCTGATTCCGTATGAGCCGTGGAACTCAACGAACTATCCCGTTTTTTTCTTCTGTTTTGGGATTGCGCTGCTTTCGCTCTCCTCGTTTGGCCGCGAAATTGGGTTGAAAACGCTTCCGTTCATGCTGGCGCAACCGTTGGATCGATTGCGCGTCTGGCGAATCAAAGCCGCCGTCCTTGCGGTGTTTGTGGCGCTGGCGTTTGAAGGGTGGTGGCTTTCCGGGAGTCTTATTACCACCGTCCGCCCGGCGGCGCCTGAGTCCCTTTGCGTTGACGGGGATATTTGCGGCGGTTTTTGCGGCTGGCGGCGTTTGGATGACCCTACTGCTGCGGCAGGTGATGGCGGCTTTCTGGTTCACCATCCTGATACCCTTGGTGACGTTTCTGGCCATCGAAGCGCTTGGCGGCGAGGAGTGGATCGTCGTCGTTGTCCTCGGCTCATACGCTGTGGCTGGATTTTTCCTGGCGCGCCGCCGGTTTCTTACTCTTGAGGATACGGCCTGGACAGGAGGGGTGGTGACTTTGGGCGGACGGCGCGTTGCGGAAGGATCGGCGACGCGCGAACCAAGACAATGGGCGGCCCTGTTTTGGAAGGAATTGCAACTGCACGAATTTACCCTGGCGGGAATTGCGGTGCTTTTCGTTTTGCACCTGGGAGTCGTCGTGGTGCGCAAACTCGGGGCTAACACATTCGGGCACGCGGCACTGTCAGCGTTGGAGATGTTTGGCGTGGTTTGGCTGTTTGTGCCGTTGTTGGCGGGCAGCCAAAGCGTCGCCGACGAACGGCAACTCGGCACGTTGGACGGACTTTTGTGCCTGCCTGTTTCGCGGCGGGTACAATTCACCGTCAAGTTGATTTTTGTGCTTGTGTTGGGCGGCGTGTTGAGCGCGGCGCTGTTGTGTGGGGTGGAGGTCTTTGGCAATCACATTAACGCCGGGGCGCACCTCGGGGTGATGGGATTCACGTTTATGGGTGGGTCCATTGTTCGGATTTTCTACATTTTTCTGACGGTATCGCTGATCGGTTTTTACGCTTCGACGTTGACGAAAAGCGTCGTTCAGGCGCTGGCGGCGGGGGTGGTTGCAACGCTTTTGTTTTGGGCGTATTTGGCGATTTGCAAAGCCGCGTCGAACTCAGAGTATTTCTCTGGGTGGAAATTATGGTCGGCGATTGAATATCCAACATTAATATTGACTGTGCTTTGGCTGGCTTATGGCAATTTCCGGTTTCTCTTCGAGAGCGGGCGCCGATGGCGCCGAAACATCCTCGCATTGATCGCTGTCAACGTGTTGATTTGCTGTTCCGCGGCGGCTGTTTATGAGCGTGTGTGGGAGTATGCCATGCCCTTGGAACAAACGCATGGCTCGGCCAAATTGCCCCAACGCAAAGCCATTGTTCTTCACTCGTATTTCGGTGGGGATGCACTTGCCATCGTGCTGCCGGATGGAAGGGTTTGGGTGGATCATGGAGTTTCTGGCGGCATCTTGAGTTCAGGTAAAAGCTTTTTTCCCCCTGGCTCAAACTGGCAAGATGCCGCCCCTCTCGAACGGGAAATCGTTGCGCTACGCTCCGACGGAACACTTTGGCTGTCCGATAGCAATGGGTTGCCTTTTTTACAGTTCGGCACGGAAACCAATTGGCAAAGTCTTGCAGCTCGCAGTATGGCCTCAGCAGTACTTTTGAAAAGGGACGGCTCAATGTGGTTTTGGGGAACGAACAATGTGAATTGGAGATTTTTTCCGGGTCTGCGAGCGATGGCGCCAAAGCGGCTGGGATCCGACTCGGATTGGGCTCGAATTCTTCGTGGTTCCGAGGGCGTATTTGCGTGGAAGCGAAACGGCAGCGCCTTCCTTTTACATTGGCCTGGTCCCGACGAGGACTGGGGTGATGTTCGTCTGCCGGGGTTGGATCATGTTCAGTTCAAGGAGTTGAGCTCATACCCGGCCTCACAAAACACGGAGAAAGGACTTCGGGATGATGGAACGCTTTGGCATTGGAATAGGTGGAAAGAAAGTTGGGCGAATCGGCCAGGAGCGCGATGGCCTAAGCTGACTGATATGGCTCCGCCAGTCCTTGCCCAATTCGGACAAGGACCGTCGTGGATCGGGGTTTCAGGCGAATTTGTCCAGGTTCTGGCGTTGAAAACGGATGGCACACTTTGGAAATGGAATTTGTTCGACGTGCACCATCTGAACCAGGGGTCATTGAACAAACCTCCTCAACAACTTGGGGAAAATCACGATTGGGTCGGCGTGGGTATGTGGCAGAATCAGTCCGTGGCTCTGGCTGCCGATGGGGATCTTTGGTCGTGGCCGCGGCCTCGCCTTCCTTTCGGCTGGGAAACAGATTCGGATTCGTGGCTCTTGCCCTCAAGAAGACCCACAAAAATTGCAAATATATTTGAGGCGACTGACCCTAGACGCCAATGATCTTTCTTTTCCCGGCGTCAAACCGGGCAATTTTTCCGTGGCGATACGAGAGCATCGACATGTTTAGGGCGGCCTGGACTTTTAGGAAATCGCGGGCGTTGCTCACGGGGCGTTCGCGCGTCCGCACGCAATGGATGAAGTTTTTCCAATGTTCCGGCGTTGGGTCGCCCCATTTTCCCGGAACGACCCTGGCCGCGCCGCTCGGGGGGATGATCGTCAGTGAGTCAAAACCACTTTCCCAGCCGCCGGCGTTTTGGAAGGTCATTGTTCCCTCGTCGCCGCGAATCGCGGGTTCCGTGACGTAATCATTTGCCAGCGTGGCAGTGAGAGAGACGTTGTATTTCCCCGGATAGGCGAGCGACGTGTCGAACGTATCGGGCACTTCGCGGTCATAGGTGGTGAATTTGTAAATGCCGCCGACGGCCGCGGCGGATTCGGGAAAATCCAGCCCCAACGCACAGACGAACGGCGTGAACACATGCGGCAGAAGATCGGTGCAAGGGCCGCCCGCGTAATCAAGGTAGCGGCGCCAACTGAAGAACCGTTCGACGGTAAACGGCACTTTTGGAGCGTCGCCCAAAAATGCTTCCCAATCGAGGTCCGGTCCCGGCTTTGCCTCGGGATCGGGGATGGGCATTCGCTCGGCGAAATCGCCACGGCGATAATATCCGGCGCGGATGTGTTCCAAGCGGCCAATCGCCCCGTTGCGAAACAACTCGCCCACCTTTGCCCAGCCTGGGCTGGAATTTCCCTGGTCGCCGATTTGCACGACGCGCCCGTGTCTTTCGGCTTCATCGCAAAATTGCCGCGCCAGATCAAACTGGGTCCAGTGGGACATCGGCTTTTCGCAATAAACATCCTTTCCCGCGCGAATCGCCAGCAGCCCCTGCGGCATATGATGGCGGTCCGGGGTTGCGATGCAGACGACATCCACAGTTGGGTCCGCGAGCAACTCGACGTCCCGACGCCAGGAGTTTCCGCCAGCGGCCTTGACCGTCTCATCGAGGCGATAGCGATAAGCATCTGTAGAGGCGGCGATGTGAAGATTCTCCCCCTCCTGAATCAGCTTTTGAACGACAGCGACATGGGTTGCGCCGCGCAACCCGACACCGATAAACCCGATCCCAATTCGGTCATTGGCGCCAAGCACTTTAGCGCGCGAAACGAAAGGAAAGGCTGAGGCGAGCAGCGCGGCTTCGGTGGTGGATTGGATAAAGCACCGCCGGGTTTGAAGCGGAAATTTCGTCATGGGAATTCGATGCGGAGAACCGCCGCAAAATTCACCTTTTTTCCCCGAATTTTCCGCGAAATGTTGAAATGGGGTAATGGCCCACTTGCTGGACACGGCTTGCAAAGCATATTAAGGTTCGTTTATAGAAACCATGACCCTTCCTGAACGTCTTGCAATGATTGACAAGCTGGTTTCCGACGGGAAACCGGCGGCGGAGATTCGGCCTCACATTGCAACCCTTGGGGAGGAGATTTCGGCGCTGCTCGCCCTTAACGAGGTGAATCCGGCGGGCTTTTTGGCCCATTACGAGCACGACGCGCGCAAGGGCTCGTACCGGCACCGGCGCCAGCCGAATCTGGGTTGGTTTTGCAGCAATTGCCTGTGCAAGAAACCGATGTCCGTCTCGTTGGTTCAGCAATTGGATCACGGATGGCACTGCCTGGTGTGCAAAGAATGGTACGACGACCGCGATAATCCGCGCCCGACAGGGCGCCTGCCAGGCCCAGCACATCAAGCTTAACGCCCGTCTGCGCTTGAAGTTCGGGGAGGCTCGTATAGATTCACGCAGCGTTGGCGTCGTCATGCGGAAAAAACCTCTAAAAATTGGCCCCGAACACCTGATCAACCGGGAATTAAGCTGGCTGGCATTTAATGAGCGGTTGCTCGAAGAAGCTCTTGACCCCGACACGCCGCTGCTGGAGCGGGTCAGGTTTTTTTGCGTCTTTAGCGCCAATTTGGATGAGTTTTTTGAAACTCGCGTGGCCGGCCTGAAGCAGCAGATCGAATGCGCGGGGTCTGAGCGCGGGCCAGACGGGCTAACCGCGACTGAGACGTTTCAAGCGATCCGCCGGCGGGTGCGCGATTTGGTGGCGCGACAGTACGCGTGCTGGCGCAACGACTTGCGCGTGACGCTTTCTGAAAATGGGATTTGCTTCCTGGGCTTCAAGGAACTTTCCAAGGCGGACTTGAAATGGGTGGACGATTTTTACCGGGGGCACGTTCGGCCGGTGCTGACGCCGTTGGGACTGGACCCGGCGCACCCGTTTCCGAAATTGCTCAATAAATCGCTGAACGCGATTGTCCACCTGGAACTGACGGAATTGGGCCAGCGACACCGGCGGCTGGCGGTGGTCCAGGTTCCCCGCGTGCTGCCGAGATTGGTGAAATTGCCGCGGCGCAAATCGCGGGAGCAACATTATGTGTTTCTGGGAGATTTGGTGAGCCATTACCAGGGCGATCTGTTTCCTGGGGCGGACATCCTGGGGCGCTGGCATTTCCGTGTGACGCGGAACACGCTGCTTTACGCGGACGAAGAGTTGGCGGCGGAATTGCTGAAGCCGGTCGAAATCGAGTTGCGCCAGCGACGGCAGGGGGATGCGGTGCGGCTGGAAGTGGAGGAAGGCTGCCCGCTGGAAATCCGGTCTTTGCTCCTGGAGAACCTGGGGCTGGCGGAGGATGATTTGTTTGTTATCGACGGGCCGCTGAATCCTATCCGGTTGATGGCGTTGACGGAGGGGGACCATTCGCCGGAATTGCGCGATCCGCCATTTGTCGCGCCGGTGGCGGCGGCGTTGAGAGAGGAGACGGACCTGTTTGCGGCGATTCGGCGAAGCGATGTTCTCCTGCACCATCCGTACGAAAACTTCGCCAGCGTCTCGGATTTTTTGCGGCAGGCCGCGTCGGACCCGAAAGTGCTGGCGATAAAACAGACGCTGTATCGGACGGGCGGGGATTTGCCCATTTTTGGCTCGTTGATGGAGGCGGTGCGCAACGGAAAACAAGTGACGGCGGTGGTCGAGTTAAAAGGACGCCCGGATGAAAGCGGCAATACTCTTTGGGCGCGCCGGCTTGAGGAACAGGGAGTCCACGTTGTCTATGGGCTGGCAGGATGCAAAGTCCACGCCAAAATGTGCCTGGTGGTGCGGCGGGACGACGACGCGATCCGCCGGTATCTTCATTTGAGCACGGGAAATTACAATCCATCCGCCGGGAGAACTTACTCGGACGTTGGGCTGCTGACGTGCCGCCCGGCCTTCGGGGAGGATGCGACGAATCTTTTTAATTTATTGACAGGAATCTGCCAATTTCCGGGGACGACAAAACTGGTTGTCGCGCCATTTGAACTCCAGGCGAAGATGCTGGCGCTGATCGAGCGGGAAACCAAACAGGCGAATGAAGGTTTGCCGGCGCGCATCATCGCGAAAATGAACGCGCTGGAGGACGCGCAATTGATCGCGGCGCTTTATCGCGCTTCGCAGGCCGGGGTAAAAATCGATTTAATCATTCGCGGCGTTTGCTGCCTGCGTCCGCAACTTCCTGGCATCAGTGAGAATATCGCTGTGCGAAGCATTGTAGATCGATTTGTCGAGCACAGCCGGATTTTCTATTTTGAAAACGCCTGCCAGCCGGAGGTGTGGGTCAGCAGCGCGGATTGGGTCCCGAGTCATTTGAGCCGTCGCATCGAAGTGGCGTTTCCCATCGACGACGGAAACTTGCGGGAGCGGCTGCGGGGCGAGGTGCTGGAAACGCTCCTGCAGGACAATGTCAAAGCCCGTTTGCTGCGCGCGGACGGTTCCTATACCCGGCCAAAGCGCCGCAATGCGGCGGCGCGGAGGAGCCAGAACGAATTTTTGGCGGCTGCGAGCGCGAATCATGAATTCGAGCCGGCGGCGGCGCGGACGGCTTCGAAGTACGCGCGGTTCAAGCTGGCGCCGAATCCATTCGCGGCCAAACAGGGTTAATGTATGCTTGACACAGATTTGATCCGGGCGGAGGAGGAGGGCGGGCGAAAATTGATGATCGTGCTGCACGGATTGGGAGACAGCATGGAGGGATTTCGCTGGCTGCCGGCGGCATTGCGCCTGTCGTGGTTGAATTATCTGCTGGTCAACGCGCCGTCTGGCTATTACGGAGGCTTCTCATGGTATGATCTTTACCATGACCCTGGAACTGGCATTACGGCCAGCCGGCGGCTGCTTTTCGAATTGCTGGACAGCGCGCGGGAGAAGAATTTTCCGACGGAACAAACAACGATTCTGGGATTTTCGCAAGGCTGCCTGATGGGATTGGAGGCCGGGGCGCGCTATCCGCGCCGGATGGCCGGGATTGTGGGGATCAGCGGTTACGCGCACGAGCCGGAACGCCTGGGACGGGAATTGTCGCCGCAAGCGCGCGAACAGCGTTTCCTGTTGACGCACGGGACGCGGGACCCGCTGATACCGATTGAACAGGTTCGTCCGCAAATCGAGTTGTTAAAGCGCGCGGGGCTGAATATTCAGTGGCGCGAATTTGCAAAAGCGCATACGATAGCGGGCGAAGACGAAATAGCGGTAATTCGCGATTTTGTTCGGGCCTGTTATAATTTGTAGAACGACAATGAGGAGGATTTTATTTCTATTAGCGGTCATGCCGCTGGTCGTTTCATTCACGACCGCATGGGCGACGGAAATCACCGGCTTTTCACCAACATTCGGACAACCTGGAAATGTGGTCACCATCACCGGCTCTGGTCTTACGGATGCCAGTGTTGTTGAATTTAACGACTACAATCCCACGCCGGGCGATTTTAACGTCCTCTCGGACACTGAATTGCAGGTTGTTGTGCCAATTGGCGCGGCCACCGGTCCTTTGGAAGTCCTGGTCGGAGCCACGGAATACCTTACCGCATCGAACTTCAATGTGGCGCCGGTGGCGACGAATTTTTCCCCGGAGGTTGGCACGTACCCGACCATGGTCGCAATTTTCGGGGCCAACTTTGTCAAGGGGGGAACGACAGTTATTTTCAGCGGGACCAACACGCCCGTCAGCGCGACCTATGTTGCGCCGACGGAAGTAGAGGCGGTTGTCCCCCAGGGAGCGGCCACAGGCCCCGTTACACTAATGACCAGCGCGGGGACCAACGTCAGCACGAGCATTTTCACTTCGGGTACGATCCCATCCATCAGCGGATTTTCGCCCGGCGCGGGGCCGGCCGGCACGGCGGTGCTTATTTACGGCGGCAACTTTTTTTCGCCGGTGACGGTGAAATTCAATGGAAAGTCCGCCAGCGCAACGGTGACATCGACGACTGAAATCTCCGCCACCGTTCCGACGGGCGCGACAGCCGGCCCGATTACCGTGACCACTTCCGATGGAACCGCCGGCAGCAGCAATTCCTTCGCGACCGGCTCCGGCCCCATTGTCACCAACTTTTCGCCGACCATAGGAAACGCGAATACGATTGTCACCATCAGCGGGGAAAATTTGAGCGCCGTCACCAGTGTGACCTTCAACGGCAAAGCGGGGACAATTACGGGCTATGGCGGAAATTCCGTTCAAGCCTATCCCCCCAATGGCGCAGGGACTGGCCCGATCAAGGTTTCGGACAGCGCGGGAAGTTTTACAACGAGCGGCAATTTCTCGGCCCCCGCGGGCCCGCTAATCGTCGATTTTTCGCCGGTTCTCGGGCCGGTGAAAACCCCCGTGACAATTGACGGCGTTAACTTTTTGCATGCGACGGGCGTGAAATTCGGAGGCGTTGCGGCGACGAGTTTTGACGCCGTGAGCGACACCCAGATTTCCGCGATGGTGCCGGCTGGGGCGGTGACTGGTCCAATTTCGGTTGTCAGCAATGTGTATTCTTACACGACCAGCACGAACTTCACCGTGACTACCGCCGCGCCGGTGATCACCGGAATAAACCCTTCCTACGGCGTGCGAGGCGAAACGGTGACGATCAGCGGCGCAAATTTCACAAACCTAACCTCTTCCTCGGTGGAGTTTGGCAATTTCTTCGCCGCCTACCAGACACCAACCTCGACCACGGAATTGACCGCCACGATTCCCGCGGGCGCGACGACGGGTTACGTAACCGTCGGTAACAGCTCCGGCACCGGAACCAGTCCCGCGCTTTTTTATCTTCAGCCGTGGATCACCACAAACTCCGCCGGCGGAGTCGTCAATTCATTGCTCATGATCGCCGGCCGGAACTTGACGAATGCCTCTTCCGTCACTGTTAACGGGATCAATTACAGCTTCACCAATTCGCCCACTATGATTGGAGCGATCATTCCAACGAACGCCACGACGGGATTCATCAAGATCATCACGCCCGGGGGAATTTTTATCAGCGCCAGCGTCTTCCCAATTTTGCCCAATATTTACAGTTTCAGCCCGAACATTGGCCCCGCCGGGACGGTTGTAACGATCAACGGCACCAGCATGTTTGACGTGACCGGCGTGGAATTCGGCGGCGTGGCCGCCTCGCCGTTGCGTGTTTCCACAAACCAGGTGAAAGTCGCCGTTCCCGCCAATGCGGCAAGCGGACCCATCACGGTCGTTACTCCTTACGGCAGTTCCGTGAGTTCGAATGGTTTTACGGCGACGAAACCCAGCTTGCTACTGTTGACAAAAACAGTCTCTCCGTCCGTGTCCATGGTGGGAAGCAACATCACCTATACGATAAGCGTCACAAATGAGGGGCCGTCCATCACGACCAGTCTCATTGTGACTGACACCATCCCGGACGTATTTACGATCATCTCGTCAAACGCGAGCGTCGGAAGCATCAGCGAGAGCAGCGGGGATCTTCTATGGTCATTTCCAATTCTCAGCAACAACGCCAGCGCGACGATGCACATTGTCGGGACGTCGCCGGCGCCGGGCGCCCTCACCAACCTTGCCACCCTGGGCTTTGCCGAGGGAAATTTGAACGTTGACCGGAACTTCGCTTTCGCGTTTGCCTATTTTATCACCAGCGCGCAAAAGATTTTGAGCCTGGCGCTGGAACCGAATGCGAATATGGTTTCCCTCTCGTGGCCGGTGTCGTCGGCTGGTTTTGTATTGCAGGAAACCACCAATCTGGTCTTAACGAACGCCTGGCAGCCGTTAAAATCGGGGATAGTAGCCACCAACGGCCTCAATTATTATACAAACACGATCAGCGGACCGGCGGAATTTTACCGGCTGGTTAGCCCCTGATTGGTCCCATGGGTGTTATCGCGTTCGAAGATGAACATCTGCTGGCGGTCAACAAGCCGGCGGGCTGGAACACCCATTCTCCCGCTCCTTTTGCGGGGGAGGGGCTTTATGAGTGGCTGCGGGATCGCGAGCCGCGCTGGAGCGGTTTGTCCATTATTCATCGTCTTGACAAGGCGACCTCCGGCTTGATTGTCTTCGGCAAAACAGCCGCGGCCAACCGTTCGCTCACCCGCCAATTTGAAACAGGCGCGATTTCCAAAAAGTATCTATTGTTGACCGATCGAAAAATAACTTTTCAGGAGCTTCACGCCCGCTCCGCGCTTGTCAGGTCCGGGGAAAAATATTTGTCTCGTCCAGTCCATGCCGGGGCCACAATCGCAGAAACGGTCTTTCAACCGGTTGGAACGATGATCGAAGCGGCGCCGCTGACGGGCAAAACGCACCAAATTCGCGTCCACGCGGCCGAACATGGATTTCCGATTCTGGGCGATGCTCTCTACGGCGGAAGCTCGGCCGCGCGCCTCTGTTTGCACGCCGCGCAATTGACTTTCGAGCATCCCGCCAGCGGCCAGACTGTGACGCTTTCCGCTCCTGTGGACTTTGGCGAAGATTCAAGGTTTGCGTTGCGCGAGGCCGTGATTGATCCCGCCATGACGGACGCTTTTCGCGTTGTGCATGGCGCCGCCGATGGATCGCCGGGATTGTACATTGACCGCCTCGGCGAATATTTGCTGGCCCAGTCCGCCGCGCCGTTGTCCGGTCCCGAAAAAGAACGCGTTGAACAATGCGCGTTGCGCCTTGGCTCGCGCGCCGTCTATCACAAAATCCTCCAGCACGAAGAACGCGCCGGGCCGCGCTGCCTTTGGGGAACGGCGGCGCCCGGGGAAATCTCAATTCGCGAAAACGGCGTGCGTTTCGCGCTTCAACTCGACGAAGGTTATTCCAGCGGTCTTTTTCTCGATCAACGGGACAATCGCCGGCGGCTGTTGACGCGTCACGTCGCAGCCGATTTTGATATTACCGCCACCGCCGATGTGCTCAACACATTTGCATACACCTGCGGTTTTTCGGTTTGCGCGGCCATGTCCGGGGCGCGCGTCACCAGTCTTGATCTCTCGAAAAATTACCTGGAGTGGGGACGCCGCAATTTCACGCTTAACGGGATCGATCCTGGCGGACATGATTTTATTTTTGGAGACGCTTTTAACTGGCTTCGGCGATTGGCCAAAAAGAAAAGTCGTTTCGATTTTGTTCTTCTGGATCCCCCAACTTTTTCGCGGTCCAAAGAAAGCGGCATATTCCAGGCGGAGCGCGATTACGGGACGCTCGTCAGCGCCGCCTTGAGCGTGTTAAAGCCGGGAGGAATCTTGTTTGCCTCAACCAACGCCGCGCAATTCAAGGCGGAAGACTTTCTGGCATCTGTCACCGGCGCTATTGAACGCGCCGGACGCCGCATAACGCTTCAGAATTATGCGTCGCAACCCCCGGATTTTCCAATTGAGCGCGATGAGCCGGCCTACCTGAAAACGATTTGGTTACGGGTGGGTTAGCCCCGCTCGCAATTCGCCATTGACAGCCGTTTTGCCGTCATGGCGTGATGTATGGGTGACGCGGCCCCTCTTTACCTTATTGTTGGCAGGGCTTCTCTTGTGCCGACCTGCCGCCGCTTTGGACCGCACCAACGTTATCTTCAAGGTTTTCCAATTCCCGCCTGACAAAATTCCAACCATTGACGGCGATACCAACGATTGGAACATCGTCCCGCAAGATTATGTGATCGGCACCGATCAACTGGTCGATGACACGGGAAAGCACCCCAAACCCGACCCGAAAAACCTGAACGTCCGTGTGCGCGTCGGATGGGTCAAGGGCATGAACCGCCTTTATTTTCTTTACGAAGCGGACGATGATTATTGGGATTTTTCGCTGCCCGGCTTGCACAACGACACGTTCGAATTGGTCGTCGATGGCGACTTGTCCGGCGGGCCTTTGATCGAGCGATTTCAACCCGCGCGGGACATTCTTGGCACTTGGGAAACCTACTTCACGCTGCAGGGCGCCCACGCCCAGAATTATCACATCTTCACGCCCGCTGAAGGGAAGGACTGGTGCATGGTTTGGGGGCCGGAGCAATGGATCAAAGAATTGCCTTATGCCAATGCCGCCTATTCGTATCACTTCCGCCCGGGGCAGCCTGGCCATCTCGTTTTGGAATTTTGGATCACTCCGTTTGATTACGCCGGCGCCGAAGGGTCGCAACGCAGCGTCGAATCCGTTCTCAAGGAAAATAAAATCATCGGGATGTCATGGGCTGTGATTGATTACGACGATGTGCGTTCCGGCGACACCAACAACGGCTTTTGGAACCTTTCACGTCATCATACGATGTACGGCAACGCCGACCAGTTGGTCGGTTTCAAACTGATGCCCCTGGAGCCGCCGTTTCGCAAGCCGATCGAAGCGCAATGGTCATTCAAAGTTATCGATATGGACCGCCGGCTCGTCGCCTTCAAAGACCTTTCCGAAGGAAAAATCACCTCCTGGCAATGGGACTTCGGCGATGGCCAGACTTCGACCGAACAAAACCCGGCGCACATTTACAAAAACCCCGGCCATTACGTTGTCGTGCTTTGGGTGGAAGGCCCTGCCGGCAAATCGCGCCGCGCCAAAGTGTGGGATGTTGCTGTCAAATGAAATTCCTCGGCAATCTTGCGGTTCGTTTTGCCTTCTTCCTCTGCGTTTCCGCAATGGCCGGAAATCCCCGCGTTTTTAATGTGCTCGACTTCGGGGCCGCGGGAGACGGCACAACCCTTGATACAATCCACATTCAACGCGCCATTGACGCCGCCGCCGTTCATGGCGGTCAGGTGCTGGTTCCGCGCGGGCATCGGTTTCTCATCGGGTCGCTGGAATTGCGAGGCGGCATTGATTTTCATCTCGAAGGCAAACTGGTTATCAGCACAAACCAGGGGGACTACAAGAGCGACGGCGTTATTACCGCGCTGAACACGCGCGATTTGCGCATAACGGGACGCGGCGAAATTGACGGGCGCTCCCTGGCTTTTATGAAAAGCTACGACAATGCCGGCGAATGGTGGTTGTTCAAGGAATGGCGGCCAAAACTGTTCGTTTTGACCGGCTGCTCGAATCTTCTGGTGCGCGGCATAACGTTCGGCGACGCGCCGTTTTGGGGATTGCACTTGCTGGGCTGCACGAATGTTCTGGTGGAAAACATCACGGTCCGCAACCGGCTCGACGTCCCCAATTGCGACGGCATCGACCCGGACCATTGCCAGGACGTCGAAATCCGCAATTGCCATCTCACGTGTGGCGACGACGCCATCGTTATCAAAACGACGCGGCAGACAAATGATTACGGGCCATGCGCCAACATTCGCGTGCATGATTGCGTGATACGAACACAAGACGCCGGTCTGAAAATCGGCACTGAAACCGTCAGCGACATCCACGATATTGTGTTCGAGCATTGCCGGATTTTGTCCGGCAGCCGCGGGATGACCATCCAACTGCGGGATGAAGGCAATGTGTCAAACATTGTCTTTCGCGATATTCGGTTTGTCTCGCGTTACCATGCCGACCCATGGTGGGGCCGGGGTGAGGCCATTTCTTTCACAGCCATACCGCGCACGAGCGATACGCGGCTGGGAAGCATCCGCAATGTGCTGGTGCGAAACGTTCGCGGCCGGGCGGAAAACAGCGTGCGCATCGATGGCTCGTCCGCGAGCATAATCCACAGCGTCCGTTTTGAAAACGTCTCGATCACATTTGACCGCTGGACAAAATACCCCGGCGGCGTTTTCGACAATCGTCCCACCAAAGTCCTTGAGCCAATCGAAAAGCGCGGCAATCCCGGCTACAGTATCCAGTGGGCCGCGGACATCACATTGGAAAACTGCGCGATTCATTGGGGCTCCCACCGCCCGGCTTATTTTGACTGCGGTCTCGACGCGGAGAACGTCGATGGCTTGCGCTTGACGGGCTTCCGTGAATCTGGTTCACTATTGGGCAAAGGCGGCGGTTGATTGGGCAATCGGGATGTGAAATATCAAGACATAAGACATATGCGATTTGAAAATTGTCTAAAGAATTTTGTGGCTTCGTTTGTTCTGGCAGCAAGCGCTTGTGCCGCATTTGGCGGCGTGGCGCCAACAGGAGAAGTTTGGTTTGGCGGCCAAGGCCCCGCCTCCGGCACGTACAGCGGCTTGCCCGATAATCGAGTCGGCCACATTAATACCGATGGGAGCGATCCAATGGTCGTTGTAGTTGACCCGAGTTCCGCCAATTGCGAGACGGTTGGCGTGGACAGTTCCAACAATCTTTATTTCGGGCTTTGGTCCGATGGCACTCTTCGGTCTGGTTCCGTTGCCGGCGGCCAATTGCAATCAATCCAAATTACCGATACGGCACTCGATGACGAGGCCAACGCCTTCGCCGTGGACCCAACCCACCATATTATTTATCTCGGTCTCTGGGGGGCCGATACGAACGGCGCTGATTTAATAGAAGTTTTTTACAACCCGACTAATGGCCAGATGATTTCGCCGTATAATTACCGCACTGGAAAGATCACCAACGAGGTCGGAGTGCTTTTGAGCGAGGCCTCCACTTCCAACAATTTCGTGCTGCCGCGGCAGATGTGGGTGACGCCGGGAGGCGGCCAGATTTACTATGTTGACGACGATAACGGCGATCCGAACAACGCCACGCTTGGCGGCGAACAGCTTAACGGCGTTTACGTTGTCAGCACAACCGGCACTAATCCGCAGCCAAAGATGTTGACCCTGAGTTCGCAATTCCCCGGCAATGACACCAACGGCTATATTGTTGGCCTGGCGGTGAACACATCGCAGAATCTGATTTACTTCGCAACAGCCGGACCCGCGCCGGGAGTGGACACCGCTTCAAACGCGATTTGGTCGATACCAATTACCGGTAATACCAACGCGACCGTCATGCCGATGCCGCCGGGGGTCTTACTGATGTATCCGAATTTTTACGGCGGCTGCATGGCGTTGGATACGAACGCGCAAGTCCTTTATATTTCCGATCAGGGGCAGGGGACTATCTTGCAGCTTTCCCTTTCAGCCGATGGCACGAGTTTCAGCGGCGGCACGACCAATTTTTACACGTTGGACTCCGATCATTTGAACGACGCCAGTGGGTTTCCGAGCGCTTTTACCCAGGGGCTGGCTTTTGTGCCTACGGTGATTCCGACTCCCCCGGCTCGACTTACCATTGTGCAGCAAGGGCAAAATGTCGTTCTTTCGTGGCCTTTCGCTGACTCTGGTTACAATCTCCAAGTTGCCTCGGAACTGGCCCCGGACGCGTGGACGAACTATCCCGGCGCGTCCAGCATCAATGGAAGCACTATCAGTGTGACAAACGCCATCAACGGGGCTCAACAGTTTTTTAGATTGTCGCAGCAGTGAGCGAATCTAAATCCGGGATTCGGAGTTGAAGTCTCTCTTCTCGACTCCGATCAGCACGGGAGATTGAACAACAGGCTCCACATTGTCCAAATCCCTCCAGAGATCGGCAATGCGGTCCAGCCAGCCTGCGGTTTTTTGTTTTGGCTGCCGCGCGCGCAATGAACAGAGCAGGAATTCGTCGGGCACCGTGATTTCAAGGCACGTCTTCAAATTAATCAGCGTGTTCCCCAACGCCGCCGAATCTTTCACCTGCACGTAACGGCCAACAAATGTGTCCGGCCCAATAAAGCTGTCGATCACTCTCGCCTTCGGTTCAATGAACGCGCCGTCTTCGAGAATCGAGCCTGGCCCGATGGTCGCCGCCGACCCCACATAAACGTGGTCGCCCAGCCAGCACGGCGCGCACAGGTAAGCGCTCCGCGAAATGTTGCAGTGAAGGCCAGTCCAAACCCCGGGCTGGATTTCCCGCACGCCGGCGCGATCAGGCGTCCGGGCGCGCGGCATCCACTCTTTCATTGCGGCAAACCAATCGGAATAGCTGCTAAAGAGCGGCTTTTCCGGCAAATCCGGAAAGTGGTCCATGACCGTGACCGACGAATCAGTCCCGTATTGGGCCATAGCTTCTTCGACGGTCAATTCCCTGGCCTTCGGGGCAACTTCCACTTTTAGTCCCCATCTCGATCCATCGCCGACGAGAGCCTGCACTTGCTCTGCCCGGTCCTGTGCCAGCACAAGCACCTCTTTGACACGGGCGCAAGCAAGAAAGCTCAACCAATACTCCACAAGCCCTTGCCCCAACATGGGCACATTGCAGAGCGGATCCATCGCGCCCAAAAATGGGACGGCGGGCCGCTCCGAGGGGCAGATAAGGATTGATTTCATTAGCAGGCTCCTTTTCCAGACAACACGGCCGGGACGGTGCGTGTTAGAATCAGAAGATCGGTCCAGAAATTTTGTCTTTCAATGTAATCCACGTCCAGTTGGACTTGCCCCGAAAAATCAATGTTGGCGCGGCCGCTGATTTGCCAGATGCACGTGATGCCCGGCTTGATTGCCAGACGCCGCCGGTCGGCGGGAGAATATTTGGCCACTTCGCGCGGCAATGGCGGGCGGGGTCCGACCAGTGACATATCGCCCATGAGAACGTTAAAAAGCTGCGGCAATTCATCGAATGAAAATTTCCGCAGCCATTTTCCGACGCGCGTAATGCGGGGATCGTTCTGAATCTTGAAGGTCACGCCGTCGCGATGCTTGTTTTTCTCCAGCAATTCGACAAGCCGCTGTTCGGCCCCAAGGATCATGGAACGAACTTTGAACATCTTGAATTCGCGTCCGTTCTGGCCGACGCGCGTCTGCGAAAAAAAGACAGGGCCGCCATCCTCCAGCTTGATCAGCAGCGTAATAAGCGCCAGCAATGGCGACGCCAACAGAAGGCAAATAAAGGAGACGGCAATGTCCAGCCCTCGCTTGGTGACGTCCGCGCCGTGGGCGAGCCACTTGGCGCGCAATCGTTGCTGTTGAACGTGAAGGGTCAGCCAGCAGCGGAACAGGGGATTTTGGGCGGTGGCGCAACGGCGCAACAATAGGTGGGCGATGTCGTTATGTTTCATAAGCGGGTGGCGTTGGCTTCAACGCGAAGTTGAGGTTCAACCATCGGGCGGCTCTCGCGCACCACACGCAGGAGCATTTGTTCGATGGGACAATTTTGTTGTGAAATTACTTGCTGCCGGCTGACCAGTTCCCTTCCGCGAGCGCCAAGCTTTCGGGCGAGTTCCTTGTCGCGCAGCAGTTGTTCGATCCGCCAGGCCATGGCGTCAGTGTCCTTCCAGCGGACGAGAAAACCGTTCTCCCCGTCCAAAAGCCATTCGCGGATGCCACCGGCGTCAAAGCCCACCACAGGCAATCCGTGAAACATCGCTTCCTGGCCCACAAGACCGAACGGTTCGGGCCAGACGGAACTGACCGCCAGAAGACTCGCCTCCTGATAATAGTTTTTCAATTCGCCGCTCGGAACAAATCCATGAAATCGAACGCGATCCCGAAGCCCCAATTTCGCGCAAAGCCGTTCGCAATGCTGGCGATGGTTGCCTTCGCCCAGGATGGACGCCTCAAACGGGACGTTGACCTTCGCCAATGCCCGCAAAAGAAGATCGACGCCTTTGCCGCGAATCACCTGGCCGACGAATAACACGAGATTGCGGTCGCTGAAGGAACTGGGCGCTTTCTCCTCTCCGTAGTTGTGGACCGGAACGTGAACTTCGATTTTCTCGGGATCAAAACCGTTGCGGATTAATTCCTCCTTTTGGTAGTCCGAATAAACCACGAGGCGCGCGCATCGTTGATTGAGCCGGATCTCTTTGAGTTTCGCCGAGTAGCTGACCCACTTCAAAGGAAGGGAACCGGTCGGATTGCGGCCCACGAACCCGAGACAGGGAAAAACACAGCGCAACGACGCGGGCCGCGAACAGACGGCGCGGGTGAAGTAGTTGTACTTGCCGCCCCTCATGCAGTACATCCGATGGTCATGAACGCGCCGGACCATAGGGATCCCGGAGTCTAAAAGTCTCTCCAGGATTCCCAAGTCCGGCAAACTGTGAAAATAAATCAGGTCGGGCGCAAATTTTTCGAGGGCCGCGTCGAGTTCGTTCACGGGAAAGCTTGCGGAAAATGTCCGGTTCCACGGTTCTTCGCCCCGTCCGGTGCGGGATGCGTAGAGTAAGCCCGTTGAATGGCCCCGCTTTTCGAGCGAATCGGCTCCAAGGAGAATGTCCGTTTCCGCTCCGCCGATCGCTCCGAGGTATTGGTGAACAAAAAGAGCTTTCATTGTTGGGCTTGGGGTAAGCCATTCTGTTGATTGGGCCTTTGTGTCATTTCTGTTACGTCCATCGCGAGACAAAATTAGTCGCCCCGGCCCCGAAAGTAAGGTGGGTGTAGAACGGAAACAGACCGGGTTAAAACCCCAAGGAAAAAACACTCCCTACAATTCATCCCGCGCCCGCAATGGGAATACAGGCTAGGGGACTAGGACGGTAGTCAGGGCAAATACGCGTCGTCCATCCGGTAATTGGGCCTCCGCCTCAATCCAGCGACGCCCTGAGCCATTCGTCAATACGAATGTTTTCCCGTACGCCGGCTCCTCGTCCTCCGCCTCCCAAACAATCCGCGCCTGCGACAAATCCAGTCCGGCCGCGGAGAGCGTGAAGGTTGATTTATTGTCGGCAACGCGGGAAATGGTACCGTTGGCGGATTTCCACGGCTGGTTTTTGAGCGAGGTTTGGGCCATCAGCCACGCCAGATAGCCCAGGGAGCGGCCTTGGTTCACGGTCACAAATTCCTGGCTGAGATTAAAACTATCTCCCCAACGGTCATAGAAAGGATACGGCTGATCACCGGAACCATCGCTTGGAAAACTCAATTCTTCCAGCTCCTTTTGATAAAGATCAAGCCACCCAAAACCTCCCTGGACGTTGCCGAGCGGAATGCCGGTCGGCGGCAAAATTCGGCGGCTGTTTTGCGCATATTGATCGACAATTTCTCGCTGGCGCTTCCAACCCAGCCCCGTCAGATAAGTGACATTGACAGGGTTGCAACCCTCTTCGTAGTTCAAATTGCTGATTAGCGCGGCGATCATTTGTGGGCGCGGGTCGTTCATCACGGGATAATCAAGTTGACAGGCCACCGCGAGATCGAACGCCGCGTCGCCGGAAAAATACCAGCCGGCTGATTCGGCCCTCTTCGTTTCCTCCGGAAAACTCGTTCCGTACGCGCTGTCTTGCGCGCGGCGAAGCTGGTCCGCGCCGTCGGCGGCGATTTCGGACTCGCAAGCTTCCAGCAACAGGACGTTTTGCTGATCGCGCTTGATTTTTCCGGCCTTGGCGGCGAAGGCGTAACTGCGAATGGCGCAACCGTAAGCATCGTAAAGCCGCCACCAACCCCATTTGCGCGTGTCTGGATTGGACGGATCGAGCCAATCGAGAAGCTTTTGTTGATAGGCGTCCTGGCCGGTGGCCAGGAACAATTCGCACGCTGCCCAGGCCAATTCATCATCGTGCATGAACTCGTTACCGTAATGGCTGATCTTCTGGTAGGCGCCATCCTTGCCGTATTTGGCAATCGCCCGCTCCAGAAACGCCCATCCCTTTTTTGCTTTTGCGAGATACATCGCCGCCGCTTCGGGAAATTCCTTTTTGAACGCCGGCGACGAAGCGCATTCGGCGAGCGCCGCGGTGGCCGCCGCTGTCACCGCGGTTGTTTTCGGGAACACCACCTGGGGATCGCCGTGATCGGGTGTGACGTTGTTTTCGTATTCCCGGTCGCGCGGGTAAACGAGGAAATAAAACCCGCCGTCGGCATCCTGCATTTTTGCCAGAAAATCAGCCTCCTTTTTCGCCTCCTCCAAAATATCGCTTTTTCCGTCGCCGCTTTCGGGAAGGCCCAGGTTGTCCAGATCGACCGCGCCGGGAAAAACGTCCGCCGCGAAAACAAGCTGATGGATGAGCGACGCGCTGTTGATCGTGTATTTGCTGTAGTCACCGGCGTCGTGATGGCCTCCGCTCACATCAACCGGACCGCGGTTGATGAATGGGTAGAGCGATGCGTCCACGCTTCGCAATTGCGGCGCCGTGTGCCGGGGATTGTCTTTGTAATCGGCGGACATCTGCGCGAGGACCTCGTTGACTTCGTCGAATTTGCCGGACATGTCTGGCACTTCCGCCGGCGCGGTGTGGCAGGGGCCGTGCGTGAATCGCGTGAACGGCATCGCGTTGGCCTCGCCGCAACGCTGATGATAAATGCCCAGCGCGTAAGTTCGCGCAAACGCACCGGCCACCGCCTCATCAATGCGAAATGGAAACGAAGTTCCCAGCCCCGGAACGAACAGCCGGTATTCTCCCCGAGTTTTAAACTTGGAGAAATCCGCCTCCAACACTTCCTGGTAACAGGCAAAAGGAAATCCACGGTCCGGCCGCCCTGTCAGAGGCCCTTGAAACACATCCTTGCCGGATTGCGTGTCAATCAAATGGAAAACGGGCGTGTTCGACGGCGTTAATTCCATCTCACCCGAACTGCCCAGGTAATATCCGACCATCGCTTCCTTCGGGTAAGCTGGCAGATACCCGGTTTGGTTGACGTGCAGTGCCGGACTCCATCGAAACGGGTCGGCTTTGATCGCGAATCGCGTCGAAGCAGGCCAAAGGTCTCCGCCGGGATTGCGTACGGCGACGCTTTGATTGTCAGAAATCGCCGAGGCCAGTTGGAGATAAAGATAATTGCCGATGCGGAGATCGCGATGGCGAAACGGCGCGTAAAGGACCCGCCGCCGAAAGCCGACCGCGCGCACCGCCAAAGGCCGGTCATCCGCTGAAACGGCAAAATCGCTCGCGGCAGGCAGATGCGGCTGCCCATTTGCATCGACAAAGTTCCATTGTTTAACCGGGGCCGGGTCAGGGTCTTTCGTGGTGACCAGCGTCAGTTCGAGCAGCGTCGGCGAGAGAACGCGAAGTTGATACGAGCCAACGGGCGGCATGCGCAACGGTTGATCGTCGGAGAGCGCCAGATCGTCCGCAAACCCGGAACCGCCCAAGCCGGCCAGCAAAACAAAAATCAAAACACTAAGAGCGTGTCTGAAAAATACGAGGGGTTCCGCGGCAAGGGATTTTGGCCGCAGACGAGGCGGGGAGGCCCGAAAATCCCCGCGGCGGGCTTTGAGGGCCGAGCCAACGAAGGCTGCGGCCAAAAGAACTGCCGCCCGGAGG